>JAFZPX010000033.1 GCA_017552455.1 Clostridiales bacterium
ATACTTGAGAAGGTGAGCGAGCATGGAAGGCTTTGTAAGATCGTTGATAGCAACAACCTCGTAACCCTCAGCACCGAACATCTGTCTGAAAGCAAGACGACCGATACGACCGAAACCGTTAATCGCAACTTTAACTGCCATTGTGATTTTCCTCCTGAAAATAACTAGTTATTCACGTGTTTATTTACACTGTAGAAAATCATACAACGGATTATGCCCCTTTACAAGAAAAGCAAATGTAAATTACTCGTAATATTGTGGTATTTTGATGGCAAATGATAAATTTCCCTTTAGAAACGCTTAAAACGATTTTTGCTTTATGCTACAATCGTCACCATCTGGAAATAAGAGGAGATTTATATGGAAAACAACACTAAACATAGAAAATCACCATTCGCAAGATTTCACACACCCTGGTACAGCTGGCACGACAATATAATCATCATAATCCTTATATTCTTAGCCTTGCTGATCATCACCGCGATCCTTGACTCATTATTCAATATACCGATGAGTCTTATCGCTGATCCGGAGAACGGTGCATTGGAGATGTTCCTGATGTACTTCTCCACGATTGTGCAGTGGGTCGTATTCTTAGGATATCCCCTTCTTCTTAAGAAGGACCGCCCCATGGTAAAGGCTCTTACCCCCAAGGCAAAAGGAAACAATATCAAGATGTTCCTTATTGGATTGCTCTTAGGCGGAGGACAGAACGCTCTGTGTATCCTTTTCGCAGTGCTGCACGGTGATGTCCACCTTGTATTTGATTCTTTCAAGCCCCTGCCCCTGATCGCAATCCTTATCGCAGTCTTCATTCAGTCCTCTTCAGAGGAGCTCATGTGCAGAAACTTCCTGTACCAGAGGCTTGCACGCGGACATAAGAGTCCCCTTGTACCGATTCTCGGCAACTCACTGATATTCATGGCACTTCACCTTATGAACCCCGGAATCTCAGCAGTACCGATCATCCACCTCGTGGCAATCGCTGTACTGTACTCTCTGTTCGTATATTACTTTGACAGCATTTGGCTTCCTATGGCAGCTCATACTGCATGGAATTATACCCAGAACATCATCTTCGGACTTCCCAACAGCGGAATTGTTCCTTCTTTCTCCATATTTAGGCTCGAAGCAAGCACTGCAACGTCAAACTTCATCTATGACCCGAGCTTCGGCGTAGAAGGTGCTCCTTTGGCTTTGCTGTTCACGGTAGCCATTATTGTAGTAACTATTATTCTGGGAAGAAAATATAAGGAAAAAGAACCTCTTAAGGTCTGGGGCTAAACCAACAATTAATAAGGGAGCATCGATGAGATGCTCCCTTTTATTATGTTTTAATTCTTCTTTGATGTCGCGACGAGGCGCTTTATCGGGATACCCTCGTCAGCAAACTTCTGCTCGAACTCGGTCCTGACATTGCCCTCATTCCATTCGCTGTTATGAAGATCGCGCGTAACCTCAGAAAGCTCAAATCCGCACTCTGTAAACTCGGTCACGGAGAACTCGAACAACAGAGTATTGTCCGTCTTGAACATTATCTGGCTTCCGGGCTTCATGATAGTCTCGTAGACCTTAAGGAAGTCTCTGTATGTAAGTCTTCTCTTCGGCTTCTTCTTACGTGTCCAGGGATCCGAGAAATTAAGGTAAATACGGTCGACCTCATTCTCCTCGAAGTAATCAAGAAGATTCTTGGCATCAGCATTTACGAAGAACAGGTTCTTTATGCCGAGTTCCTTCGTCTTCTCTATCGCAGCAAGTATTACCGAAGTCTCGCGCTCGAGTGCGATGTAAAGTGCATCAGGATTCGCGATGGCGGTCTCTGTACAGAACTTACCCTTGCCGCAGCCTATCTCGAGAAAGAGTTCTGCGCTCTCCGAAAAACCGCAGACCTCCCTCCACTTACCTTTATTTGTTGCCGGGAATGCGAACCAAAGGTCCTTACAGGCCTCCATTCTCTCCGGAATATGTCTCTTGGCACGAAGTCTTGTCATTACTGTTCTTTCCTTTATTACTTTTCGCTAAGTTTCTCGCAGATGCGCACGGACTCCATCGCGTCAGCAGCGTAGTAGTCACCGCCAATCTTCTCAACAACATCCTGCGTAACAACAGCGCCGCCGCAGAAAGTCGGGATCGTGATCCCCTGCTCGTGCATCATCTTTATCGTGGCCTCCATCGACACCACAGTAGTTGTCATGAGCGCAGACAGGCCTACTGCGATAGGGTTGTGCTCACGGCACGCATCGCAGACAACCTCGGGAGGAACGTCCTTACCCAGGTCGATAACGTCAAAGCCGTAACTTTGGAGCACTACCTTAACAATATTCTTGCCGATATCGTGCACGTCGTTCTGCACCGTGGCGATAACAACGCAGCCCTTGGAAGGACCGTCGTTCGACACAAGCTTGTCCTTAATCTCGTCGAAAACAAGTTTCGAGGTCTCCGCAGACACCATAAGCTGCGGCAGGAAGATTACACCCTTGTCGTAGTCTCTTCCTACTTTATCGAGAGCGGGAACGAGGTGCTCGGATACTATCTCGAGAGGAGCGATGTCCATCTGCTTAACTGCATCGACAGCCTGGTGCTTCTGGCCCTTTACGATCGCCTTAAACAGAGGAGACTTTCCCTCGAGCTCGGCATCGGCAGGAGCCTGACCTTCAGCGGGAGCTCCGGGAGCAGGTGCGGCACCGGGCTTCGCAACGACGTCATTCACGTGACGGCTTATGTAGTCTTCAGCGTTAACGTCAGAGTAGTTTAATACCTCGAACGCATCAATCGCGCCCATGAGTTCCTTATCCAGAGGATTCAGGATAGGAAGCTTAAGTCCGGCATAGAGTGCCATTACAAGGAACGTCCTGTTGATAAGCGGTCTGTTAGGAAGACCAAACGATACATTGGAAAGGCCAAGGGCCGTGGGGCAGCCGAGCTTATCGGTTACAAGACCTACGCACTTCGCGGTCTCGATGACTTCCTTCTGCTGTGCGCTCGCTGTAAGAACCAGAGAGTCGATAACGATCCTCTTATGTGAGATACCGTACTTTGCTGCTTCGTTTATGATACGCTGAGCGATATCAAAACGCTGAGGCGCCGTCGGCGGAATACCGTCCTCATCGATACAAAGACCGATGACAGTACCGCCGTACTTCTTTACTATCGGGAAGACGGCATCCATTACTTCCTTCTTACCGTTGACGGAATTAATGAGCGGCAGACCGTTATAAAGGCGGCATGCCTTCTCAAGAGTCTCAGGATTGGAAGAGTCAATCTGCAAAGGAAGATCTATAACTTCCTGAAGGTTAGTTATGAGCTCGCACATTACCGCAGTCTCATCGATACCCGGCACACCGACGTTAACGTCTAATACATCAGCTCCGGCTTCAACCTGTGCGATGCCTTCGTCAACTATGTCGTAGAGCCTGCCCTCAGCAAGAGCGAGCTTCATCTTTTTCTTACCCGTAGGGTTAAGGCGCTCACCGCATCTTATGACACGGTTCTTGAACTCGACGAGCGTCGTAGTTCCGCATACTCTCGCAACTTCCTCAGCGGGAGTAAAGTTTACCTTCATGCCGGCAGTCTTCTCACAGCATGCTCTAATATGATCGGGAGTCGTTCCGCAACATCCGCCGAAGCCTGAGATGCCTGCCTCAACAAACTTTCTTATATAGTCAGAGAATTCATCGGGACCTACGTCGTAGTAAGTCTCTCCGTCTCTGAACTTCGGAAGACCCGCATTAGGCTGAACAAGCATCGGGATCCTTGCCGTATTAAGCATTCTCATTATGATCGGCTCAAGCTCGGAAGGACCGAGTGCACAGTTAACAGCAACAACATCAGCACCGAGGCCCTGGATAAGAGCGACCGCCTGTTCAGGAGACGCTCCTGTAAGCATGTTTCCGTTCTCCTGGAAAGTTACCGATACGAACAAAGGCTTATCGGTATTCTCCTTGATCGCAAGCATCGCAGCCTTGACCTCATAAAGGTCTGTCATGGTCTCGATGATGAATCCGTCAACGATATCACGGGCGAGCAACACCTGATCCTTGAACGCATCAACAGCGTCCTCGAAGTCGAGATCGCCCAGGGGCTTCAGAAGCTTACCCGTGGGCGCCATGTCATAGAAGACATAGACATCTTTATCAGCTTCATCAGCAGACTTACGCGCATTGTTACAAGCAGCCGTTATCTGCTCTATACGCATCTTATCGTCAGTGATGTGGAACTTGTCTGCTCCGAATGTATTGGTAACGATGCAGGTTGAGCCTGCATTTATATAGTCAGTATGAATAGCACATACAAGATCTGCCCTGTCGACATTGATCTCAGCGCTGTTGGTTCCCGCAGGCACTCCCCTTAACTGAAGCTGCGAGCCGAAGCCTCCGTCGAACACGAAGAATTCTTTACCTATAATTTCTCTGATATCCTTCTTAGCCATGGCGATAGTTTATCACACCTCAACTGTTCTGAAACCGATGATTCCCGTCATGGACTTGAACGGATGCATGAGACAGCCGTCGTCCAACGTAAGCCCCATCTTCGAGATCTCGGGGATGTTATCGAATATCTGCTTTTGTAGCGTCAATGGTACATCGCCGTAACCGGGGGCGAATCTGAATGTCTGCGACTTAAGCTCGAGCTTTCTTTGATACTCGTTAGTCACCTCTTCGATATAAGCATTAGAAGCCGCATCGAACAGCACCATCTTCGCAGGATCAGAATCCTTCAGACGGTCAATCCTCTTATCAACCGACACACCCAAAGTCGACACAAGAAAAGCTACCGAATCAGATCCGCCCTTCTCGAACATCGACTGGAGACTGTTAAAAGACAAATCTATCGGACACTCAGCGATCTTATAATATTTGACCGTAAAAACAGGACGAGCGACCGACTTAACCTCATCGATCGCTTTACGTACCATAGTAATCTGTTCTTCAGATGCTTCACCTCTGAAGTTTAAGTATATTAATGTTCTCTTCTCAAGTTCCGTCAAACCGGAATTCAAATCATCTTCTCCGTAAGCTTTACGCCACCGATGACGTGGAAGTGTACATGCTTTACTGTCTGTCCGCCGTCCTCACCGCAGTTGTTGATAACACGGAAACCGTTACCGAGATTATCTGCCTCGGCTACCTTCGAGATACCGTTAGCAACTGCACCGAGATACTCTGCACCGTCTTCGGCCTTAGAGATATCGAGGATATCATCATAGTGCTTCTTGGGAACAACGAGAACGTGTGTCGGAGCTACAGGATTGATATCTCTGAAGCAAAGAACCTTATCGTCTTCATATACCTTGTTAGAGGGGATCTTACCCTCGATGATGTCACAGAACAAACACATGTTATCAGCCTCCGATCTGAGCCTTGAGAGTCTCTTCTACTGCCTTAAGTGCATCCTCTATCTTGGATGCGTCCTTACCGCCTGCCTGAGCCATGTCGGGCCTTCCGCCGCCACCGCCGCCGCAGATCTTAGCTGCTTCGCGGATGATGTTACCGCAGTGTGCACCCTTGGCGACGGCATCTTTAGTTGCCATTGCGGTGAACAGAACCTTGTCTCCTGAGCCGCTTGCAAGGAAGACGACGCCGGAAGCGATCTTGTCTCTGATCTTGTCAGCTGTGTCACGGAGTGCAGGAGCATCCTCAGCATCACATGCAGTGATAACAGCCTTAATGCCGTTGATATCGATTGCCTTAGAAGCAGCCTCGTCAGCGAAATTACCAGCAGCAGCCTTCTTCATGGAAGCGATCTCCTTCTGGGAAGCCTTGAGTTCAGCAAGAACTGAAACACTCTTCTCAGCAATCTGATCGTGGTTTACCTTCAGTGCGGAAGCAGTCTCCTTAATGAGAGCTCTGTCTGCCTTAGCCATCTCGTAGCACTTGGCACCCGTAACAGCCTCGATTCTTCTTGTACCGGAAGCGATACCTGTCTCGGATACGATTCTGAACTGACCAGCCTGAGCTGTAGACTTAAGATGTGTACCGCCGCAGAACTCGAGGTCGAAAGCGTTCTCGAAGTCGCCTACGGAAACAACTCTTACCGTCTCGCCGTACTTCTCACCGAAGATAGCGATGGCACCGAGCTTCTTAGCCTCATCGATGCTCATCTCCTTAGTGATAACAGGCAGATCCTGCAAAATTACATCATTAACTATGGACTCAACCTTATCGATCTCTTCCTCAGTCATTGCCTGGAAGTGGTTGAAGTCGAATCTTAATCTGTCCTGACCTACGAAGGAACCTGCCTGCTCAACGTGTGTGCCGAGAACGGATCTCAAAGCAGCGAGTAGCATGTGAGTAGCGGTATGGTTACGTGCGATAGCAAGTCTGTTCTTAGCATCTACCTTAACTGTTACTGCAGAACCCTTCTTAACTGTTCCCTCTGTAATGGAAACTGTGTGCAGATACTTACCGGAGGAATCCTTGTCAACGGACTTGATAACAGCCTTGAAGCCGTCACCCTCGATAGTACCCTCATCGTGGATCTGACCACCCATAGTAGCATAAGCTGTAGTTCTGTCGAGAACGATGATAGCCTCATCACCGCTGAAAGCCTCGTCCTCAGAGAACAGATTGCCCTCTTCATCCTTCTTGATGATATGAAGAACGTTAGCCTCGCAGTTAAGTGCATCGTAGCCTGCATAGTATGTAACTGCAACATCAGCTGTTACATCTTCAGGAAGAGCCGTACCGCCCCAAGCAGTGTCGACCTTCTCCTTAGTAGCTGCGCGGGCTGCATCCTTCTGCTTCTTCATGGCAGCCTTGAAGCCTTCCTCATCTACGGAAAGACCTGCATCCTTAGCGATCTCCTTAGTAAGATCGAGCGGGAAACCATATGTATCGTGAAGCTTAAATGCATCTTCGCCTGCAAGCTCTGACTTACCGTCCTTCTTAGCAGACTCGATCATGTCGTTTAAGATCTCTGTACCTGCAGCAACCGTTCTGTGGAAAGCCTCTTCCTCCAAAGCGATGATCTTCATGATGTAGTCGTGTCTTGTAGCGAGGTCAGGATATGCATCCTTATTCTGATCGATAACGACTTCTGCAACCTCTGTCAGGAACAGTCTCTCGATACCGAGGAGACGGCCGAATCTTGCAGCTCTTCTCATGAGTCTTCTAAGAACGTAGCCACGGCCCTCGTTAGAAGGAAGAACACCGTCAGAGATCATCATTGTGGAAGATCTCATGTGGTCCGTGATAACTCTGATAGCTACGTCGTCATCGTGGTTAGCGTTATATGTCTTGCCTGCGATCTGGCAGACAGTATCGAGGATTCTTCTTACAGTATCAACCTCGAAAAGGTTATCTACCCCCTGCATTACGCAAGCAACTCTCTCGAGACCTGCACCTGTATCGATATTCTTCTGCTTCAAAGGAAGGTAGGAACCATCCTCCTGACGGTCGAACTGTGAGAATACGAGGTTCCAGATCTCAACAAATCTGTCGCACTCGCAGCCGGGCTTACAGTCAGGCTTACCGCAGCCGTGCTCGATTCCTCTGTCGAAGTAGATCTCTGAGCAGGGGCCGCAAGGACCTGTACCATGCTCCCAGAAGTTATCTTCCTTACCAAGTCTTACGATTCTCTCTTCAGGAACACCGATCTTATCTCTCCATATAGCATATGCCTCATCGTCCTCAAGGAAGACGGACGGATAGAGCTTCTCAGGCTCGATCTCGAGATTCTCTGTCAGGAACTCCCATGCCCACGGGATAACCTCATCCTTGAAGTAATCACCAAATGAGAAGTTTCCGAGCATCTCGAAGTATGTACCATGTCTTGATGTATGACCTACATTCTCAATATCGGGAGTACGGATGCACTTCTGGCATGTCGTAACTCTCTTGCGCGGGGGTGTCTCGGCTCCCGTGAAGTAGGGCTTCATAGGTGTCATACCGGCATTGATCAGAAGGATCGAAGGATCGTTCTGAGGTACAAGCGAGAATGACGGAAGTCTCAAGTGTCCCTTGGACTCGAAGAATGACAGGTATCTTTCTCTAATCTCATTTAAGCCGAGAGGTTCCATATATAAAAACTCCTTTTCTTTTAAACCTATGAATTATAAAACGATTGCACCCGTATTGCAATTAATAAGGACGCTTAAATGCACTCCTTCTCTGCCTTCTTAAGATGCTCTATAAACTTAGCCTTAACTTCCTCATCGTCGATGGTCATGGTTACACCCTTATACATCGATACAAGGAACAGCTCCTGAAAGAACGTCGGGACGAGAGCGGCAGTAACACCGAACTTAACCTCTCCGCTGTCGAACTTATCTGATATGAGCTTGGTCTTAAGCTTCTCAGCAATCTCGGAATAAGCCTTGAGAAGCATCTTGGTGTCATTGCTTCTCAGAGTAATCTGAATGAATCTGTCCTCGTTGTTCTTATATGTGTAAGCACCGATGGAGTCCTTCGCGTAGTCCTTAAGAACATCGTCTTTGTTGCCCTTCAGAGCGATATACTTCTTGCCGTTACCGAGAGTAACCTTACGCATTCTATCAAGTCTGTAGGATTTGATGGCATCTCTTGGCTTCTCAACTTCCTTTACGTATTCGTTGTCAATCGCATAAAGATAGTAATGTGAATTCTTAAAGTCGAGACCGAGCGGTGAAACACTCTTTAACGAAGCGCCTCTGATGCCGGATGCTACCTGATATCCATACTCGAATACAAGCTCAAGATTATCATCGATAGCACTTCTGATGATGTTGATCATCATCATGGTCTTGTGTCCCATCTTGCCGTCATGCGGAACGATGGAGTTGTATTCCTTCTTGAAGTATGCAGGATACATAGCCTTTATTTTCTCTGTAAGTCCGCTGTCGACAAAGTCGGAGGCATTGATGGCATCAACTATGAGCTTAGCTTCATCAGAAGTAAGATCGCCTTCGATCTGACCTCTGTAATACATCTTTCCTTCCAAAGAGATCCAGTCGTCAGACTCATTGCAGAAACCCATCGAACGCGCGAACTGATTCAGGCGTGAGATATCGGAATAGACGGACTTTCTTTCAAACTCCGTTCCTGTCTTCTCGTTAAGGTACGCGAGCATCGAGCTCATAGTCGTACCGCCCTCAACAGTCTCAGAGTCAACATGAGTCCTGAAGTAATGGTAAAGATAAAGCAGCTTAAGCTTGGAGTATTCGGTGTTAGACATAGTAAGTCGCCCCCTTGTAATCGGTACTATTAATAGTACACCATTACAACATGTACTGTCTATTAATCCTCTCCTCCGGACGGCGATCTGTCAGATAGAGATAAATAAGGAATACCCACTCCAAAGGCTTCATCAGAAAGTAAACAACATCTGCCCTTCCCTGCGTCGTAATGACATTGGACAAAGGATATCCGTATGTATCATAGAAATGGCGGATCCACTTATGGAACTTAGGGAAATGATCGGCAATCGACTCTTCGAAGGCATTCGCGATGCAAAGCTGACGGTTAACAACGATTATCGCACCACGGCGTCTTCCGAATCTTATGGGCTTAACAATCTTCTTATGACCGCCTGCTGCGACAGTGCAAAGATAATGGCCGTCATATTCGATGGGCGGCGGAGGAGTCTGCTGAGAGAATGTCCAGTCAGCCGTGTCGGTAAAAGCCTTAACCGGAGCATCGACGCCCTGACCTGCAAGGATCGCAAAGATCTCAAATGCAGCTGCTATAAAAAACAAAGCCAGGAAAACAGGAAAAGCATACTGCGACACCTTGGTGACTTTCATATAAAGCCACATAAGATTCTTCCTGTCCTCGAATTCCTCTTTGCGCGAACTTAAGTAAGCCGCCTGAGACTTCATGTGATTCCTTATAAGGTCTACAGAGATTAGCAGAATATTAAAGTGATAGATATAAAAACAGAACTGAAGGTTTGTGATTGATTTTGCCGACAGCTGAATGGCAAATACAATACTTATCACATTAAGAAGAATCACCGATGCTATCGAGAAAACCGACACGAGTGGCGGCATATTCTCCGGCTTACAGTAAAGCAGGATCAACAGTCCGATAAAACCTAACATAGCAGGAAGAATAATAATCGGGCTGTATTCCGACGATATCATGTAATGCGTCTGGTCAGGGTAAACAGGAACATTCCAGTCGCCAGCGGGATCAAAGAATGCAAGCAAAAGAAGATAAAAGAAGCCTCCGATAAAGATGGTTCCTGTACCCGCAAGTATCCTTCTTTTACGTGTTCCATTAACACAGTTGATGATATTCCACAATGTAAATGCGCCGGGAATACCAAGCACAAAGAAACCAACAACTATATAACTGAATATGACCTCAGGGGTTATACCTCTCACAATTAATCCTCACTTACTACTTCAACTGTTCTGTTCTCGCTGCTTCCTTCGGGGGAGTCGGAATTCTTTGCGCCTACAAATATGCAAAGAGACCCTGTTCCTTCGGTAACAGTAAAGCTTCTGTTATCGTCAGCTATTGATATCCCGTCCGTGCTTCCGTCCATCCATGTAACCTGGAGGCAGTACTCGCAAGTCTCGTCAGCTCGATAGACATTGAACAGATCTTCTATCGCATAAGACTCTCCTTCGTCTATGAAGCTGACTTCCTCTTTAACCGTGATGTCCACACACCTGTGACAATAATCCCATGCTGCGTAGGTCATTAATCCTCCGAAGACCACTACTACGGTTATAACTAATGTAAGAATTATCTTTACTGTCTTTCTCATAAAAATCTTGCCTCCCTTACGACGTCATAATAACACGCTGCAAATCGAAAGGCAAGATATTTTTATTGTTATTCGATATTTGCTTATTGATATACAAAACAAGCCTTTGGCACATCTCGATACCAAAGGCTTGTTAATTCATCAGACGTTGACGAAGTCTCGTGAGGTCTTATACTGCTTAGATCTTACCGTTCTGCAAGAAGCTGCAAATATCTTGTGCACTCCGGTTACCGCTTCGATAAGAGCTTCACGCGTTCCATCACCGGGCGTGACAGCACCTGCGAAGTCCAGATATACGAGCAGTCTTCCCGAAGAATAGAATCCCTTCTCAAGATAGTCGAGAAATCTGTCTCTTCCGAACGACTCCGATGCAAGGCTTGCAGCACAATTCATGTTCATGATCTCTCTGAAGATAAGATCTCCGATCGAAGTGTTGCCCTGACTTTTAAGTTTCCTGATGTAACCATAAGCTACGATACTCGTGTCGAACGCCAGTGACTTAAGGTCGGTCTTACCCTTATCACTGCCATTCCCTCCTGCACTGCCGGTGCTTCCTGCACTTCCTGCACTGGAGTTACCGGTGTTACTCGGCGCCTTATGCTCCGGTGGGAAATTACCTGTGCTGTGTGCTGCTTCAAGAGCTGATTCAACTGCAGTATTGTCTTCCTGCGGTTCCTGCTCCATCTCCAGTTCATTCTCGTTCATGTTTTCTAATGTCTTGTTTTCATCTTCCATAATTATCTGTCTCCTTAATCATGTATATTTTTGCCGGCAACTTAAGCGTAGCAAGTTTCTTTGTCGAAAACACCTACGAAATGACGACAATTTTCGACAAAGACTGTCGTATAATCCGAAGACCCGTGCTAAAATAACGCGTGTATTAATAACTTTCAAAGGAAAACAACATGAAATTAACTAAGATCCCCGCTGTAGCGGTACCGGATATCCTTATGCCCCGCAAGGGAACAGACCTTGAGAAGTGGGCAGTCATTGCTTGCGATCAGTTCACATCAGAGCCCGAATACTGGGATGCCTGCGATAAGTTCGTAGGCGATGCTCCTTCTGCTTTAAGAATCGTGCTTCCCGAAGTAAAGCTCGGACTCGAGACAGAGGAGCAGATTGAAGGCGACCTTAAGGCAATCGCTGACAAGATTGACGAGTATACTAACGAGAATATCTGGGATAAGCCTCTCGAGGGCTTTATCATCACTGACAGAGCTACATCTCTTCATCCTTCAAGAAGAGGCATCATGCTCGCAGTAGATCTCGAGACTTATGACTTCACCCCCGGCAACAAGGCCCTTATCAGAGCTACGGAAGGAACAGTATTAAGCCGTATCCCTCCCCGCGTAAAGATCAGAGCAAATGCCAAGGTAGAACTTCCCCACATCATGCTTCTCTATGATGATCCGGAAGACAAGGTTATAAGCAATGCTTTGAAGCATAACCCTGAGGTTGTATATGACACAGATCTCATGCAGGGTTCCGGACACATCACAGGAAGATTTGCTCCCGCAGGTTCCGAAATAGCCGAGGGCATCATCGAAGACTTAAGTTCCCTTATAAGTGCAGACGGTCTGCTTTTCGCTGTGGGCGACGGCAATCACTCTCTGGCATCTGCCAAGGCACACTGGGAGAACGTAAAGAAGACTGTACCCGAAGACCAGCAGAAGACACACCCTGCAAGATTCGCTCTTGCAGAGGCAGTAAACATCCACGACAAGGGTCTCGACTTCGAGCCTATCCACCGTGTCATCTTCGGCATCAGTAAAGACGAATTTATGAGCAAAGCTCAGGAGTTCTTCGGCAATGATCTTTCCGCACAGGAAGGTCAGAGCTTCATTGTAGTTTCCGAGGGCAACGAGGACATCAAGGTTACACTTAATAACCCTCCTCACATGCTCCCCGTAGGATCCGTTCAGATGCTCATCGATAAGTATGAGCTTAACTGCGATTACATTCACGGAGAAGACTCCGTAAGAAAGCTTGCTACAGGCGATGCAGTCGGCATCCTCGTTGAAGGCATCAGCAAGGACACTTTCTTTAAGACAATTGAGACAGAAGGCGTATTCCCCAGAAAGACATTCTCCATGGGCGAGGCTTTCGAGAAGAGATTCTATCTTGAGGCAAGAAAGATAACCTTATGAGTAAAGTCTGTATCATCGGAGCAGGTCTTTCCGGACTTCTGTGCGGAATGAGGCTTTCCAAGGCCGGGTTTGAAGTCGTCATCGTAGAAGAGCTGACGTACCCCGGCGGTCTTATGGCGTCCACACACCTGGGCGGAGAGTATATTGAGCTTTTGCCGCACCACTTGAGACGTACGGACAAGGCACTCTACCAGGTAACAAAGGAACTCGGCATCGACAGCAAGATCAAGTGGTACGATGCCTTCTGGTACGGCCGCGCTTCACGTAAGAAGGTCGGCTACTTCGAGGGCGGCTTCGCGACTTTGATCAACCTGCTCATACAGACCATCACGGATAACGGAGGCACCATCCTCTACTCCACTTCCGTCTCTGAGATCACGCGCCGGGAAGACGGCACTTACGTCACTTCCTGTGTCCTCTCGGATTCGCGAAAATACGAGGTAGAGAGCCGCCACGTCATCTTCACGGGCTCCTGCAGAACTTTCGTAAATGTAAGCCACGGCCTGCCTATCTCCATGAACACGAGAGATCAGCTGATGAACCTTACATATCAGTCAAGGATCTGCCTCGCACTTCTCATGAAGAAGCTGCCGAGCGACGCTTATATACAGCTCAAGTTCCCTGCGAATTCCAACACACCTTTCGCGAGGATCATCAACCATACTGCATGTATCAACGACAGGAACTACGGCGGACAGATACTGTACCTTGTAGGCAAGTGTCAGATCAGCGATCCGTTGTGGGTCGAGTCAGATCAGAAGATCATGGACGAGTACTTCCGAGCATACAGAAAGCTGTATCCGCTTATAAAGAAATCAGACATCAAGTCATGGCGTATAACCAAGGTCCGTTATGCGGTCTCTGAGCAGTTCCCTGAGACTGATCTGTCGGAGCCTCTGGACAATATCTATGTATGCTCCTCTGCTTTGACTAGCCACGCAGCACTCGAGGCTCCGGAGAACAGAATGGATCTCATAACCACACTTGCCAACGACATCTGCAACAGAATAGTCGATAAAGAGAAAGCTGAGCATGAGCACAAAGAAGACGTCATCATTACAGCAATCTGATCCGGCAAGATTCTTTACTTTGCTGATTCCTTTGGTGGCATATTTCTGCCCCGGGATCTTTCTAATGAACATCGAAGACGCCGTTAACGTCGCGCGTTTCCTGTTCACAGTTCTTATCTTCGCCGCTGCAGCTTACCCTTTATCCGCTAAGCTCTTCCCTACATCAAGAAGCGGCGGATTTACTCTGGGTAAACCTCTCGGCATCTTATCAGTTGCGCTTGCAATATGGACGCTTACTTACCTCAAGATAGGAAGACTTAATATCGTCTTCATCCTTATCGCAATCGCGGGACTTGCCTTCGCCTGTTGGTACCCGAAGAGCTTACGCGAGAATGCTCTCAACACACTTAACAAGTCCGGCACAATCGAGAACATCGCATTCGAAGAGACATTGTTCGCTCTTATCCTTACAGCGCTGTGCTTCTTTAAAGGATACAACCCCGACATCAACGGACAGGAGAAGTTCATGGACTACGGCTTCATGATGTCCATGGTAAGAGACTCTCATCTTCCCGCGAATGACATGTGGCTGTCCGGATATTCGATCAACTACTATTATTTTGGTCAGTACATCTACGCACTTCTTACGCGTCTTTCCATGATCAAGACAGGCGTTATGTACAACATCGCCATGTGTAATTCCATCGCACTGCCTTTCTGTATGTGCTACAGCATAGGCCAGATGCTCATCGACGGTGCACGTGAACACGGAATGCGCTGCAACAGATTCATCTCAATCATCGCGGGCATACTCACAGGAGCTGCCGCATTCATCTTCGGTAATTCGCACTCATTCTTCTACGACGAGGAGAGCATCGGCAACGGACTGCTGGAGCTGTTCTACGAGTGGGGAATCGATGTCGGAAGAACAGATCACTTCTTCTATCCTGACAGTACGAGATACATCGGATACAACCCCGACTCATCACTTATCGAAGGCATTAAGAACGGCGGTGACTACACCATCGAAGAGTTCCCGTTCTACTCATATCTCGTCGGAGATCTTCATGCACATGTATGCTCGACCATGGTCGTACTCCTGGTCTTCGCACTTGCAGTATCACTAATAAGTCGTGTCTACTCTTATGAGCTGATGCAAAACGTCATCTCATCTAAGGAAGGATTCAAGGATAAGCTCATCGAGGAAGCAAGATATCTTCTTCTGCCTGAGATCATCGCAGCAGCCATACTCGTAGGCGTCTGCCAGATGACCAACTACTGGGATTTCCTTATCTACTTCATCTTCGGCTCGATGCTGCTTCTTGTAATCAACACCTACAGGACACCGGTATTCACAAGTATCTTCGGAGCGATCCTGTTTGCCGTAGAGATCGCGGGCATACTTGGAATCTACCTTGTAAGCGCTTACATCCCGGTACTTCACACTGTACTGCAGATTGTGCTCTTCGCCATATCTTTGGCAGTAGCGGCAAAGCTTCCCTCAGCCCTTACAAGAACCGCGGCTGGTATGTCTTTCTTTTTCGCTGTGGGCTCTGTCGTGGCATTGCCCTTCAACGCGAACTTCGACATGATAAGCAACAAGATCGCGCCCTGCGTCAACCACTCTTCCCTGTACCAGCTGTTCATACTGTGGGGCACGCACGTGATTATAAGCGTTACTTTCGTAGTATTCGTTATCATCTTTAAGAACGCACCCGCACAGAGAAAAGGCAAGAAAGCCTCTCACACAGACCCCGTTTACGGCAGTCCAATCGAGAAATTCTTCAAGGAGCGCAACCCTATCGATGTACTCATGTCAGGAAGCACAGTCGTCGGAATTCTTCTTCTCATCGCACCTGAGATCTTCTATGTGCGCGACATCTACACCGGCGGTTATCTTCGCTCGAACACGATGTTTAAGTTCACGTATGCAGCGTTCATAATCCTGTCTATATGCATGGTATATGCGATCTTCAGGCTTATGTTCATGACCAACCGTGACGGCAACTTCAGCACGATCACTTTCATCCTGTCGATCATATTCTGTTTCTTCCTTTTGATCCCTGCGCATTACACTCTCCCTTCTTTGAAGCAGCGTAACGGCGGAGGGCTTGAGACAGAACGATATAAGACACTCGACGGAGTGGCATATCTTGCGAATTACACGAGTCCGTATGTGAACAACGTCCGCCCCGGCAACCTTGCTGATTACGATGCCTGCATCAGGTGGTTCAATGAAGAGGTAACTGGCTCTCCCGTCATCCTCGAAGCGTACGGATTAAGCTATACCGACTACAACATCGTTTCCGCTTATACAGGTCTTCCTTCAGTATGCGGATGGCAGACACACGAGTGGCTTTGGAGATTCCACGGCATCGTCGATCCCGAGACAGACCTTCTCGTATCAGATCCTGATCAGGATGTATGGGAGCTGTATCTGACACCCCGTCACACGGATATCGATACCATGTATACGAGCAACGACGCTGAGGCCGTATATGAACTTCTTAAGGCATACGACGTTCAGTATGTAATCGTCGGAGACCTCGAGCGCGGTAAATACAGCGGACTGGATAACTCCGGTATCTTCGCATCTTACGGTCAGGTGGTATTCGTCTCAGGCGATCTTATGGTAATCGAGATCTGGTAATCAGCTAAGCTTATACATCAGAGCGTCGCGTCCGGAACCATAGTAATCCTTACGCTGATTGTACTTAACAAATCCTGCACTCTCATACAAAGCTATGGCGGGAGCGTTGGTATCCTCCACTTCGAGGAATACCGTATTGCAGCCTTTACTTCTAAGATAATCTGTCATGGAAGAAAGAAGCTTACGCCCCGTTCCCTTACCGCGGTACTCCGGAAGCACACACAGATTTCCAATCTCAGCCTCATCGAGAACGTAAGCTGCACCGATATAGCCTATGAGTGTACCGTCGGGAAGCACAGCCTTAAGCCCCGCCTTGTCGTTATCGTTGATAAGGCCTTCTATACTGTCGGAAGTCCAAGGGTGCGCGATACCGGTCTTCTCGAGAGCCATTATCGCTTCGATATCTTCTTTGGTTATATGATCGATCCTAATCGCACTCAATTGTGATATCTCTCCGCTCTGGAAACTGCGCAATACGAAGCCTTCACTGCCGCTCCGTTAATGGGCTCTACGCCTTGAGCTGCAGCATTGATTCCCTTGGGAAGTATCACGGCACCCGATGCATACTGAACTTTATGCGTGAAGAACAACGCCTTATGCACCGTCTCCGCACCGTCGCCGACAACAAGTATCTGCTTCTCACAAGCACCCGGAACCTTCTGCAGAAGCTCCGTAAAATCCTGATTAAAGTACGCGCCGTCTTCTACGAGCATCTGTCCTGTAGCATCGTCGTAAGCTGCTGCAAACACGCGGTCATTTCGAGCATCGAAGCAGGGCACAATGATAGTATCCTCAGGGGCTGAAGCCACGTTCTCCACGCTTAAGGCGAGAGCCTTCAAAGAGGACACAGGGATAACATCAAGACCTGCCGCGAGAGCCATGCCCTTTACCGCAGAAAGACCTATCCTGATACCCGTAAAAGAGCCGGGGCCCGTCGTAACTGCGAGCACATCCATATCCTTGGGAGTAAGCTTACACTCATCAAAAACGCGCATCACCAGAGGCATGAACGTCTCGGAGTGCGTCTTCTTCTCAAGCGACAGCTCGTAGCCTAATTCACGGCCGTCCTCGTATATGCCTGCACAGCAAGTACTGTTGGAAGTGTCACAGCACAGTATCTTCATCACGTAACCTCTATCTTTCTCATCTCGCCGCTGCCCGTGATCTTTATCCTCACGGTATCCTTCGGGAGCAGTTCGTCAATAACGGAACTCCACTCGATCACACACACTCCGCCCCTGTCGAAATACTCATCAAGCCCGGCATCAAGGAAGTCGCCACTCCCGCCAAGTCTGTACGTATCGAAATGGAAAAGCGGCACCTGTGCAGGGCTTCCGTCTTCGTTCTCATCGTATTCGTTTACTATCGTGAATGTAGGAGAACACACGTCGTCTGCGTTAAGGCCCATACCGCGGGCGATGCCTCTTGTCATTACGGTCTTACCCGCCCCGAGGTCGCCATCGAGCGCGAATACCTGGCCGGGCTTAGCCGCCTTCCCAAGCTTCTCGCCTATGGCCTGTGTCTGCGCTTCATTTGTAGTTATGTACTCTGCCATTATCCTTCAATTCCGAGAAGAGCCGCAGCATTGCTGTAGAGGATCTTCTTTCTTTCTTCTTCAGTAAGACCGAGCTCATCAAAGAGCTTCATCTCACTTACGTGGTCCCATGTGGGATAGTCCGTGCCCCACAGGACCTTATCCGCGCCGAACTTCCTTATAAGCCTTACGGCATCGTCCTTCTCCATGAACTTAAAGCAGGAAGAGCAGTCGACATACATATCGTACTTCCCTGCTATCTTTTCTTCAACATCACTCCAGACGCTCCAGCCTCCGAGGTGCGCACCTATCACGGTAAGGCCCGGAAGCTTCTCAAGGAATACCTTAAGCTGATCGGGGTTAGAAAGCTTATATCTGAAATCACCGCAGTGAGTAAGTATCGGAAGTCCTGCTTCCCTTACAAGCTCTCCCAAGCGGATCGCTCTGTCTTCTTCCAAAGAGAAGAACTGGAAGTCGGGATGGATCTTAACACCCTTTAGACCCAGACTCAGAAGATACTTGAAGTCATCCTCGAGAGTTTCCGAATCCGGATGAAGAGTACCGAAGCCCGTGAAAACTCCGGGGTGCTTATTAACTTCAGAAGCGATGAACTCATTGATCGTTCTTACCTGCGCAGGCTTAGTCGCGACAGAGTGAACAAGATAATGAACGACGCCTACCTTGGAACCGTCCTTGATAAGATCATCCGTCTGTCCGTTAAGATCGATCTTGATTCCGTAGAAATCAGAGATGCCCTGCACAGCCCTCTCAGCAATCGCTTCCGGATATATGTGACAATGTGCGTTAATCTTCTTCAACATCCCCGATATTATAACTCATGAAGTCAGATACTGTTATAATAGAAGAATGAATAAAGATTTTTTGATTAAAGACCTGATCGATTATTGTCAGGGACATAACGTCTATATTCAGACTCACAACTTCCCGGATCCGGATGCCATCGCATCGGGGTTCGGTCTTAAGAAGCTGTTAGAACACTTCGGCATCAATGCTTCCGTATGCTATGTCGGTAAGATCGACCACTTAAGCACGAGGAAGATGACGGAGTCATTAGGCATCGAGATTTTCTCCAAGGAAGAGATCGCTTCTTCCCAGACTGATTCAGATTATATTATCTGCGTCGATTCACAGAAGGGCGGCGGCAACATTGAAGATCTCACAGGCGAGGAGATCGCATGCATAGACCACCATCCATATAAGGAGAACGGTGATATTCCTTTCAAGGATATTAGAACTACAGGAAGCTGTGCGACCATCATCGCAAGCTACTTTAAGGAGCTCGATCTCCCTGTCGATACACCCACGGCGACCGCACTTCTTTACGGTCTTAAGATGGATACACTTAACCTTACAAGAGGCGTTACTGAAGAAGATATCGATATCTACGGTTTCCTCTTCCCTTATGCCGACGAGTCCATAATCCAGAAGCTCGAGAAGAATTCGATGGAGTACGATGACTTAAGAGCTTACGGTGATGCAATCAAGAATATGGTCCTCTACGATAATGTAGGATTCGCGAAGATCGAATTCTCATGTCCCGATGCTTTGGTTGCTATAGTAGCAGACTTCATCCTCTCACTTGTTGAGGTCGAAGTTGCCATCGTCTATGCGGCAAGAGAAGACGGCTGGAAGTTCTCCGTAAGAGCCGAGATCGATGAAGTCGATGCGGGCAAGATCGCTGAGGCAGCGCTTAGCGAATACGGATCCGGAGGCGGCCACTCGTTCATGGCAGGCGGTCTTATCAAGACTGAAGACATACATCTTCTCGGTCCCGAGCCTGACGACCGCATACAGGAACTGTTCATGAATGCGATCTCCCAGGGCTGATGCATCATAAAATTCCCTATTGAAATGCTATGTTCATAAGTTTATAATCACCGACATGAACAGAAAGTCGTTTACAAGCTTTGATTTCTTTTTTGGATTTGGTTTCTTTACAAAGACCAGATAGATTTCACTGCGGGAAAAGCGACAAGAAGAATTAACTTAGAAGATAGTTACAGGTCCTGCGGTGAAGACTGCAGGACCTTTTCTTATCTACAAAAACGGAGGACATTACAATGACACCAGAACAGCTCGACAAACAGATCGCCCAACTCGTATCTCAGAGGATCCGCATGGATGCACCCAGAGATTACGAGAGACACTTCGTCTATGCATTGAACGAGGAGAACGATGCTACAATGACAACTCTCGAGAAGACCTTGTTCCGCACGCTGTACGGGCTGTCTCATTCTTATACATCTTCCCACACACCTAACGCTTCTACTCTCGATCAGACTATAAAGACTGCCTTGGAGAACACCCCCTCCATCTTCCCTGATACCGCTTTCGTAGCGTGCCAGGGTATCGAAGGCGCATACTCGCAGATTGCTACGGATAAGCTTTTCGCGAATGCAGATATAATGTACTTCAGGACTTTCGACGGTGTCTTCCACGCAGTAGAGGC
>JAFZPX010000034.1 GCA_017552455.1 Clostridiales bacterium
GACG
This sequence comes from Clostridiales bacterium, assembly GCA_017552455.1. Taxonomy (GTDB): domain Bacteria; phylum Bacillota; class Clostridia; order Saccharofermentanales; family Saccharofermentanaceae; genus Saccharofermentans. Next base: position 5 of record JAFZPX010000034.1, read on the forward strand.
ATACCGACTTTAACATCGAACTTCTCCCGGAACAGATCCAGGCAGAGTCTGTCTGCGAGCCGGCAAGAGATAACAACTACAACTTCAGATACTGCTATGACACGCTGAAAGCAAACGCCAACGCGTCCTTCGTTCAGAAGATCCAGTATCAGATGACGAACACGAGATTCCTTACATTCTTCTCGAATGACCCGCAGATGTACAACCTTCTCGACGCGATCGACCAGTTCGTTTACGAGCCGGATTCCAGCCTTTATATCGACACATCCGCGCTCGGTGCCGCGGAAGGTATCGGCGGCATGGTCATTGACCTGGTAAGTAATTACGTAATCTCTCAGGATCAGGTCTATCCGTTCGTATTCTTTATCGATGAGGTCCACAGATACGCCAAGTCCAGATACTCCGATAAAGAGTTCCACGGCGGACTTACCCTCCTCGCGAGAGAGGGTCGTAAGAAGGGTATCTTCCTGTATCTGACAACCCAGAACCCTAAGGACGTTTCTGCAGTCCTCTTCGGTCAGATCGGTACACTTCTCATCCACAGACTCATGCTTAACGATGAGATCCACGCCGTTGAGAGCCACCTTGATGATTACGCGATCAAGCATGTACGTAAGCTTAATCAGGGTGAAGTTATTCTCACGAGCGTTAACCTCCTGCATAACATGTTCATCCATGTTAACAAGAGTTCGAGAACACAGTACAACGAGACACCTCTGCTGTAATCGAAGTAATTTCAGGAAACTTAAAGGACCATCTCACCGGAGATGGTCCTTTTTATATACTTATCAGAAACCTAAGCGACTGATCACGGTGTATAGTAATCAGCCCACTCAGCAGCGTTTACCATGAAATGGAGATTGTTGTCCTCGATGCAGCCTGTGTCGATGATATATGTGACGCCGTTGGCATCCATCTCACCCCAGTAGTGGTTGTTATGGCGGCGTCCGATGTGACCGTGAACCATTCTGACGTCGTAACCCAGGTAAGACATCATCGCGAGCATGGCGCCGTTATACTGTGCGCACTGGCCTAAGTGCTGGTTGAAGATGGCATCGCAATAGCTGCCGCCGACACCGCCGTAAGCGTAATGTACGTTAAGTCTGATCCACAGCGCTGTGTACTCGAGCTTCTCGAGGTCGGTCCACTCCGCTCGAAAATGCTCGTCCGCGAATCTCTGGCAGATGGCATAGTCGGCAGCGGAGACTGTATTCGATCCTGTCATGGCACCGTTATGTTCGCCTGTAGGGTATGTGCTTCTGGGTGTCCTGTCTGCGTGGTTCTGAAGGAACGCTCTGGCATCAGGGCTCATCGCACCTTCCCACCAGCAGTAGGAGAAGAAGACCTCAGTGCGGCCATAGCCTTCTGGAACCGAGATGTGGTCGCCGGGGTTTATGCCGAACGAGAGACACTTGTTTCTGAACTCTTCCGAGTCAGCAAAGCCGTTAAAAAGCATGGAGATTGATCCGTCCGCATCGAAAAGGCGCTCATACCAATAATAGAAGCCATCGATATCGGAAGGCCTGTCGAGGAATACTCTGTAGAACCTGTCTATTGTCTCGTCTATCTCGCTGTCACAGGTTACTGCGAGGAATTCTTCACTGAAGAAGAATCCGTAAGCTGCCTGCTTGCCGGAGATCTGGCCTGATGCGAGTTTCTGGACCCAGTCGTTAAGACCTGTGGGGTCGGGCTTTCGTCCGAGACACTCGGAATACAGACTGTAGACAAATCTTGTAATGCCTTCGTTGTCAGCTCTTACGATCCTGACTGAAGGTGCGATGTTCATCGTCAGGATAACGGCGATGATCATTACGGCCAATACGCGTAAAGATAGTTTCTTCCTCATAATAATTACCTCCCAACAATTGGGATTATACACCCGTTAAGTGGCGTCAGAGCATAGTTTACAAATAGTTAATCGTATATTCGTCAACACTGTTAATTAAGAATCTATAATTAGAAATATCTATTCCGAATACTAAGACATGGAGGAGATAGTATGACTAAGAAATCGCGAATATTGGCGGCGGTCATAAGCATCGCCATGGTATTTATTATGATCCCCCAGGGGCTTGTCAGAGCTGAGAGCGGCAACTGCGGTCCCGGACTTTCCTGGAGCTATTCCGGAGGCGTACTTACCATCTCAGGTTCAGGTGATATGTACGATTATCCTGAGCATCTCCATGGTCCCGATTCAGGCAACGAGCTTGCCCAGCCGTGGTTCCACCTTAAGCCTTACATCAATTCCATCGTTATCAACGAAGGTGTTACTTCTATCGGCGCCGGTGCTTTCTGGGGCTGTAGTGCACTGACTTCAGTCTCCATCCCGGGCTCTGTCCAGAGAATCGGCTTCGCGGCTTTCGCTGACGATGCTGCTCTCGGCAGTGTAACTATCCCTAACGGAGTTATCGGCGAGGCGGCTTTCATAAGATGCTCAGGCATGCGCACGGTTACCATAGGTCCCGGCGTAACTGCATCCGGTATCAGTGCTTTCGAGAACTGCACGGGCCTTACGGGCGTTTACATCAGCGACGTGGCGGCATGGTGCAGAATCTACTTCGGCGGCAACAAGGCTAGCCCGCTCGAGTATGCGCACAACCTCTATCTTAACGGCGCACTCGTAACTAACCTCACGATCCCCGGCGGCGTAACCAAGGTCGGCGACTATGCGTTCGAGCACTGCATGTCCATCACTTCGGTTACTATCCCTGAAGGCTGCACTACTATAGGCGAGTATGCTTTCAACAACTGCCAGAACATCACTTCGGCTACGTTGCCGAATTCACTTACGACAGTAGGAAGCTTTGCCTTCGCTTCATGCGCAAGAATGCACACGACACTTCCGGGCGGCATCTCCTACATCGGTGAGCGTGCCTTCAACGGCGCACCTTTGTCTTCGAACATCGTCGTCAATCAGGGCGTCATCGGTGAGCGTGCATTTAATGCCTGCGGTTCCGTCATGGATCTCACTATCGGTGCAGGCGTAACTTACATCGGAGCTAATGCCTTCAACGAGATGGGCGGTCTTCGTAACATCCACTATGGAAGCACAGCCGCTAACTGGAGCGCACTTGCAGCGAACTCCGGATACAACCGTGTTGTTACTTATCCTTATTGGAGAGGCATCACTTACGGCAGTGCAGCAGCTAACGTTCAGCCCGCAAGAAGCACAGTTAACTTCGGCGGCATGACATGGGACGTTCTTGCCGTATCCAACGGCAACGCACTTCTCATTACTCACGACGTAGTTGCTTTCAAGATGTTCTCGGGTAACTACTCAAGCAGAGGCAGCATGAATACAGGCTGGGAGGGAAGTAACGTCCGCGCATGGCTTAACAGCACATTCGTAAACAGCATCCCTGCAGACCAGCAGGCACTGATCGTGCCCACGAGCATCTCTACTACACCTAACTCGAGGTTCGGTACTGTCGGCGCGAACGGCGGCGCTGTCACAGACAGAGTGTTTATCCTGAGTGTGGAGGAAGCGCAGCAGTATTTCGCTAATGATCAGCAGAGGACAGCCGTAGCTACAGATGCAGCCTTGGCAGGAGTAGGCGCTGCTCGAAATGGTTCTGCACAGTCCGACCCTACTACAGGCAACACATACTGGTGGTTAAGAACTCCCGGCATGTTCTCCTACAGCACGGCTTACGTTAACTACACGGGCTCCATCAGACTCGACGGCGTAGAGTCTCCTACGGGTGCGCTCGTGGGCGTAAGACCTTGCGTATGGGTCAATGCAGGTGCCCTCGGCATATCGGGAACATCAGGCGCTTCAGCTGCACCTGCACCCGCAGCAACGGGAGCAAACGTAGAGCAGATCAGAGCGTTCGTTGACAGATTATATGCACAGTTCTTGGGAAGAAATGCTGATGAGGCAGGCCGCGAATACTGGGTTAACAAGATCCTCGGCGGCATGTCTGCCGTTGATGTATCAGCCGGATTCGTATTCTCTGCTGAGCTTCGTGACATGCATCTTAGCAATGAAGAATTCGTAAGAAGAGCATATACTGTTTACCTCAACAGAGAGCCTGATCCCGCAGGTATCGCTTACTGGGTAGACTTCCTTGAGAGAGGTAATGACTACGGATGCATCATCCACGGCTTCGGTGAGTCGCAGGAATTCACATCGATATGTAACTCCTACGGCGTAACGCGTGGAGACTATCCGTATACTTACAGGTAGTGAATCAGATTGTGACGGCTACAGGGTTCCTGTAGCCGTCTTCCATTTTCAACACATAGGTGCCTTAGTGTCTGTTAAGCGACAGACGGGGTGTGTTTTGATCATTGAATAACATCCGCCTCGGATGGTTAGATAGATCACGGAAAAACACACAAAAGGAGGTACCGATATGTCGTTGCAGGAATTCAACGGGCTTTCGCAGGAACTGTCCAAAGAACTTCTTGAAGCCGTAAGCGGCGGGTACACGGGAAGTGACCCTATGTCAGAAGTGAACCGCAGAAGATATGCGCATGCGGTCTGGGTTCTCAAGCATAAGAACGCAGATCTGTCCGCTTCGCGGAACGCGCTTTACATGGTCACGTTAAGCAACGCCGGGACCGATTACTGTGAGAAGATATGGGGCCTTATAGACCCTTATAAACCGTGGGAAGAGCAGGCCGAGGGCCTGCCGGTACAGTGATGGGCTTCGTTACTCCGTTAATTGGTATACTACGGTTAGTTCCCTGGTCCAGATGCCGCTGTTATCTGTTCGGTACCATCTTAATCCTATCGGGCGAACTGTCAGTTCGACTGCAGGACTGTCGTCGACTTCTTCGAGGGCCTCGTCACAGTCTATATAGCAGTGGAAGTGACTTGCATATGCGCAGTAGTGATACTGATGATCTTCTCCCGTCATATACACATTGTTGTCCTGATAAGCACGTGCTTCAGTAATGTAAGTAAATTTCTTTGTGCGCGGTGTGAACGCGATAAGTCCGAGCGCGATCAGAAGCACTGCGAATACAAGTATTACTGTAATTGCGATTCTTGAATCCGACTTTCTCATCTTAAGTCCTCCAGATAATCCTCCACATCCTTGAGGTTGAAAGAAGATATCAGCCTTCTGTCAGCGTCGTCGAGCAGTCGGTAGTGGCCTGAGATTACATTCTGCTGGATCCTGTATCCGTACGCTTTCTTTACCTCGCGCCACCATACTTTCCCACCCATCGTGGAAGGATACGTTACCTCTACATCCTTGAGCGCCAGCGCGGACACCATCTCCCGGAAGTCCTCTCCCAGCGCATCCCTTAATATCTCACTGTTCGCGAAAATCGCCGTCAAAGCTACCACTTCCGTCCAGCCCAGAGATCTTCTTCCTTTCTCGCTCTCTACCAAGGTCTTCTTGGAGATGCCGAGTATCACAGACATCTTGTCCTGGGTAAGGCCGTACTCGGTGCGTACGAGCTTGAGCTTGGAATTAACTTCTGAAACCAGTTCTTCTTTGGTCATGGATAGGACTCCTTTTCACGACTTATAGTGTAATTTTACACCATATGAGAGAATATGCAACAGGCAAAGTTGCGGTCGTGTTATAGTAACTAGGATAAGGAGATATCTGATGAGCGTTATCTGGTTAACAGCCGATCTGCATTTTTGCCATTATAAGGAGTTTATCTGGGGCCCCCGCGGGTTCGACTCTGTCGAGCAGATGAATGAGGCTATCGTTTCTAATTGGAATGAACTTGTTAAGCCTGAGGACGAAGTGTTCGTATTAGGCGACATCATGCTCAAGGATAACGAGAAGGGAATAGAGCTTTGGAACCGTCTTGTCGGTAACAAACACATAATCCTCGGCAATCACGATACGCCTGTCAGGACAGAGCTTTATAAGCAGTGTCCCAATACGATAGTTGAAGGCTACGGCTACATGCTTAAGTACAAGCATCAGCTTTTCTTCCTGTCTCACTATCCGTCTCTTACAGAGAATTACGACAGGGAAGAGCCTCTCAAGAAGAGGATCATCAATTTGTGCGGCCATGTGCATACGGATGATAAGTTCCATGACTTCGATAAGAGTCTTATCTATCACGTTGAGCTTAATGCCCATAACAACCGTCCGGTCACTATCGATCAGGTATATGAAGACATAAAGAATAGACTTAATGAAGAGGAATAAAAGATGGATCTGACACGTGCTATTGAAAATGTTGAATCAGTAAGTAGTTTATTATTAATAATTGCACCGTGCGTAGTGCTTATATTCGGATTACTCGCAGCTGTCGGAAAGAACAAGAATGTAAGGCTTCTTGGACTTAGCATGCTAATTGCAGGTATATGCGCTTTCCTAAGCCGCACCAGTAATTTGCTGGTTACTCTTGTCGATAAGGAAGTGCTCGACAGGCAGATTTACTTCAGCGACACGTATGACAATATAGTTCTTATGTCAGGACTCATCGCTATGATTATTTCCACATTAGGAAGAGTTCTTGTGTGGCAGTATGCTCATAAGGAGTATGGGACAAAGCCTGTATGGTGTTTTGTTGTTGTTTTCCTGCCGTTCATAGGTACGTTCCTGCAGGCGGTATTAAACAAGATGCTGATCCCGGCAAGTCATGATAATACTCAGGTTCAGGCTGTCAGTATCGCGGCGCGTTCGGCAAGTATATTCTTGAGTGTAGCTGTCTTTGTCATATACATGTTGATCTTCATGAAGAACAAGGATAAGGAGAAGGCAGTTCCTCTGTACTGGCTGTTTGAACTGCTCTTCGCGCTGGCCGCGTTATTAAGTTATCTTATGATCATTGTTGAATTTGCTTTAAGCAATGCTGAAGATGCACAGGGCCTTAAACTGTTCACCGATATCATGGCGATCATTTTACAGGTGGTTCAGCCTGCAGCTGCTTTCTATCTGTTCAGAAGACAGTTTAAAAAGGTGGAAGAATGAAAGCTCTGATCGCGATGAGCGGCGGAGTCGATTCTTCGGTCGCCGCATATCTTACTCAGAAGGACGGATATGAATGCATCGGATGCACGATGAAGCTTCACGATGATCCTGCTTCTGTTAAGGAGAATGCTCATACATGCTGTACGCTCGATGATGTCGAGGATGCTCGCGCTGTCGCGTTTAAGCTCGGCATGCCTTTCTATGTCTTTAACTTTAAAGACGGCTTCCGCGAGAACGTAATTGATAAGTTTATATATGCATATGAGCATGGACTTACGCCTAATCCTTGCATAGACTGTAATCGATATATGAAATTCGATAAGCTCTTCGAGCGCGCGCAAGTCTTAGGATGCGACAAGATAGTAACCGGTCATTACGCGCGCATCGAGCAAAGGGACGGCCGTTACGCTTTGCTTAAGGCACCTGATGAGAATAAGGATCAAAGCTACGTTCTTTATTCTTTGACGCAGGAGATGCTCTCACATGTTCTTCTTCCTATAGGAGATCTTAACAAGACACAAACGCGTGCGATCGCGGAAGAGAATGGATTTATCAATTCTCATAAACCTGACAGTCAGGATATCTGCTTCGTTCCGATGGGCAAGTATACGGATGTTATTAAAGAACTGACAGGAAAAGACTATCCCAAGGGCGACTTCGTTTACACTGACGGCCGCGTTCTCGGCAAGCACGAGGGCATCATCCGCTACACTAGAGGTCAGAGAAAAGGCCTCGGCATAGCCTTTGAAGAACCGTTATATGTTTTAAGGGTAGATCCTGTCACTAATACCGTATATGTAGGCACAGATAAAGACTTGTATTCCGACAGGCTTACGGCAAACGACTTCATATGGACGTGTGGCTTTATACCCGAGGCGGGATTCAAGTGCAAAGCCAAGATAAGATACCGCCAGAAGGAACAGCCCTGTGTATGTAATCCGCTTCCTGACGGAAGGGTGGAGGTTGTTCTTGATGAGCCTTTACGCGCGATAACTCCGGGGCAGGCATGTGTGCTTTACGACGGCGATGAAGTGCTTGGCGGCGGTACCATAGAGGCTGATTGTTGAATAATCAACACTAATCTTAAGATATCTAACAAAAACGGTTGAAAATATTATGTTAGATTTTCTAACCCGTGAATTAGATGTAAATTTCCAACACAATTGATAACTGATTCGATTCAGACAGAATCGATTCATTGATAACCTCATCTCAACAAAGCAATCGAATGGGTTGCAAAAATTCTTTTCAAAGGAGAATGAGGTAATGAAAAAGAAAATCATCTCAACTGCATTGAGTATCACAATGGCAGCTTCACTCGTAGGCTGCGCAGTTTCACCCGACGCAGAGGAAAATGCTGCAACAGGTGAAGGTGAACTCCAGGTTGGTATCGTACTCCCCACAAGAGACGAGCCGAGGTGGATCCAGGATGAGGCTTCCTTCACATCTATTCTTGGTGATGCAGGCTTCACATCTGAGGTTCTTTTCTCACAGGGCAGCTCTGCTACAGAGCTCACAAACGTTGAGTCCCTCATCGAGAAGGGTATCGACGTACTCGTAATCTGCGCACAGGATGCTACAGCAGCTGCTCAGGCAGTTGAGGTTGCTCACGCTGCAGGCGTACAGGTAATCTGCTACGACAGACTTATCACAGATACAGACGCTGTTGACTACTATGTAACATTCAACAGCTTCGACGTTGGAGTTCAGCAGGGTCAGTACCTGATCGATGCTTATGCAGGTCAGACAGGCGTACCTCTCTATCTGTACTCCGGTGCTACAACAGACAACAACGCTTTCATCTTCTTTGCAGGCGCTTGGTCAGTTCTCTCCGATGCAGTTGCATCCGGACAGTTCACAGTAGCTAACTGCGATGCTATCGCTCCTTACATCGGCCAGACACTCGACGTTACAGCTGATCACGAAGCACTCGCTGACATCCTCGGAACAATCACAACTAACTGGGACTTCAACACAGCTAAGTCACTCGCAGAGGCTAACCTCGTTGCTAACGATGCTTCCCTCAAGGGCGATGTTGCAATCCTTGCTCCTAACGACGGTACAGCAAGAGCTATCGCAGACGCATTCAACGCTGATGCAGACGTTTCTTCCTTCGTAGTTACAGGTCAGGACTGTGAGACAGCTTCCTTGGGTTACATCTGCTCCGGTCTCCAGAGCATGACAATCTGGAAGAATACAGCTGAGCTCGCTTCCACAACATGCGACATGGTTAACGCTATCCTTTCCGGTAACGCACCTGCTACTTCTACAACATACAACAATGGTGTAATCGAAGTACCTTCCAACGAGACAGCAGTTACAGTTATCACAATCGATAACATCAGCGAGCCCGTAGATGCAGGCTATGTAAGTGCATCTGACATCGAAGGATATCCCGGCTGATCTACTTAATTAGTCCAAGGCAATAATCCTATATACCGGCCGGGGCGCTTTTTATCAACCAAAGTCAATAACAAGCCCCAAAGCAGCGCCCCGGCCTTTCTTTTAAAACTACCCGTTAACAACATAAAGAGGAGATACACATGTCTGAAGAATATATCCTGGAGATGCGTAACATAACCAAGGAATTTCCGGGCGTTAAAGCTCTCAACAATGTGAATTTTAAAGTTAAAAAAGGCGAGATCCACTGCCTGGTCGGTGAGAACGGAGCCGGTAAGAGTACCCTCATGAAGGTTCTCTCAGGTGTATGGAAATACGGTACATACACAGGTGACATCGTCTACAACGGAGAAGTTCAGCAGTTCAAGAGCATAGCGGACAGCGAAGCAAAAGGAATAGCCATCATCTATCAGGAGCTGGCACTTTTCCCGGAGTTGAGGATCTACGAGAATATATTCTTCGGTCATGAGATCATGAAGGGTCAGACGATCGACTGGAATGAGACGATCGTTCAGTCCCGCGAATACCTGAAGAAGGTAAGACTCGACGTCGATCCTTCGTTCAAGATCAAGTCACTGAACACAGGTAAGCAGCAGCTCGTAGAGATTGCAAAGGCACTTTCCAAGAACTGCTCACTGCTGATCTTCGATGAGCCGACATCATCACTTAATGAAGATGATTCCGAGAACCTTCTGAACATCATGAGAGAGCTCAAGGAACAGGGAATAACCTGCATCATGATCTCCCACAAGCTTCGTGAAGTTACAGCTATCGCAGATACCATCACAGTATTAAGAGACGGATCCACGATCTGCTCACTCGATGCCAAGACTGATGACATCTCAGAAGCAAACATCATCAAGAACATGGTCGGAAGAACGATCGACGATATCTATCCGAAGAGACTTGATAAGAATATCGGCAGCGTAATGTTCGAGGTAAGAAACCTCTGTGCCGAGGACAGAGCTACCGGAAGAGAGATCTTAAAGAACGTAAGCTTCAATGTAAGAGCCGGAGAGATCGTAGGACTTCAGGGCCTCATGGGCGCAGGAAGAACAGAGTGTGCACTCGCAGTCTTCGGTAATCCTTACAAGTACAGGATAACATCAGGCGATGTCTGGCTCGACGGCGAGCAGGTGAACTTCAAGAATCCTAAGCAGGCTATCAAGAAGGGCCTCGCGTATGTGTCGGAAGATCGTAAGGGCAACGGACTCGTACTGATCCAGAACGTTAAGTACAACATAACTCTTGCAAATCTCGACGAAGTCATAAACGGAGTCGTCATCGATGATAACAAAGAGATCGGGGTCGCCAACAAGTTCAAGGAAGACATCAACATCAAGACCCCTACGATCAACCAGAAGGTCGTAAACCTGTCCGGCGGTAATCAGCAGAAGGTACAGATAGCCAAGTGGCTGTTCTCACACCCGAAGGTCCTTATCCTGGACGAGCCTACAAGAGGTATCGACGTAGGCGCCAAGTTCGAGATTTACTCGATCATGAATGATCTCGTAAAACAGGGAATGAGCATCATTATGATCTCATCCGAGCTTCCCGAGGTTCTCGGAATGTCAGACAGACTCTACGTCATGAGTGAAGGTCAGATAACCGGTGAGCTTGATATCGAAGAAGCAACAGAAGAAAAGGTCATGAAGATGGCCATCAACGCATAATTCTAGGAGGAATTACAAAATGGACGAGAAGCAGGGACTGCTTAAAGAAATGAAGTTTATCTTCAAACACAATGCTGCGAGCTACATGATGTACTTCGCACTCGTTGTGATAATGCTCGTTTTTCAGATCTGGACAAAGGGAGCTTTCTTCACAGCACAGAACATTTCCAATCTTTTTAATCAGGCTGCATACGTTGCGGTACTTGCTATAGGAATGACACTCATACTCATATTGAAGCACATCGATCTGTCGTGCGGATACGTCGCAGGTTTGTCAGGTGCAGTAGCCGCGATACTTATGGAAAAAGCCGGCGTCAATGTATGGCTGTCCATGTTCATCGTAATCCTCATGGCTCTTGCAATCGGTTTCTACCAGGGCTTCCTCGTAACCAAGATGGGTATCCCGGCGTTCATCACAACCCTCGCAGGAATGTTTATCTTCAGAGGACTTCTTTCAAGATCACTTGCTAAGACAGGTACAATCATCGTAACAGACGAGACATTCAAGGCTATGTGCCAGGGCTATATCCCTGACTTCCCCGGCAATTCAAGAGTTCACATCGTAACAATGCTTCTTGCAGTTATCGGTGTTGGTGTATACATTTTCTTCAGAGTAAGAAACAGAAGAAACAGACAGAAGTACAACTTCTATGTTCCTTCACTGCCGATCTTCATCGGTGAGGTAGCCGCAGTTGCAGCCGGCATCCTTCTTGCCTCCTGGATGCTCGCTATCAACAAGGGACTCCCTATCAGCTTGATCATCGTAGGTGTGATCCTTGCAGCATATGCCTTCATGCTCTCCAAGACAAAGCTCGGACGTCACATCTACGGTATCGGCGGTAACGACCAGGCAGCTGAGCTCTCCGGCGTAGACGTTAAGAAGGTTACAATGTTCGCTTTCTGCTCCATGTCGGTTCTCGCAGCAGTCGCAGGTTTCATGTACACTTCAAGACTTTCATCCGCTACACCTACTGCAGGTCTCGCATTCGAGATGGACGCTATCGCTTCTTCCTACATCGGCGGAACGGCAGTATCGGGCGGTGTCGGTAAGGTAACAAACGCTATCATCGGTACATTCGTTATCATGTCACTCACAAACGGAATGAACCTCCTCATGATCGACATCTCTTACCAGTACATCGTTAAGGGAATCATCTTCATCATTGCAGTTGCATTTGATGTTAAGTCCAGAAAAAAATAAACTCTTGTTTTCAAGAAATAACCTCCCCAACATCAAGATTGTCGCATGCAGTTTTGCATGCGGCAGTTTTGGTATTTATAATAATAAGGTTAAGTGCGTTGCACATTATGCAGGAGGGAAGTCATGTATACCGTTATAGTCGCGGACGACGAAGAAGAGATCAGAAGAGCGCTGGTTAAGAAAATGGATTGGAACAGCCTCGGCTTCGAGCTCGTCGGTGAAGCGAGCAACGGTGCCGAAGCTTTGGAATTGGTCGAGAAGTTAGGTCCCGACCTTCTTCTTACGGATATAATGATGCCCTTCATCGGAGGCATAGAGCTTGCGCGTCAGGTCAGAGAAGTAAGACCTTCCACGCAGATAGCTTTCCTTACAGGATACGAAGTATTCGAGTACGCCAAGAAGGCGATCCAGTATAACATCATAAGCTACATCTTAAAGCCAATCTCATCTGAGGAGATGGGAGTCGAGCTTGTTAAGATCAGAAAGCTCATCGACAAGAAGTTCGAGCAGTTCAGATCTTCCGAGCAGGCCAAGGAGCACCTCGACACATTGTCATTCGTCATGCCGCTTCTTCTCGACGGTTACTCACATGCCGACTCAAGACAGGACAGAGGCAGCATCATAAGCGAAGCTGACAAGCAGGGACTCATCATCCCGGGCGCTGATACATCTTACTGCGTGCTCGTCACATCCGTCGCCGACAAGTCCGGCATCAACGTGACCTCGAAGGCGACCATCAACTCGTTTAATCTCATCCTGGACAAGTACGTTCAGCATGTAAGCTTCTACATAAACGGCCGCGTCGTTACGCTCATACACGGTACGCGCCGCACTCTCGAAAAGTATCTGCACATCGCCGTTGAGGACATCGCGCAGAGCGTAGAAAGAATCATGAACTGCGTAAGCTCCATCGGTATAAGCAGAATTGGTGATGACATTCTTAACCTTCACGAGCTTTATGTGGAGGCCATGAATGCGCTTTCATACACTTCGGACACATCCGGAAGCATACGTTACATCTCTGACGTGGAGAACGATTACTTCTCCGATATCGAGATGTTCGAGAATTTCGTTGCAGAGGAAGAACGCTATGTAAGAGGCGGACAGGCTCAGGAGGCAGGAGAAGCGTGTGATAAGCTTTTCGACGCTATGGGCAATGTAAGCAAGTACAAGCTCTCTGCAAACTTCATCGTGCCTAACCTTACGAGCTCCGTGTACAAGATCCTGTACTCTGTCGTCGACAAGGAGCATGCGGATAAGCTGCAGGAGCAGTGCCCGCTGCAGATGACGGATCTTAACGGCAATATCGACAACATAAGAGCGTACTGTAAGAAACTGTGCGTGCTCGCGGCAGAGCTGGTTACAGACCAGTGCCAGAAGTCGGGTTCACGTCACTGTGAGCTTGCGCTCGATCTCATCAATAAAGAATTCGCGGACCCTGATATCTCACTTGTAAGTATCAGCCGCGAGATTGCAGTAAGCCCGAACTACTTAAGTGCTCTTGTAAGAAAAGAGACGGGCAGTACGTTTATCGAGCTTCTGACGAGAAGGAGAATGGAAGAGGCACAGCAGCTTCTTCTGTATCCTGCGCTGAAGGTAAAGGACGTAGCCATCAAGTGCGGCTATACTGACCAGCATTACTTCAGCTACAGCTTCAAGAAGGAGACGGGCATGTCGCCGATCCAGTTCAAGAAGCAAAACTCTCCCTCGGATGAAGAAGAAGGTTAATAGGGACCGTGTCTGATCATCAGAACAAAGTAGGTTTCTCACTTTCGAAGACCATGACGATCGTAGTCGTCATCATGGTTTTCACTGCAGTTATCATCGCGCTCGTAGTCTTCAATGCCGTATTCCGTGACTCGCTCGAGCAGGCGGCGATGACGAGTGCGGGACAGTCCGTCGATCAGGTCGCGGTAACCATCAATAACTATACCGACGATATGATCGAGATCATGGATGAGCTTTATACGAACAGCATTGAAGATCCTTCGACCCTTGAAGACTTGTTTAATAATGTCATCGACATCAGAAACGACGTCGTCATGATCGCGACTTACGATGCGCATAATAACAATACGGGCATATGGTCTAACTATCCGACCAAGGATATGATCTACACCAACCTGTCGCTGTATCCCGTATCCGCAGAGTTTAACAACGGCATATCGATCTCAGCGCCTCACGTAGTAACGGTTCTCGATAACTACTATCCGTGGGTTGTTACGATCACGAAGAGTGCGGAAGAGACTTTCTCCAATGCGGCAAAGATCGCGATGGATGTAAGGTTCTCCGCTATCGCAAGATACATCGATGAAGTAGGTATCGGTCAGCACGGATACTGCTTCATCATGGATAGTGCAGGCAACATCATCTACCACCCTCAGCAGCAGCTGATCTATGCAGGACTTAAGTATGAGAATACCGACGGCCTTCTCGCGCTGACTGACGGTTCACACATGATCGACGGCGTCATCTATACGGTTAAGACTCTCGAGAACAGCAACTGGAAGATCATCGGCGTTACGTATCTCGACGATACGGTTAACGACAGAGTAAGAGCGATGGCACTTGCTTCAGGTCTTATCTTCTTCATCGTTGTCGTTATGACATTCCTGTCAGGAAGCTTGTTCTCATACATGTTTACGAAGCCTGCTACCAAGCTTGCACACGCCATGAAGGACTTCGAGGATAATGCTTCAGGATTCGTATTCGAGCCGATCGAGGGATCGGTCGAGGTTAATAATCTGTCAGACTCATTCGAGCATCTGGTTATACGTATCCAGCAGCTGATGGAAGAGGTTAAGGAAGAGGAGACCACGCTTCGTAAGACAGAGCTTAAGGCCCTGCAGGCGCAGATCAATCCGCACTTTCTGTATAACACATTGGACTCCATCTCCTGGATGTGTGAGGAAGGCAAGACTGACGATGCCATCCTCATGGTAAATGCTCTTGCCAAGCTGTTCAGAATCAGTATCAGCCGCGGTAAGGAGATCATCCCGATCGAGAAGGAAGTTCAGCACGCCGAATGCTATCTGCAGATCCAGAAGTTCCGTTATACAAATCAGTTCGACTATAAGTTCAAGGTTGAAGAATCCTGCAAGGATTATCTGTGCAACAAGATCACACTGCAGCCGTTGATCGAGAATGCACTTTATCACGGTCTTAACATGATCGATGAAGGATATATCGAGATCCGCATCTTCGAGGATGGTGAAGATGTCATCATGGAAGTCGAGGATAACGGAAGCGGCATGACCGAGGAGCAGGTTGCTGAGCTGTTTGTTAATGACGGCACTGACCAGCACGGTATCGGTGTTAAGAACGTTAACGACAGAATCAAGATCTACTTCGGTGACAAGTACGGAATCTCAGTAAGATCCGAGCTTGATGAAGGTACATGCGTGACCATAAGAATTCCCAAGATCACGGAGGAGAGAAAGTATGAGAAGTAAGAAACACGTAACTCCTCTGTATGTGATCTTCTGCATAGCGCTGCTTGTGCTGTCGACGATAGTTTCTTTCATGATATTCGGCAAGCGTCAGGCGCCGAACCCGCTGCTTAGAGGATTGGACCGTAAGTCATTCATCGTAGTAGTCGGTAAGTCGGATCAGTCTGCTTTCTGGCAGAGTGTTGCATCAGGTGCGCATGCGGCAGCTGTTGAGTATAACCTCGATATGAACTTCGTAGCTCCTGTTAACGAAGAGAATTACGAAGAACAGAACACCATGATCAGAGCTGCGATAATGGGTCAGGCAAGAGCGATCATCGTATCTGCCATCGACTACAACGCGAATGCGGAAGCCGTAAATGAAGCGGTAGCTGCGGGTATCCCGGTAATCGTCATCGACAGTGATGTAAACTCAGAAGGTGTCGCATGCAGGATCATGACCAACAACTATCTTGCAGGCCGTATGGCAGGTGAGCAGGCTCTTCGTAATAACGAAGGCGAGCTTACAGTCGGCATCATAAACTACGATATCAATTCAGCTAACGGTCAGGCCCGTGAACGCGGATTCTGCGACGTCGTTAATGAGTCCGGAAGAGTCGCGGATATCTATACGGTCAACTGCCTGTCCACAGAGGAGTCGGCATACGATGAGACGACATCTCTTCTCATACAGCATCCTGAGATCAATACTCTCGCAGCACTAAATGAGCTCATGAGTCTTGGCTCGGGTTATGCGGTAAGAGATATGGGCCTTGCAGATTCCGTAGATATCTACGCGTTCGACAGTAATGTAGTATCAGTCGGCATGCTCGAATCGGGCGAGATCGAAGGTCTCGTCGTACAGAATCCTTATGCCATGGGTTACCTCGGCGTCGAGACAGCTTACAGGCTTATCAACGGACTGCCGATCCAGTCAGATCACATAGACACGACTACGACTTATGTCTCTGCATCTAATATGTACGATACTGACATCCAGCGCATGATCTTCAGGTTCGATAGCTAAACTTTAAAGAATTTTAACAATTGATTAACTCATCACAAACAGCACCCTAGTAGAATAGCAGTATCTACTCTTATAAAGAGGTGTACTGTGCCCGGCGAAGACCAGAACAAGAAGACTATAACTTTCAGTGAGATCGCACTGGCGCTGGCGAACGATTACGACAGCATCTTTATTATTGACTCCGAAGATGACAGCTATGTCGAATACCTCGCGGAGGGTGATAATAAGGAGCTTGTAAGAAGAGCTTCCGGTGATGATTTCTACAAGGATGTTATCCACGATGCGCGTGAGCAAGTCTATCCTGACGATCAGGACAGGTTCATCGAGTCTTTTAAGAAAGAGAATATCACCGAGATATTAAGGACAGGAAAGTCATTCACCATTAACTACCGACTGTTGATCGAAGGTAAGCCTTATTACTACTTTCTTAAGACAATCAAGGGTTCTGATCAGAAGGTAATCATCGGTGTTCAGAATGTCGATGAACAGGTAACGCGTCAGCGCGCAGCGGACCTTGAGCGAATAACATATCAGCACATCGCGGGAGCCCTCGCAAGCCGCTATGAGGCTATCTACTACATAAATATCAACACCGATGCATATACCGCGTACAGCACATCCGATGAATATGCCAAGCTCGGAACAGCCAAAGAGGGGAAAGATTTCTTCGCTGACATGGAGTCCGATGTCAGGGCGTATATCTACAAGGAAGACGTCGAATTCGTTATATCAGAGCTTCAGAAAGATAATCTTCTGCGTCACCTTGAGCAGACCGGTAATGTCACGCTTACTTACAGGCAACAGTTGGGTGACGGTACCAAGTATGTAACTTCTTCCATCGTACGTCCTAAGAATGATCCCGATCACATCGTAATGGGCGTGTCGAACATCGATGCCCAGATGAAGCGTGAGCAGGAGATGCTTGCTAAGACCGAGATCTTTAATGAGGTGGCGCTGTCGCTTGCGAGCCGCTATGAGGTCATCTACCGCGTTAATGTAAATAACAACGTGTATTACGAATACAGTGCGAGTCCTGAGTATACTCAGCTTGAGATAGGCAACAGGGGAGATGACTTCTTCGCCGATACCCAGCGTAATATGAAGCGTGATATCTATCATGAGGATTATCCCATGATGGCACGCGCCATGGACAAGGAGAATCTGTTAAGAAGACTGTCCGTGCTCGGCAAGGTATTCCTTAATTACAGACTTCTGCTTGACGGCAGACCGCAGTATGTAAACCTTGTCATCATCCGCCCGCAGGAAGATTCGGAGCATATCATAGTAGCTCTGGAGAACATCGATGAGGCCAAGAGAAGAGAACTCGAATTTGAGGCTGCCATCGGTACCGCCATCGACATGGCGAACAAGGATGCCCTCACGGGTGTTAAGAATAAGCACGCTTACGTAAGCCTTGAGGTCACTCTCGACAACGAGATCAGCAACGGCGACGATATCGAATTCGCGATCGCGGTATGCGACGTCAACGGCTTAAAGCAGGTTAACGACGAGCAGGGTCACGTTGCAGGCGACGAGTACATCAAAGAGGCATGCTCGATAATATGCGAGATCTTCGATCACAGCCCTGTCTTCAGGTACGGCGGAGACGAGTTCGTAATCGTCTTAAGAGGTGCTGACTACAAGCTGCGTCACGAATTGTTCAAGAGACTTGCCATGCAGCAGCATATCAATGCCCGGAACGGCAAGGTTACCTTCGCTTACGGCATGTCCGAGTACGCTCCGGAGAGCGATCTTCGTGTGCAGGATGTTTTCGAGCGTGCAGATACGCTTATGTATGAGAACAAGAGAAGGTTCAAGGGGGGCATCGACTTCGAGGATGAGGCGCCTGCAGAAGAGAGCTATTCCTTCGTAAGATTCTACGAGCTTTACGAGCAGCTTCTGACCGAGATGGTTACTTTCAAGGATCCGGATGTGCCGAAGATCGAAGATCTGCTTATCAGGATCAGTACCATGTTCAGATTAAGCAAGGGCATCACGCACGTTTATTCGAATCCTCAGGAAGAACGCGAAGGCAAGGGCGAGGTCTTATGCTGCTTCGACAGGCATATTGAAGGTAATGAGATCCTCTCGATCCGTGCTGTTACGAGCGTAATGTCCGGCGCCGAGATGAAGGTCTATATGTCTCCCGATGAAGTCCCGTTAAGTCCCGAGGAGTTGTCAAAGGTGGAGCTCGTCGTAAGGACGACCTTAAGCTTTATCACGCGTAACAGGCTTAAGGATATTGTTTATGATCTTGCTTACTATGACGAGTTCGGATACCCGAATCTGAGATCCTGGAACAAGTCCATGATCGAGATCCTGCATACTCCCGCGTTCCGTTCCAAAGTGTTCTTCAGATATAACCTGAGGCATTATGCGCTTGTTAATAAGGAGTACGGAAGACAGGTCGGCGACCGTATCATGAAGTCGCACTTCAAGGGACTCGAGGTTATCGTCGGTGAGGGCGGATTTATGGGCCGACTGGGCGGTGACAACTACATAGGTTACTGCGACAAGGCGCAATTGGCGGAAGTTATCGATTATCTTACGGATACACGCGTCAGGATAGATGAGAATAACAGCGTCAAGGTCAAGTGCAGTGCCGGATTGTTCGAGCCGGGCGCGGACTTTAATCCCATGGATCCGGGCGACCTCATGGGCAAGCTCATGAGTACATTCATCTTCGCTCAGAGCGGAGGTACGGATCACATCGTAAAGTACGATGACTCCCTCATGAGAGGCAAAGAGGAGGAGATGCGTGTTCAGCAGGCATTCCTGGATGCGCTTAACAACCATGAGTTCGTTCCTTACTATCAGCCCAAGGTCGATGTAACTAACGGAAGGATAGTCGGAGGCGAGGCGCTTTGCAGATGGTTCCGTGACGGTAAGATGATCCCGCCGATCGAATTTATCCCGGCACTTGAGAGGACCAATGATATCTGTAAGCTCGACTTCTATATGCTGGAGACTGTCTGTCAGAACCAGCGTGCCTGGCTTGACGGCGGCGAGGACAGAAAGCTCGTTCCGATGTCGATCAACTTCTCGCGCAAGCACATAATGAATATGGATTTCCCGGATGCGGTAGAGCGCATCATGGATAAGTACCGTATACCCCATTACGCCATCGAGGTAGAGCTTACCGAGACCATAAGTGACGTAGAATTCAGCGACATCAGAAGAGTAGTATCGAGCTTCCATGAGAAGGGCATCAATACTTCCATCGATGACTTCGGTATGGGATTCTCGTCTCTTAATATTCTTAAGGGCATTCCGTGGACTACGGTCAAGATCGACAAGAGCTTCCTGCCCGAGGAAGGCGATGCTGACGATTCCGAGAAGTGCATCATGTTCAGGGGCGTTATCTCCATGGCGAAGGCTCTCGGATACCAGTGTATCGCGGAGGGTGTTGAGACCGAGTATCAGGTTAATTACATGCGTGCGAACGGCTGCAATATCGCGCAGGGCTACTACTACGACAAACCTCTGCCGAAGGAAGAGTTCGAGGCGAGACTCGTTACCAAACATTACGATAAATAATATTGAAAAGGGGACTCGCACAGCCCCCTTTCTTATGCGCGGAATTCGCTTCTTTTCAGGTCTCTTCTGTATCTTGCGGGCGGCGTGCCGTAGGCTTCTTTGAAGACCTTGCAGAAGTAGCTTTCGGAAGGGAAAGCGAGAGTGTTCGTGATCCATGAGACCGGGTACTCGCTGTAGTCGAGCATGTTGCGCGCGGTCTCGAGTTTCTTGCCCAGTATGTAGGCCGTGATGGTAATGCCCGTTTCCTCCTTGAAGATGCGCGACAGGTACGAGCTCGACAGTCCTGTAAGAGCACACAGGTCGCTCATCTTAATGCGCGTGTCGAGGTGCTCGAGGATGTAGTCGATGCAAGAAGCTACGGGCTTGGAGAAGACTTTGCCTGAGGAGATCTTACGCATGCGGGACGCGTACTCGAGGCTCATCTCGTCGTGAAGCTCCGATATCTTATTCATGTCTGTCTCGCTGTCTGCGAGGCGGATGTAGTAGTCGCTCATACCGTAGGACTCGGACAGCGGCATTCCTCCTTCTATGCACATGCGCGCTATGAGTGCCGCCGATATCACGAAGTGGTACTTGAGGTTACGCAGAGCGTTCTCCGACAGTACTCCGAGTCCTTGTTTTGTGCGAAAAGGTTCTTCACACAGCTGCTTTACCTTACGCACGTTCCCGGATTTGACCGCAGTATAGAAGTCCATCTCGGGCATGTAAGGCGCGTGTATGGTCTCGGGCTGGCGCGGCAGGTATTTGACGATTGAAATCTCTTTGTTTTTCTTGTTCGGCATATACAATTCCTCAAGAAAAGATTATAGCACGAAAGAATAAAAAATCACATCAAAAGAACAAAGTTATCAAAGCCATAATGCTATCTTAAAAGCATCAAATACTCGAAAGCAGAGGTTTGTCGGATGCATAAGAACAAGTTTCTCAAGACGGCAATGGTTACAGGTTTAAGCCTTTCTATGTTATGCTCATGTACACAGGCTCCCACAGAGTCTTCGGAGGTTACGGCAATGGAACAGACAACTGCAACAGAGACAACAGCACCTGCTACAGTCACCCCTGAACTCGATGGTTACAACCTTCTTTGGGCTGACGAATTCGATGGTGATACGTTAAATGAGTCTATCTGGAACCGCGAGCTTCGCGAGCCGGGATGGACTAATAATGAGCTTCAGGAGTACACAGATTCTGAAGAGAATATCTATGTTGAGAACGGGTGTCTTGTCCTTCGTGCTCTGCGTGAAGACAGAGACGGCACCCCGTATTATACTTCGGGCAAAGTTAATTCTCAGAACAATGCACAGTTCCAGTATGGACGTGTAGAGGTCAGAGCAAGAGTCCCGGAAGGACAGGGACTCTGGCCGGCCATCTGGATGATGCCCCAGGATGAGAGCTACTACGGTCAGTGGCCTAAGTGCGGTGAGATCGACATCATGGAAGTCCTTTGCAATGACACGACAACTTCCTATTCCACGATCCACTACGGTGAGCCTCATGCTGAGCAGCAGGGTATCTTCTATCTCGACAGCGGCAGCTTCTCTTCCGACTTCCATGTATGGGCAGTCGAGTGGGAACCAGGAGAGATGAGATTCTATACAGATGATCAGCTTGTTCTTACAGTTAATGACTGGTTCACTGCTAACGGCGGTGAGGAGCAGCCTTATCCCGCACCTTTTAACCAGCCTTTCTTCGTACAGCTTAACCTTGCTGTAGGCGGAGACTGGCCCGGCAATCCTAACGATTCCACGGACTTTGAGAATGCAAGATTCGAGATCGATTACGTTCGTGTTTACCAGAGAGACGAGTACGACATGAATGTAGAAAGACCTCCCATGGTCTTCCGTGAGCCCCTCGAGGACGGCAACTTCATCTATAACGGTGATTTCGCAGATGATGCAGAGAACCTTAACGATGAAGAGGACTGGTTCTTCCTCCAGCTTAACGAGGGTGTTGGTTCCGCTCGTATCGAGGATAATCAGATCATCATCGAAACAGAGAATGACGGTACAGAAGAGTATTCCATCCAGCTCGTTCAGCCGGATCTTCCTGTAGTTAACGGACACACATACAGAGTTACGTTCGACATCATGGCTGAAGAAGCAAGAGACTGCGTAGTCTGCGTATCCGCTCCTAGAGCAGGCTGGATCAGATACCTGCCTGACACAACGATCGATATCGGACCTGAGTGGCAGACATTCACTTATGAGTTCACTTCGGACGAGAGAGATGACAACTACGGAAGACTCGAGTTCAACATGGGTAACCACGGTTACACTTCGACTATCCACATTACCAATGTAAGGTATGAGGATATAACAGAGTAATTCTTCTCATATTTAACCCCCCGATAAAGACCCGCAAAGCCCCCCGCCATTGCGGGTCTTATCATTTGCGTAAGAAACGTAACTTAACATAACAAAAACCGCTTCTTTTGTATGCTTAACTTGGTAGACCGCTTATTTCTCGCGGTCTATCATTATGTTAAGATTAGTTGCAAAGGTGGGATAAATATGAGAAAGCACTACATTGACAACATCAGATGGATGATTCAGGTTCTGGTTGTTATTTACCACTTGTTCTACATTTACGGCGCGAAGCACTATCCCGGTACATTAGGCATGATCACTAGCACTCCGTTCATCCCGGGAGAGATCTACCAGTATTCGGTCTTTCCGTGGTTCATGGTGGCGTTGTTCATAGTTGCAGGCATAAGCTCCAAGCTCTATCTTGATAATCATACTTCTAAGGAATTCATCAAGTCCAGAACAACAAGACTTCTCGTTCCTTCAACGATCGGACTTCTTGTATTCGGCTGGGTACAGGGCTACATCAACATGCAGCTTTCCGGCGCGGACATGGATACAAGCACAGTGCCTGCACCGATACTTTACCTCATTCGGTGCTTAAGCGGAACGGGAGTTCTGTGGTTCCTTCAGGTTCTGTGGGTATTGTCACTTATTCTTATCCCCATCCGTGCATTGGAGAAGGGCCGCTTAAGAAAGCTCGGAGGCAAGACAAATATCATCGTGCTTATAGCCTTGGCACTTCCTGTCTGGGGTGCAGCTCAGATCCTTAACACACCCATGATCGTAGTCTACAGATTCGGTCTTTACGGCATCGCATTCTTCTTAGGCTACTTCATCTTCTCTCACGATGAGATCATCGATAAGCTTAAGAGATTCTGGTGGCTGTTCACTGCATTGGGCGTCGCTTCTGTCGTCACTTTCGTAGTACTTCACTTCGGCGAAGAATACCCTGATGCTCCCGTCAACCGGACATGGAGCTTCTGCTTCTGCTCTTACTTCATGAGCGTCGCGGTACTGGCATTGGGCGCTAAGTTCTTAGACTTTAGAAACGGCTTCACGGCATGGATGGGCAAGAGAAGCTTCGGCCTTTATGTCTTCCATTATCTTGGCATCTCGGCAGTAGCTTTGTTCATCGCATCGAAGGGCATCCTTCCCGCGTGGCTCATATACATCATAAGCACAGTCTCAGGCTTCGGCGGTGCGCTCCTCATCAATGAGATCTTCTCGAGGATTCCGTTCATAAGATGGGCGGTGCTCGGCATAAAAAAGAACCGTAAAAAGGAGGCAGCAAATGTTCAAGGATAACATCACATCTTTACGTAAGCTTCACGGCATGAGTCAGGAGGAGCTCGCAGACAAGGTCGGGGTCTCCCGCCAGGCCCTCTCGAAATGGGAATCCGGCGAGACCGTTCCTGACCTTGATAAGTGCAGAACTTTAGCGGAGATATTCGACGTGTCTTTGGATGACCTCGCGAACTTTGAGTCCTCGGAGAACTTAGGGCTCGAGGTGGCACCTAAGGGAAAGCACCTTTTCGGCGTGGTGACAGTAGGGGACAAAGGGCAGATCGTGATCCCTGCCAAGGCGCGAAAGATATTTGACATCAAGCCCGGCGACAGCCTTGTTGTACTCGGAGACGAGGGTACGGGCATCGCGATAATGAAGAGCAGTGGCTTCCTTGATATGGCAGACAAGATAAGGAAAGGCATGAAGTGAGCTGATACTGTATAATCCTAATAAACAACGGTTGGATAGGAGAAGCGGTATTGAAGTTCGCGCCTAAGAAACTTAAGCACAGTAATCTGCTGGTATGGCTTGCGTATTTTCTTGTCGTAATATTCTCACTGGTCGTCGTCATAGCACGGGGCTCGGAGGGGATAGAACCTATCTATTACATGAACTACGGTATCGACTTGTTCGGTATGATCGTCATAGTCGTTATCTTCATATGTTGTTCAGTCGACCCCGGTACTGAAGGCCCTCTGCTGAGGTACTACCGGGGTCTTATCAATATCACTTTCCTGGGACTTTTCTCTGATCTTATGTCGTGGGTCGTAAATGGTGTCCCTGATCTTAGAATTTTCAACGTTGTTACCAATACTTTGTACTATATGTGCCTGCCTCTGGGCTGCTATTACTTCTGGCGTTATGTCGAGAATATGCTTAAGGTCGAGGACCGCCTTATCAAGAATCTCGATAAGTGTCTTAAGTACGGCATGATCATTGCCGTGCTGCTTCGTATCGTGAATATTTTCACAGGTATCTACTTCACGGTAGATGAGAACGGCATCTATTCGAGAGCTGAGTTCTATCCCATATCTATGCTTTATATGTTTGCTGTTTCCGCGATAACGATAATACTTATCGTGTACGGTTATAAGAAGATGGAGAAGCGGCAGATTGTCATTCTTGTGCTGTATGTTATAGCTCCTACCAGCGTCGGTGTGTTGACCATGATGAAGTACGGACTGTCGGTAAGCTACGGAGTCATTACTGTTCTGATGCTTCTTATGTATTGCATCATTAATATCGAATTAAGTATGAAGGCGATGGCGGCAGAGCGTGAGATGGCGCTCGCGGCTGAGATACAGCACAGCATGCTGCCGAATACTTTCCCGGCATTCCCTGACAAGCCGGAGATCGATCTTTATGCTTCGATGGATCCGGCACGTGATGTCGGAGGAGACTTCTACGATTACTTCCTGATTGATGATGATCACCTTTGTATCGTGATGGCGGACGTAAGCGGCAAGGGTGTTCCGGCGGCGCTGTTCATGATGAATACCATGAATGTTATTCACGGTTTCGCATCTCTCGGCATTCCGCCTTCACAGGTTCTTACCAAGGTCAACGAATCCATCTGCCGTAACAATCAGGCGGAGATGTTCGTTACAGTCTGGCTCGGTGTGCTTGAACTGTCGACGGGTAAGCTTACAGCGGTTAATGCGGGACACGAGTACCCGATCATAAAGAAGCCTGACGGTGAGTTCGAGCTTTATAAGGATCCTCATGCTTTCGTGCTCGGAGGCCTTGAGGGAGTTACTTACAAAGAGTACGAGACACATATCGAACCCGGCACGAAGATCTTCCTTTACACGGACGGTCTGCCTGAGGCAACGGATGCTGATAACAACATGTATAAGATGGAGAGAATGCTCGAGGTTCTTAATGCTTCAGCTGACCTCTCACCTGAGGAAACACTAAACAAAATTAGAGATTCAGTAAAGGAATTTGTCGGATTGCAGGAGCCGTTTGACGATTTGACTATGCTGTGTCTCGAATATGCTCCGTAGTTTTGTTACTCTCGTTAATTATATATATACGCGCGTTATGTTATCTTAAATCGCCGACAAAAAGGAGGATAACATATGCGCAGATTCGAAGGTTTCCAGAAGGGTGTAAATCTTGGCGGTTGGATCTCACAGTTCAGCAAATACGACAAGGCTCACTTCGATTCCTATATCACTGAAGAAGATATAAAGAACATCAAGGAATTCGGCTTCGATCACGTGCGTTGTCCCGTTGACTATATCGTTCTCGAGGATGAGGAAGGTAACTACAAAGAAGACGGCTTCGCTTATCTTGAGAACTGCCGCAAGTGGTGTGAGAAGTATGGTCTTAACATGATCATCGACCTCCACGAGTGCTACGGTTATTCCTTCGATCCCATGAAGAAGGACGACAAGAAGCAGTTCTTCTATAACCCCGACGATCAGGAGAGATTCTTAAAGCTGTGGGAGCAGATCGCGAACAGATTTGCAAAGTACTCCGACAGTGTTGCTTTCGAGCCTTTGAACGAAGTTGTCATGTTCGAAGTTGCTGATGCATGGAATGCTCTCCTTGCCAAATATGTAGCACGCATGCGTGCGATCGCTCCCGATACTTATCTTGTAATCGGCGGCGTTTGCTACAACAGCGTAGGAACTATCAAGCTCCTCGATTTCCCTCTCGACGATCACATCGTATATAACTTTCACTGTTATGAGCCCATGGTCTTCACACACCAGGGCGCGCACTGGGTCGACTGCATGCCGCTCGACTTCAGGATTGGTTATCCTAAGACCTTGAAAGAGTATCAAAATGCCTCCGATGAACTTTCAAAGGATCTTGCAGGAGCAATCTTCGAAGAAGGCATCAGTGAGATCGGCCCCAAGTTTTTTGAGGATATCTTCACGCCTGCGATTAATAAGGCACAGGAGAATGATATCCCGCTGTATTGCGGCGAGCACGGAGTCATCGACCTTGCGGATAGGGAAGATGCTCTGCGCTGGATCCGCGATATCCACGCGACATTCCATAAGTACGGTATCGGCAGCGCCCTTTGGAACTACAAGGGCATGAACTACGGTATCTCAGATATTAAGAACGCAACTCTCAAGGAAGGCCTTAGGGAAGTCCTGTAAGTTATTTGTATTAAGTTTGTATGCTGGCCGCTTGACGGCTAATCCGAATTAGCTTATAATCTGGCTAATCGAGATTAGCCGGAGCGTGTTAAGCATGGATACCAAACACAGAATTCTAGATGAAGCACTTACACTCTTTTCGGAAAAGGGTTATGCCAACGTTTACGTAAACGACATCGCAGAGCGTGTCGGCATAAAGGCGCCTTCACTTTACAAGCACTACAAGAATAAGCAGGCGATATTCGACGCCATTATCGATGAGATGAACAACCGCTTCATGGAGCAGGCGGGTGCTCTTAACATCAATGGGATGGACCCCACCAAGGACGCCGACATCTACAAGAACATGAACGAAGAGAGCATGATCGAGCTCGGCAAGAATCTGTTCCTTTACTACCTTCACGACGACTACACGAAGCGTTTCAGAAAGATGCTCACGATCGAGCAGTTCCACGACAAGGAGCTTGCGAATGTATATCAGCAGCAGTACTACGAGATGCCTTTAAGCTACCAAAGCATGCTCTTGGGACTCATGGTAGCTCAGGGCGTTCTTTCTACAGACAACGTACCCATAATGACACTCCATTTCTATGCGCCTATATATTTGCTGCTTACGGTATGCGACCGCGAGCCGGGGCGCGAGGAGGAGGCTCTCAAAACACTCGAGGAACACTTAAGACAGTTCGATAAGCTCTACGGGAGGACGATAGAATGAAGATCACAGTTATAAACGGAACAGAGAAGAAGGGCGTTACATACAGACTCAAGGAGATCTTTCTCGAGGGGTTCAGAAGCAGCGCCGAGATAACAGAGTTCTATCTTCCCCGCGACCTGCCCGGTTTCTGCTGCGGCTGCACACAGTGCTTCAGAACCCGTCAGGATCTATGTAAAGATGCACCGTATGTTCAGAAGATAGAGAAGGCAATGCTTGAAGCTGACCTTCTTGTATTCACGTCACCTTCGTACGTCTGCCACTGTACAGGTGCTATGAAAGCAATGCTTGATCACTTCGGTTACAGATGGATGCCGCACAGACCCTCGAAAGAGATGTTCGGCAAACGTGCCGTCATCATCACGCAGTGCCTCGGTGCGGGCGAGAAGTCTACAGCAAAGGACATCAAGGACAGCCTGTCATGGTGGGGTATAAGTGACATCAGATGCATCAGCTTTAAGCTCATGAGCGAGATCGACTGGAATAAGATGCCTGCCAAGAAGACTGCCGAAATGACTTCCAAGGTACAGGCACTGTCGCGTAAGATGACTTCCATCGACTATAGTAAGCCTGCCCGCACGCGTCTTCCCGCGAAGGCGAAGTTCTACATGGTAAGAATGCTTCAGACGAACCTCGGCAAGCAGGATCCTGAGTATACAGACTTCAAGTACTGGAAAGAGAACGGCTGGCTGGATAAAGAAAGACCTTGGTAATCTGAAGTATAATATGAGGAGCACCCCAAGGAGGTACTTCTCATGAACATGAAAGAGCGTATGGCGGCGAATCTTCCTTACAAGGCGTGGATGGACGGGCTTGCTGAGGACAGACTCGAGTGCCGCAAGAAGATTTATAAGTTTAACAATATGTCTCCTGATGAGGAGGAAGAGTCGCTTAAGTACCTTAAGGAGGAGATCCTCGGTAAGGTCGGAGGCGGCTACTTTAATATAGAGAAACCTTTTCGTTGCGACTACGGTTACAACATCGAGATAGGCGACAACTTCTTTGCAAACTACAACTTTGTCGTGCTCGATGTAGGCAAGGTAAGGATCGGCGATAACGTGCAGATCGCACCTAACGTCTCGCTTTATACTGCAGGGCATCCGCTGCATCCTGATTCCAGAAATTCCGGCTACGAGTACGGCATCGACATCACTATCGGAAACTCCGTCTGGATCGGAGGCAACGTGTGCGTCATGCCCGGAGTAACGATAGGCGATAACGCTGTCATCGGAGCAGGCTCAGTCGTTACCAAGGACATCCCTGCGAATGCTATCGCTGTCGGCAACCCTGCGAAGTTCGTCCGCTTCATCACGGAAGAGGACCGCGACTACTACTTTAAAGACCGTAAATTCGACGTCGACGACTATAAGTGAGCTTTAAGGTTGATTTAAGGTTCGCCTCCCATAATGGTCTTAAGTAAACGAGAGGGGGTAATCTCCATGAAAGACTTAAGATCAAAAGACATAGCGATAACTTTGATGCTTGCTGCAGCACTTACGGCTGGCGTCGTGGGATGTGTTACGAACGAGACTTCAGAAGATGACGATGCGATACGCTTAAGCGAGGAGTCGGGTTCGGTCACGATCAGCGAAGGCGGTACCTATGAGATAACGGGACAAACTTCAAACGGACAGATCATCATAGATACCGAGGACGATGTTCAGCTTGTTCTCAGCGACGTGACTATCGAGAATCCCGATTCGGCAGCCATATGGATACAGTCGGAAGGTCAGGTAACGATCACTCTCGAAGGCGAGAATACACTTATCAACGGCGGCGAGTTCGTTGAAGTAAATGATGACGATCCCGATGCTTTGATCTACTCGCCGGGCGACCTGATCATCAACGGTGATGGAACTCTTAATCTTACAGCGACAGCAGGTAAGGGAGTCCGCGCTAACCGCACACTTACTGTCGAGTCGGGCATGTTTGTGATTAACTCGGAAGAGGGGCTTGAAGCGACGGGAATCACCATCAACGGCGGAGACATCACGATAAGCGCGAGTGACGACGGTATCAACGCTTCTGACAAGACGGATGATTTCACGCCATATCTCATAATCAACGATGGAAGTATAAGTATCACAATGGCAGACGGTGACACGGATGGTATCGATTCTAACGGTGACATCACGATCAACGGCGGCACAATATCCATTAACGCGCAGTCTGCGATTGATTATGACGGCACTGCAGTCTTTAACGGCGGCACGCTGATA
>JAFZPX010000035.1 GCA_017552455.1 Clostridiales bacterium
CATATCAAGCATGGTCATATGCTCAGTTGATTAAAGACTATAATTCTACGGTGCAAGATAAGTGTATTTTGATTAATCCGTGTGCATACCTTCATAACTATGCAAGAACGGATAATGACCCGATAGATAGTTCATGGTATGAAGACTATTTGAAAGATGCACCGGCGTTTACCAAAGGGCAGAACAATAGGCTAAGAGCGTATATACGTTCTCATATAGCAAAAGGGGATGATAAAGAAGTCCTCTATTATGTTGATAATGGTAAGATTCGTCCTTCCAAGAGTCTTCAGAATTCTATTGCCAAGATGCTTCAAGGAAATAGGGAATTCATCATGATTGATGAACAGAAAGTCGTTTATGAGGAGATAATTCGAATCTCCGAATTATGCCAGAAAGATGGTCGCAAGAGGACTATTATATGTCAAGGTGGTCCTGGTACTGGTAAGACTGTCATTGCCGTAAATCTGTTGGCTGAACTGACTCAGAGAAATCAGTTAGTTCAATATGTATCCAAGAATAGTGCCCCAAGGCAAGTCTACCTTAAGAAACTTAAGGGTGTCCTCAAGAAGAGTAGTGTTGATAATATGTTCAAAGGATCTGGTATGTTTACCGATGCACCTGAGAATATGGCTGGAACGTTATTAGTTGATGAAGCGCACAGACTCAATGAGAAATCGGGTATGTTTCATGACTTGGGAGAGAATCAGATAAAGGAAATCATTTGGTCTTCTCTTTGTAGTGTTTTCTTCATTGATGAAGACCAACGTGTGACAATGGATGACATTGGAAGCGTTGATCAAATAAAACGATGGGCAAGAGAAGAGGATTCTGAAGTATATGAGATGGAATTAGTATCTCAGTTTAGATGCAATGGATCAAATGGCTATCTCGCGTGGTTGGATGATGTTTTGCAAATAAGACCGACTGCTAATAAGAGTCTAGATGATGTCGACTTTGATATACGAATCTGTGATGATCCTAATGAAGTGCGTAATCTAATAATCGAGAAGAATAGAACCACTAATAGAGCACGAATGCTTGCTGGTTATTGTTGGGATTGGAATAAGGCAGAAGCCAATAATACCAATTACCATGATATTAAAATTGGTGACTTCGAGATGAGTTGGAATCTCAACAGTGGTGAGCCCTTTGCTGTGGCAGAAACATCTGTTAATGAGATTGGTTGTATACATACATCGCAAGGCCTTGAGTTTGATTATGTTGGTGTCATTATCGGTGATGATATCAGATGTGAGAATGGTGAAATTATTACAGATTTCACAAAGCGAGCGAAGACCGATCAGTCTTTAAAGGGTATTAAGACTCTCTACAAAGAGGATCCTGAAGAAGCTCAGAGACGAGCTGATGAAATAATTCGAAATACCTATAGAACTCTGCTGACGCGAGGGATGAAGGGATGTTATATCTACTGTACCAATGTAGAACTTGGGCAGTATTTAAGGAAACGACTTCATTGAATGAATAGAATTATTATAAGGTATAGCGTATGAGTACTCACGAACAAAGAATTGAAGTGTTTGACTATACGCTTGATTGGATAGCGGCTGAGAAGTCGTTATCCTAGGCTGTTGATCATTCAAAGAAGCAGACACAGTGTCTGCTTTTTTGTGTGGTACACTAGTTTAAGAATCAGGAGGATAGGTTATGAAGGTATATTGTTATTCCAAGTGTACTACTTGTAAGAAAGCTCTTAAGTGGCTCGATGATAATAAGATCGAGTATGAACTGATTGATATTTAAGTGGATCATCCGGATGAGAAGACGCTGAGGAAACTTCATAAGATTAGCGGACTGCCGCTTAGAAGATTCTTTAATACTAGCGGGCTTATTTACCGAGAGATGGAACTGTCGAAGAAGCTTCCCGATATGAGTGAAGATGAGATGTTTAAACTGCTCGCATCAGATGGCACGATAGTCAAGAGACCTTTGCTCGTTGCAGATGATAAAGTCCTCGTCGGCTTCAAGGAAGAGGAGTGGAAGACACTGTCGAGGTGAGCCGGATGGAAGAGAAGAGTAAGAAACTGATCAAAGGGACGATGGTCTCGATCATTGTTAATGTCGTTGTGTTTATAGTCTCTACTATCATACTGATTGTCGTATCGAATTTCGCGCAGGGACAGACGGCTGTTAAGACTCTTGAAGTTGTGGATTCTGTGACCTTCATTCTGTTTGTTGTTGTCTGGCCGCTCATCAATATTATTCTTTCCATCAAGGCTCTTGTCTCGCGCGATAAGCCTCCGGTGGGTTATAAAGGTGTTGCTGTCACGAATCTTGTTTTGTCGATTGCAGGACCTTTGTTGTATGGTCTAACGTACCTGCTGAATTTGTTGGATCCGGGTGTATGAAGCATAAAAGTGTTGGTAGATGCAGGCAGGAGCGCAGGAGGCTGATAGGTCTCGTTGTGGCGGCCTGCGTTTGTTTGTGTTTGGTCGGCGTTGTCGGTGTATTGCTGATGCGCGGGCAGGGCGGCGAGACGGTTGAGGTTGTTACCGAATCGTCAGTGTTGTCTACGCCGTCGCCAGAGCCGACGGCTACACCGACTCCTACTTTGACTCCTACAGTTACTCCCACTCCTACCATTACCCCGACTCCCACGCCTGCAGTGCTCACGTCGATTGACGGGTACGCGCCGGGGGATGTGATCGCGGATGAGTTGATTGATTCCACTAACCTGAGCCAGTACTTTACTGTGAGCGAGATCTGCGAGGGCGATGCTGTGTACCAGAGAATCGCGGGGCAGTCATTCGTGTATAACGACGACATCGCATTAAGTGAGCTTCGTTACCTTAAGGTGCTGCATGTGAATTTCGACGGGGAGTATCAGGTGGGAGAGATGATAGTGAATGCTGCTGTCGCGGATGAGGTGACGGAGATTTTCGAACTTCTGTGCGAGGCGCGGTATGAGATATACTCAATGTATCTGATCGACGATTTCTGGGTGGGCAACGGCACGGACTCGGATACGAATTCGATCGACCACAATAATACGAGTTGCTTTTGCTACAGGCCGGCGACGGGCGGGGGAAGTTTGTCGAGGCATGCGCTGGGACTCGCGATTGATCTGAACCCGCAGCAGAATCCGTATGTGCGGGTGAACGCGGACGGGTCGCTGTCGTGTGAGCATGAGAATGCTGCTGCGTATGTGGCGGGCAGGTCGGCGGATGTGCCGCATGTGATCACGGAGGCGGATTATGCTTATCAGCTGTTCACGGCGCGCGGATGGACGTGGGGCGGAAGCTGGAATAACCCGAGGGATTATCAGCACTTTCAGACGGGGGGATAAGATGAGAGTTAATCTGAATCAGTCCCATTAATGGCACTCATGGGTGGAAGAGGGATGATATACTGTAGTTACCATAAAGAGTGCACGAGGGACAAGCCCGATGACTGCACAGCAACCTGTCGAAGGTTTTTCCTCATTTTCCCTGCGGCAAGGTGCTAAAGCTTGAACGATGGGGTTATGTGTATTGTCATAGTAGTATCTCCTTTCTGTGAGAAGCCCCGTCGGTTGCGATGGGGCTTTTCGCTGCGTGGAATCTTTGTGGAAACTTACTTGCGGAGGAAACGTATATGGAAGAGAGAATCATTATCAGCAGAGTGAAGGTGGAGAGTTTTCTTGTGAAGGATCCGTCGCTGCACGACATCAACGCGCCGTTCTATAAGTGGCTTATCGAGAACGGGTTTAAGTACGCGTGGCACAAGGGGCACTACGAGTGTTGTGACTGGGTGTATGTGAACATAACGCATAAGCTGTATGCGGACGGAATGCCGGGTATTCCAGTGGTGACGCCAACAGGAAATCATGCGATTACTATCGACGAGTTTTTTACTATATGGAAGATTTATGAGAAGTATGTTGATAAAGAGGTACTTGTAATGGAGTGATATTTAGATAAATTGCTATATAAAAAATAATTGACGAATAGTTTTAAGACTTTTACAATGTGTCTTGTTACTAAAACAAAAAACAAATAGAAAGAGGAATACGATTATGGCAATCGAGACAAATGCTACAGCAGCTAAGGCTACAACAGCTAAGAAGCCCGCTGCAAAGAAGGCTACAGCTAAGAAGACAACAGCTAAGAAGACAACAGCTAAGAAGACAGCTGCTAAGAAGGCTCCTGCAAAGAAGCTCGGAAAGATCATCTTCGAGATCGACGGTCAGCAGATTGATGTTAAGGCTATCGAGAAGAAGGCTGCTAAGCTCGGCGGTGACGTTTATGTAGTTGCTGCAGAGAAGAAGATCTTCGATAAGGAAGGTAAGTCTGTAGATCTTTTCTGATCAACTGATTTACACTAGTTGAAGCTGCGGGGGCTGTCTCAAAAGTAACGAGACAGCTCCTTTAATTTTGCAACAAAAAACGGACCCCGAAAGGCCCGTTTATTGTTAGAATATTTTTGTGAAAACCATTCTAAACTTACAGTCTGACTATAGCAAAAACGGGGGCTATA
>JAFZPX010000036.1 GCA_017552455.1 Clostridiales bacterium
CAATTTCATTTCTTTTATATTTTTAAGCACCGCCTGCGCGAAAAGCTTATGCCCTTCCTCATCAAAGTGTTCGTCGTCAACTGAACTCGGAGAAGCTATATCCGAAGCCGCCAGGAAGTGCAACCCTCGGCGCACGGCTATTGCCTCATAAACAGCTTTAAGCTCATGACTTACTTCGATCGAGTGCTTATCAAACTCAGGATCCTTCTCGGGCCTCCACACATCATCGCCAAGATGAAGGGGCGAGACCAGCAAGGTCTTAGCGGGATCAACAAACTTCTCAAGAACATCGAGGTTCAACTCAAGGCCTCGTCCGATCGTGTAAGAGGAAACTCCGTAGATCGTCTTGCAGTCGTTGGTGCCCAGCATTATGATCGCACCGTCAAGAGGCGACTGGCTCTCGAGGATACCGGGGAGAGACGATAAACCTCGTCTCCCCGGTCTTAACGGGTCCTCGTAAACCGTTGTCCTGCCGCATAAGCCTTCCTCTATGATCCTCGCATCGGGTAGCAGAGACTGCAGGATCCCTGTCCATCGGACCTCGCGGGGGAATCTCTGATGAGGCTTACTGCCCGGTATCAGACCCCACGTGTTCGAATCTCCGAATGCGAGAATGTTGCTCATAGGATCACTTCTTAATATCAGCTCTCCATGTTGCCGGCTTGAACTCCTGTACAAGCGGCAGCAGGCGCTGATCGACATCGATCTTAAATACTGAGTTGAAGTTATTTGTAGCGATCATCTGACCTGCGAAACCTACGATGACTACGAGTTCCTGATCGTTGAAGAACTTCTTCAACTCAACGAACAGCTCATCCGATACTGCCGTAGGATCCTTTACGATCTGCTCTGCCAATGTGGTAAGCAGTGTCTCCTTCTCGTCGTATACGAGGTTCGCGGGATCGAGGCCCAATCCCTTAACATCGCTTATAAAGAACAGTGAGCACAACTGGCATGAATTCGTTGTGGATATCTTATGTGCGAAGAGGATAGCGTCCTTCTCACCGATTACTTCTACGAGGCGGTTCCATGATGTATACCAA
This sequence comes from Clostridiales bacterium, assembly GCA_017552455.1. Classification (GTDB taxonomy): domain Bacteria; phylum Bacillota; class Clostridia; order Saccharofermentanales; family Saccharofermentanaceae; genus Saccharofermentans. The sequence continues at coordinate 1,044 of JAFZPX010000036.1, forward strand.
GCCATGAATGCGTCGTATGTAGCAGCGTCATTCAGAAGTCCCTTCTTCATGTTCGTTACTGCATTTCTGCCTGCGAGCTCGTCATAACGCTCCTTCTCTGCGCCTGTTGCTTCATTCTGCTCTACCAATTTAATTCTTGCCATTGTTGTGATCTCCTTTTCACATTTATTAAAGTGCAATTTGTAATATATCGATTATCTTCGATGCGTTAAGTGAAACATAATGCCCAACTTCACCGCCGGCGGTCGCACGCTGCGCCATTACTTCAAAGTCTTCGTTTGTTATTCCGAGTTCTGACAGATGAGTCTTGAGTCCTAACTTCTTGAAGAACAATTCGAGTTCAGAAGACAAAAGCAGCGCGCGTTCTTTCTCTGAATAGTCGTACGGATCTTTGCCGTAAACTCTTGATGCGAGCAGTGCGAGTCTCCAAGGCTTGATGTCTGCGATGTACTTCGTCCATGCTGTGAAGACTACCGCCATGCCCTCGCCGTGTGTAATGTTGTATTGTGCGGACAACTCATGCTCGATTCGGTGTGATCCCCAGTCAGCTCTTCTTCCGGCATCAAGGAAATTATTATGTGCCACTGAAGCGAGCCACTGTATCTCTGCTCTTGCGTTGATGTTTGTAGGATCCTCGAGCAGCCTGTCTGCGTTTACCAGTAATGCTCTGATCGCACCTTCGATGAGATAGTCAGTTGTGTCTGAATTCTTCTCGTCGGAGAAGTATCTTTCCAGAAGATGTGACAGAACGTCTGCGATACCCACGTTAGTCTGATAAGAAGGAAGGTTCGCTGTGTATCTCGGATTCATTATCGCGAACTTGGGGATAATGCGGTCATCCTCGAAGCCCTTCTTCCACTCTCCGTATGAGAGGATAGCGCAGTTAGATGTCTCGGATCCGCTCGATGCCGTTGTCGCGATGACGCCGATGTTAAGGACTGTTTCAGGGTTTACGCCCTTATCGAAGAAATCCCAGACATCGCCATCGTACGGTATACCGAGAGCTATTGCTTTGGCTGTGTCGATGGAGGAACCTCCACCGACAGCCAGAACAAAATCTACTTCGTCTTTCTTGCCCTGTTCGACAAGCTTTCTTACAAGTTCGATGGAAGGGTTCGGTACTACTTCGCCGCTCTCGGAGAACTTAATACCTAACTCATCAACGGCAGCCTTAATAACATCGTAGATGCCGAGAGTTTTTATGAAGTCGCCGCTTGTAACCAGCAGCAAAGAGGTAACCTTATAATTCTTAAGAAGCTTGCTTAAACTCTGCTCTGCACCCTCACCGAAAACTATCTTAGCCGGGTTGTAGTACTCAAAACCTATCATCGTATGTGATCTCCTTTTTGTACGAGATTAGTTTCCGTAAAGGGGTACTACTGCGCCGTCGTATGTGTTGTTGATGTACTCAGCGATTTCAGGTCCCTGGAGTACTTCTACGAGAGCCTGGAGTGCAGGGTCGTCAGCATGCTCGGGTGATGTAGCGATGATGTTGCCGTATGTCTGTGCAGCGAGTCCGTCATTTGCCTCTACTGCGAGTGCCTGACTTACATGGAGTCCGCCCTCGATAGCGTAGTTACCGTTGATAACTGCTACGTCTACGTCAGGGAGTGCTGCTACAAGCTGCTCAGGTGCAAGCTCTTCGAACTGGATGTTAAGAGGGTTCTCAACGATATCTTCTACTGTAGCGTTGATGCCTGCATCGTCACTCAATACGAGAAGTCCTTCCTGTGCGAGGAGGAGCAATGCTCTTGCTTCGTTTGTTACGTTATTAGGTACTGCAACAACGGCGCCATCCTGAAGGTCAGCAAGATCAGAAACTCTACCTGCGTAGATACCGAACGGCTCATAGTGAACTGCACCGATGGATACGAGGTCGGAACCATTCTCGAGGTTAAACTGATCGAGGTAAGGTACATGCTGGAAGTAGTTAGCATCGAGTGAACCCTCGATAACGCCTGTGTTAGGTGTAACTGAATCTTCGAGCTGAACGATCTCAAGTGTGATGCCCTGCTCTGCGAGGATCGGCTTTGCTACTTCGAGGATCTCTGCGTGAGGAGTGATGTTAGCGCCTACTGTAATGACTGTGTTCTCTCTTGACTCACCGAGTACTGTGCCCTCTGTCTCATCTGCTGCGCAAGCTGCGAAAGAGCTTGCGATGGAAAGTGTTACTGCTGTTGCGATTATTCTCTTAATTGACTTATTCATTTTTGTGATCTCCTATTTGTTTTAATAATGTTTTTTGTTCTGATTTGTTTGGCATAAAAAAGCCCGGGTGGCGTTCATTTACTCCCGGGCACATGGCATATGTTTCAAAGCATTTTGCTTCAACATCGTTCTTTCTCGAGGCGCGAGTTAATGTTCTGCGCCGAGGCCATTTGGCGTACCCGGGAGTTCAGCATTCGACAACACATCATCGTTATCCCTGTATCGTATGTTCTGTACATTCTCGCGTCTCCTTTCGTTCGTGATGGTGATACTATAATCCATATTGCCTACCAGTTCAATAGGTAGAAAATGATAACGGGTTATCAATCGAATTGATAACCCGTTATATTACTTGGAGCTATATATTGCTAATACTATTTATCAGTAGACCTTCAGATAGAAAACTAATACGTCGCCGTTGAACGCGATATCTATAACCTGAACTGCCTGGTCTGCAATATACTGATTGAAATCATCAGAGCTGCACCACAGGTTCGAATCGGTCTGAGGAACCTCGATATCGTACATCTCGATATCAGGGAACTCACATTCCTCCCACTCGTACTCGTCCCACAGCCTGTCAGCCTCTTCCTCGCTTAAGTAAAGGACACCTGCATACCAAGGCTCAGTCGGTCCCACTGCAAGTCTGTCATTCGACTGCCAGTAGATCTCCTCATACTCGATATCTGTATAATCCAATTCATCAAAATATCTTAGAGTCACACCGTCGCCTGAGTGCAGATCATGCACGAGCTCCTGCTCAGTTCTTGACGCGGGATCAAGCTGATACATAGAGTAGCAGCCCGACAGTGTAAAAAGAATTGCTGTTGTAAGTATCAGGTTAATAGCTTTTTTCATATATCTATCCCCTATTCTTTCTTTATTAACTAGCACTATACTAACAGAATTCTTAAAAAATCATTAAACACCCGCTGAAGTATCGAGCTGTCCTGTAGCATTAAGATAGATGATCAAGATTACCGATCCTACGAGGACGAGCAAGCTTACTACACCTATAACCTTACCTGCCGGGTGTGCGAGGTTGACTGTGCCGCCGTAGCCGAAACGCTTTTCGACATTAAGACGAGTGTCGTTCTTGTTGTAGTAGAACATGCCGAGGATCCAGTTGTCGTCGTCATCCTGGAGCTCGAGTTCCGTGTCGCGCTCGTATCTTCTCTCGATCTGATTCTGGTTGATGACGCCGATGATGACGATCGCCATCAAAACTACCACGTATGCAACTATGCCCACATACACGCCTGCCTCACTGTCCGTGAACACGAGCACGATATCGTATGCGATAAGGCAGAGTGTGTTAACCCAGCTCATCGCGACGAAGATGTCAGCCCATGTCTTTTTCTTTGCCCTGTTGTAGTTCGCGTTAATGTTGCTGTCACGGCTGATGACCATATTGCGCGTGTTGTCCATCATGACCGCGAGAGGAACCAGAATGACGCTTACGAACAGAAACGACAGGCTCATCGTTGTGAGCGCGTACTTCTCTGCCGCTGCCGTTACTCCGGTGACGCCGAGGTCGATGAGGACAGCTGCGATGGTTCCGATAAGTGCGAGTGCATTAGGAAGGATGACCCAGGGCAGCTTCAGCGCATGTACTACGTTCGTGCTCGTGATGTCCGTGTATGTGACGCCGGACTTCGTGATGCCGAGTTGCCTTTTGAGGTTCTTGAGCTCCGTGTTGCCCTTGCCGTAAGGAACTGCTACGAGGAACAGCGCGAAAACAAGCAGGACCCATGCAAGAAGCGTGTTACCCGTAACAGGCAGGAACAGCATGATGATGCTCATAATAACAACAGCTACAGTGATGATGAGACCGCCGTTACGTGCTGAGTCTACGATTGCATCGAACTTCTTCTGACCTTCCCCCTCGTGAAACTTCGGGTTGTCACGTACGCCCAAGATCAGCTTCTTTCTTCCGGGATTCTTCGAGAAGCCGAGCATATACATCAGGATTACTGTCGGCACAATGCAGACAAACATAATTACTTTAATAAGCCATGTCATAACCTTATCCTCCTATTCCTCAATAGAACTCATCTATGAGGTTCTTCAATGTCTCTTTGGCAACGCCGGAGAGGCGCGCTTCCGATACTATGCGGCGAAGCTCAGTCTTATTCTCTTCGCTGATGACGCCGCTCTGCGAGATATTCTCACGCACTCGCGCGCCGTTCTTACGGTCAGTCATGATGTAGCCTTCCTGCTTTAATAGCTGGTAAGTCTTGCTGACCGTCATCGTATTAATTCCTATCTCGAGCGCGAGTGCTCTTACAGTGGGGAGCTGCTCCCCGGGCTTCAACTCGCCCGAGGAGATTCCCATAACTATCTGGTTTCTGATCTGCATGTAGATAGGTACATCAGAGTATTCATCGATTCTAATGATCATACTGATACCTCCTTTGCCTTCTGCTTGCGAATTGCTATCGCACCCATGATGGCTGCGATTATGATAAGAGGGATTCCTGCGATAAGGCCGTTCATGTAGGGGCCGAGTATCATGTACTTATCAACTGTCGGATCGTTAACATTTAAGAGCATCAACGGAAGAGTGCCGATGCAATTGACTGATCCGTGCATCAGTGCCGCATACCATATGCTCTTCGTTCTGCTGTAGACGATCTCTTCCAAAACACCCAATGCTATGCAGGTTATAGTGAAAGCTATAAGGCCCAGCACAGGCTTGCCGAGATAATCGAATCCGTACTCGTAGCCTCCGAAGATTATGGAAGGAAAATGGAAAGCTCCCCAGATCGTTCCTCCGATGAGCCATGTGCCGATCTTGCCGAAGCTCTTGTTAAGCTCGGGATAAAGGAACCCTCTCCAGCCCACTTCCTCGCCGATCGCTGTGATGATGTTAAGAAAAGGAGCATATATGCAAGCTGCGAGAGATGTCAGCATATATGTCTGAATGGTAAGTCCTGTATTCGCCAGCTGCTCTTCGATATCAACACCCATAGCCTCGCCCTGTGCGATCAGATATGATCCGCTCGTATCCAGAAGATTCGGGAAGATTCCATAGAATAAAGCAGCACCCAGAACCGTCGGGATAGTCGAAGCATATGCGCAGAAGAACAGCCATCCGATATTGCCCTTAAACTTCGGCTTCCATCCCATGCTCCTGAAGTCTGCTTTGACGAGCAACGCAGCTGCCAACGGAGCAAACATACAGACCGCCATGCTTCCTTTAAAGACCATCTGCCCCGTCATTCCGGGGTTGTTCACCATATAAAGCGCACCGGCGATCTGAAGTGCCCATGCGATCGCGTATGTGATGATTACATACTTAATTACTTTCTTCTTATCCATAATCTACCGCCTTTCCAAAGCTTGTGTATGCTTTGTATTACTCCTTGTAATACAAACTATACACTGAGCGGATTATGCTGTCAATAGTTTTTCCCTCGCGCCCTGCGCACCTTATTCGAAAAACAAAGAAAAAGTGCAACAAACAGCCTTATTTATTTCACCTTTTTACGAATACTTATAAATAGTGCAATAATCGCCGATCATTTTGCACTTTATTTCTTAATACGGGATTTGGTGCAACAAAACACCAAAATAATTGCACCTTTTCCAAAACAGAAGGAAAAGGTGCAATGAACTTACTTACCCATCAAACTTTACGATGCTTCTTCGACAGTCGTATGCCGAATTCCTGTATCAGCATTACCATAATTATCAGAAGCGTAACTGTCGTCCACAGAACCGGCTTGTCGTAACGGTAGTAGCCGTACTGCAAAGCTATCGCACCGAGGCCGCCGCCTCCGATAACGCCCGCCATCGCTGAGTAACCGAGCACTGTCGCGACATTGATCGCACCACCCTGCAGTAATGAAGGCATAGCCTCGGGAATAATAAAATGAATAATCGTATACAGAGGTGACGCGCCCATCGATGTCGCCGCCTCGATGATGCCGGGCTGCACTTCGTTCAATGACGCCTCGACCATTCTTGCAACGATCGGGATCGCACCGATAGTAAGAGGCACGATGGCCGCCGTGGTGCCGATCGACTTACCGACAACGAATCTGGTAAACGGGATCAGCAGCACCAGCAGGATCAGGAACGGCAGCGACCTTGTGATATTAACGATCGTTCCGACTACCGCATTTACCGCCTTGTTCTCGAGAAGTCTTCCCTTCGACGTCGAGTACAATACCACGCCGAGCGGCAGTCCTACCGCATATGATAACAGCGACGAGAAGAACGTCATGATAAGCGTCTCCCACACACCTGTTATGATCGCATCTTTAATATAATCACTCATTTAACTCACCTCCGCCACGGACAGCCCGCCGTCCTTGAAGAAATCGATCGCGGTCTGCCTCTCTTTCTGACTCTCCGGCAGTTCCACGATCATCTGACCGTACCCGATACCGCCGACACTCTTCGTATTAGCGCTCAGGATATTTACCTTGATGCCGGTCTTCTCCACGAGGTTCGCGATAAACGGCACACTCGACTGCGTCCCGTCGAAAACAAGCCTTATCACCTTCCCGTCAGGATGAGACGCCTCGAAAGGATTGCTCGGGAACACGAGTTTCTTTGCAGCCTTGCTCCGAGGATTCGAGAAGACTTCCTTAACGTCTCCGATCTCAGCAAGATTACCGTCGTCTATGATCGCGACGCGGTCGCATATCTTCTCGACCACTGCCATCTCATGAGTGATGATTATTATCGTTAACTTGCGCTCTTCGTTAATCTTTTTAAGAAGATCCAGGATCTCACCCGTGATCTTCGGGTCGAGTGCACTCGTTGCCTCGTCGCACAGCAGAACCTTCGGATCTACCGCAAGTGCACGCGCTATCGCGACGCGCTGCTTTTGTCCTCCCGAGAGGCGTGCGGGGTACTCGTTTTTCTTTTCGAGCAGGCCCACGATCTCGAGCATCTGCTCTGCCTTCTTGCGGCGCTGCTCGCGGGGCGTGCCGATAATCTTAAGCGACTGCTCCACGTTCTGGATTACCGTCCTCTGGTTAAGGAGGTTGAATCCCTGAAATATCATCGATATCGAATGACGAACTCCCCTGAGCTCCTTAGGCTTTAACGATGCAAGGTCTTTGCCGTAGAAGCTGACGGTGCCTGAAGTGACTTCCTCGAGGCGGTTCAAGGTCCTCACAAGCGTTGACTTACCTGCACCGCTCATGCCGATGATGCCGAAGATCTCGCCTTCTTTTACTTCCAGACTCACGCCCTTTAATGCCGTAAATTCCCTGCCGTCATTCTTATAGGTCTTGTAGACATTATTAAGTTCGTAAACGTTTCCCATTAATCAAACAATCCTTTGCTTAAGTAGCGGTCTCCTCTGTCGGGGAATACCGTTACGATGTTTCCTTCTTCAATCTCCTCGGCGAGCTTCAGTGCCGCAGCCAGAGCCGCACCTGAAGACGAACCTGCGAGAATACCTTCGTGAAGCGCAAGCAATCTCGAAGTCTCGAACGCTTCATCGTCTGTTATCTTGATGACCTTATCTACGAGAGTGATATCCATCGTATCTGCGATAAAGTCGTTGCCGATGCCCTCGATGTTGTAATCGAAGTGCTCGCCGCCTCCGATGGTGGAGCCGTAAGGATCAGCAAGAACGCCGGTGATATTCGCGTCCTGCTCCTTCAAGTACTTAACTACACCCGAGAATGTTCCGCCCGAGCCTGCGCCTGCCACGAAGTAGTCGATCTTGCCGTCGAGCTGGCGGTAGATCTCGGGACCCGTTGTCTCGTAGTGTGCGAGCGGGTTCGCGGGGTTTCTGAACTGTCTTAAAGACACGGCTCCGGGGGTCTTCTTTAATATCTCCTCCGCAAGATTCTCCGCACCGAGCATGCCGTCTTCACGGGGCGTGTGGATGATCTCGGCTCCGAGTGCCTTCATGACCTTCTGCTTCTCGATGGAGAACTTCTCGGGCACCGTGAAGATTACCTTGAAGCCCTGGTTCAGCGCCGCGATAGCGATGCCGATACCCGTGTTGCCTGCTGTGGCATCAACGATGGTGCCGCCTTCCTTGAGGATGCCGCGCTTCTTCGCGTCATCGATCATGTACACTCCGACGCGATCCTTAACGGAACCTGCGGGATTCATTAATTCAAGCTTCGCATAAACATTTACTCCGGGCTTGACGCCCATATGATTGATCTTAAGGATCGGAGTGTTGCCGATCATGCCTCTTATGTCTTCAAATACGTTTTCCATAGTGATCTCCTGTTCTCCGTCTTACTTCGCGGAATTCTCGATGGCCTGCTTCAAGTCTGCGATCAGATCATCAACATCTTCGATACCTACCGACAGTCTTATGAGCTCATCCACGATGCCCACTTCCTTACGGATGTCCGCGGGGATCGCAGCGTGAGTCATGGACGCGGGATGGCATACGAGAGACTCCACGCCTCCGAGGCTCTCAGCAAGAGTAATGAGCTGCAGCTGCTCGAAAAACCTCTTGTAGTCATACTTCTCATCCAGCAC
>JAFZPX010000037.1 GCA_017552455.1 Clostridiales bacterium
AACTGACTTACGGTTGATTATGTCGGATAACGAGAATAAACAATGGTTTGAGCAAAGCGATAAAGATCGCGAGAGAAGAAGGAGCAGAACGGGCGGTAAGAAGCCTGCTTCCGGCGCTCCCAAGGCTCCCGTTGATCCTGCGCGCCGTAAACGCAAGGCTCAGCATACTAATGCTCCCGACGGTAAGCGTCCGCCTAAGCCGCAGCAGCCGGGTGCCAACAAGAATGGCAACAGACCTCAGGGGAACAGACCTCAGTCCGGCGAGAAGCAGCAGGTAAAGAAGCCCCAGCAGGGTAAGAAGCCTCAGCAGGGAAAGAGACCTGAGCCCAAGCACAGAAATGAGCCTAAGCCGATTCCTCAGGCTGCCATCCCCATGAAGGGCGAGCCCGAGCCTAAGTCTTCCAAGGAACTTAAGTCTCAGGCTAATCCCACTCCTAATGAGATTAGAAAGAAGTCTTCAAGAAGAAAGGCTCTTATTAATTCTGCCGTAGCAATCGCGCTTGTGCTTGCAGGTGTTCTCGTACTGCTGTTTGTAGTGCATCACCTTTTCGATTATTTTGCAGTAAAGCCTAATCTCGAGTTTGTTACTAACGGTTCTATCGAGCATACTATCGGCTCGAGGGCAATCATCGTGCGTAATGAGAGTGTTATCGCGTCTGACCACGGCGGCGACTTTGTAACGCAGGCTGCTGAGGGTTCACGTGTCGCAGCAGGCCAGTCTATCGCGATGGTAGTTCCTTCCGATATGCAGACTGTTGTTGAGAACTTGAGAAGCACACAGTCACAGATCTCCGATGTTCAGCAGGAGCTTATCGCTAACGGCCTTGCAGAGGGTGCGGATGTAATCTACAACGATATCGATCAGTCTTTGAATCCTATCATTAATATGTTGAGAATAGACTCCATAGAAGGTAATCTGTCGGAGCTTTCTTCTTATTCGTCTTCCATCTCGGTTCTTCTTAACCAAAGAGAACTCGAGCTTGCAGGTCTCGACTTCGATGATGAGAGACTCCGTGTGTTAAGAGCGGACGAGAGAGGATACGAGTCACAGCTTCAGAACAGAGCTTCCATCATTAATGCTACCGAGCCGGGTATCGTATCGTTTAAGCTCGACGGACTCGAGACTGTACTGAACTATGAGGTTCTGCTTAATGCGGATCCCGGGACTATAGGAGACTATATTAATAATGCTACAGGTGTTATCACTTCCGACCTCGTTGTAGAGGCAGGCGATAACGTAGCAAGAATCGCAAGCAATCAGGATCAGTACATCGCTTGCTTCCTGAATGAATCCGATGCCCCTTCAGCTGCGTTCGAGGTTGGTTCACAGCATACGATCATCGTAGGATCTGAGGGCCTTAGTATCGGTAAGTGTATCGTAGAAAGAATACAGCCCACATCTAACGGCAACTACCTTGTTGTTTTCTCTACGACAAGATACGTTGAGGATCTGCTCGATGTAAGATCCGTTGATATCGAGGTCGTTATCACTGAGACAAGAGGCCTGCGTGTGCCTGTATCGAGCCTTGTTAACCCTGATTACAACCGTGGCGTTGCTACACTTTATATCAACGATCAGGGCTTCTGTAATGAGCTTGGCGTACTCATCGTCGACTATGATCGTGAGTTCGCGATCATTACTCCTATGGGTGACGGTTCTGTGCCTAATCTTCAGACTGTATATATTACTAATCCGAACTCCGTCAGTCCGGGAGACCAGGTGGGCTGATATGGATTACACTGAAGACTTATTAATTAAATTAAAGAACAATACAGAAGCAGTACGTAATAACATCGCAGATGCCTGTCGTGATTCGGGCAGGGATACGTCTTCTGTAACGCTTATAGGTGTATCCAAGGTTTTCCCCGTAGAGTATGCTGAGGCAGCTTTTGCAGGCGGTCTTAAGGACCTTGGCGAGAACCGTGTGCAGGAGCTTGTGCCTAAGATAGAGCGCCTGTCTGAGTTGGGCCTTACGCCTAACTGGCATCTTATCGGTACCCTCCAGCGTAATAAAGTAAAGTACATTATAGGTAAGACATACCTTATTCATTCCGTTAACACTCTGGAGCTTGCCGAGGAGATATCGAAAAGATCCGCTGCGGCAGGACTTGTAACAGATATACTCCTGCAGGGAAATATCTCAGGGGAAGAGAGCAAGCACGGCTTTAGTCCTGAAGAGCTTAAGGCTGCAGTGGAAGCTGTGTCTTCTATGGAAGGCGTACGTATGAGAGGCCTTATGACAATGGCTCCCATAGAGACGGCACCGGGGCAGGCAAGACCTGTTTTCGCGAAGACAAGAGAGATCTTCGAGGAGCTTAAGGCTTCTGTAAAGGATCCTTCATGCTGGGATACGCTTTCTATGGGAATGAGCGGAGATTACCGGGAAGCGATAGCAGAAGGCAGTACCTGCGTGCGTATCGGAACCGCGATTTTTGGCGATAGAAGCGCTGTAAAGCCCTGATTTGATTTCTTGTGTAACATAGAACGGAGCCTATGTTACAGTAAAATTTCTTTATTTTTCCATTGATTTACAACTGCTCAAAATTACTTGTGCAAGTGATTTTCAATTTGTATTATCAACTCATACTTTTTATCAACCACGCGGGTTTTGTGGTTTACATACAATTAAATTAGGAGGAACGAAAAGTATGGGCAAGTTTTCTGATTTCATGAAGAAGCTTTATGATTATGAGGACGTAGAAGAGGGTGAGTACAGCGCTTACGACATGGAAGAGTACGATGATGCAGGCGAGTCTGAGTACGACAACTCTTATGATTCATTCCAGGAAGAGGTACCTTATATGCAGCCTGAGACACAGACATACGTACAGCAGCCGGTCGCAACAACAACTCCCGTAAGATCTGCTTCCACAGCAACAGTTGTAATGCTTTCACCCTATGACATCAGAACTTCTCAGATCGTTTGTGATCATATCCGTGAAGGACATATCGTAATCTGCAACCTTACACCTAACGCTAACAACCAGAGAGTTGTTGACTACATCTCCGGTGCAGTTTACTCCCTCGACGGTAAGATCGAGCCTACACCTGTTAAGACAACATTCGTCTGCACACCCAGAGCTGTTGAGCTTATCGTAGACAATCAGGCAGCTGAAGAAGGCGCTTCCAAGGTTTCTGCACTCTAATAGAGTACTTAATATCCTGTAAGTAGATTGATTAATTAAGCCGGGATGATGTGTCCCGGCTTTTTTATGGTAAAATATATTTATCTCTTGAAGCTTTGGGGTTACGGATGAAAGAAACAGATCGCGAGTATGTGTTCGCAGCTACAAGCAGACTATGTCAGTCTTTGATATCAGAGGCTGAGGTTCTGTGTGAACTTATTGATGAAGATGCGGACTTTGATTTTGTTGTAAGACATATCTCATCGCTTGAAGATGAAGCGGATAATATCGTTCATGAGATCCAGTATTATTATGAAGAGAATAAGCTCTACAGAGATCCTGATTGCATGCTTATGTATGACATGATCACAGCAATCGAGGCCTGTACTGATTTGATATACGATGTCGCTAAGACATTTATCAGACTTAATATCTATGAGGTTAAGGATAATATCGTTTCCAGCTTTATGAGTGCAGGTTCAGGTGCTGTTAAGATGGCTGACCTTATGAACCGCTTAAGAAAGATCAATAAAGCTAATATCCCGATTAAGGATCTTCTCGAACTGGATAATTTCTGTGTTGAGTATAAGAAGATATATGAGATCAACATGAAGAAGTTGTATGTTGACGGTACAGATCCTCTTGAAGTAATGAGATGGACTGCAGTCTACAATGCATTTATGAAGCTCTTTGAAGCTTATGAGCATGTAGCAGACGCCAGTGGCAAGTACTGTCTGTTTACGGAATAACACAAGTGAGAAAGTACGAAGTAACCCCGGATGACATGAAGCTTATCGATGAGGCGTATGCCGCACTCGAGAAGGCTCGTGTGCCGGGTAATTTTTTCCATACAGTAGGATGCTGTCTGAAGGCAAAGGACGGAACTTTATATCACGGAGTTAACTGTGACTGCATTCACGGCTCATGCGCTGAATTTATTGCTGTAGGCAACGCGAAGGTTAACGGATGCCACGAGTTCGATACGATCGTTTCTGTCCATCCTGACGGCCCGGCAGGTCTTTTCTCGCCGTGCGGGAACTGCCGCCAGATGCTGATGGAGTATTCTCCTGACATAAAAGTAATCCTCGCCGATGAGAACGGCGAGGTTATAAAGACTGATATAGCAGAACTGCTGCCTCTGGCGTGGACAAGGCTTCCTACCGGCGATCTGATTCACTGATATTTCTTAAACGATATTCTTAATACCTTCACATATGCGGCGTGCGACGAGCGGGTTGTTCATCGTATACAGGTGTATTCCGCGCGTGTCGTGAACGAGCAGATCGATTATCTGACTTAAGCAATAAGACATTCCTGCATCGAACAGAGCATCCTTGTTATTCTCATAGCGATTAACTATGCGCTGGAATCTTAAGGGTAATGAGGCATGGCATAAAGACACCATTCTCTTGATCTGGGCAGCGTTGATAACCGGCATTATGCCCGGGATTATCGGTATGTTGATATCCGCGATTCGGCACTCCTCGTGGAAGTGGTAGAAGATGCTGTTATCAAAGAATAACTGTGACAGCAGAACTTCAGCACCTGCATCGACCTTCTTCTTAAGACTTCTGATCTCGCTTATCGTATCAGGAGATTCAGGATGGCACTCAGGATAGCACGCACCGAGGAAACAGAAGTCATTACGGTCTTTCAAGTAAGAGATGAGATTCGATGAATTCTTGAAGTCATTCTTGGCAGGTGCATTGGGATTCGGATCCCCGCGAAGCGCGAGGATATTCTCGATTCCCTCAGCCTTTAACACGTGAGCGAATTCATCGATCTCGTTTCTGTCGTAGTGAAGGCAGGTAAGATGAACCACAGGTTCTATCTTATACTCGTACTTGATCTTCTTAGCGAGCTCGATGGTCCTGTTGCAGTTGGAAGATCCGCCTGCGCCGAAGGTAACGCTTATAAAGTCAGGAGTAAGCTCAGACAGGACCTCGAGAGTCGCATCGATATTACGAAGCTCGTCATCTTTCTTAGGAGGAAAGATCTCGAACGACAGAGTTCTCTTATTATTCTTGTAAAGATCGGTTATCTTCATCTTAATGACTTAGCTGCTTCTACAAGATTCTTAAGGCTCTTAACTGTCTCTTCGTTGCCGCGGGTCTTAAGGCCGCAGTCAGGGTTAACCCAGAGCTTGCTGTCGTCGATCTTTGCTCTCATCTTTGTAAGAGCTGTAACGATCTCATCAACAGAAGGAACACGGGGACTGTGGATATCGTAAACACCGGGGCCTACTTCAGTCTTGAAGTTGTTTCCCTTCAGTGAATCGAGGATGAGAAGATCTGATCTTGAAGCCTCGAAAGTGATGACGTCAGCATCCATCGCGTCGATAGCAGGGATGATGTCCGTGAACTCGCTGTAGCACATATGTGTATGGATCTGAGTCTCAGGCTTTACTCCGGAAGCGACGAGTCTGAATGCAGGGATAGCCCAGTCAAGATACTCGCTGTACCAGTCGGACTTTCTTAAAGGCAGCTTCTCACGAAGTGCAGCCTCATCGATCTGGATGATGTTGATGCCGTTAGCCTCGAGGTCGAGAACCTCGTCTCTGATAGCAAGTGCAATCTGCAGCGTGCTTTCCTTGATGGAGATATCCTCACGGGGGAATGACCAGTTAAGGATCGTAACAGGGCCTGTGAGCATGCCCTTAACTTCCTTGTCTGTGCAGCTCTTAGCGTATGCGGACCACTTAACTGTGATTGCTTCCTTACGTGATACGTCACCCCAGATGAACGGAGGCTTAACGCATCTTGTACCGTAGGACTGTACCCATGCCTTCTCAGTGAACAGGTAGCCTTCGAGGTGCTCACCAAAGTACTCTACCATGTCGTTACGCTCGAACTCACCGTGAACGAGAACGTCGAGACCGATCTCTTCCTGGAGCTTGATGCACTCTGCGATCTTGTTCTTGTTGAAGTTTACATACTCCTCCTCGGAGATGTTGCCCTTTCTGAAGTCCTGACGGTTCTTTCTTACGTCAGCAGTCTGAGGGAAGGAACCGATAGTTGTCGTAGGGAACAGGGGAAGATTGAATCTTGCCTTCTGGATCTTCTCGCGCTCAGCAAACTCGGGAAGTCTTGTGTAGTCAGAATCCTTGATGTTCTTTACTCTCTCCTGAACCTTAGCGTCGTAAGCGTTTACGCGGCTCTCGTGAAGCTTCTTGTTAGCCTCGAGCACAGCCTCGTCCTTGTTTACTGCAAGGGAAGCGATCTCAACGAGCTCAGGCAGCTTCTCCTGGGCAAAAGCGAAATGCTTCTTATACTCATCTGTAAGCTTCGTCTCGCTTGCGAGTGTGTAAGGAACATGCAGGAGGGAGCAGGAAGTGTTGATTACAATGCTCTCGACGCCGGCAGACTTGATCTCGTCGATGATGTTAAGTGTCTTCTCGTAGTTGTTCTTCCAGATGTTCTTACCATTTACTACACCTGCGAAGAGGAGCTTATCAGCAGGGAAGCCGTTAGTCTTAACAAGCTCGAGTGTCTTCTTACCCTCGATGAAGTCGAGACCGATACCGTCGAATGCGAGTGCTGTTACTTCGCTGTAGATATCTCTGATATCACCGAAGTAAGTCTGGATAAGTACCTTTACGTCACCCTTGCTGCCGAGGATAGTGTTGTAGATATCCTTGAAGATCTTGATGTCTTCAGCACTCAAGTCGTGTACGAGGTAAGGCTCGTCGAACTCGATCCATTCAGCACATGCGTTAGCAACTTCGCTTATAAGCTTTACATACTCTGCTGCAAATACAGAAGCGTAGTCTGAGATGCTTTTCGAGCCGGTGTAGCGAAGAAGCTTTAAGAATGTGAAGGGGCCTGTAACAGCAACCTTTGTGTTAACGCCGAGAGAAGCTGCCTCCTTGTATTCGTCAACGGGCTTGCTGCCTGTAAGCTTTACTTCAGTGCTGTCGTCGATCTCGGGTACGAGGTAGTGGTAGTTTGTGTTGAACCACTTCTTCATGGCGAGAGCCTTTACGTTGCCCTTCTCGCCCTGGTAGCCTCTTGCCATAGCGAAATATGTGTCGAGTGCGGACAGACCGAGGTCTGTATATCTTGCGGGGATTACGTTAAAAAGTACGGCTGTGTCGAGGACGTTGTCGTAGAAAGAGAAGTCGTTACTTGAGATGAAGTCGATACCTGCAGCTTTCTGTGCCTTGAGATTGCCTTCGCGGATAGCGGCTGCTGTCGCGTTGAGCTCGCTCTCTGAGATCTCGCCCTTGAAGTATTTCTCGGAGGCGAACTTGAGCTCTCTGTCCTTTCCGATTCTGGGATAGCCGATAACTGATGTCTTCATATGTTTTCTCCTTGCTGTTAATGCTGTTTTATGTTGCCGAGTATATGCCTATTGACACGGTGGGTAAAATACATAAAATTGGAATATATACATAGGCAAAAACTATGGATAGATAAAACACATAGATTTCTATGGGGTGTGAAATGACACTTAAACAACTGTACTACGCCGTAACTATAGCTGAGACCGGGAGCATAACGGAGGCTTCGAAGAAGCTGTTCCTGGCGCAGCCGAGCCTTACATCTTCAATCCGTGAACTTGAGAAGGAATACTCGGTCACAATCTTTACCAGAAGTAAGAAGGGCATAGGAGTTACCAAGGAAGGCGAAGAGTTCTTGGGATATGCGAGGCAGGTGCTTGAGCAGACTAATCTCATTGAGGAAAGATATAACGGAGCACATAAAGGTAAGATAAGGTTCTGCGTGTCTTCACAGCATTACTCATTCGCGGTGGAGGCTTTTGTTAAGCTTCTGAAGGATATGGATCCTGATAAGTATGAGTTTCATATGAGGGAGACTGAGACGTACGACATCATCAACGATGTGGCAACTTTAAGAAGCGAAGTTGGTCTTTTGTATCTTAACAAGTTCAATGAGACCGTTATTACCAAGACGCTGCGTGACAATGAGCTTGTCTTTAACGAATTGTTTGTGGCTAAGCCGCATGTATTTGTGGGAAAGAATTCTCCTCTCTCGAATAAGAAGAGGATCAAGCTCGACGACTTAAAGCCGTATCCGAGGCTGTCATATGAGCAGGGAAGTCATAACTCATTCTATTTCTCTGAGGAGATCTTAAGTACGCTCGACTGTGACAAGGAGCTGATCGTTCGTGACCGCGCGACGCTGTTTAATCTGCTGATCGGTATGAACGGTTATACTATCTGCAGCGGTGTGATAAATGAGGATCTTAACGGACCGAATATCGTCGCGCGTCCTTTGGCAGTAGATGATTATATGCAGATTGGATTCATAACTTTGTCTTCTAATGTCTTAAGCAGACCTGCGCAGCTGTATATCGAAGCACTTCGTGAGATGGTAAAAAAGTAATCTGACGTGATTGACAACGGCATATTCTGAATCTATTATATAAGCATAATTATATAAACGCACTAATATAATAGAGGTAAGAGCATGGCGCGTAAGACTACTATCGGTAAAGACGTTATCCTTGAAGCGGCACTGCAGATGCTGATTGCTGACGGATACGAATCCATTAATATTAGAACACTTGCGGAGAAGATCGGCTGCTCGTCGCAGCCTCTTGTGTGGCATTTCGAGAATATGGAAGGACTTCGCAAGGCGCTCGCGGTCTATGCAAGAGAATATGCAGTAGCTAAGGCAAATCCCGGTAAGAGGGAAGGCGGTGATGCGTTCGAGTTTATGGGGCGCACTTATATAAAGATGGCTATGAAGGAGCCGAATCTGTTTAAGTTCCTGTATCTTGGCGGATGTCCCCTTGATAAGCCGTTATCGCTTAATGATATCTCGAGTGAAGCTGATTCTGAGGCGATGATCGGAAGTATCAGTGCTCAGACGGGTCTTGCCCCGGATAAGGTTATAAAGGTGATTCAGGATACGATAATGTATTCACACGGCATCGCGACTATGATCGCGACGGGTGTGTTTAAGGCGTCTGAGAAGCAGGTTATGTCAATGATAAAGAGTGCGTCTGAAGCTTTTGTTCTTCAGCAGAAAGCTGGTTCCAATGGATAAGCATAAACTACCTTGGCTGCTTCCCGTTCGTTCTGTATTGTTTCTTCTTATATATGTTATCGGTGCCGCGCTGACGGGCAAAACTGTAGAAGATATAACGAATTGGTGGACCGTCGTAGTTACTGTTGTAAATGTGATCACTATCGCGCTGCTTATTATTACTGCCAAGCGAAGCGGAATCTCTTATAAAGAATTAATTAACTATAAGAAGGACGTCACGAAGATCCGTCAGGTGATCGTCATGATCGTTATAGTCTTCCTCGTAGGTATGGGATTCATGTATCTTACTGCGTTCCTTCTGTACGGGACAGTTATGCCTGAGCCTGCAGTAAAGATGGCAGCGCCGATTCCTGCTGTGCTCGCAGTGATCAACTTCCTGCTGTTTCCGCTGACTGTGCCTTTCGCTGAGGACGGACTGTACTTGGGTTACGGCGTGAACATAATCAAGAACGATAAGCTCGCGGTTGTCATTCCTGCATTCTTCTTCGCTGTACAGCATTGCTTTATACCTGTGTTCTTTGATGTGAAGTACATACTGTATCGCTTCTTCGCGTTCCTGCCGCTGACACTGGTGCTGTGCTGGCATTACAGAAAGCATCGTAATCCGCTGCCGATAATGATAGCTCACGGGCTGATCGATATGAGTATGTCGGTGATGGTTCTGGTGATGTCTTTAAGTCCCGCTCTGTACGAATCAATGATTAACGCATAATTAACATAGGTCAATGCGCCGTGGCTTTTTATTCTGTTATAGTAACAACAGAAGATAAGGGAGGCGCATATGGACAAAGCGTATCTTATAAAACAGCTTGCGGATCTGGCCGCGGCATATGAGCTGGATGTACCCGAGCAGATACTCGATCAGGTTATCAGCATTTCTAAGTTCAAGGTTTATAACAAAGGCGATGTGCTCGCGCGTATAGGCGAGCCTTCAACGTATGCCGGTATCGTTATGAACGGCGTTGCCAGGTGTTTCTATGTTGACGGCGACGGGAATGACGTGACGAGGTTTTTCGCTTGTGAAGGAAACGCGTGCATGGACGACGGCCTTATAGGTAATCCCTCATACGCTGCCATGTGGGAGGCTCTTGAGGAGACGACGGTGATGCTTTTCGAAGCGAAGAGAATGAAAGAGCTTATCATGTCTTCAGAGCAGATAAAGACAATCTGGATAGAGCTGCTCGAGAGCGGGATGCGATACAAACTTTACAGGGAGAATGGGTTCCTCGTGGAGAATGCGACAGAGAGGTACTTAAGCTTCCGTAAGCGTTTCCCAAGTCTTATCGGGCGCGTGCCACAGCAGCATATAGCGACGTATCTGGGTATCAAGCCGGAATCGCTTAGCAGAATAAAGAGTTCACTTAAAGAAGAGGCATAAGGAGGCAGATATGAAAGACGTATTGATCGGTACATGGGCGTGGGGCCCGGGAATGAATGGAACTAAGATGGTGTTCGGTAACAAGCAGGACCCGCAGGCTTTGACAGAGTCCTTTAATGAGGCGATAAAGCTCGGATTCCTTAACTGGGATACAGCAGCCGTGTATGGTATGGGTTCGTGTGAGAAGTTCTTAGGAGGGCTTATCGCAGATCATCCCGAGGTGTTTATCTCTACGAAGTTTATGCCTTCGAAGAGGTATAAGAAGGGAGCTCTCGTCAAGTCGTTTGAAGAGAGTATGTCGCGTCTGGGAAGGTCGTATGCCGACTTGTTCTGGATTCATGTTCCGAATGCGCTTGAGCAGAATATTGCTGAGGCTATTCCGCTTATGAAGGATGGCAGGATAAAGTCTTTGGGCGTGTCGAATGTTTCGCTTGCTCACATCAAGCTTGCGCAGGAGCTGCTTGCGAAGGAAGGCCTGAAGCTTGGTGCTGTGCAGAATCACTTCAGTATCATCCGTAATGATCAGCAGCCGATAATCGATTACTGCAATGAGAACGGGATCAAGTATTACGCGTATATGGTGCTTGAGCAGGGAGCGCTCGCGGGTCACTACAGCTACGACAATCCGTTCCCGGCGTTCTCCTTTAGAAGCTTCCTGTTCCCGAGAAAGAGCTTTAAGAAGATTGAGGGCTTGCTTGCAAACATGCGTGAAGTCGCGTCAAGATACAACATCGATCCTTCGCAGGTGCCGATCCTGTGGGTAATCGCGAAGGGTGCTAATCCCATAGTAGGTATTACAAAGCCTTCACATGCGAAGAAGCTTGCAGCAGCGATAGATGTTGAATTAACGGCTGAAGAGGTTGATATGCTTACGAAGGAAGCCTCTGCGACTGGTATCAGGCAGCAGGGCAGTTGGGAGCCTCAATGATTTAACAGTTTCAGCTTTTTGTGTTCATTAAGCAACACTTAGGGGCAGATGTGTTGCTTAAGCGACACGCGTGCCTTTCATTGCTCATTGGTTTGGGCGTTTGCGAATGGTTTTATATACATGCAAACAAAAACAAAGCAAACAAACCAGGAGGCAATGAAAAATGGTTACAAGAGGAAATGTTAAGAACAAGATCATGGGAGCAACGCTCTCAGCAGCAATCGCACTCACAGCTATTCCGGTATGCGGAATGACATCACTGGCATGTGATGACGGTTATAAGCTTGGTGCTTCTTACGGACGCGGCCGTCACGCTACAGTAGCTACACGTGGATATGGAAGAACAAATCGTCGTCAGAGACTGCCTTTCAATCCTATGAGACGTCATCCCATACCTGTACCGACTTTTGAGGAGATAGAGCCCGAAGAGGAGATACTGCAGGTAGATACACTCGATCTCGCATATCTGTGTGAATACTACATTGAAGTAGCAAATCTCTACTACGGTGCAGAGGGAACACTTCCTTCAGATGTTGAAGCACAGTGCATCTCAATCTTGAATTCAGCAAGTTTGACTCTTAGAAATCCTGATGCTACTACTACAGATTATGTAGCAGCTAAGGCTGAGCTTGACTCTGTAGTTGATTCTGTTAACTACTACAGCAATACAGATACAACAGCTGATGAAACTGCGGTGGTAGTATGTGAAGCAGCTGAGAAGACAGCTCTTGATCGTCTCTTCGATCTTTGCGATGAGGTAGAAGATTTCATCGATATGTTCGGCAGTGAAGTATCGATGGAGCAGATGTACGCTCTCCAGAGAATGCTCGCAACAGCAGAAGGCGTTGCAGTATATGGCGATGAGCTTCGTGACAGCACGATCAATGAGGTTATTGCAGAGCTTACACTCGCTTATGATGAGGCTATCGATGCAG
>JAFZPX010000038.1 GCA_017552455.1 Clostridiales bacterium
ACTTCTTGAAGAGGCGATAATTATCGACTTTCTGCCAGATTGTACCTAAAGTGGTGTATATCTGGTGTATAAATGGGCCTCTCGTACGTTGAGGCCCTTGTAATTAGGGCATTTCTCAGCCGATGGACTTTAGTGTCGGGACTCAACTAACGAAACCAGTCATAAGACTATTTATAAACACTCAAGAACTATCATAATTAGCACTCATTTTATTAATCGGACACAAACTAATTTTAGCCCAATCAAGAGCGTCTTTCATTGGCTTACAAACAGGTTTAATGTTATTGATAACCTTATGATAATTACAATCCAAACATATGTAACCATATCAACCTAAATTTGAAATTCCATTTTCGATTGACTGATTGCAGTTTTGCAATTATTATATTGATGTAGTGTATTGTTCGATACGAAGTAAAAAGGAGTGCCAACGATGAAATGGAATGAAAAGGTTAAAGAACTAATGAAGAAGAAAGGTATCAATCAAAAAGAACTTGCCTTTCTTAGTGGCATAACGGAAAGCTCTATCTCCCGCTATCTTGCAGGAGATAAGAATCCTCGTATGGATATCATTGTAAATGTAGCAAAAGCATTAGAAGTATCAACCGACTACTTTCTTGAAGATGAGCAGAAATGCGAATCAGCATATACCGCCATTGCTACAGCCATTGCAAGAAAAGGTAATGAGTTGTCACCGGAAGAAAAGAACAAACTGATTCTTCTGCTTCTGGGAGAGGGAGGATCTCAGTGAGACACGGCTCGGAATATGATGAGATAGTTAAAGAAATCATTCCTATCTACATTGATTACGACATCAAATCCTTTCCTTTAGATTTGGAAAGAATATGTCGTCTTTTAGGTGTTGCCCTTATTCCCTATTCAGAGTGTGGACCGGAAGCAAAGGATCTTTTGCTTAAGAAGACTAAGAAGGGATTCTTTGTAAGAGGAACCCATGAAAGCGCTCCCGCCATCTACTATAACGACTATATGGTTAGTGTAGGAGAAATGCGCTATACAATCGCACATGAAATCAAGCATTATGTCTATGACGAATGTGCAGATGATACTGATAATGATGATCTGGCGGATTACTTTGCCAGATTCTTTTTGTGTCCAATCCCATACCTAATCG
The DNA here is from genome assembly GCA_017552455.1 of Clostridiales bacterium. Lineage (GTDB taxonomy): Bacteria > Bacillota > Clostridia > Saccharofermentanales > Saccharofermentanaceae > Saccharofermentans. The sequence goes on from JAFZPX010000038.1 coordinate 1,133, forward strand.
TTAAAGGAATTCATTCTCAAGATGATATCAAATCCCATTGCAATGTAAGCCTAACGGCCGCAAGCAATGCAGCTTCAAATATCAGAGAACGAATGAGATGGCGTGGTTATACAATATTAGATTTTGAGATTCCTCTTTTGGAACATTTAGCACCTAAAGAATTCGAACTTTATAAAAGCGAACATTTTGATTCAGTGGCTGGGAGGTGGTTAAAATGATTGTTTTAGTTTGCCAAAAGGAAAAGCGTTCTTGAGCCATACTATTGCAGTAGTATGAAGAACGCTTTGGGATAAGTATTACATACTTGATCGTATCGTAAATTTATCACACCCCCTTTTGGCTGTCTATAAGAATCTTTATCAATCAGAGGTATTTACCTCGGAAAGGCTTAATATGCATAAAATTCAAATCAAGCAACAACTTAATGACAATATTCTCACTCTAAACAAAGGAGGCTCAATTTATGAAGTCGATAGAATACAGAAATGATCCACTGTTTTTAAGAAATGAATTTGATTCTGATAATCAGTGGGGATTCCCAATTATAAAAAAACATTCTTTGGATCTCGATTCAATAGAACTTATATCCTGTGCGGACATAAGTTCTAAAGATACTAACAATCTCCACAAAGGAATCCATCATTTCGTAGATGACTATAGATTTGAGGGGCTATACTCCCACCCCTATAGGTGTATTAATACTTATTCAAAGTATAGATTTGCACTAACACCAGATTACTCATTGTATTCAGAAATGAATCTGTGGAGGCAGATTGAATCTGTAGGCAAATCCAGATGGGTTGGAGCCAATTGGCAAAAACACGGGATAACCGCAATTGCTACCGTTAGTTGGGGGCAACCATCCAGCTATTCATTTTGCTTTGATGGCATTGAAAAACATAGCATTGTAGCTGTTGGTATGATAGGATGCAAGCAAAGCAGACCATCATATATGCGCGGCTATTACGCTATGCTAGAAGCGATAGAACCCGATGCCATAATATGCTTAGGCACTCCCTTTCCAGAAATGGAGGGGCACTTAATTCCTGTGGATTATATAGAATCAAGGAGGGTTAAGCGAAATGGGAGGTAGAGGAACTTTTGCAGCAGGTAATCCCGTAGCTTATGTTTATAAAACGATAGACAAAATAGCTGGTATGAAGGTATTGGAAGGAATCGGAGGCAAGCATAGTCTTCCTGAAGAGGCTCATTCAAGCTCGGGCTATATAAAACTTGATAAGAACGGGAACTTTTACGAAATGAGACTATATGATAAAGATCACTATCTCTATTTTGAGTTAGCTTACCATCCTGAACCATCTATAGATCCATCGCGTAGGCCTGTCTTGCACTATCATACATACGACAGGCATTTCAATCGTTCTCGAGCAACAAAAGCCTCAAAAGCAATGAAGAATCATTTTCTGAAATACCTAAGGGGGATTATATCATGATTAACGGTAACTTTAGTGATTTTAAAGACATTCTTTATTATGGTGGAGAAATATTGTTCGAATATGAAAAGAATGATTATTTCATTCAAGGATGGACTGATGACGGATTATGCACAATGGTTCTTGATAATCTCTCTCAAACTGATAAAAAAGGGTATATGTGGGAGTATTCTTGTAGCAAAATGATTGATTGTGCAGAACGGTTTTTAAACGATCCGATATGGAATGGCAAAACCTTTCTTGAAATCCAAGCGGATGTTATCTGGAAAGACTTCTAATCCCTCATAATTCGACCTACATCAATCGAACTCAACGAGGAACAGAATACATCAATTATAGTGGTGTTAGACCTAAAAAGCCCGATATACCTGCGTTCCGGGATTTTGGTACACAATTGGTGTCAAATGGGGGTAAAAAATAGAGGTCCCAGTCTGGGAACCCCTGATTTTATTATCTTTTTCAATTAATGCTCTTGAGTGTCGGGATTGACAACTAATAGTAATCGTGTAATGATTATCAAGAATAGGCTCGACCCACTGCTGGATAGCGGAGGGCCAAGAGCCTTTTTCTTATGCCACTATGTTTACTCTAATCAAATACGGAAACACGAATACATACTTGATTCACGGGACCAGCGGAAATCTGCTGGTTGATACTGACTATGCAGGAACTTTGCAGGGGTTCTATCGTGCTATTAAGGCTCTTGATATTAAGGTTGGTGATATCACTTATATTCTTGCCACTCACTATCACCCTGATCACATGGGTCTTGTAAGCGAGCTTATGAATCTTGGCGTGAAACTTGTAGTTATGGATACACAGCTTGATTATGTTCATTACTCTGATGAAATCTACGCACGAATGCCACAGCTTGGTGTTAAGTCTATAGATGAGTCTTCTGCCCGTATCGTGTCTGTTGCTGACAGCCGTGCTTTTCTTGCGGAACTCGGGATCGACGGAGAGATCATATCAACGCCTTCACACAGCGCGGACAGTGTGACTGTCATACTCTATGACGGTACTGCTATTACAGGCGACCTCGAGCCGCAGTCTTATATTGATGCTTATGCCGATAACGAAGCTCTCAAGGCTGACTGGGAGAAGATAATGAGCTATCACCCCCGTCGCATCTTACATGCGCATGCGAATGAGGTTTGTATATAATCTATTCATGGAAGTTTTACGCGCAACAGAAGAATGGCAGAGAGCCGGTGCTTACTCCGTAAGGATAGAAGGCATGAACCGCCAGCACCACATCTCGTTACGGGATGAATTTGATGAACATGACTGCGATGGTACTAAGTACATCGTCATGCTTGATGACGGCTATCCTGTCGCGACATGCAGGTTCTATGAGGTTGATGAGGCAAGTGTCATTATCGGTAGATTGGTTGTATTACCCGATTACAGAGACCATCATCTTGGAAGTCGTGTTATCAACGAGGCTGAAGCTTGGATCAAAGAACTCGGGTATAAGACTGTTCTGATCGACAGCCGCCTCGAGACCATAGGCTTCTATGAGAAGCTCGGATTCGAGCATGTTGATGATACGATCATACGAAGCGGCACATTTGATTGTGTCAGGATGAAGAAGACGGTTAAGTTGTCTTAAGTCCAGTCAACTATTTTAAGACTGTCTACTCTCTTGAATTCTTTGGTGTTATTCGTTACCAGTACGCACTCACTTGAAAGTGCATGTGCTGCTATAAGCATATCAAGTGGTCCGATGGGCTCTCCTTTACTTTCAAGATCCGCTCTTATCTTTCCATAGTCATTGGCTGCATTCACATCAAAATCGAGAACCTCGATATTCGCAAGCATAAGAGCTAAGGCGAATCTGTTACGTTCGACCTCTTTACTCTTTTCTACCCCGTGAACAAGTTCCGCATACGTGATAGAAGATATGCATACATCAGACGGATCGATCTTACTCAGTTGCTTAAGAAGCTTGTCAGATTTCTTTCTAATGCAGTTTATGAGGACATTTGTATCCAACATATACCTCATAAGGATTCTCTCTCCTGTGAACCCTGATCAGCTCTGCCATCCTTCATGTAATCTTCAGAGAACATATCAATGGCAGCCATAAAGGTCTTCCATTTCTCGTCCTTTGGAACCAACATAACTATATCTCCAATCTTATTAACCATAACTTCTTCAGTGCCGAATCTGCACTCCTTGGGTAAGCGAACCGCCTGGCTTCTGCCGTTCTCAAAAATCTTAGCTGTCATCATTGTCCTCACCTGCCTTTCACTTATAGTATATATCGTGGTATATATCATTTCAAGATAGCAAGTCGAGGTACCAATGGTTATCTTTAATCAGCTTTATCGTCTTTCTTCACTATCTGCAAAGAGTATCCAAGATAATCAAGATACTTAAGATATACATCCAGACGAGGCGATATCTTACCTTTCTCATAATTCGATATTTTGTCCTGACCAATCTTGAGCATCTCTGCCATTTCTGTCTGAGTTACATTGTTTTCAAAGTCCCTATCAAAACCGAAAATGATCTTCCGTCCGTTATATTGAGTAGCAAATTTTAGAATACCCGTAGGTTTTGTTCCCCGTAGGTTTTGTTCTATGTATCATTACTTTATATACACTCCGTGTATAGAATACATGTCTTTCACTTATAGATCACCTGCTGGTAGTATTCGTATGCGGAATAGGAACCATGCTTTATATAGTATTCCTTTCCCCATGAGGAAACTCTTATGAGACCGTTGTCCAGGGCTCCCGTTACGCTCATGGTATGTCCTGCCTTGGATTCATATTTCTTTTTGCCGTTTATATCATATAGTACATTAGGACGGACACTCACCATCACAGGACCCTTTTCGAGGAGCTTCGAAAGCATTTCCGGCTTCGCCCTTATGGGTTTGAGGCTGACTTTGATCCCGTGCTTCTTCATATAAGTCTCAAACCGCCACTCGGTACTGTCTATGGTGGTCCCATACCCGTTCTCGTATTTTGCATCCTCATTCCGGTCAACGAAGTCAAAACAAAAAAATCCGTTGTGATTGTCCGTAGCACAGTAAAAATCAACCAGAAGATCATCAAAATTCAGCCTGCCGTCAGACAGATGCATGGGATAACCAAATATCTTCTCAAAGTGCTCTTCTTCACCATAAAACTTCAGAAAGATGCTGTTAATGAGTGCTACATATCCGCATCCTTCCTTACTGAGCATACGCAGGCATTTGTTTACGTCGGTTTCCGTATACTCACTGTGATACTTTTTTACAATGCTTTCAAATCTGCGAGAGTCGTTTTGGGGGGCATTCTGGTTTCCGCCATATAACCCTGCAGGATCGAATACATATTTATAATTGTCCAGAAAACCGTTTATATTCATACAAAATCTATCTCCCGGCAGATACCACAGAAATCACTCTTCCTGTAAGGCTCGAAGGCAAACACCATAATTAAACATAGTAAAAGTATCCATGCTATTCTTCAGTTTTTCTATAAATCTAACATCGCTGCTATTGGTAAAGAATTGATCTTCCATAGATATACATTAACTCAAAAACCGCCCAAAGGCGGCTCGTGTTCGGTTTAAATCATTCGAAGAAATCTCGAGCTTTTATATCCCGCATCTCGAGTAGCGGATTCGGTCTTTGACCTAATTAATTATACCATAATCGGATTCATTAATATCGTTGTGTTGCCTCTGCTATAATCTCCCTATGTTTACTCTCATCAAATACGGCAACACAAACACATATCTTATTCACGGGGCCAGCGGAAATCTGCTGGTTGATACTGACTATGCAGGAACTTTGCAGGGGTTCTATCGTGCTATTAAGGCTCTTGATATTAAGGTTGGTGATATCACTTATATTCTTGCCACTCACTATCACCCCCACCGCATCTGCCACGCCCACGCGAATGAGGTTTTTCTATAAGAACACCACCACTTCATACTTTCGTAATAATAAGTTTTCTTGACTATTTTCCCCTTCTATACGGAAATATAGATGTGACCTTACCCGGACGGAAGGCGTCCAAAGGGTAAGAACACAGAGGGAGGTTTATTAGCATGAAGAAGACATTATCATTGATCATTACAGCAGCTTTAAGTATGACTGTACTGTGTGCCTGCACTGATACAGCTGCAGAAACGACTGTCATACCTGACAGAGAATCAGCACCCGCCGCGGAGACGGAAGCAGCAAGCAGCTTCGATCCGACAATCACGGACGATCTGCAGAATCTTTTCGATACAGGTATGGAAGGCTTTGTGGGCGTTAACTATGAGCCTGAGCTTTTCCTTGGTGTGCCCGCTGACGACCCGCTCGGCAACTCATTCCTGTGCGTGGCTAACGTAGTATCCCCTGACGCGACACCCTACTGGGCTATCGTTACGATGGAGGACGTAGGTTCTGAGGTTACTATCACAGAGATCAAGGTTATCGACTATGCTGCAGCTTCCACTGACGCTACGGTTACTTTTGCAGAAGATAACGGCGAGCAGCTTCTCGGTGCATGGGAGCCTGTTACTGACATCGCAATTCCTGAAGAAGTGCAGAACATTGACGGCCACACTTTCTATGAGGTTCTTGCTACACAGGTTGTTTCCGGCATGAACTACAGCTGCCTGTGCTATGAGGACGGACAGTGGGAGATCGTTACTGTTTACGTTGATACTCAGGGAGCAGCTTCTGTAACGAATATCGCAGCTCTGAATTTCTGATCATTTCTTGATCTTAAGTGAGCGCAGGTATTCCTTCTGCTCCGGCGTGATCCGGTAGCTCTCGATGGATTTCTGAATCGCCTTGTTGTGTGTCCACACGGCAAGGCGGTTTTCTTTTATGTAAGGGATGACGGCCTCGTACTGCTTGGCAAGCGCCGTCGCGAAATACCACGCGATCATCATGTTGACGTAGTACTCTTCTGAGCGGAGCTTGCTTACCATCTCGGGATACTTGGGGTCGAAGTCCTCGTCAAGGAAGTGCTCCATGAGCATGCCTACGCCAAAGCGTATCGTGTATGTTTCTTTGGACTTGATCCATACTTTTATGTGCTTGAGGAGCTCCGCCTTGTGCTTCTTAAAAACCTTCGGCGACATCTGGTCGCATGTGGCCCAGTTGTTGACGTAAGGCAGGAACTTCTCGAGCTCGTCCATACACACATTGTAGTCCTTCATGCCGGAGATAATGAACGCGTGAAGCTGGTCCTCGTCGAAAAACTTATGCGGCACATCTTTCAGGAAAACGCTCACATCTTCCCTCTTGCCGAGCTCCTTCGCATACGCTCTTAAAGCAGGCGTTCTCACACCTATGATGGAGTCGGGATCTATGTTGTTGATCGTCCTCTCCTGAAGAGATTTATAGCCCAAGTCCTGCTGCGCGTAGAGTTCTATACGTATATCGTCGATGATGCTCATTCAAGTCTGCCCTCCCGTAATACATAATAAGTATTACCGTTATCGAGATATGTGTCAAAGGTGCCGATGACGCAGATGTCCTGTCCGTCGACAGGGTAGTCGTCCGGACAGGCATAGTCATCTGTTAGTTCGTATTCAATTCCCTGCTGGCAGCAGGCTGTGGCATCCTGTACAACGCAGGCGTAGTACCAGATGTCGTTATCCTCGTCGTGGAAGGATGAAGAGAGGCCTCGCATCTTCACGACCATGCCCGTGTATTCATCGGGAGCCGTGAGCATGCAGTAGACCATCGAATAGACCATCGTTGAAGATAGGACAGTAAGATCGATATCGATGCCGTTCTCACCGTTGGTAAATGCCATCTCGGCTGTTACCGGCTGATCCTGCTGTGGATTGGTTACAGCTGTCTGATAGACCTCGGGGACCGCGAGATAAGCGGTCATGGAAGGATAGGTCTCGACTTGCGGCTGATCACAGCCCGCGATTGTTAACATCATGGATAGGACTATACAAAACGCCACGAATCTTCTCATACTCTTATTCCTCCTTTAACAGCGCCGATTATCTGGCAGATAAAGAACATCAACACATCAGCTGCGACTATTGTTGATCCTACTGGTGTGCCCGCGGCTATCGAGACGACAAGGCCTGATAATGCGCAGAATACAGACAGGATAGCTGAGCAGATAGTGACTGATCTGAAGCTTCTGAATATCCTCATGGTAGACAGTGCCGGGAAGATAACGAGAGCGGATATCAGAAGCGATCCTACGAGGTTCATAGCGAGTACGATAATGACCGCGATGACCACTGCGATCATAAGGTTATACAGATCAGCTTGTATGCCAGTTGCTTTGGCAAAATCCTCATCGAAAGTCACCGCGAATATCTTGTTGTAGAACAGTATGTATATCACGACCACGACTACCGACAGGATCGCGCAGATCCACACTTCCGCCTGAGTTAAAGTGAGTATGGAAGTCGAGCCGAACAGCGTGCTGCACACGTCGCCTGTGAGGTTCGACGAGGTCGAGAAGATATTCATCAACAAGTAACCGAACGCCAGTGCACCGACTGAGATCATAGCGACTGCGGCGTCACCTTTGATCTTCGCATTCTTGCCGCTTCGAAGAAGCAGTATCGCACATAGTATGGTGGTCGGAAGAACGATCAGCATGTTGTTGGTTAGTTCAAGAACCTCTGCGATGGACATCGCGCCGAAGGCGACGTGTGATAATCCGTCACCGATGAATGAGAATCTCTTAAGCACCAGCGTGACTCCGAGAAGCGATGAACACAGCGCGATCAGCACGCCTACGATCAGCGCATATCGTACGAAAGGAAACTGAAGCGACATCATTAACTTATCGATCATGCGGCATCACCTCCTATGCGGAGGATCTGACTCGAATAGCGAAGTGCAGCGTTGATGTCGTGCGTGATCATGATGATCGTTATTCCTTCTTCGTTGAGTTCTTTAATCAGCTTATAAAGCTGCTCTGTAACTACAGGGTCGAGTCCTGATACAGGCTCATCGAGAAGCAGCACTTTACGCGTGGCACACAACGCCCTTGCAAGAAGAACGCGCTGTTGCTGTCCTCCCGAGAGTTCTCTGTAGCAGCGGTGCGCGAGGTCCTCTATTCCCATGCGCTCCATGTTCTGGTGTGCGAGGAGCTTTTCGCTCTTTGTGTAGAAAGGACGGAATCCGCAGCGTCCCTGACATCCGGAGAGAACGATCTCATACACGGATGCCGGGAAGTCTTTCTGCACGACTGTCTGCTGCGGCAGATATCCTATCTCATTGCGCTTGAGGCCGTCACCTGTAATTATCTGTCCTGCTATCGGCGCGCGAAGGCCGAGGAGGGTGTTCATGAGCGTTGTCTTGCCCGAGCCGTTCTCGCCTACGATGCAAAGATAATCGCCTGCATTCACGGTGAAGCTGATGCCCTCCGCGATGGTCCTGTGTTCATATCCGAGTGACAGATCTTTTACGGTGATCAGTGCCATATTATGCCTCCAAAGCCTGCCTTAACACATCAAGGTTGCTGCGCATGATACCGATGTAGGATGCGCCGTTATTTACGTCCTGCGCGGTCACAGACTGCATGGAGTCGAGAGTGAGAATCTGCTGATCATGTGCTGCTGTGTTCTGAATTATCGTCTCTGCTATTCTGTGGTCTGTGCCCTCGATGGCCATGACAGAACTAAGCCCCAACTCGTCGACTTTGCCCGCAAGGAACATGATCGTCTCGAAGCTTGCTTCCGTCTCAGCAGAGCAGCCGATAAACGCAGCATAGTAGTTAAGCCCGTAGTCTTCTGTCATGTATCTGAACGGGAACCTGTCACCGAAGAGCAGTGTGTCCGTCGCGCCTTCCGCAACCGCCGCCTCATACTCGCTGTCGAGCTCATTAAGCTCATCAATGTAAGCAGCTGCATTTGCTTCATATGCATCTGCGTGCTCGGGGTCGATCTCCTCAAGCTGATCTGCTATGTACTGCGTGAGGACAGCGGCATTACGAAGCGAAAGCCAGACGTGTTCATCGTACTCAGGTCCTTCCTCCTCTTCGCACTCTTCCTCTTCTTCCTCGCCTTCCATTCCTTCGACGAGCTCTTCTTCAACTACCGTGTCGCCGAGAACGTCAATAAGATTGATGACTACCATATCGGGATTGACCGCTTCGGCGAGAGCGTCTTCGACCCACTCATCCGATTCGCCTCCGACATAGATAAACAGATCACAAGTTGCCACCTTCATGATGTCGTCGGCGGTCGGCTGGAAGCTGTGAAGATCGACTCCCGTATCAAGGAGCATCGTAACATCAGCATTATCTGCCTCATCGCCTAAGACATTCATCACCCAGTCGTATTCGGGGAAGATGGTCGTGACTATCTGTAACTTCTCATTGGATGCGTCTTCTGTTGTGCTGCATGACGCGAATATGCCTGCCGCCAAAGATGCGGCAACGATAATAGAAAGGATTTTTTTCATTCTAAAACCTCCGTTTGTACTGTTAATTGTTTATGCAGTTCAAACGTGAGGTATTAATTATTAAGTCTTACCTTTAATGAAACGGGTGTTGTGCCTGTGTATGTGCCTGTAAGGATTACAGCCGCAAGAAGCGGGATAAGTGCCAGTGCGCCGGGCACTACAGATGATGATGCCTTGAAGCCGAGTTTCTGAAGGATGCCCGCACAGATCTCGATGCACTCGCAGACCTGACAGTGTTCGCCTTCGCAGTCGTGGTCAGCCTCAGCGACAACGTAGATGAAAGAGAACAGCACAAGTGCGATCATCAACAATGAGATGATCACTGCGGCTATCTTCTTTGCAGTTGTCTTAGATGATCTATGCACGCTTTACTCCCCTGCTTCAGAGTCGCCACGATTATAGAATTACCCTTCACGTGAAGTCAAGGTTATCCATGGCTAATAATGCTATAATCATTTTGTTATGAAAGTCCTTGTTATTCCTGATGTACATCTGAAGCCTGCGATATTTGACCGGGCGACGGAGCTGATGAATGAAGGCGCGGCTGACGGGGTCGTGTGTCTTATGGACCTCCCGGATGACTTTCAGAAGGAGCACCAGATCAATCTTTATGAACTGACCTTCGACCGCGCGATCAAGTTTCAAAAGGACTTCCCCGAGACGCTATGGTGCTATGGCAACCACGACTTAAGTTATGTCTGGGACTGCCTCGAGACGGGGTTCTCAACGTATGCCATAAGCACCGTCAACAGCAAGCTTAACCGCCTTAAAGCCGCGCTGCCCACGATGAGTCAGATCGCGTATATGCATAGGGTGGATAATGTGCTTTTCGCACATGCGGGGCTGACGCAGAAGTTTGTCGAGACGCATGTGGAAGAGAACCGCCGCGACGACGTGGATAAAGTGATCCGTGCCGTGAACAGGCTCGGACGCGACGTGATGTGGAGCGAGGACTCCCCTATCTGGTTCAGGCCGCAGTATTCTGAGGAGCCCATGTACGGTGAGGGCGAGTTTACGCAGGTCGTCGGCCACACGCCCGTGAAGGCTGTTTTTAAACACCAAAACGTCATTTCCTGCGACGTTTTCTCCACTTATCGCGACGGATCCCCCATAGGAACGTGCGAATTTGCTATAATCGATTCGGTTACGGGCGGGTTCACGTCTGTAAAGTAACTTATAAAGCTGCTTAAGAAGGGACTTAGCCCATGTTCGGATTATTCACAATTACCAAAGAGCCCAAGCTCATGACTATCATCAGAGGCGCGATCGTCGGCGTTGTCGGCATCGTATTCATCGTGCTCGGATGCATAGATATCGCGAAGATCAATGCGAAACCTATCGATCTTAACGAGACTCACATGGACTGGAACCAGCTTCATAACGGGCAGCACGTCGAGATGGACGTCAACGTGCTGATCGGACAGTATATGTACACTACCGAGAACGGTTCTGAGGTGTCTCGCGACTACCTGATGCCTCACATGGTTTACGATTCCCACAACGACCGCTACTATGTCGACCGCGTTATCGGAGTGAAGGTCAACAAATCCTCCGGCGACTTCGATACAGCGGAGGCAATCGTGGATAATACAGTCGATTTTTTCTTCCACCAGACGGAAGATTACGAGTTTAACACTGTTACAATCCACGTAGATGGCTACTTACAGAAGTTAGACGACGATCAGATGAAATACGTCAAGCAGGCCATGGAGGCGGCAGGTTTTACCCCTCATGACATCGCTGCGATGATCGTTCCCTACTATATCTGCGACAATTCTTCCTCGGGTCCGGTGCTTCTGGGCATCGGAATCTTCTGCCTGCTGCTTGGCGGCGGCGTAGCACTCTACGGCTATAAAAAGAATCCACTATAGTGATCCACCAAAAATGCTTTTCGAGCGCGAAAAGGTGGAATTATTACCCCGCGTTCTGCCCGCGAAGCTTCTTCCAAAGCTTTGCAAGGAAGTAAGACACAGGAATTAGCAGCAAAGAGAACAAATACATCTCGGGAAAGCTTAACTGCAGCTCGTGAAGCCTTACTACGAAGCTGTCGAAGTTGCCGAGGATTATCCAGTGAATACAGTAGATCACGAGCACGTTTTTGCTCATGGTGCGCACGATTTTGGCAAAGCGCGGGAGCTTCTCGGGGCGCACGAAGTTGTATAAAGACAGGAACAGCAGGTCTATCGAGATAACTCCGATAACTTCAGGGATGCTCATGGCGTAATACCAGTGGTACTTGTTCATAAAGAAGATGCCGAAGAAGTACGAGAGAGCCGCGTAGACAGCTGCGATGCACAAAGAAACCACCAGCAGGCGCTTGTAGAACTTATCGACCTCCTTCACCCTCTTCAGGATCCGCCCGAAGAAAAGTCCGAAGCCTACGAAGATGTACCAGTTAAAGAGCGTGAAACAGGAAGTCCAGCCGTCGATGGTCACGAAGAAGTGGCCGATGATGTAATTCGGGATGTATTTGCCGGTGTCGAAGACGAATGCGAGCGGCGCTCCGATGGCACACATGATGATGCTGATGATGAAGATCGTTTTCTCATCGAGGTGCAGCAGTTGAAGCACACCGGTCAGTATAAGTGCGAGCCCAGCAAAGTACAGGATGTCCTGGCTCATAAAGCAGTACGTCGACCACTCATCCCAGACTCCCTGAGAACAAAGCAAATACAACGGATACGCGCCGTATCTTAAAGCATTCAGGATGTAACCGAGGATATAGATGCACACGCCGCGCTTGATGAGAAACTCGGGGGTACTCTTCTTCGAGAACACAATGCCGATTCCCATCGCGAACATGAATGCGTGCGCGCTCGGCAAGTATGAGCCGCAGATGTAGACCGAGATGAAATACCAGATACTTCCCATCGCCTCCACCGGGCGCGTCTGCGTGAACTCCAGAACAGGATGGCAAAGTATCATAAAAACGATCGCCGTTGCCTTGAGCAGATCAAGGTTAAACTGACGACCGTTGTTAACTTCTTCTCGTGAGAGAAATCTCATAGAAAGGAAAAATTACTGCTGAGCAGCCTTCTTCTGATCGACGATCTGACGGCTCTCAGGTGTGAGATTGATGGAAGCGATGCTTACAGACAAGGGCTGAATGTTCTTCTCCTTGAGAGCATCGTTGCACATCTGGCGGATCTCGTTGATATGGCGGGAAAGCTCCATAGCGGGAACCTTCTGGTTGCCGAGGTCCATGACAGCCTTCTTAACGTTGGATGTAATTACGCTTGCGATGAAATCGCTGCCCTTGGGGTCCTTAGCCCAGCTCTCGGATATAACAGTAGCGAAACCGTTGAATGATACCTCGAGAGATCCGAATTCAGGATCGTAGTAAGGCATCTTATCACCGAACTTGGCTTTGATCTGATCCTTGGGAGCAGGCGCAGGAGCTGCCTTAGGCTTAGCTGCAGCAGTAGGAGCAGGTGCGGGTGCTTCCTTTACCATAGTGGAAGTCGCAGGACCCTTAACCACCTGATCTTTCATGTTCTTTAAAGAATCTAATAAACCCATTCCTTATTTATCCTCCATTCTTTAACCACACAATGATACCACGATTATAAAAATTATTTAATTAATTGAAGGAATTGTAACATTACAACAGCCCCTCCCGATTGGAAGGGGCCGCCATGGGTGGTTAGGAGTCATTGGCCTGATTACGAGCCTGTGAAGTCATATTTACGCACGCCGAGCATCCAGAACTTGTAGCTTAACCAGAAGAACAGCACTCCCAGCAAAGGCGACAGCCAAGACAGCAGCGGCACGTTATCCGGCTCGAGGATAACGAGACTCGGGTAGTATGCTACAAACGCGATCGGGATGATGAACGTGAACAGGAAGCTGAATACGCCCGAGAAGATAGATGACGGGTATTTCGCGAAGTCCTTGAACCTGAACATGATTACCATTACATAGCCCGAGTTACGGATCCAGAAACATGTAGCCGCAGCTGCGTTCATCAGAGCGATCATGAACAGCGATGCCGTGAGCAGGAACACGATGAGCTTAGCTATGACAAGCGGCGTCACCGGGATTCCGATGTGAACCCACGCGTAGATCAGCGTGCCTATTCCAAATGCGAGCTGACCTAAGCCCTTTACATCGAACACCTCCGACATGAAGTAGAAGAACACGTTCACCGGTCTGAAGCAGTACTTGATGAAGTCACCGCTCGTGACGTGGAATCTAAGGTTCCAGTTGTTGTCGAAGAAGCACTGCACGGGAGTCAGAGCCACAAGCGAGAATCCGTACAGGAACAGCATATGGTAGTAGTCCCAGCCGTTGATCGTCGGGAAGTTTCTGAAAAGGATCAGGAACGTTACGAAGCCCGACAGGTTGACCATGATCATACCGATAGTTGATATGATGAAGTCCGCGCGGTAGCTCATCTTCGTCTTCAGATCCTGCACTAGGATCTTCCTGTATATGTCCGCGTAGAAGCGCAAGCCTCTTTTCTTCTTTTCCATATCAGCCTCCGTTCACGGTGATCTTCTTCACCGAGTAGTTCCAGAAAAGCGTACCCGCTGCCGTCAGGATTACGATCCACAGCAGCTGGAAGCCAAACATCGGCAACAGCCCCTGCAGCGTATCGGAACCGTTCTTCTGGAGCAAGATAGTGAGCGGGATGTCATACACAGCGCGAAAAGGCATGTAGTCCACCACAGCCCTCAACTTCTCCGGGAAGAATGCGAGAGGGATAGATGCACCGGAGAGGAGCAGCACTATAGTCTCCTTTACGATGTTGATACCCCACGTTGATTCTGTGTAAAGGCAGATCGTTGCGACGATCATCTCGATGTTGAAGTTAACGATCAGCGCGAATAAAGTCGCGATGATGAAGTACACGAGGTTCATGCCGATCGGGATCGCACCCTTGGTGATGATCATTACTACGATGAAAGTAGGAATGAACGTCATGATGAACGATACTACGTGGCTTCCCGAATAACTCCAGAATGTGTATGCTCTGAACTTCATGGGCTTTAGAAGATCGAGGATGATCTTTCCCGACTGGATCGAGCGGCTCATGTCCCAGACTACGAACATCTCGAGGAAGTTAAAAAGCGACGTCGCGAGGATCAGGTAGATCATCGTATCTGTGAAGGTCATGCCGTTGACGACGTCGACTCCCGAAGAAGCGTAGATTGCCTTCCAAAGGTAGTACACGAGTACGAGGTAAATGAGGTTCGCGAACAGCGTAACGAATGTACCGAGCCTGTAGTGCAGCGACTCCATTATGCCCGCACGTGTCAGTGCAAAAAGTTTTCGCGGATTCATACTGCTTCTCCTTCGTAGATCTTCTTGATGACCTCCTCTGTGGAGATCTCCTCAAGACGGATGTCCTTTATCTTCGTGACTTTCTGTTTCTCTGTGATGACCTGCATAACGTCAGTTGTCTTCTCGTCGATTAGCATCTGCTCCCACGTGTCGTCTGCAAGCTTCATGTGCAGTGTTCTGTAGGAACCGAAGTAGCCCTTGAGGTGCTCGATGTCGTTGTCGTAGATCTTCGTTCCCTTATCGATGATAACGATCCTTCGGCAGAGCGCGTCGACGTCACCCATGTCGTGAGTCGTGAGAATTACTGTTGTGTTCTTCTCCTTATTAAGGCCCTTGATGAGCGCACGGATCTTGTCCTTCATCGATACGTCGAGACCGATTGTCGGCTCGTCGAGGAAGACGATCGCAGGGTTATGGATGAACGCTGCAAGGATGTCAGAGAGTGTTCTCTGGCCCAAGGACATCTGACGCACGGGCTTGTTGATGATCGGCTCGATATCAACGAGTGAGCGGTACAGCTCGATCATGTCCTCGTACTGCTTCTCGGGAACCATGTAGAGGTCGCGGAGGAGCTTGAAGGACTCGATGAGCGGCAGTGACCACCAAAGCTGTGAACGCTGTCCGAAAACAACACCGATGTTCTCGCAGTTCTCTGTTCTGTTCTTGTAAGGCACCTTTCCGTTGACGAGGATCTCGCCGGATGTAGGCTCAAGTACGCCGGTCATCATCTTGATGGTTGTTGACTTACCTGCACCGTTAGGTCCCAAGTAGCCGATGATCTCTCCCCTTGCAACTTCAAGCGACACGTCCTTGACCGCGCTTATGGTCTTGTAGTCACGTGAGAAAAGATCCTGGATGCTTCCCTTCAAACCTTCGTGGCGGTTCAGCACCTTGAAATCTTTGCAGACATTCTTCATTACCAAAGCCTGATCTTCCATAATTGCCTCCCAATTTCTCTTGTTTTGTTGTTCTGTAATCAGTATATTGGTGTTATAGTTATAAAAATAGTGTGTTTATAGGCGGTTTTAATAACTATATTCCACGCCGATAGAAGATAGTTATAGTTTTGCATAAGGAGGACAAAGATAGTTATGAATGTCGAACAGATGGGTCTTATCATCAAGCGTGACGACGGTTCTGAGGTCGTAAACTACGACAATCCCTCTTTCCCCTCTTACATCTACGACGGCTGGGTCGAGCCTAACTGCACATGGGAGCGCGTCCCCCATTACCACGAAGATCTTGAGATCGTAACCGTAAGAGAAGGCACGATGGCATATTCCGTCAACGGCCGCACGCTCGTACTCCGTGAGGGTGACACCATCATCGTTAACTCCAATCAGATCCACTACAGCATGTCGCTCGACGGGCAGCTTGCGAAGTATGTCATCTTCGTCGTCCACCCTTCTATCCTGATGTCTTCAGTAACTGTTGAGATGGAAGCGATCCGCCCAATCATCGATAACCCGGATCTTCCGTTCATGCGATTCAGATATATCAATACTTATACTAAGGATTTCTATAACCTGATGATTGATCTTCCCAACTACCGTCACAACGCCTTCGAGGTCACGAAGCGGCTGTTCCTGATGTGGGACCTTATCATGAAGAAGACTGAGGATTACGGACCGCGTCCCGAAGATACCAACTACGATCCGCGTATGATGTCGTTCAAGGCGATGCTTCACTTCATGAACGTTAACTATAAGGAGACGATCACGCTCGAAGACATCACGCACGCAGGTAATGTAAGTAAGTCACAGTGTAATAACCTGTTTAATCAATTCGTCGGCGAGTCGCCTATTAATTACCTGATGCACCTGCGCGCACGCAAGGTCGCGGAGCTTCTGCGTACAGGTAATTACACGCTCAAGCAGATCGCCGATCTTACCGGATTCAACGGCGTCAGCTACATGTCCGAGACATTCAAGAAGTTCTTCGGTCAGTCACCGCGCGACTACAAAAAACAGTGGCTCGGTATATTATCCGAGCCAACTGATGAGTGATCTGAATTCAGTTCTGATCTATAAGGTATGCCCTGCACGGAGCTCCGTCGCACCCGCCCAGGTTCAGCGGCGCCGCGCTTAAGAAATACTTTCCTTCCTTAACTCCCTTAAGCACCACGCCTTCAAGAAGACAGATACCCTTCCCGAGCATGATATGGTGCACTGCACTCGCATCCTCCATCGGGCCCACGGTCTGGCTCTCGTTACCGTACAGCAGCATGTCCGTCTTCGCGAACTCCGCGGCGCCCTCTTCAGTCATCGTCGCTTCGCCCTCTACGAGGATCCTTCGCGCCGTGCCTGTTGCCTGCGCCTTAGCAATAATCTCCTTTGCAGCTTCCGCAGTAACGTCGCCATCATGATGCGCCACGTAGCACTCACCAACATAGGGCTCAAGTCCCACTTGATCTATGGTCTTGCCATCATTCTCAAAATGAAAAGGCGCGTCCACGTGAGTGCCGTTGTGCGCACACATCTCGAACTTCGTAAGGTTGCAGATGTCGCCGTTCCCGATGCTCATGACGTGCGTCATAACAGGCTGCGGATCGCCGGGGAAAACGTTGCAGGTAAAAACCTCCTGCGAGATGTCGATAATACCCATGGTGCACCTCCTCCTTACATTATAACAGGCGCTCGTCTTCTCCGTTCCTCTCCGACGCCTCCCCCAGCGCTTCTTCCCTCGACTCAGCGCTTCTTCCCTCTCCCCCAGTGCCAAAAGTGGTGACTTTTCGCGAAAAGTGGCACTGGTTTTGTCTCTACGGAGCTCTCAGCGCCAAATTCGGTGACATTTCTCGAAAAGTGGCACTGGTTCTGTCACTGTCTTTTACTGCTATACTATAAAAAGGAGGACAGCATGGACGAGATTAGGATTCAGGACGTCAGCGACGTTCGTATCGGACAGGTCGAGGACAGGGCCGTGGGCACCGGCTGCACGGTGTTTGTGAAGCCTGATGGCATGCGCGCGGGCTTGAATGTCAGCGGCGGCGGACCTGCTTCACGCGAGAGTACATTGCTCGATCCTCTGACGGCGGCTGATTTGATTCACGGAATAACTATTAGCGGCGGCAGCGCCTTCGGTCTGTCGGCTGCAAGCGGTGTTATGAGATATCTTGAAGAACAGAACATAGGCTTCGATGTCGGTGTCACCAAGGTGCCGCTCGTCGCACAGTCGTCGCTGTTCGATCTTACTGTCGGTGATGCATCCGTAAGACCTGACGAGCAGATGGGATATGAGGCGTGCCGAATCGCGATGGAGGCACAGAATTATAAGGACGGCAATTTCGGCGCGGGGTGCGGGGCAACTGTCGGCAAGATTGCCGGCATGGATTACTGCATGAAGACCGGCATCGGAAGTTATGCCGTTGACAATCACGGACTTAAGGTAGGTGCAGTGGTCGCGCTGAACGCATTAGGCGATATATTCGACTGGAAGACGGGCAAGCAGATCGCGGGACTTCTGAAGGAAGACAAGAAGACATTCAGAAGCTCGCCGCAGTACATCGAAGAGAGCATCAAGGTAGTCAGCGACCGGTTCGCTCAATTGTCGAAGATGAACACAACACTCGCGGTACTTATAACCAATGCGCACTTTGAGAAGCCGCAGCTGTGCAAGATCGCAGGCATGTGTCAGGACGGCCTTGCAAGGTCTATAAGACCCGTACATACATCTTTCGACGGCGACACCGTTTACGCCGTATCTGCAGGCGATCTTAAGGCCGATCAGGAAGTCGTGGGAACGCTCGCAGCTGAAGTTATAAGCGAAGCGATAATACGCGCAGTAACAAGCGCAGAATCCGCATACGGCTTCCCTGCAGCGCGCGACTTATAAGCTTAAGAAACAGTCGAGTTAAAGCTTCCCAGGAAGCTTACGCGTGCATCCCATAAGTAAAGCGGCGGACAAAGCCGCCGCTATTAAAGAATTCTTTCTCATCATTCGTTGATTACGATCCTTCCCTGACCGTACGGATCAGCATACTGTTCGCCGATCTCGCCTCCGAGTGTCTCGGTCAGATAATCGATCAATGCCTGAAGATCAAGGATGACACTATCATTAATAATCTCGCTCTCAGCGAACATCGTAAATCCGTCTCCCTTATCGATCAGATAGTCCTGAATACATACTGTGTATGTAGCATCCTCATCGATTGGATCATCACCGACCATTACGTTGCTTACTCTTCTGTCACCTACAATACTCTGGAGGCAGTTATCCTCATCAGTTACACAGCCGGACTCTATAGATACATCAACCTCATACGACAGTCCGGATACCTGCAGGAAAGCTCCGGCCTCATCAGGCAGAGCTCTGGCGCCCCACTCCAAAGCATCTAGGATCTGCTGACCTGTCATCTCTACAATTACCAGATCATCACCGAACGGGAATACATCCGCCAGATCACCATAAGTAACATCGCCTAATCCAACATCAGTTCTTACAGATCCGCCGGTCAGAAGTGCAATGTCTGCTCCGCTTTGATCTCTCATTGCATCAGCACAGAAGTCACCAAGATTGGTCTCTGCTCTTCTTACCATTCGTATGGGATTACCTGCATCATCCTCAACATTAGGATCATAAATAGTTAAGTTTACAGATGAAGTTCCAATAACCACATTAAGAGTATCCTCGTACTGAGCCATAATCTCTTCAATAAACGCACTCGTATCGTTAGTAATGTTAAGAAGATCTGCCGCACTCTCTGTATTGGTCCATGTCCAGATACCTGTCTCGATGATCGTACCTTCAGCATCGATATGGCTGTAACCGATGCAGTCCATTCTGTAACCGACTGCGCTTCTTGTTACTTCCTCACCGTCTGCATTAAGCATGACGACCTGATCATCATCATGGCTGTGACCGTCGAGGCAGACATCGATGCCTGTCGTATTGCTCAGGACGTCCGCATAAGTCCAGGGAGAACATACATCACTGTTACCAAGGTGCGCCATCAGATAAACAAGATCTGCACCCTCTTCCCGCGCTTCATCAACAGCATTCTGAACAGCTTCATAAACTTCCTCGCCCGTCTGATCTTCTTCCATGAACCCGTAGATATATTCACCGTCATCATCCTGGAAGAACGAAGGACGTACGGTAGATATGGTCTTAGGTGTGGTTACACCGACAAAAGCGATATCAATGCCATTCGCATTAACGATAGTGTACGGAGCGAAGACCAACTCGTCTTCATGCGTGAAATTACATGACAAATACTCGAAGTCTGACTCAGAAGCAAGCTCAAGCAGTCTGTCAACGCCGTAATCAAAGTCGTGATTACCGGGAATTACGATATCGTATCCGACCTGATTCATAATCTCTATGATCGATTCACCCTGATCGACAGAACCGATCGGCGCGCCCTGCAGGAAATCGCCGTCATCAACCAGAATAACCTGATATCCCTGCGCCTCCAGATCATCTCTTATCTGAGCGAGACCAGCATAGCCGAAGCCTGCATCAACTCCGCAGTGAACATCACTTGTAAACAGGATATAAGTCTCACCGTTCGGCGCTGCAGTAGTAACAACCGGTTCAGTCTCAACGGGAACCGTTTCTTCAGTCTCAGCAGCCATCTCGGGCAGTGATATCTCAATATGATCGGGATCCTGACCAGACGGAATCTGGCCCCACGGATTCTCCGAAGCGCATGAACTACATGCAAATAGAATACTAACGGCCGTAAAAGCCGCCAATGTTTTCCTTATATTCATAACATAACCCCTTCAATACCCTGTGATTATACTACCACATTGATTGAAGGGGTTAAATTGTTAATTATCTATAAGATTCAGAATCAGATTGCTGCAAAACCCTTCTCGAGGTCTGCAATTATGTCATCAATGTGCTCTGTACCGATGGACAGACGGATCGTGCTCTCAGAGATTCCTACACTTGCGAGCTCCTCAGCAGAAAGCTGTGAGTGAGTTGTTGAGTAAGGGTGGATTACGAGAGACTTAACATCTGCTACGTTAGCAAGCAGTGAGAAGATCTCGAGGCTGTCGATGAACTTGAATGCTTCCTCCTTGCCGCCCTTGATGTCGAATGTGAAGATGGAACCTGCACCATTCGGGAAAAGTCTCTTATAAACCTCATGATCAGGGTGATCTGCAAGTGCAGGGTGATTAACCTTAGCAACCTTGGGGTGATTTACCAGGAAATCGATAACCTTCTTTGTGTTCTCTACGTGACGGTCAAGTCTTAAGGACAAAGTCTCGATGCCCTGGAGAAGCAGGAATGCATTGAAAGGTGAGATGGATGCGCCTGTGTCTCTAAGCAGGATTGCGCGGATGTAAGTAACAAATGCTGCGGGACCTACTGCATCGAAGAATGAAACACCGTGATAAGAAGGGTTAGGATCAGCGATGTTCGGATACTTGCCACTGGCCTTCCAGTCGAACTTACCGGACTCAACGATGATACCGCCGAGTGTTGTACCGTGGCCGCCCAGGAACTTAGTAGCGGAATGAACTACGATGCCTGCGCCGTGCTCGAAAGGTCTGATCAGATAAGGTGTACCGAATGTGTTATCAACTACTACGGGAAGTCCATGCTTGTGAGCGATCTCGGAAACTGCGTCGATATCAGGGATATCACTGTTAGGATTACCGAGTGTCTCGAGGTAGATGGCTCTTGTATTTTCCTTGATGGCGCCCTCTACTTCTGCGAGGTTATGTGCGTCTACAAATGTTGTCTCGATACCGTACTGGGGCAGTGTGTGTGCGAGGAGGTTAAAGGAACCGCCGTAGATTGTCTTCTGTGCTACGATGTGACCGCCGTTAGCTGCGAGAGCCTGTATCGTATAAGCGATAGATGCTGCGCCGGATGCTACTGCAAGTGCTGCGGATCCGCCTTCGAGTGCTGCCACTCTCTCTTCGAGAACTCCCTGTGTGGAGTTTGTAAGTCTTCCGTAGATGTTGCCGCCTGCTCTCAAGTTGAATCTTGCTTCTGCGTCCTCACTGTCATGGAAGACATAAGATGTTGTCTGATAGATCGGCACCGCTCTTGCATCTGATGCGGAATCGGGCTTCTCCTGTCCTACGTGTAACTGTAATGTTTCGAACTTGTATGCCATGTTTTTGATCTCCTTTGGTCATGTGTTTTTGTTTTTGATGACCCAAGTATGACATATCAATTCACGCTTGAATAATTCCGAATAATGATAAAGGGTTATCAATTACTTTGATAACCCCTCCATACCTTCTAAGAACTTCTTTAATTCATCTATATAGCGCCTTCCCGGCTCGCTAAGGATATTATTCTTCTTAGTTATATATCCAATCTGCATAGCCGAATTCGGGTGGTCCTTATCCGCCTTGAACGGTATCGCCTTATACCCGTCGCCGTTGATGTCGTCAGAGATAATTCCCGAACACAGCGTGTAGCCGTGCATGCCTTGCATCATGTTAAGCATCGTCGCGCGGTCATTACACTTGATCGTACGCGGGTACTCATACTCCGACAGGATCTCCTCCGAGAAATAATACTTATCCTCTCCCTGCTCGAACATCAGACACGGATACGGCTCTAAGTCCTTGAACTTAATATTCTTCTTAGATGCCAGCGGATGGTCCTCACTTAAATACACATACGCATCGCAGCTTATAAGAGGCGTAAACACAAGCTCGTTCTCATCCATGAGCTTGCGCAGCACACGCTCATTCTTAGAAGACAGATACAGGATTCCGATCTCACTTCGAAGCGCACCTACATCCTCTATTACATCGCGCGTCCTCGTCTCCCTCACAGCGAAATCAAACTCGTTTACATCGTACTGCTTCGCCATCTTTATAAAAGCATTCACCGCGAAAGAGTAGTGCTGCGTGGAAACCGCAAACTTACGCTTGTAGTTGCCGTCACCCTCATACTTATGTACGAGCGTGTAGTAGTGCCCCTCAAGACCTCTTATATCATTAAGGAACTCTCTTCCCTCCGGTGTCGGCGTAACACCCTTAGGGCCTCTTACGAAGATCGTGATGCCGACCTCCTTTTCGAGTTCCTTCATGGAAGCCGTGAGCGCGGACTGCACCATGAACAGCTTCTCCGCTGCCTTGTTCATCGAGCCGCATTCTTCTATCGTAAGCGCGTAATGTATCTGCTGTAGTGTCATGTTTCCTCTACCAGGATGTCCTTTGATGATTTACAGAAATACACTATAACGATGCCAATTGCAAGGATAATCGTAACCGCGAGTCCTCCCTCGAGGCCGAAGTCGCCGCCGTTGATGAGGCTCTTGCTCATGTCGGGCGTGGTCTCCATTACGGACTGGCCGAAGCTGTTGCCGCTGACGAGCACGCCGAAGATGTTGCCCTGCGTGAAGTTCCAGATTGTGTGGATGGCGCTGACCATCCAGATGTTGCCGGTTCTTAAGAACACGAGGCTCATGAACAGGCCGAACAGCACGAGGTTAACGAACGCGAGAATCGTGAGGCCGGAGTTAAAAAGGTGCAGGCAGCCGAAGATTATCGAGTTGATGATAATACCCATGATGACCGAGTATCTTCTTGTGACGGACACGAAGATGCAGCCTCTGCACAGAACCTCTTCCTCGTTGCCCTGGAAGATGTAACCGATGAACAGCGCGAGCAGGCAGAATACGTTGAAGCCGTCAGCGCTGAGCTCGACTTCAGACGCGCCAGTGATAACGCAGATAAGAAGCGCCGCACCGAACATGCCGAAGCCTACGAGAAGTCCGATGAGATAATGCTTTACGGCATTCTTCTTTGTAAAGCCGAATGTGTGGATCTTTCTTCCCGATACGAACTTACCCCACAGAATAACAGGGATCGTGCACGCGAGCGTTCCTGCAAGAAGGAAAGCCACGGTGATACTGTCCGCATTGGCTCCTTTAAGATGAAAAAGCGAAGCGAATAACGCGCCGATGATCATCGTGAAACCGCAGCCGCACTGAGTGATAATCCACATTACCGCTGCGAACAGGAACTCGAGCAGGAAGAAACAACCTGTTTTGCCCGTCTTCGGGTTAAGGCTCGCGGCCTTAGCCTCGTCCATGATCTTAAGTCTTTGTAATCTC
Organism: Clostridiales bacterium; assembly: GCA_017552455.1. GTDB lineage: Bacteria > Bacillota > Clostridia > Saccharofermentanales > Saccharofermentanaceae > Saccharofermentans. Next base: position 25,284 of record JAFZPX010000038.1, read on the forward strand.
ATTTCAGAATTATCCCCTATTCTCTGTTGAACTTTACCCAAAGCTGAACGAGTGCGAGTGTCGCGACGAACACTGCAAGTGCGATCAGATTGTTGATCCAGATGTTAGTTACGTGGATCAAAAGGAGGAACAGCGGGCTTACAAAGAGCCAGTGGCAGCAGAATATCTTCATGACATTGCGGCTCATGCTCGCAAGAAGCGGATGCAGCCTTCCTTTGGCAAGTGTCATTATACCAAAAACAACTGCGACCTCGAGGCAGAGCACGCCGACAGCGCCGACGATGTTGTTCGCGGAAAGTGCGTAGTAGTCAGTTCCGCTCTCGATCCAGCCGGGGTTAAGAACAGCCTGCGGCCACTCGTTGATCTTATTGATAATTCCTGAGACAGGCGTCAGCACGGCTCCGATAGCAAGTGCTGTCAAAGCGAACTTCTTTCTGTTATCCCACTTGCGGTAAAGCTTGCCCGCACCGTAGCCCATGATGGGGAACGTGCCCCACGGAACTATCGGGAACCAGGAATAGTGATTCTCGCGGAAGACGATGCCGATGAGCGTTGCCGCCCAGCCGTTGCCCTCGTATGCTTCCGGCGTGAAAAGAAGGTCAACAGCAAAGATAAACGCGATGATCGCGATGCAGATCGCGGCCTTGATTCCGGGCTTGCCTTCAAGCTTCTTCATCAGCGCGAAGAAAAGCATGCTGAGGGTCGCGAACGTGTAGATATTGCAGCCTATTACTGCCCACGGGTGCTCGCTCAACGCACCGAAATGTTCAGGGTTGATGAGCCCCGGGAAGATCGCGTACACGAAGTTTACATAGAAAAGCAGAAGGCCTAAGATGCCTGCCCTCTTGAGGTACTTGCGCACCGTGGTTCTATCCGAGAAAGCGGCACCCCAACCCATCGCGAAAGTAAACGCTCCCGCAGCAGGGATGCAGCCGAAGAATTCGATGACTGTATAGGAGATGCTTCCGGGCAGCTCCCACGCGTTCTCGAAGACTTCCATGGAGCCCTCCAGAACATGCACGAAGACCATGCCGATAATGGCGATGGCCTTCATAAGTTCGATCTCAGGTATTCTCTTGGTCTTAGCTAATTCCATAATCAGTTCCCCGTTTCCTGCTCGTCTTCAGAAGCTTCAGGCTCCTCGGGCTTAGTCGCGTCAGGACCGTTATATGTGATGCTAAGCATCGTGATATCGTCGAACTGCTCGGCATCCTTAACGAATTCGTCGATGCCGTCCATTACATTCTTAAGGATCTCCTTCGGCTTCGCGTCAGGATTCTTATTCAAAGCTTCGAGCATTCTCTCAGCGCCGTACAGTTCGTTATTGGAGTCTGTAGCCTCCGCAACACCGTCCGTATATACGAAAAGCGAATCGCCGGGGAACAGCTCGAACTCGTGCTCTTTGAACTTCATTCTCTTCATCGTTGCGACCGGCGGAGAATGCTTATATACAACGAGTTCATACTTACCGTTAGCGCGTCTTATAGCAGGGTGCTCGTGGCCTGCATTAGCCGCGATACCTTTACCTGTCTTAAGGTCTATAACTGCAAGCCATACAGTAACGAACTGGTGAGCCGCGTTATTCTGCATAAGCTGTGCATTCGTGTTATTAAGAGCCTCCGCAGGGCTCTCACCCATCATAACGCGGCTCTGAATAAGGAGCTTACTGATCATCATGAACAACGAAGCCGGGATGCCCTTTCCGGAAACGTCTGCCATAACGAGTGCGAGGTGATCCTCGTCTACGAGGAAGAAGTCATAGAAGTCGCCGCCGACGGTTTTCGCCGGGGTCATGGAAGCGTAGATGTCGAAGTCGTAACGGCCGGGGAAAGCCGGGAACGTGCTCGGCAGCTGGCTTTCCTGAATGTTTGCAGCCGTGTCAAGATCCGCGTTAATTCTTTCCTGTGCAGCCGTGATATTCATGTTCTGATCGATGTAATCACGAAGCTCGACGTCCATCTTCTCAAACGCGAGCGAGAGTTCTTCAAGCTCGTCCTGAGTATGAATGTCGGACTTGTATGCGTGGTCCTTGTCGAGGTTCTCGGTGAGCTCCTTGGCTGCTGTCGTAAGCTTCTCGATAGGACGGACGAGGTGCCTGTTAGCGAAGGTTGAGTAAACCACGATGAAGATGAGCATCAACGTAAATACACAGGTAACGATGATGAGGTTCATCGTGAGAACTTCAGTGTTGATCTGGTCTACGAGGAAGTCGACGCAGACGAGAGCTACGGGACGGCCCTGACTGTTGTGTACAGGATAAGCTGCAGTCGCGATCTGTCCGAATACCGGGTCATCAACGAACTTCAGAAGCTCATCTTCACGACCGTAGAGTCTTCCCTGCATCCACTCCTTACCGCCCTGGGCGTACCCGGTGGTAAAGCCGATGGTCTCCTCACCCGAGAAGTGGTCGGACCAGATGTAGAGAACGTCATTCTCCTCAGGGATACAAACGTAGATATAAAGCGCATCGAACTGTTCCTGAGTCGTGTTGATCTCATCGAGAACGATGTCGTAGTAACCGTCAGGCTCACCGGCGTTAAGGTATCTCATGATCTGGTCGCCGTTCAATCTGTTGGCGATAGTGGAAGTGATACCCATGCCGACGTATTCATAACGCTCAATGATCTTGGCGCGGTATGAAGTCGAAGTAACGTAGCAGATGATACCTGCGATAATTATCGTAGTCAGAACGAAGCCCGCAAGGAGCTTATTACGAATGCTTCTCGCGAATGCAGGCCTCTTGAATCTCATATTACGGAGTTCCTGCCTCTCTTACGCTTCTTTAACTGCTTCTGATAGAACACACCAATCAGAACAGAAGCGACGCTCAGGATCAATCCGAGGATGAGAGTCGGCAAGGAGCCGAGATACTTGTCTCCCCTGATAACGTAGATGAATACGTTAACGGTCCACCATACAAGCACCCACTGTGCGAAGTAAACGCTCGTGATCGCACGGCTTATTGTCTCTATAACCCCCATGACCTTGGCAGGAAGGAATTTGCATATATAGTAGCAAGCTCCGAGCATCGCGAACTCTGTGCAGATGCAAAGGAACATCTCGGGAGTCGTCAGATGATAGAAGACGTTCGCACCGGGGCCGCCCATCATGCCGAACTGGTTATAGTACTCGAAGATATAGACCGATGTGGACAGGATGAAGCACGGGATAGAGAACCACTTATAGAATGTCTCTTTCTGTGCTGTCGTGATGTGCTTGATGTGGTCACCGAACGCAAGTCCTGAGGCATACATCAGGAACCAGATGAACAGCGGGAAGTCAGACATGACAATCTCTTCACCAGTAGGATCATTGACACCGACGAAGTGACCGAGGATAACATTAAGAGGCATGTTATCGAGCCACAGGTCGTTGAAGAACATCGCGATTATATTGATGCCCAACGCGACGAAGAAAATCTTCCACGGCGTCAGCTTCAGGAGCTTCATGAATGACATCAGAAGCATCGCGAGTGCCGCGAACTGCAGAAGGTCATTGCCGAAGAACAGGTACGGCAGTCTCTCTAGGTAGAACTCCGCATCATATGTTGCCGCATAACCTACGAGCGACGGGATCAAGAACCTTAATACATTAAGAAACAGGCCTACGATGAAGATGTTGATGCTTCGTATGAACAGGTCTTTCGCTTTGTTGCGCGTTGTGAACGCGAGTCCGATACCCATCGAGAAGATGAACATCGGAGCAGCCCAGGGACCGCCGAGGATACTGTCGAAGAAATACGGCAGTCCGTGCCACAGCGCATCATCGGTGGAACACTCAACGAATGCGTGGATGGTCGCGAGGAAGAAGATGACCAGAGCTTTGGTCATGTCAACCTCAGGCTGTCTTAAAACGACTTTACGAAGAGTCAGGATGTTGCGGCCGTCTTTGTATTCGTAGTCGACCTCATCCATGAATTTCTTGGTCATAAAAATGCCAAGTCCTCCGCGCTTACGTTCAGACGCGGACAACTTGACATTCGGGTCAGGTTTGGCGAGAGGGTCATACTGCTTGCCCTGATCGATAAAGCTCATGCTGACAGACAGAGGATTATCGTTAAGCTCTACCCTAATTGTCGCAGTACCGATCTTAGGGTCGTATGCATAACCTGCGATATTCGCGAAAATCTCCTCTACCGCTACCTCAATCTGATTACGTTCCTTCTCAGTACATTCGAGTTCATCGAGGTTCTCCTTAACGAACGTAAGGACTTCGGGCAGATTCTCAGGCAGCGCCTGAATATCTAACTCTCTCATATTAAGTTTTCCTTCTATTTTGATAGAGGCTAGCCGGGATTATTCGATGTTGAGGATATCGTCGAAGCCAGTAACGCTGAATACATCCATAACAGCATCCCCGGGATTAGTAACCTTCATGTTACCCTGCTTCTCCATTACCTGCGCAAGGCCGAGGAGGACACGCAGTCCTGCAGATGAGATGTACTCGAGATCCTTCAGATCAAGAACGAGATCTGTGATACCTGCGAGTTCGGGCTCGAGACCCTTCTCGAGATCAGGTGCTGAAAGTGTATCGAGACGTCCGGCAATAGCTACCGTCAACTTTGTGTCTTCCTTAGTTGTCTTAAATTCCATAGTTAACATCCCCTTTGTCTAGGTATTTGAATTTACTCACTAATTATATAATAAAAAACTGACATTTTGGCTTAATACTTTCTTAAATTCATTAATGCTTAACATTTGCTATACTGACTTTATAAGGAGGGATAGCACTATGATTTACGACGAAAGATACAGAGAACAGGTCTTTTGGGACGCACCTTACACCCCCGAACTTAGGATTTTGATCGGCATGATCCGCGATAAAGCTTTAAACAGAACTGAGATCATCTACCCGCCGGCGGGCAAGGATATGAAGACATTAGGCATTGGACTTGGCTGCTCCGCGTTATTCGCGCTTCTTGCAGGCGGCCTCACATTTCTCATCACCAAAGTAGGACTCGCAGCCTTTATCGTAGGCTTCATCGGATTGTTCATGGGATTCACGGTAACGGCATTCCTTATCGCCCGTGACAGGCTTCTTATCAGGCCCCAGCTCATGACTTCACAAGTCAACGCGGTCTGCGTAGGCCACTCCCTCACAGGCGGCGACGGACACATGAACAGATGCCCCGTCTTCAAGTACACATACAACGGACGCGAGTATCTTGCTTACGACGGCAACTATTCGAACCGCACGAAGCTTCCTGATATCGATGAGAAGTTAACGATCAAGATCGACCCCGAGCACCCCGAAGAGCTTATGTGGAACGAAGGACACAACAAGAACTCATTCTTCTTTGCCGCCCTCGTATGCGCCATCATCTTCTTAGGTGAGATCGGCATGATAGCCGTAACTCTCTGCGACAAAGGAATTATGGGAGGTTAATTCTTCCCTTAATCCTTCTTACGCTTAGCTGCGACACAGTCCTCAAGGTTAGGATAGAAGTGCTCACGGCCGACGGTTTCCTGGAAACCAATCTTCTCGAGAGCCCTGTTGATGTCGTTGTTTAATCCAACGAAACAGAAATCAGAGCCGAGTCCCTTGATGTAATCGATTGCTTCAAGGAACTCTGTCTCTGCAGAAATATCTACAAATACAACGCCTCTGAAGGAGAGGATGTAGGTCTCGTAGCGCTTTTCGCACTTTTCGATGGCCTTCTTGAGCTGCTTGCCGTTCGCGAAGAAGTAAGCGCCGACGCTGTAAACGATGGCAGCGTCCTTATCCTCGATGAGAGTTTCTTCTTCGATGTTAACGTTGATGTCGGCGAGCTTGCTGATCGTGATGATCATGGAGAGCGCGACGCCGATTACGATCGCGTATGTCAGGTCGAGCACGACTGTTGCCGCCATTGTGACGAAGCACAGTGCGAGCGCGTCCTTGAGGCCGTGTGTAAAGTAGCCCTTGATTGTCTTGATGTCGTTCATCTTGTACGCAGTCATGAAGAGCACGCCTGCGAGCGCGGAGTACGGAACCATGCCGATGAGCGGCGCGAGAACGAACATGCAAAGGATCAGGAAGATCGACTGGAACACGGATGTAAGTCTTGTTCTGCAGCCGCTCTTGATGGCAACGGATGTTCTTGCGATGGCTGCCGTGGAAGGCACGCCGCCTGCGAACGGAACTGCCATGTTAGCGATACCCTGTGCGATGAGCTCGACGTTGGAGTCGAACTTTTCTTTCTTCATGGAAGCCGCAGCAGTACCGCACAGGAGGCTCTCGATCATGCCGAGGAGAGCGATGGTGATCGAATACTTAGCGATGGAGCTGAGCATTGGGATGTCGACTGCTGCTATGTTGAGAACCTCCGAGTTGATGATCGAGCTCGGGATGGAGCCGATTGTCTTAACGTCGAGGCTTGTGATCTTTACTACTGCCGTAGCGATGATGATAGCTACGAGTGAAGCAGGCACATACTTGCTGAGCTTCTTAGGGTACAGCGCCATGATGACTACTACCATTGCTGCTACTCCGAGTGTCGGCAGGCTCGTGTCTTTAATGTTGCTTATGAATGTCATGACCTTGCCGACCGTGCCCTCGCCTGCCGCATTAACTCCGAATGCGTTGCCAAGCTGGCCGATCGCGATAACGAGCGCGATACCCGACGTGAAGCCCGTGACTACCGGCTTCGGGATAAACTGAACGAATCGTCCGAATCTTAGTAATCCGGCAATTAGAAGAATTATTCCCGAGATGAACGTCGCCATGAACATGCCCTGGAGGCCGTACTCACCGGAAACTATCGTTCCGAGGATTACTGCCATGGCTCCCGTAGGACCGGAGATCTGGAATGAGCCGCCTCCGAGAAGGCCGGAGATCAAGCCCGCGATAATAGCTGTGATGAGGCCTCCCGCGATACCGATCGCAAGGTGATCCTGATCCACACTCGCCGCACCAAAAGCCAGCGCCAGAGGGAGCGCCACTGCACCTACAGTGATACCCGCAGTCAAGTCGTTGATAAAGAACTTGCTGTTATACCCTTTAAACTCATTTCTGAAAATCTTCGCGTAGTGCGAGAAAAACGGTCTCTTCTTCTTAGCCATAATCACATTCCTTTCAAAACAGAGTGTATTTTAACACTCGTGTATATTATTGGAATTGTGATTTTGCACAGGATTCCACTACTCTGATCCACCAAAAACTCGTTTCAAGTCCAAAAAGGTGGAATCTCTCGCGCACCCTTTGTCGTTTTTTGTCGAAAATTGTAGTCAATTGTCGAAAAATAACGCTTCTTAACCTGCTACACTCGGGGTATGGAATATCGGAATACTTTACAACTTAAGATCTCATACTGCTTACACTTGATGAATACGCTTCCAAAAGGGAATGTGGGCACCTACAGACAACGCCAAGTTGTATTAATCTCTCGCGACCCGGAAAGGCCCAATGTTACCCAAAACAGGAAACGCCGTCTCTATACTAACGGCAAAGAAGGCGCTAAGTATTTGAAGCTGATCAACCTGCATCAGAAAGCACTACTCGAATACAAGCGGCTTATGAACGAGTGGAAGACTTACTACGCAGGAGAACCTAAGATTATTCAATTCCCTCTCGATCCTACTTTGCTAACTGGGTTAAGTCCCGAGTTCTATAAGCAAGCTCGCCCCAACCGGAACTCATATGAACGCAAGGAAAAGATCCAGGAGAATAATCAGGTTTTAAGATCTAAGAACGAGCTTCTCGCAGTTAAAGAAATCGAGAAGATGGGCTTCGAATGGAAGACCGAGATCAAGGTCTCAATTAACGGCAAAAACTTCTATCCTGATGTCACTTTTCTGGTGCCTTATATCCAGTGCGCACTTATGATGGAGATAGACGGAATCATGGAAGATAAGGAATACAGATACAAAGCGATCGACCGCGAGCACAAGTATTATAAAGCAGGGTTCAGTCTGTTTGATGATGTGTTAATTTACAGGACAAAGAGCAGCAATTCTTTTGATGCTGAGCTGTTACGATTCGAGATAAACATGGCAATCGAGCGAATTGCGGAACGAATCGTGAAAGGAACGCCGGAAATTCCACCAAACCGATCCACCAAAATTGCGTTTCAAGCTGAAAATAGTGGAATCTTTCTTCTAGACGACGAAGAAGAGGAAGACTTCTAGTGCCCGATCAGGCATAACATAGTCCCGAAGACACCGAACACCCAGTGCACGATCCACACACCGAAGATGTTCTGCTGCTTCGCATACACGATCCCGCCGTTAATATCGAGCACAAGAACAGGGGAGCTGATATCACGCAGAACTCTCCCGGCAAATGTCTCCATGTTGTTCGATTCAGTTTTAACCATGACCACATTCTAATCTGAGTTGAATATAAATTCAGCGATAAACAGCTCAAAACCGGTAGGCAATTTTACCCTAATCTGTTGCTTATCCAACACATTGATATTGATGTGTTGACCGTGCCCCATTTTTGCCACAATTTACCTCATTTGCACTGCTATATTCCACGACGACAACTCAAGAAAAAACGACAAACAAAACGACTCAGAAAGAAAGGAATGTTATGAACAAGATTAAGATCATCGCTGCAGCACTTGCAGCAACAATGATGCTCCCCCTTGCAGCTGCGTGCAGCAAAGGCGGAAACAGCACAGGCGATGCGTCGTCATCCATTTATACTGATACGAACGCATGGTACAACTTTACCGAGATCCAGCTTGACACTGACTTAAGCCGTGAGAAATACGATTTTGTCAATTGCGATACTGTCGGTGCTTTTGACGATATACTCGTCGTGCACAAATCAGGATCTCTTCTCACACCGGCAGACGCAGATATTGATATGGATTACTCTGAATTCGTAGTTCAGGACATCGAATTCTTCGACATGAACGGTGCGATGATCAACTCTATATCCCTTCAGGATTATTTAAGAGAGAACGACCTCGCCCAGACATCATACATCGAGCGCGTTACAAAGCAGGATGACATGATATCCGTCACGGTTTCTTCTTATGATGTTCAGACTGATACGATCACGAAGTACCAGCTCACTATCGACCCTGCAACTTACGAGTTAAGTGCACTCGAGCCGAGGGTAGGCACTGACCTGTCATCATACCTTAACGGACTTGATGTCAGTGAGGAGGATCCCTCAGTTATAGGAACCACTACTTTCAGAAAATTCTGGAAGTACAACGATAGTGTTTTCTCATACATCGTTTTCATGATCGATGAGAACAACAACGTTACTGAATTCGATTTTTCCGAGCTGTTCCCGGATAAGGAAATCTTCGACATCAACTGCTTCCTTGACATCGGGAACGACAGAGCGTTGGTAGTCGCTAACTCCAGCAGCTACAAGACTTTCTACCTCATCGACATCAACAACAAGACAGTTACTGATGTAACAGCCGACATGAGCTGGTTCAATCTCGAGATCAACGGCTTCCAGCAGGTAGACGGTATCGGAACAGTCATTAAGGACAACAACGGTATCTATGCTGTTGATTACGACAGCCAGACAGTAAGACCTGTCTTCCTTTATGAGAATTCTTATGTAAACCTTTCTCACATCATGGGCGCAACACCCATCTACATAACAGAGGACAAGTGCATCTTCTCTGCCGATATCACACCTGCTGACGGCGATAACAGCGCGCAGCGTCAGGCTATGATCATCGTCTTCGAGAAGTCAGACACAAACCCTAACGATGGCAAGACAATGCTCAGACTCGCTTCAATCGATTACCTCACAGACCCTGTCTGCGATGCAATCTGCGAGTTCAACCAGACAAACGATCAGTACTACATCCGTGTAGACAATTCCTACCGCTTCAGTGCGACTGAGAGCCAGGTTGCAGCTTCCGATACAGACCCCGAGCTTGTCTACGATACTGCAAGCGCAGATCTCGGCAGCAGACTCGCGATCGACCTCATGTCCGGCGACGGCCCAGACATCATCATCAACGGCTCTTCCATGCCTATGCTCAACAACGATACTTACCTTGTAAATATCAATGATTTCGTCGCTGAGAACTTCACAGCAGACGCATACTTTACAAATGTTTTCGAGTCGGCAAAGACCGGTGACGCTATCTACCAGCTGCCTCTGGCCTTCGAGATCTTCGGTATCATGACAAGCGAAGACAGCCTCGCTCCCGGCCAGATTGGATTCACTTTCGAGCAGTTCCGTGATTACGTGGCCGGCCCCTGCAACGGCGTTAACCCTGTCGGTTCAACGCAGATGGACGTGTTCCTCAACACATTGAGCTGCATGCAGGATCAGGTTATCATTGACGGTCACGTTTCTTATAACAACCCTGCTTTCACAGAACTTGCACAGTACACAGCCGAGTCCGTTACAGACGAGCTTGTTGCAGTTGAAGGCGACGGCTATGATGGCATGGGGGCAGACGCCTCCACAATGCTCATAAGAAGAGCAAACGACTACTATGGTAATGTATCTTCCGGCAAGGCTCTCGTAGGTCTGCCTTCACCTGACGGAAGAGGTCCTGTATTCTGCGGCTCCGCTTCTGTAGGTATCTCTGCCACATCACAGGCAGTAGACGGCTGTAAGGAGTTCATCAAGATTCTCATGAGCGAGTCCATCCAGGAGAAGTTCGGTGTTTACGATGGTCTCTCCGTAAACCGCACAGCTTTCCACAACAACGGTATCGCATACATGAACTCTCACAACACAGACCTTGAGGTTCTGCGCAGATACTACACAGACAGCGAGCTCATCAGCTTCGGCTGGGGTTCACAGCCCATGCAGGAATCTGACGTTGACGCTTTCACAGAAGTAATTAACAACATGAGCGGATGGCAGTCCAACGACGGCGCTATCAACGCGATCATCCGCGAGGAGATGCCCGCTTACTTTGCAGGACAGAAGACCCTTGATCAGGTTATCCCCGTCCTCGAGGACCGCGCACAGACAGTCCTCAGCGAGAGATTAGGTTAAGCTTATCCTCCCTGCACATATCTATCGAAAAGCCTCGGTCCACGTTGAGCCGGGGCTTTTCTTATGCTATTTTATAAAAAGTTATTTACATCTTAGGATGAGTTAGGAGAACATTATGCTGTTTGCTTTGGCGCTGGTTCCGGTTATCGCACTGTTAGTTTTTATCTACCTTAAGGACAAAAAAGAGAAAGAGCCTATCGGCCTTCTCATCGGCCTCTTCTTCGCAGGTATGGGAACTATCATCACTGCCATCATCATCGAGCTTATAGGAGAGGTTATACTTGAAGCCATCTTCCCTTACACACCCGTGCTTAAAGCGATCCTTCTCGCGATGCTCGTCGTAGGTCCCGCAGAGGAGCTCGGCAAGTTCGCAGTACTGCGCCTCATCACATGGAAAAACAAAGCTTTCAACTACAGCTACGACGCGATCGTTTATGCTGTGTTCGTTTCGCTCGGTTTTGCTTGTCTTGAGAACGTCGGCTATGTTTTCCAGAACGGCCTCAGCACTGCGCTTCTTCGTATGTTTACGGCAGTTCCGGGCCACGCTTGCTTCGCAGTATTCATGGGTTACTTCTACAGCAGAGCTAAGTTTGCTTCCCTCACAAACAAGAAGGGCGACTACACCAAGAACATGTGGCTTACGCTCCTCATCCCTATCGTAGGACACGGTATCTATGATGGAATTCTTTTCGCAGCTCAGGCTTCAGGTGCAGACATCATCGAAGGTCTCGGTGCGCTCCTGTGGATCGCATATGTAGTCGTACTCTTCGTGTTCTCTTTCATACTCGTAATCAAGTCTGCCAAGAACGACTTCTGCATCGTTACGCTTCCTACACAGCAGCAGACTGTCTACAGACCTCAGGTTGCCGGAAACTGGACTTGCAGCTGCGGCGTGATCAACAGCTTCAACTTCTGCTCAGCATGCGGAAAGCCGCGTCCGATGGGCAACACATGGAACTGCCCTACATGCGGCACACTTTGCACATATAATTTCTGTGGTAACTGCGGCTGTCCAAAGCCCGCGGCAAACCCGGTTCCGATGCCAGTTCAGCAGGCACCCGTTCCGCCGGCTCCCGGAGTTTAACTCACCTTAACGAGTTAATATAATCTTCGTATCTTAAGTTATGGGCTGTCATGGCTTCGTCCGAATCGACGTAGTCAAGCAGCCCTTTCTTATCGACCCATTTGTATGCTGTGGTCTCGCCCTCCTGCAAGGTAACGGAATCTTTGTCACACGAGACGCGCGCAAGATATGAGTAATACATCGCGTGACTTGTGTCCTTGAAAGAGATGTTAATAAGCTCGATCGAATCCGCCTCGAGACCGGTCTCTTCTTTCAGCTCTCTGATGCCTGCCTCGAGAGGCTCCTCGCCGCTTAAAGCAGAGCCGCCTGCGCTCGCCTCCCAGTAGCCCGGGTAAACGTCTTTGATATCACTTCTCTTTGTAAGCAAGTACGTGCCGTCCTCGTGCAGCACAAGTATGTCTACCACAAGGTGATAACGGTCATCGGGGATGTTCTTGAAGCTCATGAAGCTTCTCTCGAATGTCTCGCCTGTCCTCCTGCCTTCTCTGTCGTAAAGATCCCAAATCTCCATCCTCATTACTCCTGTTCAATCAGTTTCTCGACTTCTTCGCGGCGGCTGTAAAGTGTGCATCCGCCGGGGTGATCTTCGAGCAGATATCCGCCGTCGCGAAGCTTCGTAAACAACCTCGACTTCATCGCTTCTCTTAACGACGTGTCACGCACGTTAATGTCGGAATACGGCGAGAACGGACAAGGTTCTGCGCCACCATGAGAATTGATATGGAAGAATCCGCGCCCCGCCGCGACACAACCGCCTGAGTTCTTCTCATCGCCAGGGAAAGAGATAAACACCATACCGTCATCGCGCGACCTGAGATCATCAATCGCGTTCTTGATATACTCGCGTTCCTTATCGCCCGGCGCGAGCTCATCACTCTCTTCAGTCACCGGAACATACTCGACAAATATCACCGCCTTGCAGCCTCTGTCGTAAATTGTCGAGAGGAACTCCTCCGACGTCACTTCACGGTAATTCTCCGTGGTCACCGTAACGGAAGCTCCGAAGATCAGCCCGCGCGCCTTAAATGCCTCCATACTCTTCACAAGCTTGTCGTAAACACCCGCACCGCGCCTTGCATCCGTGACGTCTCTTCCGCCCTCGATACTTAAGATCGGGATCAGGTTACGGCTCTTGTCAAAAAGCTCCAGATACGCGTCATTAAGGAAGGTGCCGTTCGTAAACACGGGGAAAAGAATATTCTGTCTTCGCGCCGCCTCCTCGATAACGTCCTTTCTTAACATCGGCTCACCGCCCGCAAGCAGGATAAAGCTCACACCGAGCTCATCCGCCTCGTCGAAAACCTTCTCCCACTCAACTGTACTCATCTGCAAAACAGGCTCTTCATCTGAAGTCGCGTTAGTGCACCTCGAGTAGCATCCCGCGCAGTGAAGATTACACTGGCTGGTTATCGAAGCGATGAGAAACGGCGGGATGTGTTCACCCTGTTCCTGCGCGAGCTTACGCTTCTTGGAAGCAGCCTTACTTGCCATCGCGAACTTCGCCATGAAGACTGACTCCTTGGGGTTACTGAGCGTCGCTTTGACCGCATCAGCAACGACGCGTTCCACGCCTCTCGTCATATAGGCCTGAATGTCGAATTCTTTGTTATCCATCTAACAGTGACTTTAACACATACTCTTCAATAAAATCGACTCTGTCGAAGATTGTCGGTTTGAAGTAAGAAGCGACAGAAACTACGACATTCTTGTCGGGGTTTACATAGATGACGTTACCGCTGTTGCCTATGGCCGCGTAGATATTCTTCTCCGGATTGGTGATCCACCAAAGGTATCCGTACATCATGCCGCGCCACATCTGACCTTCAATCTTACGCGGGCGTGTCATATCTTTGATCCATGAAGATGAGATGATCTGCTTTCCTTCCCACACGCCTTCGTTAAGACAGAGCTGACCAATCTTCGCCATATCCTTGGCGCACATGCAAAGGCCGTATCCGGGCGTCCCGAGGCCGTCGCGGTCAGCGAACCAGACGTTAGTCTTGGGCTCCTTATCAATCGTGAAATGTTTGTGTTCTTCCGCAGACTTCGCGTAGTAGTTCTCGTGTTCCGCGATACCGAGCGGCTTAAACAGATACTCGTTCGCATAGTCGACCGTCGTCATACCGGTGGCCTTATACAGGATTCCCGACAGGATATGAAGGCAGACTGTCTTGTAGTTAAACTCATCCGTGAGTCCGCCTCTTCCACCGAGGAAATCAAGCGATGCATACGTCCAGTTCTCACTGATGCAGACCTTCGACCACGGGTCTCCCTTTCCCTTATACGGCGCTCTCATAGTAAGCAGATGACGGATGGTGACATCGTATATCGTCTTCTCTGCGCGTTTAACCTGATAATCGGGGAAATACGACAGTACCTTATCGTCGATACTTGCGATCTGCCCGCGGTCAACAGCGATTCCGACCAGAAGCGCGACGATACTCTTAGTAGCAGACATGATATGCGTACAGTCAGTGTCCTTATATCCGTTCCATTCATCTGAAAAGACGAGCTTACCGTCGCGGTACGCCGCGACCTGGCAGATATTAGGCTGCTTCGCCTTTATAAGTTCGTGTAATTGTGCTTTGTTCAAGGTTTTCTCCCTCTTACCGGTAACAAAAGATTCAGTACTGTTAGTAAGACGATAAGTTAATTAAAAATTGTTTTCAAGCATTAAATCAGTATATAATTCAAACATAGTTTGCTATAGGGTTTTGGGGAAAAGACTATGGTTATTAATAATCTGAACCAGCTTTATAAGCCGGACAGGTTGCTGTTCTACATTGACGCGACCGAGTCTGATGTGCAGGATTTCGCGCGCGGTATTATCCCTGAAGCAATATCAAAGTATGCCGATTCTTACGGCACTTACGACCACCCCGGTGTCTTCTATATCAAGGATCTGAACAATCCTGTGATAGGCATCGAGTTCAGAGCTGACGATGACAAGGCAGACTATCCCAAGGAACTTAATACGATAACGATAAAAGGCTCTTACTATTTCTCTTTGGAAACAGATGATGAGGTCGATATAACCCGCGATGCGATCACTAAGTTATTTGGCAGCATCGCAGGTGACGGAATCGCGCACAGACTGTACAGCGACCTGTCGCTCAAGGATGAATCAGACGTCATTGCAGTATTTAACAACTCCAATAAGATCCGAATTCTCTATGAGTGCGTCTTCGAAGATGAGATCGCGAGAGACATCATCTCCGGCGACCCCGACAGATTCGATAAGGCCGTGCTTTACAAGATGGCATTCACGGAGCCCATCACCGATCACTATAACTGGAATCATCTCGTGGCTTTCCTCGAGATGCCGACGGACAGCGGAATCAGCGATTATGCATTCGTTCACTTCGACATCAAGGAGTTCCGCGTAATCAACGAGATCTACGGGCATAACGTAGCTAACCGCGTGCTTCGTAATGTAGTCAACTCCATGAACAACGCAGACTTCGTCTACGCGAGTGCAAGGTGCCATAATGATAATTTCGCGATGATGATAAAGGATATGCCGGAGGACGAGACTTTACGGGTGCTCGGAGACTTTTTCGAGTCTATATCGCACCTGCCGGAGGATCCTAACTACAAGATCTACTTCAGGTGCGGCTTCGTTCCGATGCAAAGAACGATCCTGTCCGGTAACCGTGTCGCGGATGCTGCCAAGATGGCGCAGGCGCTCGGCACGAAGAAGAACGAGACGGAGATCACAATCTACACGGACAAGATGCACGACGACATCACGTGGGGCGATTTTATCAAGGCTTATGTGGATACGGCAGTCGCCAAGGACGAGTTCCGCGTTTACCTGCAGCCGAAGTTCGACATCAACCGCGAAGTCGTGGAAGGCGCGGAGGCGCTTATCCGCTGGAATTACAAGGGCAAGGAGCTGCTGTCTCCCGGCAGGTTCATACCGTTCTTCGAGCGTGACGGATCCATCGGCAAGATCGACGATATCGTTCTCGATAAAGTATGTGCGGCGCTCGCACGCTGGAAGGAAGAGGGCAAGCCTCTCTATCCCGTCTCCGTCAACCTGTCGCGCAAGAGACTTTACGATCCGAACCTAATCGATCACCTGGTCGGAATAATCGACGGTTACGGCGTCGACCACGCATTGATTGACTTCGAGCTTACGGAGAGCGCGACTTACGATAATACGGACCATATGCTAAGTGTCCTCGAAGAGTTGAGGAGCCGCGGCTTCAAGATCTCGATGGACGACTTCGGAACAGGCTACTCTTCCCTGTCGCTTCTTACGGAGATGCCGCTTGATACGTTGAAGATTGATAAGAGCTTCGTTGATAAGCTCGGCACTTCTAACGAGCACGAAGAGGACGTTATCGTAATACGTCTGATAATCGCTCTTGCAAGAGAGCTGGGGTTCGTTTGTCTTGCTGAGGGAGCTGAGCACAAGGAGCAGGTTGACCGCCTGCGAGAGCTCGGTTGCGACGTGATTCAGGGCTATTACTACAGCAAGCCGATCACGATTGAAGACTTCGATGAGAAGTACCTAAAAAAGTAACACTGTTACTCTTTTTACTTCTTCATTAACTCCCAGAAAATAACTGCACTCGCGGCAGCTACGTTCAAAGAATCGACTCCGTGGTACATCGGGATCATGCAGCGGTAGTCGCACGCGGCGATCACTTCCTTAGGTAAGCCCGTCCCCTCTGTACCGAGCAGAACGGCGACTTTCTCATTCGCGCGGATCTCATCATTATCCACACTCGTTGAGTCCTCTGTAAGTGCCATCGCGACTGTCTTGAACCCGTATGAATTAAGAAGCTTGATCACTTTGAGTCCTTCTGACTCCTGCAAACCCGCATGCACCCAGGGAATCTGGAAAACAGTGCCCATGCTCACTCTCGTCGCACGTCTTGTAAGCGGGTCGACAGAAGCATGCGTAAGCAGCACGCCGTCCATCCCGAGCGCCGCCGCAGACCTTGTGATCGCACCTACATTCGTGGGATTAACGACATCCATCAACACAGCGATGCGCTTCTTGTCCTTGCAGAATTCTTCTATGGAAATCTTCGACTTTCTTCGCATCGCCATCCAAAGGCCGCGCACCAGAGCATAACCCGTCATGTCCACAACGATATCGTGGTCCGCGACGTAGACAGGGATACTTTCCGCCTTATCCTTACCGCAGTACTTCTCTATGGCCTCCAGAACGGGCGCCGCCTCTATCTCAAGGCGTTCCTTCTCGACAAGCATCTCGAGCGGCTCATATCCGTTCTCAAGCGCCAGCCTTATCACATACGCACTCTCGGCTATAAACATCCCTTCCTTGGGGTCTTCGCACGTTCTAAGCTCACGCTCGGTAACCCTTGCGAAAACATCCATCTGCGGTGCATTAATGTCAGTTATCTCTATAAGATTCATACGTGGGTTTAATTATACATCAGCACACATATTGTTGTGAAAAGCGGCCTTTTAAGCGATAATGCTTTGAGGAAACAGGAGGTATAAAACCTTGAAAAGAATAAGTATAAAGACAATTACAACATTCGTGCTCGCTTTGGCTTTGCTCGCTCCATTTACAGCATGCTCCACAAAGGAAAACGAGCGTGAGACAGAAGATACTTTAGAAGAGACAGAAGCAGCGAAAACACCCGAGACTTCTGCTGCGGAAATGCCCGCCGAGACGGCAGCGGAGGCTGTGGCTGAGGTGCTTTTCGCAGATGATGACACAAGGTATGCGGCTTTCTTCCAGGATCAGTACCCTACCCTTGCAAGCAGCATGATGCTCGATGTGAACAATATAGCGGTGCTTATCGCTTATGCGGACCTTGATGCTGACGGCACGAACGAGCTTATGATAGGAGACGCAGAAGGCGTGTATGCAGTGGTTTCTGAAGCGGACGGTCTTTATCATGTGACTGAGTTCAATGGATGGAGAACTCAGTACGGCGCTGTGCCGTGTGAGTATGTCGGCAACGGCTGTTTCCTTACATCGATCTATAACGGCAATAACTACGGCGGAGAGTTCTGTGTAGACGTACTTTGGAGATATGATTCTTCCACTGTAGTAGGCCGCGTGGTACTCGCCAGACTTTCAGGTTCCTGGGATCCTTCCAACTTAAGTGAGAACTTGAGCAAATGGGAGCTTTATGTCGCAGCTGATGAGAACGGCAGCCTCGCTGAGAACTCGGATGGTTTCATCCCGGATTACCCTAACTATAACTATTCCATGATCGACTTCGGCGACAACTATCAGTTCGAGAACGGCGAGCGCGTTTATAATGAGATTGAGACTGAGTTTTACGCTTATGTGGATGCACACCGCGAGGCTGATCCGCTCAGTTCATTCACATGGAGATCAATAGACGAGGTATTGTGATATGCAGACCGCCACAGTAATCACAGACAAGATATCGATGGACTATTTTAAGTTCGGAAACGGCGCGAAGAGTCTCGTAATCATCCCCGGACTTAGTGCAGAAAGCATCCTTAATTATGCGGATGCTGTGTCTGCCGCCTACGCTTCTGCGACTGAGGATTTTACTATCTATGTAATCGACAGAAGAAGCAATGTTCCCGAGTCTTATACGATCAAAGACATGGCGCGCGATACGCTTGTTGCGATAGATGCACTGGGGCTTTCCGAGATCTACCTGTTCGGCGCTTCTCAGGGCGGAATGATTTCCATGGAGATCGCTGTCGCAAGGCCTGAACTCGTTAAGAAACTGATCCTCGGCTCCACCTCTTCCTGCTTTGACGAAGAGCACTATAATGCGACGGTCGGTCCTTGGGTTCAGATGGCAAAAGAAGGACGCGCGGAAGACCTTTATCTTTCCTTCGGCGAAGCACTCTATCCGCAGGCTGTGTTTGAACAGGCGCGCAGTGTTCTTATAGAGAGTGCGAAGAAGATAACTGATAAGGACTTGAAGAAATTTATCATCATCGCTGAAGGAATCAGAGGATTCGATCTGACCGGTGAGATTAGCAAGATCGCCTGCCCCGTGCTGGTGCTCGGTGCCAACGATGATAACGTGGTCGGCGGGCAGGCCTCACACATCATATATGACCAACTCGCGGGTCGCGGAGACTGTGAGATATACATGTATGACGGATTCGGGCATGCCGTTTACGACCTCGCACCGGATTACAGGGAAAGAATGCTTAAGTTCTTCCTGGCGGGATGTCAGTAATACTTTATCTGACTTCCCTGCCCTCTTTAAGCTCGACTTTGTTGGCATACATAGCGTCATCTGCACGCTTGTAGATATCCGCTACTGCATCGCCTTTACTGTACTTTGCAGTACCACAGGCTATTACTACGCCACCGGAAGCAACTGCTTCCTTGTTGTGATCTCTGATTACCTGTACAAGCTCTTCGAGGTTCTCGTAATCATCTCCCTGAGAGATAACACAGAACTCATCGCCGCCGACACGGAAAACAGGACTGTGCTTGAATGTCGTACATACTATACGGCAAGCCTCACGGATCCACTTATCTCCGGCCTGATGTCCCATATTGTCATTAACGTACTTCAAGTCGTTAATGTCGATGATGCTTATAGCAAACTTAGGCTCCTCTGTTTCTTTGATCGTGTACTCAAGGCGAGTCTCATACTCGAGGTAAGCATGCTTATTACGAACTCCTGTCATGGAGTCGATGTTCGCCTGGCGCTGTGCTGCAGACAGACGTCGTGTCAAGTCTGCTTCTCTTAACAGATCCTGCGCACGGCGGACCTTCATCTCTTCATCAACATCTGAAACACCGATAACAAGTACGTTTTTATCATCTAGTGCACGTGTGGCTCGCATTCTTACGAAGAAAGGTTCGCCATCCTTAGGAACACGGTATGTCATCTCGAAAGATCTCCTCGAATCGATCTGTTCAAGCAACGTCTCGCGCACCATTGACTTGCTGAACATATCACGGTCCGGCTCACATACAAGTCTGTTCACCTCTACCTGGCATGAATCAAAGAACTTCGGTCCGCGGCGCTTCTCAAAGAGCTTTCCGTCATAGTCTGTACCGTAGTTGATATAGTCCTCAGTATCGAGACGCACATAGAAGATCTCATCGTATCCGTAAGCCAGAGCCTGAGCGAGGTGGTTGTAGATAATACTGTTAACCTTTGCCTCCTCATACTCTTTCTTTGTGGAAGCGAACTCACGTCTCATGAGAGTTATATCGGTTATTTCAGAAGCCATACACATTACACAGACTCTTCCGAATGCATCGGTGTACTTAAGCTTTGTAGTTCTAAACTGTCTCGTATTGCCGTCATTATCGATAATATCCTCGACAAATACATACGGTTCATCCATCGACATTGCAAGACGGTCATCTTTGGCAAAACGCTTGCCCATCTCTTCGTCGAAAAGATCTGCATCGGTAAGTCCGATTACCTCTTTCGGACTTTTCTTGCCCGCAAATTCGGCAAAAGCCTGATTGCATGCAAGGTACATACTTGTCTCCGGCTCTTTCGTAAAGGTTATGGCCGGCATATTATCGATCAAAGAAGCAACAGTTTTGCTAAGCTCGGCAGCTCTCTTTTGTTTCGTTATATCCTGCTTGTACTCTTCTACCTCGTCGCCGATTACAAAGACTCTGACCAGGCTCGTACCCATCAGGTAAGCAACGGCATAAAGAGGAAGATACGGGAACCACAGCTGGATTGAGAGAAACGCTGCCATGATAAGTCCGAACAGAGCGACCGTACGATAGCGGGGCTTGAGTTTATCCTGCCTATCCTTAACTCTTTTATAAGCCGTGGCTGCGTATATAGATATAATGAACAGGAGAATAATCTGAGCTATGAGAAGAGCATCCCTTAAAGGCAAACCAGTATAAACACACGCATCATCAACAGTAAACATGATCGGTATGAAGATGTTTATGAGAGTTATCGCCGTTATAATAGTCGCCAGGATACGTCCGGTTATAAGAAGGAAACGTACGAATCTTCCGTTCTCCTTAAGATAATAGAAAACGCAAGCGGTCCATAGAACAAGTCCTGACGCCATGGCAATAAAGTAAACGGTGGTGTCGAAGAACAGAAGCTTAGAAAGCTTATAGTATTCGATGATGCCCCACAGTGTATCGGTTATATAGTAAACAAGAACAGCTAACAGGAAACGCCTGTATAACATCCAGGTCTTGATCTTCAATTTCTTGTCCATATTGAAGATGATGTCCTGATTCTCTATAAGCAATATCAGTATTGCTATAAGATCTATCGAAGCATAATACATAGAGTTCCCCCTAACATGTTTGTTATAACCCCACTCTATGGTTTAAGTTTATTGGTGATAGGGGTTAAAATCTTCAATTAAATGTAAATTTTTAGTGATAAAATGACTATTAATATGAACGAGATTGTTTTTGAGAACAAAAATTCCAAGTTGAAAGCGTTCCTGATGCCTGTCATCGGATCGGTGATTCTTTATCTTATTTACGGTATTCCGAGAATGCTGATGAAGGATCCCTCTTCCCTTAGCAAGAACGTAAAGGTCTATCTGATCCTTCTTGGTGCTTTCTTGCTGATTGGTCTGGCAGCAGGCCTGCACTCGGCTGTAAGGATCAAGAAGATGCGGATTACCATCAACGATGAAGGAATAGACGTTATTAAGGGCAAGGCTCACGGCTTCTACCCTTTAGATACTTTCTTAAGATGCCAGCGCGAGACTCAGAGTGCAGGAAGAAGTGTCAAGGTTGTAAAGAGTCTTGTTTTCGACGGGGATGAAGGTCTTCTCTATATCGACTGCGACGGGTTCTCGGACAGCGAGTTTTTAAGGATGTCGGATGCGATCAGCATAAGAAAGCATGACGTGTCGGAGTGTGATGAAGATTCTGACGAACAGCTTTCCGACGGACGATATGTAGGAACGTATGAGTTGGCGTTCCCCAGCGCGCTTCTGAGATTATCAGGTTTCTTTGGCGTAGCAATACTGTTTGCGTGGGGGGCAGCTATCTACTTAATATCGAAGTCAGGATTAGACCGTTCTATGATTATCCTACTGGGTTTGATCACATTCGGCACTATATCGGCTGTAGTTTTGTTCCTCTCACTGTCTTTGTACTACAAGAAACAGGGTAAGAATGTAATTAAGACGCTGCAGATAGGGCTTATCGACCTTAAGGTGAATGACGATACTTGGGTTATCAACAACATCCGTGATCTTTATATCACGCCGCCGTTTCTGACAGATCTTGCCGGCGACCACCGCGTGCTGGTAATTAAGGTGAGAGATTCATCTCAGGTTAAGAAGTATATTATTGAACCGAAGCCTAAGACCTATAATGCCAATGATCCTTATATCAAGCTTTATAAGAGCATTGTCGATATGTGCGAGTCACATGGAATACATATGAATGTGTTTGATGATACAACAGGTAAAATGAGTTTGTGACCTTCTTGTCAGGTTCTCCGTCTTAAGGGCATAGCGAATAAAAGGAGAACGATTATGAAGAGATTTATTGCTTTGGTATTAACACTGGTTATGCTTTCAGGTAGTGTAGGTTGCGCTAATTCTGAAAGGAATGGAAGACGCGGTTCAGGTTCTGAGTCCGGATCAGGAAACAAGTCTGAGCAGATTGAAGAACTGCAGTCACACGAAGGCACTATGCTTGAGATTGTTTCTACTGTACGTTTGCCTGTCGAAGAAGGCTCAGATATCGAGAACACGGTTATTGTCGAATACAGCGGTGATGCTTATGAGGTTGATACTAACTACTTGAATTGCCATCTGTCTGATGAAGAGTATCTTACGATCTACAACTTCTGTGTCGAGAGCGTCGAGAATGATACATTCGCTGATTACTATGAGGACGCATGCGACGGTATTACTTACAGATTCACATTCTACGATGAAGATGGAAACGCTCACCTTATCTACGACGGCTACATCTACGAGAACGCAGAGCTGAACTCCATCATCGGCATCTTCGGAAATTACTACATTGATTGAGCGATTACTATTCCTCGTTAATCGTTAATGTTCGTGTTAATGTTTTGGTCAAAACATTAACAGTTACCTAAACAAACAGGAGAATGTTAATGTTAGCGTTAATGTTTTTCAAAAACATTAACAGTTACCTTAACAGTTTCCCTACTAAACCATCAAAGGGGCTGCAAAATGAGCTTTGTTTAGGGAACAGTACAAAAGAAAATCCCGAATGCTGTAAACAGCTTCGGGATCCTTCTTTTGCACTCTGGCGGAGATGATGGGATTCGACCGGCAGCGGCGCAAGCTAGCTGCCTGTGACCTTGTTCGACTTCGTCTCACTGCGGTCGCCTGAGTGCACGAAGCTTCCACCGGAAGCTTCTCTTCGGCACTCAGTCCCCTCGCGGGTTCGAATCCCCTCGCACAACCGTTAAAGCATAAAAAATGACACCCTTACAGGTGTCATTTTTTATACTCTGGCGGAGATGATGGGATTCGAACCCATGAGCCCCGGAGGGCTAACGCATTTCGAGTGCGCCCCGTTATGACCACTTCGATACATCTCCGTGCGTTTGTGCCGTCATATTTTATATTGAACAGGCTGAAAATTCAATCTGCAATCGGCTTCGTCTTGCTGCCGCGCTTGAGCCACGCAGAGTGGATAGGCTTCTCGATATAGTAAGAAGCAAAGCCAGTCAAAAGACCGAGCAGCATGCCAGCAAGAACATCCGTAGGATAATGAACACCAACGTACATTCTAGAGAACGCGAGCAGCAAAGAGTAAAGCAACAACACCAACGAGATCACATTATTCTTCTTCATGTCATCAAGACCGGGCATACCCTTGACTAGCGCAAAGATGATCGCACCTGCAAAAGCGAACGTGATACCAGAGTGACCTGAAGGAAATGAGTAATCCGGCTGCTTGCCGATCAATATCTCAAGCTCCTCGATAACATCGTAAGGCCTTGTACGTGCCACAGCATTCTTGATGATTCCGTTATTGATGATGAACTCGATCGCTAGGCCGATCGCCGTAACATGACCTAACCGGCGCGTCTTAGGCACAATGATCAATATAGCAGCCAAAACTATGCACAGTATGCCGTAATCACCCGTATGAGTGATAAAGATCATGAACGGATCAAGGATGTCGTTACGGACAAAATTCTGAAGGAACAGCAGAAATTCAGCTTCCATTATTCGGGTTCACTCACATTCTCAAGGCTGTACTCGATCATTACCGCTGTTCCGAGCGTGATCTGTGTATCCGTTCCGTTGACGAAGAATACGTCCTCACCATCATCCGCAGTGTCTTCATAGTATGCGATCTCATCTTCACTGATATTCAGCGTAATGATGCCGTCGTTAAGGGCGAATGTGCATACGCCGTTTACATAAGTGAAGCTTCCGTCATCAGATGCAGGCGCATAACCGGACTCAGCAAGCATCGCGTCGAGATCGAGGATGAAGTTACCGTCATCATCGAGAGTAACGAACTGGAATACTCTTCTGTGGATCGTAACCGTGCGTCCGTCTACGATGTAGTTGAATGAAGATGAAGGAATACCGTCATTGATGATAGGTGCAGCACCCGTTATATGACCGTTTCCGAGGTCGATGCCAAGTGAAGTACAAATGTTATCAAACTCACCGCCCGGCACGTCCATGATGCCGTTAGCAAGCTCGAGACGATCCATGCCGTTCCACAAAAGGTTAACGTTGTACCACAGGCCGTCCTCATCCGCATTACGGTTAAGAACACCAAGATAGAAAGCCTGCACGAAAGCAACCTCATCAAGCTCTCTTGCTGTGAACTCGGGGCTGCCGATAATGATGTTAACAAGCTCCATGCCGCTGCGGCTTCCGCTTCTTAATCTTCTTACGTTATCTGTCATCTCATCGAGAGTAGGATATCTTCCGAGAAGATGTACATAGAGGCGGTCAACAAATGAGATAAGACCTGCATTCTCTTCCTGATCGCAGACCTCATCGCCTGTGATGATATTAAATGTAAGAGCCAGCGAACCCGTTACAGAGGAACCGTTACCTTCAACATATACAGTAGCAGTTCCGATATTAACGTTCTGCTCGTATGTAAGCGTGTAATCCGTGCCTGCTTCAAGCTCGTGTCCGTCAGCAGTGATCACGGGAACCGGGCAGATAATGTCGCCCGTATAGATCTCATCAGGAAGCGCCTCTACATCAGCATAACCGAGGTCGACCGGAGCCACTTCAGTCTCTGTCTCCTCAACAGTCTCCACTGCTTCTTCTGTGCCTTCAGACTCACCGCCTGTTACACCGCTGCACGAAGCAGACAGAAGCATAGTTCCTACAAGTACACATGAGATAAAGACTTTACGTTTCATGTTACGTCCTCCCGCTGTTCTTCAATCGTTCTTCAATAAGCTCACAGATCGAGCTTGATGATATTATCGAATCCAGCGCTCTTAGCGCGTGAATAGAACTTATCCGTCTTCTTAGG
The DNA here is from genome assembly GCA_017552455.1 of Clostridiales bacterium. Lineage (GTDB taxonomy): Bacteria > Bacillota > Clostridia > Saccharofermentanales > Saccharofermentanaceae > Saccharofermentans. Next base: position 50,675 of record JAFZPX010000038.1, read on the forward strand.
GTTAGTAACGAGCATCAATGTAACGTCGTACTCACCCTCGAGCTTCTCAGACTCTCTTATAGCCTTGAGGATATCCTCAGCCTTGTACAGGATCGCTGCACGGGGCCTTGAGCCGGAAAGCTCGATGTTATTCTCAGTAACGATAGAAAAGATTCTCTCGAAGCCGATAGAGAAGCCTACAGCAGGGATCTGCTCGCCTGTGAATCTTCCGATCAATCCGTCATATCTTCCGCCGCCTGCGACTGTGCCTCCGAACTTCTCGGAAGCAACCTCGAATACAGTTCCTGTGTAGTAACCCTGGCCTCTTACGAGTGACGGGTCGAATACTACATCGTATTCATCAGACAGCTGGTTGGATGTCTCGATAATCGTGCGCAAAGAAGCAATAGCCTCAGCCGCTTCATCCTTGCAGTAGGAAGCCATGTCATCGAGTGTGATCGAATCCTTACAAATCAAAGAAGACAGGCTCTCGATGGCGGATGCGGGCATACCCTTCTCGGTAAGCTCAGCAGCAACGCCGTCAGCACCGATCTTATCGAGCTTATCAAACGTTACGCATACTGTATCCAGTGAATCTTCCGGGAAACCCATAGTGCGAAGCGTACCACGCAGGATACGGCGGTCGTTAACGCGTACGAAGAACTTGCCGATACCGATCTTGCCCAGAGCCTTCGCCGTAACCGAGATAAGCTCGATCTCACAGCAGATGGAGTCGGAACCTAAGATATCGATATCGCACTGTACGAACTCTCTAAGACGTCCTCTCTGAGGGCGCTCTGCACGGTAAACCTTATCGATCTGAATGCACTTGAAAGGATTCGGCAGGTTGTTGCGGTTATTCGCATAGTAACGTGACAGCGGCAGCGTCAGGTCGTAACGCAGACCTAAGTCACTTAACTCCTTCTCGTCGATGGGCGTCTGCGATAAAGCAGCCTCGAGCTTCTCGCCTCTCTTTAAGATCTTAAAGATCAAGTTCAGGTTATCACCGCCGTCACTCTTGTCGAGGTTCTCTGCACTCTCGACGGCAGGTGTGTAGATCCTTGTAAAACCACAACTTGTGTAGGTCTCAAGGATGGTATTCATAAGCAGATCGCGCTTTGCTGCGGCTTCAGGAAGATACTCCTGCATGCCCTTCTGAGGTTTAATGTTCATACTCTACTTCCTTTTTTAAGTTACATAAAAATTATAGCATTATATCTTGTTGGACAACTCCGCCTTGCGATAAAAGTGCTCCAGCATGGACGCTATGGGCTTCGGCCAGAACTTGCGAAACATAAGCAAATCCTCGTTACTCCTTCCGGAGTTCTCTATCTGCCTTGTAGTCTCGGAGCCCTCATGGATTCGATGGAACATCAGCGTCTCGTGCACATACACGAAGCTTCCCTTGAGCCTCGACAGCTGCTCCCATGCAGCCCAATCAAGCGACACCTGGTAATTCTTGTCGAAAAGCTTCTCCGGCACCCTCTCAGACACGTAAGAGACAGAAGGACAGCTTATGGGAGACCCAAAAGACAGCACTCTTCTTCTCACCCACTTGCTTGTATGAAAGCAACGAGCCCTTAGAGGGAACAGCAGGAACTTCTTTATGCGAAGAAGCTTATTGGAAGTTACCTTCTGCCCTTCACGAAGCTCGCCGTAATCCGTGAACAGGATTATCGGATCCTTAGCCTTCTTATAAGCCTCCACGACCTTCTCGGCATATGTGCTCTCATACACATCGTCCTGATGGGCGATCATGGTTATCGGGGCGTCGCTTACGCTAAGCGCGAAGTTCCAGTCTCCCGCGATTCCCGACTCGCCTGTATTCACACTAACAGGGATGTCGTAACGCTCGGATAAAGCCTTAATATGGTCGTTGAGGGTCGACGTAGCCATCTTGATGCCTGCATTAATGCTCTGAGCCTTCAGAGAACGTATGCAGTCCTCAAGATAAGGACTTTCATTGTATGCACATATGACGAAACAGATGTCGTTATTAGTGCTCGTCTTTCTTTACCTCCAGTTCCCTGATCCTCTCCTCGAGAAGTGCCTGTGACTGAACAAGGGCACGGATCCTCTCGGACTGTCTTGAGACAATGGCCGTAAGGGACATGATTATCGTGAGTATAAAGAACAGCAATACGCTGAACAGACCGTTCATAGGAGACTCAACGCCGAACATCCACATGAAGCGCCACATAAGGCTCGGAACGGATGTAAAGACGATCATAACGATACCGAACACAAGCCACAGCAAAGAGTACTTGATCGACAGCATCTTCTTTCTAAGAAAATAGAAGATCATGGCGAAGTACACAAGCTCAGCGACTATCATTGATATCTGCAAAGTTAATGACATGTGTTTACTCCTTTACTGAAGACGGCGAAGCATGATCGCGATGGATACCTTGATCATGTAGTACACGGAATTAAGGAACTTGATCGAGCTCTGACCGCCGGATCTGTCTCTCATAACGACCGGGATTTCCTTAATCTTCATCTTATGCATCTTAGCCATTACGATGGCTTCAGGTTCCGGATAGTCAGTCGGATACTCACCGCCGTATATAACGATAAGTCTTCTTGATACAGCACGGAATCCGCTCGTCGCATCGGTTACCTTGACGCCGCACACCAGACGGATGAGTCCGTTAAGGAACTTGATACCGAAGCGGCGAAGACTGCTCGTCTGGAAACCTTCCTTCTCGATGAATCTCGAGCCTGTAACGAGATCAGCCTCACCTGCGACGATGGGGGCGATAAGGTCTTTAAGGAATGCGGGATCATGCTGACCGTCAGCATCGAGCTGAACAGCGACATCATATCCGTTAAGATCTGCGAACTTATATCCTGCCTGAACGGCACCTCCGATGCCCAAATTGATCGGAAGTCTTAAGTGCTTGACGTTAAGCTCAGTGAGGATATCCTGCGTGGCGTCGGTAGAGCAGTCATTAACTGCGAGTATATCGACATCAGGTGCCTGCTCACGAAGTTCGTTCACGGTGGCCCTGATACTGCTCTCCTCATTATATGAAGGTATGATTACCAATACACGCATATGACTATTATATATTTAATATTTATATTTTTGAATAAAAAAGGAGTTGGCCATTGACCAACTCCTTGTGATCGACAGATCTTTGAGATTATCTCTTGGAGAACTGTGAAGCCTTACGAGCCTTCTTCAAGCCGTACTTCTTTCTCTCCTTCATACGAGCGTCTCTTGTGAGGAAGCCCGCAGACTTAAGTGTTGCCTTGTAAGCATCAGCATCAGCCTCTACGAGAGCCTTAGCGATACCGTGACGGATAGCACCAGCCTGACCGGAGATACCGCCGCCAACAGCCTTAGCGATTACGTCGAACTTACCTGTTGTATCTGTAGCAACGAGGGGCTGACGAACGATGAGCTTCAATGTATCAAGACCGAAATACTCGTCGATATCCTTGCCGTTGATTGTGATCTTACCGGAACCGGGTACGAGACGTACACAAGCTGTAGCGTCCTTACGACGGCCGGTGCCATAGAAATATACTTTGTTTGATTTCTTAGTAGCCATTTTCTATCCTCCGAATTACTGCTCGAATGTGTACTCAACGGGCTTCTGAGCAGCCTGCTCGTGCTCGGGGCCTGCGTATACATGAAGCTTTCTGAACATCTGGCGTCCGAGTGAGTTCTTAGGGAGCATTCCCTTAACTGCGAGCTCGAGAACCTTCTCAGGCTTCTTTTCCATCATTGTCTTGTAATCGATCTCTGTCATTCCGCCCGGGAAACCGGAGTGATGACGATAGAGCTTCTGATCAAGCTTCTTACCTGTAAGAACCATCTTAGAAGCGTTAACTACGATAACGTAATCACCTGTATCTGCGAAAGGTGTGTAAGTGGGCTTATGCTTACCGCGGAGAAGTCTTGCAACTTCTGTAGCGAGACGACCGAGAGTCTTACCCTCTGCGTCGATTACAAGCCACTGTCTCTCGATATTTGAAGGTGTAGCAACAAATGTCTTCATATGACTGTAACTCCTTATTTCTTTATAAAAGCGCTTCAAAGCGCTCAAGTATATTACTTGCTTGTAAACCCCAAGTCAATACTTCACGTGAAAAAAGTTTGTAATCCTCAAGAATTCGTCGATATTCGACGATATTCTCCTTTATCCTACGATGGCAGTGTAAGTAATTGCTACTACTTTTCCGTCCTCGAAGATGAAAGAAATGAAGCTGTCGCCTCTTGTATACTCGATACCGGAAGCACCCTCTGTGCCGTCCTCGCCGTATGCTGCGCGTACTTCTTCCTCTGTGGAACCGATGCGGATACCCTCAGCTGTAGCAACTGTGTCATCCTTGAGCTCTACTGCAGCGATGTAATCAACGCCGTCTCTTGTATAGGAACGTACTACGATTGAGTTGTATGTATACACCTTATCCATACCCTCGTAAGCACATGAAGGCGCCTCGAAATAAGAAGGATCTCCTCCTAAAGCTGCGATAATCTCATCAGCCTGAGCGTTCATCTCGATTACGATGCCGTTATATGTAAATACATAAGCATCAGAGCTTGCTTCAGCAGAACCGCCGGGATACTGTGCACCGTTGCCGCCTTCAACAGATACACTCTCTGCAGCCTGTCCGCCTGACAGAACTACGGGAGCTGTATCCTCATCGCCGCCGGAGCAGGCAACAACAGACAAAGCCATAACAGATGCCATCATTACTGACAAAAACTTCTTGTTCATAGAAATACTCCTTCTTTAACTCTCAATAGCGTTCGCACCCCAGGATCTGAGCTCTCCGTACTGGGCAAGCTCCGCATTCTGGGCATCGCGAAGTTGATCGTAGAATAATATATCATCCTCCCACAAGCGTGCAACTTCAGGCACCTCGCGGTAATCCGTAAGATCGAAGCTGTCTGTGAGGTACTGACCTATGAAATCAGCGAACTTCTCGGCACCTGTCAGATTAAGGTGAAGACCTGCATCGTAGGTGTCGACAGTCATATCAAGACCGATCTGGTCTCTAAGATATATATAGTTGATATAAGTAAGGTTATGAGCATCAGCAAAATCTCTTACCTGGTCATCCCACTGCTCATACCAGTAAGGATATAAAGTAGGCGCCTTGATAAGGATGAGCTCGATGCCGTTCTGCTCACAAAGCTCAGCCATGCGCTCGAGGTATTCCATCGAAGTCTCAGGCAAAGTGTAATCGACAAGCGGAGTCGGATCCGGGAACACGGCCTCAGGCATGATATCAGTTCTCATGTAGTAGCCGTTGATCGTAACGGGATCCTTATCCATTACATGCTCATAATCCGCAGCCGTAAGCTCGCTCCACCTTGAGTGATAACGAAGGAACGGGAAGATATAATCGATCATGTTCTCATCTTCTGTCATGGATGCTTCGATGGCATTCCACTTACTCATGGACCACTCCATGCCGTCGAGTGTCATACGGTTATAAGACTCGCTCTGAGGCTCGCCGTACTTCAATGCGAGAACATTAAAGACAACTACCTCCGGTGTCTCATAGCGAAGCGTATCTTCGAGAAGATAGTAAGACTGCCATGTAAGCTGCTGTGCACTTCCTCTTATGTAAGATGAGATACCGTAGTCGCGGTACAAAGCGACAGTAGAGATATTCTCATACACTTCGCAGTCGCCCAAGAAGATAACCTCGTGAGGCTTCTCATCATCGTAGTACTCCTCGATCATGGATCCCTCGACGACTCCCCTTTGATACTTGGGAACGAGCAGCCTTTGCAGATACCAAAGAGAAACTACCGTAAGTGCTATTCCTGCTATCGTGCACAGAGGGAGAAGCACGTCGCGCTTATTAAGTTCTTTCATACTCTTCATAAGTGCTCCTCCTTGTCAGAATTGGTTATATATGAACTGCGAAGCATCGAAGCCCGCACCATATGCGCCGAACACGAGCGTGGATACAAGAAGAACCACGCATACCAATACAAACAACGGATACTTCTGATACAGGAACACACGGATGTCCTCCCCTATCAAAGCCTTGTACAGACTTACGAGGAAGATGAATACGATCGCGATGGCAGCGACCTCATAGTCCGCACTCGTAAGACCTAACTCAAGCAAAGATCCGTTAAAGAGTTTACCGATATTGAATGTATAAAACATCGAGCCGAACATCTTGAAAGTAAGGCCGACATCTCTGTAGCAATCGAAAAGCTTCAGTGAGCTCATGAGAAGGAACGTTCTTGCTATCTCGAAGATGGCATACCCCTTCTTCTCCTTGAGATGGAACTTGCCGTGGAACTTCGCATACACAGGCTCAAGTTCCTGCGAAGCCATGATGACAACGAAGTTCATGAGACCCCACACAACAAAGTGCCACGCCGCACCGTGCCAGATACCCGTAGCAAGCCACACAGCGAAACATGAGATGTACACCGTTACTCTCTTTCCTACGGCGTTGCCCAAGTGCTGGCGGGACCATTTCGAGAGCTTGAGCATGGTGGGAGAAACTGACAAGGGGTAGAAGATGTAGTCCGTAAACCACGTTCCCATAGTGATGTGCCAACGGTTCCAGTATTCCTTGATATTCTTGGAGAAGTACGGGAGGTTGAAGTTCTCCTTCACGGTGATGCCGAGCATCTGTGCGATACCGATAGTGATGTCGATACCACCCGTGAAGTCGCAGTAAAGCTGTGCTGCGTAGAGCATCATTACCACGAATACATACGCACCCTTGTACTCGTCCGGGGACTCGGTAAGAGTCTTCAATGCGATGACGAGTCTGTCGGCTACAACGAGTTTCTTGAAGTAACCCCAGAGTATCCTCATGAAGCCGTAGGAGACGTTCTGGAACTCGAATTTCTTAGGCTCATACAGAGTCTGCGAGAGGTCCTCGTATCTGCTGATAGGACCCTGCACAAGCTGCGGGAAGAACGAGACGAACAGCAGGAACTTTAAGAAGTTACGCTGCGCCTTTATCGTGCCTCTGCAGATGTCGATCGAGTAGGATACAGTCTGGAATGTGTAGAAAGAGATACCCATCGGAACGATGATGTTCACGAAGGATAAAGGCTCGGTCCTCCATGAGTTCATGGTGTCGATGACGAAGTTGGTGTATTTCGTGACCGCGAGGATGCCGAGGTTGATAAGAAGCGCGAGAAGCATGAGAAGCTTTGTGACACGCGCTGTAGTGTTCTTGTATTTCTTCTTGGAATCCGTGTCGAAGGATTCCTTGTTGGCTTTAAGATAAGCCTTGCGCTTGGCGTTATAGTCTTCAGTGATTATCGCGAAGACATAAGCTGTCAGTGCGGTGACGCCGATGAAGATTAAGTATCTCGGGTCGGCGAAGAAATAGAAAGCGAGGGACGCCATGAGAAGCAGCGCCCATCTTTCCTTATACGGCGTGAATGCATAGTAGACTAAGATCAGCGCCGCGACGAATACTATAAACGGAAGCGAAGTAAAGAGCATCAGTCTTCCTCAAGTCTTGAGATAAGATCCCAGAGTGCCTTAGCGGAATTGAAGTTCTCGGGAACGAGCTCCTTAGCGGGGATCGCTACATCGAATCTGTCGTTGACCTCAGATACGATCGATACGATATCGAACGAGTCAAGGATCTTGTCGTCGATAAGTGTTGTGCATGTGTCGAAGTCTACGTCTGAGTGCAGATCCTTCAAGATCTCGATAAGTTCATCCATTGTTCGTTTCTCCTATTTATTAATTTACTTTCCTTCTGATAAAGCAGTCAGGCCCTTGCGGTCCGTCTTGCCGTTAGGTGTCAGAGGCAGGCGGTCGAGCTTATGCACCTTGGTAGGCACCATGTAGCGCGGCAGCTTCTCCTTGAGGTAGGAAAGGAGCTCCTTCTCCTCAGGCCTGCCCTCATAGTATAACTCAATCCTGTCTTTCTTCTTAAGATAAACGGCACATGAGTTTCTTACGCCCTTTATCGAGTTAACGTCAGCCTCGATCTCGCCGAGCTCAACGCGGTGGCCCATATGCTTGATCTGGAAGTCTTTACGCGATACGAAGACGAGCTCTCCCCTGTCGTTTCTTCTGGCGATATCGCCCGTTCTGTAGATAAGCTCGGGATATCTGTCGTTAAGAGGATTTTGGACGAATGCCTGAGAAGTTCTCTCGGGATCCTGGTAGTAACCCAGGGTTACGCACGTTCCTCTCATGCAGATCTCACCCTCGTCAGCAAGCTTGTTGTTCTCATCAAGAAGGAAGATGTCTACGTTCTCGAAGGCCTTGCCGAGCGGGATAACATCGTCATCCTCGAAGTCACGGTCGACCTCGTAGTACATCGATACACCCGTTGTCTCAGTAGGACCATAGAGGTTGATGTAGCGCACATCGGGCAGAGCCTTCTTCCACTTCCTGTACTGCTTAATGGGGAATACTTCGCCGCCGAAACCTACGATCTTAAGATACTTCGGCAGCACCTCATCGAGAGCGCCGAAGGCAGAGATCATGGTAAGCGCGGAGACAACCCAGCACAGCGTGTTGATCTTATATTCGTTAAGAAATTCCACGAGCTTTATCGGGAACATGAACAGCGTGTGAGGAACGATGACCGTCTCGCATCCGAGCTTGATCGTAGGATAGATATCCTTGAGCGAAGCATCGAAATAAAACGGTGTCTGTGAACCGAAGACAGTCTCCTCATCGAACTTCATGACATCGCAGAATGACTCGATGTAGTCGATGAGACTTCTGTGGCATACGGCAACACCCTTCGGGATACCTGTAGAACCGGATGTGTACATGATGTAGCAAGGATCAGTGTCGATCATGGTCGCACGAAGATCGTTAAGCTTAACTTCATCGTGAGTTGTATCCTTGATCTCGTCCCAGACGAAGATCTTCGCATCGCCTGCAAGCTGCTCGGCATTGGCCTTAGTTGACTCATCACAGATAACAGCGCGGGGCTGCAGATTCTCGAAGATCAGCCTGATTCTCATCTGAGGCATCTCATCGTCGATCGGTACATAGAAGCATCCTGCTTCGAGAGCGGACATGAATGCTGCGATCTGCCCAGGAGTCTTGCTCATGTAGACTGCGACAGGCTCTCTGACGATACCTTCATTAAGAAGCACCGTACCGCCGGACATTGCCTGTGATCTTAATTCAGCGAATGTGAGTGCCGTCTTCTCATCGCGGAAACTTACCTTATCGGGAAGTCTTGATGCCGTGTTATCAAGATAATCGAGGACTGTTCTTCTCATCAGTATCCCTCCACTTCAAGTGTGTAGTAGTTAACTCTGTTCTGTATAGAATCCTGAGCGATGATGACCGAAGGGTCGTACTGTTCTGTATCGTAACCGTGGTCTTCGTGGTTCAGGTCGTTATATGCATACATGAAGTAATAACCTTCGTGATAGTAAGCGTAGCAAGCATCGCAGTGATACCAGATACCGTCGAACTCGACGAGGTTCCAGTAGTGGTTGCACCAGCCTTCCGTATTACGTGTGCAAAGAAGGTTCGGGATACCGACGTGATCGAGGAACGCACGGCAGACTGAATAATAAGTGAAGCAGTCACCGTGCAGTGTCGTCATGCCGTCGTAAGCACCGACCGTCCAGTCGATCTTATCTGATGTATCGATATAGTGGATGTTGTTGTGAGCCCAGTTGAAGATTCTGAATGCGATCTCTACGTCTGTCATGGTGTCAGGATCGTAGATGTTATAAAGCTCATTAAGCTGATCGCACAGCTCGTACAGCTCCTCAGGCTCGTGATATCTTTCAGGTCTTACACGAAGATGGAGATTAACCGTAACAGATGACTGATTACCATTCTCATCTGTCGCGATATAAGTTACCGGGAACGTGGATGAGATATTCGTATTAACCTGTGAATTATCAACTGTGATCTGAGGATTCGGATCGTAGTTATCGGTAACTGTGATGCCGTCAAGATATGTGACTGCCTCACCGACGAATGCTTCGAGATCATGAGCTCCGTAGATCAGAGGAGCCGTATGGTCATCGATTACCGTGAAAGGAACATCGACGATCTTCTCATTGCCTGATGCATCCTTTACGGACACCTGGAATACATACTCACCGCCTGTTGATACATCAGGCTCTGTGACGTATGAGACAGTTACTGCAGCGAGGTCATTTACAGCTGTAACGACCTGATCTGCCGGAGGCAGCTGATCGCAGTAGATAGTCTGCGGGATGGCTTCAGCTGAAGGAGCTGTCGTATCGACAATGTTAAGGATGACATTCTGACGGAATCTCCAGAAACCGATCGCCAGCTGATAGGAACCCGGAACATTGGTGTTGATGCCGGATATGTCAGTGATCATTCTTGAACTTGCTACAGGCTCGATGAAGAAATCATCGAACACGATAGGCGTTCCTGTCTCGATAGTAAGTTCATCACGGATCCTCGAACACTGCTTGGTGTAGTATCCGTATACGAATATTCCCGCGCCGACAGCAATTCCTGCCAGTGCACATCCTGTGTACAAAAGAATCTTCTTCCACTTCAACTTCTTCATATTACTGTTCTGCCTCGCTTATAACAGTCTGCGTCGAATAATCGAGCATGTCCTGAACAGATTCCGTTGCAACGACAACGCCGTCGGGCAGAGTCTCAGGATCGTAACTGTTGTTATATGGATCGAGCTCGGCATCTGTATACATGAAGATGTACGAGATCTCGGTCATGCTTAAGAAAACACACGCATCGCAGTGATACCACTGACCGTCGATGCAGATAAGATTCCAGTAGTGGCTCGATACATTGATCGGATAGCGCTCGACTGTGATGCTGTCGATGCCCATCGCACCGTACATCGCACGGCACATAGCCATGTAGTTAAAGCAGTCGCCGTACATGGTCGTCAGTGCATCATAAGCACCTGCCGTCCAGTCACACTTATCGGAATCCATCATGTAGTGGATATGCGTGCTTACCCATGCTGTTATGCGGAAAGCCTGTTCCATCTGGCTCATCGAATCATCGCAGATGTCATTATCCTCGATGATCTGACGTGCGAGCTCATAGATCTCCTCAGGCTCATAATATCTTTCAGGCTTAACTCTCAAGTGAAGAGTTACTGTTGTCGAAGTCGAGTTTCCCTGCTCATCAGTCGCAGTGTAAGTAACGGGATAGTATCCCTCTTCGGTGACATTAACCTGTGTCGTATCAACCTCGATCGTAGGATCAGTATCGTAGTCATCCTCGACTGTGATGCCGTCGAGATAAGTTATCGCATCACCGATGAAAGCTTCGAAGTCACGGCATCCGTAGATCAAAGGAGCTGTGTGATCGTCGATTACCGTGAAAGGCACATTGATGATCGTCTCATTTCCGTAAGCATCAGTAAGCTTAACAGGAACATCATACTCTCCGCCCTCAAGAATGGAGGGCATCTCATTGGCATAAGTGACAGTAACTGAAGAAAAATCTGTGATGCCTTCAACCGTCATCTCAGGTGCAGGAAGACCATCAGTATAGATAGTCTGCGGAATCGCCTGTGCAACAGGCGCTGTCGTATCAACGATGTTAAGAACAACGTCTCTTGTGACATGGATCTTATCGCCTACGCTTACCTTCACGCCGTAGCTTGCAGGTACATTCGTGTTGATGCCTGATACATCAGTAATCAAAGATGCATTCGGAGCACCAGCTTCCGTGAACAAAGATATATCGATCGGAGAACCCGCTTCGATCGTAACAACTTCATAGATCTTATTCATCAGGTGATGCGTGTAGAGTCTGTAACCCATGAATGCGCATCCTGCGATAAGAACAACAACGACGCCTGCCGTTATCGCTCTCTTTCTTCGTTCTCTATATACTCGCTGAGGAGTTATCTGCTTATGTTCGCCTTCGTGTCTCTTCATTATTCCTCTATGTCGTTCATCGTAAAGTTAGTAAAATCCAGCCTGTCCTGAACAGATACATTGGATGTTGCAGGGACTGTGGCTGCATTGAATTCATGATGATGGTCAAGCTCGGAATCGATCTGCATGAATACGAATCCTGACGTATCCGCGAAGTTACATGCATCGCAGTGATACCACTGACCGTCGATCTTGATAAGGTTCCAGTAATGGGGAGAAGTTGTGATCGGATACCTCTCCACTCTTACGTTCTCGATACCTGCCACATCGAGCATCGCTCTGCACACTGCATAGTATGTATAGCAGTCGCCTGTGTGAGTATCGAATCCGTCGATCGCAGCGATAGTCCAGTCGGACTTATCGGAAGTTCCTGTATAGCTGATATTACGGTATGCCCAGTCGAAGATCCTGAATGCGATCTCGACCTGCGAGAAGCTCTCGACAGGCTCGCCTCCGAGCACCGTGTTATAAAGAACATCAGCGCTTCTGCCATAGACTTCGCTTCTTTCCAAAGAAGTCTCGGGCATCTGCTCGAGGATAAGATCCGAAGGCTTTGAGACGCTGTTGCCGTGCGCATCCGTCGCCGTGTATGTGATCTGGTAAACACCTGCCGTCTCGGGATCAACCTGCGACAGATCAACCGTAACAACAGGCTCCGGATCGAAGTCATCGCTTACAGTTACATTCTCGAGATAAGATGTACTTCCTCCGATGAAAGCATAGATGCAAGTAGGCACCTGCAATGAAGGTGCCGTAGTATCTGCCGTAACATCAAAAGGAACATTGACTATTGTCTGATTGCCGTAAGGATCTGAAAGACTTACGGGAACGTCGTAGATTCCGCCTTCCATGGGTACAGTCATCTCATTCACATAAGCTATCGTGACAGGTGCAAGATCAGATACACCCGTAACAACATCTGATGCCAGAGGAAGATCGTCCTGGAACAGAACCTGTGCAACCGGCTCGCCCACAGGAGCCGTAGTATCAACGATATCGAGAATTACATCTCTTGCGATACCGAGTGTCTTCACGCGAAGACCGTATGTGCCCGGCACCATGTTATCGATCAACGAGACGTCCGTTATAAAGGAGCATCCCGGAATATCTTCAGTAACGAAAAGGTCGATAGTAACAGGTGTGCCCGTCTCTATCGTAACCTGCTCATTGAGGCAGCCTTTTACTTTCTTGTAGTACATGACCCCGTAGCCCGCATCGAGGACAACAAGTCCTAACGCGACTACTATCAAAAGTGCGTTCATCGTAGACAGACCGCGCTTTGAAAGATCACTTCTCAAGTGCTGCCCCTCCTCCCTCAAGAAGGTCTATACCCGTGTCGATGTTGGGGTAGTCACCCGTGAAGCATGCGTCGCAGTAGCATTTCGAAGAGCCTTCGGGAAGACCTAACATCGCAGTCAGGCTGTTAACGTCGAGGTAGCCCAGAGAGTCTGCTCCTATCTTCTCGCAGATCTCATCTACCGTGTACTTACGCGCGATGAGCTTGTCTGTGGAAGGAACGTCCGTACCGTAGTAGCACGGGAAAAGGAACGGCGGAGATGAGATCCTTACGTGAACCTCGAGGGCGCCTGCATTACGCAGCATACGCACGATATTCGCGATAGTCGTTCCTCTTACGATGGAGTCGTCCGTCATGACAACCCTCTTGCCCTTTACCGCGGACTCGATGGGATTAAGCTTTATTCTTACAGCGTCCGTGCGCTGCTCCTGGGAAGGCTTGATGAAAGTCCTTCCGATGTAGTTGTTCTTAACAAAGCCCTTTACATACGGGATGCCGGAAGCCTGTGAGAAACCGAGTGCCGCATCAAGACCTGACTCGGGCACGCCGATAACGATGTCGGCATCCACGGGGTACTGCTCATAAAGAAGCTTTCCCGCCTTGATCCTGGACTCATACACAGAGATACCGTCAATGATGCTGTCGGGCCTTGCGAAATAGATATACTCGAAGATACATCCCGCCTTGCGTCTTGCAGGAGTCTTAACAGAGCGTACGCCTTCGTCTTCTGCGATTACGATCTCGCCGGGCTCGACGTCTCTTATATACTTGGCGCCGCATGCCGCCAGAGCACATGTCTCGGAAGCAAATACCGTGTCGCCGTTAAGTTCCCCCATAACGAGAGGCTTCAGGCCGTAAGGATCTCTTGCTGCGATGAGCTTACGAGGAGACATGACGAGGAGTGCGTAACCGCCCTCGATCTTCTCCATGACGCTTTGTACCGCAGCTTCGATGCTGGGTGTGCGGGATCTCTCGGAAGCCACCATGTAAGCGATGACCTCAGAGTCGACTGTCGTCTGGAAGATCGCACCGTTAGCCTCGAGCCTCTCTCTTAATGAATTGCAGTTGGTAAGATTACCGTTGTGAGCGATGGAGATCGTACCCTTCACGTAATGTGTTACGAGAGGCTGAGCATTCTCCTTAGTGCTCGCACCTGTAGTCGAATAGCGGACGTGGCCAATGGCTATCGTACCCTTTAGCTTGTCCAGTGTGTCGGGTGTGAAAACATCCCCGACGAGACCCATGTCTTTAAGACATATGATCTCCGCGTCGTTATTGACTGCAATTCCGCAGCTCTCCTGACCCCTGTGCTGAAGAGCAAATAAACCGTAGTAGCACGAATGGGAGATCCCCTCTCCTCCCGAACGTGAGAATATACCGAAAACGCCGCATTCTTCGTGCATATTAAGCCTGCCTTCCTATTTTTCCACGTTAGATTTTAACACTCCCCATGTGAAAATCTATTTATTATAATTAATATATGCATGACGATTTCATTACTTCTGATTATGAAAACTGCATAATCTGCCCCCGTAAATGCGGCGTGGACCGCACCTCGGGCAAGGTCGGATTCTGCGGGATGGGCGATAAGCCCGTCGTTAATCTTGCCATGCTTCATCACGGCGAAGAGCCCGTAATATCAGGTTCTAACGGCAGCGGCGCGGTCTTCTTCGAAGGCTGCAGCCTTAAGTGTGTCTTCTGCCAGAACTTCGATGTGTCGAGAGGGCCTACGGGCAAGGGGCGTGAATATTCTGTGGAAGAGCTCTCGGAGCTTTATCTGTCACTGCAGGAGAAAGGCGCGCATAACATAAACCTCGTGACGGCGGGACATTTCGTGCCTCATGTGGCGGCTTCGGTAAAGCTTGCCAAGGCTAATGGTCTTAACGTGCCTGTAGTGTATAACTGCGGAGGATACGAGTCTGTAGAAGCCTTGAAGAAGCTTCAAGGGCTCATCGATGTCTACATGCCGGACATGAAGTTTTGCTCCCCTTCTTTGGCCGCGAAGACGTGTATGGCGAAGGATTATTTCGATATATGCTGTAAGGCTTTGGACGAGATGTACAGGCAGACCGGGCCTTTTGTCTTAGGCGAAGACGGGCTTATGAAGCGCGGCATGATCGTAAGACATCTGATGCTTCCGGGGCAGCTTTTTGATACGAAGAAGGTGCTCGACTATCTGTGCGGACGATTCGGGAACAATATCTACATCAGCCTGATGAATCAGTACACGCCGTTCGAGTATAAATACGAGGCGATGAAGCTTCCCGAATTCTTACAAAGAAAACTGCCGCAGGGCCATTACGCAGCTGCGGCAGAATATCTCGATTTACTTGGTCAGGACAACGCATTCGTGCAGGACGAAGACGCGTCCGGAGATGAGCTTTTACCTGATTTTAAGACTTAACCCAGAGCTCCATCGATGAACTGCTTGATAGCAGGAAGAGGCTTGAATCCCATGGATTCGGAGATGATCTCTCCGCCCTTGAACAGCTTAACTGCAGGGATGTTTGCGACTCCGAACGAAGCTGCAAGATCAATAGCTTCATCTACGTTGCACTTACAGAATTTGACCTTACCGTCATACTCTTCTGAAAGCTGATCGAGGACGGGTCCTAACATCTTACAGGGACCGCACCAGGGTGCCCAGAAGTCTACGAGTACGAGACCGTCTGCCTCAAGCACTTCAGTCTTGAAATTATCATTATTAACAGCAATAACAGCCATATCCAAACCTCCGTTCCGATAATAATGTATTGTAACAGTTATTAGCGTTAATTGAAAACCGACGGGAGCTGATCGAGCGTCTCCTGAGAAAGATCGAGGATCTCGCCGATCTGATGAGCCGCGAATCTGTCGTCATTACGATAGTAAGCTACAGACGGTTCAGTCTCATAGCAGTAATTCGCGATACTCTGCACGTCATAATCAATCCTTGTTCTGTAAAGAGCGGCAACGACGTTATATACAGCCTGACTCCACTTCATGTGATATGAGGAAGTCACGATGGTATATGAGTGAACGTCGTTATCGCGCATCATCTCGAACGTGTTGATCGCATTCTCTGCGGTCGTCATGGCACTCTCATCGATGAAGACTCTCGATGCATCGATTCCGCATTCGTCGACCAGATAATCGCGCATGAGACCGGCTTCTGTATTACCCTGCGAATTGTTGGGACCGGTCGCACCGCCCGAGCAAAGAATGATGGTCTCAGGATATGCGTGAGCAAGCGATACAGCGGCATCAAGTCTTGATACAAGTTCGTCCTGCATCTGCCCGTTATTAAGTTCATAACCGAGGATAATGATGGCGTGGGACGAACTGTTCGGAATGCCTGCATTTGCTACTTCGGGAGCCATGTCCTCCGAGTTGTAGCAGTACAGTTCGTAATCAGAATACAAGAAAACCTGCGTCCAGTTATCGAGGATGTCGTTCGCGAGTTCATAGTCGAGCTCACTTACCGCCTGGATGTTGGTAAGCTCCTCATTAAGTGCCCAGTCTATCTCTTCATTCGGCGCCTCATACGCATTGACCATAGTGGTCAGCAAAGCGCGGAAATTATCGGCATTGTCTTCGTTAATGGCAGGCTCATCGAATACATGAGGCTCGCGCGGCTGGATGACCGGTGCGAGAGGCTCTTCTGTCTCTGTAGCTGCTGTAGTTTCCGCTGTTGTCGTTGCAACAGTCTGCGTTGTCTCAATTGTTGTTTCTTCCGCAGGAGTACTGCAGGAAGCTGCTGACAGCGCGAAAAGAACAGCTGTCACCAGTGCGGTTAGTTTTTTATTACTCAAATTGGAATCCTCCGATCAATAACCCAGGCTCTGATAGAGCATGACGTTATTATAGATAAGGTTCGCGATAAGCTCGTAAGTCTGCTGGTCATAATGAAGACCGTCAGGAGAACCGAAGCCCGCTTCCCTTAAAAATGAACAAGTATCAATCCACTTACATGTGGAAGGAAGGCTGTCTGACAGCTGAACGTTGAAGTAATCAATGTCACCGTTCATACTCGAATAAGCCCCCGAAGTAGGATTAACCGATACAACATAGATATTGTTATCGAAGCAGAACTCCTCCGGCAGGCGCTGGAAGAATTCGATGTAATCATCGATATGCGCGAGGTCGTTGACTCCGAGATTAAAGACGATATTCTTGCCTGAATACTCTAGAATCTCTTCCCTGTGTGCAGCAAGGAAAGAATAACCTACGCCGACTTCGGCTATGGTATTAAGATTAAGAACCTGTCCCATTCCAACAGTTCTCGAATCACCCACAAATATAAAATCACTGAAATCCAAACTCTCTGTAGCCATATAAAGATCCGTAGTCTCCGTTGTCTCAGCTCCATCAGGCGAAGCTGCTGTGGCATTGGGTTGTCCGACTTGCTGTCCGTCAATGGATGCGACGGTCACGAAGGTGGTCTCAGGGATGGGAAAAGAACACCCTGTGATGAGGATCGCCAGAATAAGTGCAGCTATAGTCAGTATGTTTCTGAGTATCTTCACCCGTCCACCTTCTTTATTAACACTAACTTTAATTTTACACCCTGGCTGAAGAAAAACAAAAAATAACCCCGAGATCCGTGATCTCGAGGTTCTTGGTGGAGCGGGATACGAGACTTGAACTCGCGACTTTCACCTTGGCAAGGTGACACTCTACCACTGAGTTAATCCCGCGTGCTTGATTATTATATGAGTGAGGTCCTATTTTGTCAACAACAAAAATCAAGTAAAATAGAAATATCAAAAATACGAAAGAAGTACGCGTTATGGACAGAAAAAAAGCACTTGTTACAGGCGGAGAATGGGGAATGGGCCGAGGAATCGCTCTGGTCCTTGCCAAAGAGGGCTACGATATCGCCTTTTCTTACTACCCCGAGGTTCAAAACGATGCAGATGCAGTAAGTACTACAACTGAGTTACTAAACGAAGCCGGCGCTAAGTGCTGGGCCTTCCCTGCTGATCTTTCCAAGAAGGAGAGCGCGAAGGAGCTTTTCGAGGCGGCGGTAAAGGAAATGGGGACGCTTGACCTTCTCGTAAACTGCGCGGGAGTAAATATTCCCCTGCCCGTTCAGGATCTTACAGAGGAGAATGTCGATTATCTGATGACGCTCGACTTCAGAACGTATATCATGATGATGCACTATGCTTCCCGTTACATGATTGATAATAATATTAAAGGAAATATCATTAACGTTACCTCTTCCAGGGGCGAGCGCGCTTACTCCAATGCAGGCATCTACTGCGGCATCAAAGCGGGGCTTAACAAGATGGTCGAGGCGTTCGCACTCGATCTGTCCTCATACGGCATCAGAATCAACAACGTCGCTCCCGGCGCGGTTCGCGTAAGAACTAACGACGAGCTTCTCGCGATGAAGAGCGGAACCGACACGGATTATTTCTGGAGTGAGGATTTCCTCACGGACCCCGATAAGGTTAATAACAATTTCTGGGATTCATTGGGTCCCAAGATTCCTCTGGGGCGAGCGGGACTTCCGCAGGACATCGGTCAGGCGATCGCTTTCCTTGCTTCCGACAAGGCTTCGTACATAACAGGCGTAACACTTCGAGTCGACGGCGGACTGATACTGCCGGGTATGCCCGAAGATCCCTTCATCCCGGGCAACGGCTGGAAATAAGAGGTGCACCATGAAGATTAACGCGAGATGCTGGCTGCTGTTCGGTTCGTTCTATGCATTCGTATGCGTTACCTCAAGCTTCGTCACGTACTATCTGGATGTCCTCGAACACACTAATAAGACTATCGGTATCCTGATCGCGGTTTGCTGTGCTGTCGGCGCTGTACTGCAGTTTCCTGCAGGAAGAATCGCAGATAAGTATCCCAAGTTCTACTGGAAGAACCAGCTTCTGGTATTCGGCATCTTAGCAATGCTGGTGTGTCTGTCGAGGATCATGTTCCATGTAAAGGGCTGGGGACTTATATCGAGCGGCATTCTCCTGATACTCATGTATCTTATGATGCCCATGGTAAATCAGGCTGTCTTCTATTACTCGAACAACGGATTTCCCGTCAACTTCGGCGTGACGAGAGGAATCGGCGCCGTAAGCTTCGCTTTGGCGTCATACTTTGTAGGTAAAGCTACGGGCCTTGTGGGGCACATCTCGGTGCGCGTGTCGTCTGCGATATTCCTCGCCGTCATGCTTATCACTGTATTGATACTGCCTAAGGTTAAGGAGACTGCCGCGGCGTCATCTTCAGAACCCAAGCAGACTCAGCCCCAGAATCAGATGAGCACAGGCTTCGTGCGCAAGTACACGATGTTTCTTATCGTCACCGTCGGCATCACGCTTGTGCTTACATTCCACAACTTCCTAAACACATATTTTCTTAGGATCGTTGAGCGCATAGGCGGCGACAGCAGCCATATGGGAACAGCTCTTGCGATCGCGGCATTCTCCGAGATTCCTATCCTCTTCCTCTACAGTAAGATCGCGGGGATCAAGAAGGTTACGACAAAGATGCTCATCATCGTAGGATGTTCCGTCTTCGTTCTAAGAGGCGTTCTGTATCTGCTTATAGGAAACACCACTATGCTCTATGCATCGCAGCTTCTTCAGGGCATCTCGTTCGGAGTCCTCGTCGCGGCGAAGGCCACATATTCCAACGAGGTCATGGACGAGAACGACAAGACTACGGGACAGTCGATCATGTCTATGACAGACACTGTAGCCGCGGTCATCGGAAGCCTCGCGGGAGGTGTGATAATAGACCATCAGGGATTGGCCCCCGCGTTAGTCTGCAGCACGATATTAGCTGCCGTGGGAACCGTGATGATTATCCTTACTTCTTTGAAGAAACAAGCTCAAATATAGAATCGATCATGAAAGCTCCTTCAGGGGCTTTCTTCATTATGTCTTCCTTATCCATCTGGGACCAGCTTACGAGCGCGAACTGTGCCCCTGCATTCTTCGCACACAGAGCATCCGGAAGCGCATCGCCAACGTAGATAACTCTGCTCATGTCTTCGATACCAAGCTTATTCGCAGCTATGATAAGAGGCTCGCCGTCAGGCTTATGTTTTTCTGTGTCTTCCTTGCACAGGCACACGTCGAAAAAGTCATAAAGCCCCTTAAACTTCAGCGTCACATCCGCAGATTCGTGTCTTTTGCTCGTGACCACTCCCTGACGGTAACCCAACTCCTTAATCCGGTTAAGGTCATCGATGACGCCCGGAAAAAGATTGATGCAGTCGTGTGCCAGAAGATCGTGGTTATATACAAGATAAGAATCGAGAAGTTTCTTCTCAGTCTCCGGGTCGTGCATCGAGAATGTATCGGTCAGAGGACGTCCTATATAGCTCATAAGGTCGCTGTCCGACCTGTCGCATCTTCCGAAGACTTCAATATATGCATGTTTGAATGAATCCATGATGACCGGGATGGAATCCCAGAGTGTTCCGTCTAAGTCATAAAGGATAAGGTCGTAAATATTCATAAGGAAGATTATAACAAAGAAGACCGGCAAGTTTGCCGGTCTTCTTTAAGTAGGATTTGTTAAGAATCAGATCTCGTAAGCGTCGTATGTTGCTTCGAACTCAGCGGAGTTAAGGAATGCGCTGATGATCTCGTTTCTTGATGCACCGTTTGCAAGTGCT
>JAFZPX010000003.1 GCA_017552455.1 Clostridiales bacterium
CACTACAGGTAAGAGTAAGGATGCACTTAATGAATATGCCAAGAAGCAGGGCATAGTTAAGGTGCTTTTCGTAGAGGGGGAGTAAAGAATGCTGACGATAGCTTTATCAAAAGGAAGACTTGCCGAGAAGGCGATAATGCTGCTCGAGAATGCGGGCTACGACTGCACTGCAGCTAAGGACGAGTCCAGAAAGCTCATCCTCGAAGACGAGAAGGCAGGGTTAAGGTTCATCATGGCAAAGCCCGCAGACGTTCCTACTTATGTTGAGTACGGTGCGGCTGACATCGGATTCGTGGGCAAGGACACGCTTCTTGAAGAGGGAAGAGACCTGTACGAGGTAGCTGACTTAGGTTTCGGCAAGTGCAGGATGTGTGTCGCAGGTCCTGTCGAACTTAAGGACGGCAAGCTTGACCTGATCCCCAACAAGAGGATCGCGACGAAGTATCCTAATATCACGAGAGCTTACTTCGAGGGTGTAAAGAAGGAGAGCGTGGAGATCATTAAGCTTAACGGCTCCATCGAATTGGCTCCCCTTATCGGCCTGGCTGATTGTATAGTAGATATTGTAGAGTCCGGAAGGACATTGAAGGAGAACGGCCTCGACGTTATCGAGACTGTAGCGGACATCTCCGCGCGCGTTGTTGTAAATCGCGTCTCCATGAAGATGAAGTCATCGGAGATCAAGCCGATGGTAGAAAAGATCAAGGAACAGGTGGCACTGTTATGAAATGTAAGTTTGTAAACGGAACAAAGGATAACCTCAAGGAAGTCTGCGATGAGCTTGGCGCCAGAGGCAAGATGGACTTGGGTCCGGTCATCACGACTGTCCAGGGTGTTATCGATGACATAAAGACAAGAGGCGACGAGGCTGTACTCGAGTACACGAAGAAATTCGATAAGGCTGAGCTCACTCCTGAGACAATGCGCGTTACTGAAGATGAGATCAAGAGCGCCTACGCTTCTCTCGAGAAGGAAGATCCCGAGCTTCTTCGCATCATGAAGACAGCTGCGGAGAATATCAGAGTCTTCCACGAGCAGCAGAAGGAAGAGGGCTTCATGATGGATACAGCCAAGGGCTCCAAGATCGGTGTCCGCGTCCGTCCCATCACTGTCGCAGGAGTTTACGTTCCGGGTGGCACGGCTCCGCTGCCGTCCACGGTTCTCATGGATGTTATCCCCGCTTCAGTAGCAGGCGTTCCCCGTATCGTGTTCTGCACACCGCCGAGAGCTGACGGCAGTATCGCTCCCGTTATCCTCGCAGCAGCAGACATCGCAGGTGCGACAGAGATCTACAAGGTCGGAGGCTCACAGGCTATCGCTGCCATGGCTTACGGAACACAGACTATCCCGAGAGTCGATAAGATCTGCGGTCCCGGAAACATCTTCGTTAATACAGCGAAGAGACTCGTGTTCGGTCAGGTCGACATCGATATGTTCGCAGGACCTTCCGAGGTAATCATCATCGCAGATGAGTCGAGTAAACCCGAGTTCGTTGCGGCAGACATGCTCGCACAGGCAGAGCACGACAAGCTCGCTTCCGCGATCGTTCTTGCAGTAGGCGACGACCTCGCACGCAAGATCTGGGAAGCTGCTGACAGAAGATCGGATGAGGCGAACCGTCAGGCTCAGCTTGAAGGCTCCATGGAAAATTACTGCTCCGTCATAAGCGTTGATTCCGTAGATACGGCTATCGCTTTCTCTGAGGAGCTTGCTCCCGAGCACCTTGAGCTGTGCGTTGCTGATCCCGATGCGGCTCTCGATAAGATCAACAACGCAGGCGCTGTATTCATGGGTAACTACTCCCCGGAGCCTTTGGGAGATTACTTCGCAGGTCCGAACCATACGCTGCCCACGAGCGGTACAGCAAGATTCTTCTCTCCTCTTAACACAGGAGACTTCTACAAGAAGATGAGCGTTATTAACTACAATGAAGAATCTTTAAAAGATGTATATAAGGATGTAGCTAAGTTTGCCAGAAGCGAGGGGCTCGACTGCCACGCCGCTTCCATAGAATCAAGATTTGAGGCATAAGATGAGTGAGTTTTGGAACAAGAAGATAAATGAGATCGAACCCTACGTCGCGGGTGAGCAGCCCAAGAAGGGGGAGAAGGTCATAAAGCTCAACACGAACGAGAACCCGTTCCCGCCGACGCCGATGGCGCGCGTTATCCTGCGCACATACGACATCGCGGACTTGAGGCTGTACCCCAACACGAATTCCCAAGAGTTCATCGAGGCGGTCGCGGACAAGGAGGGCGTCAGCCCCAAGCAGGTCTTCGCAGGCAACGGTTCTGACGAGGTCCTCGCACTTTGCTTCCAGACTTTTTTCGAAAAGGAGAGCATCTCTGCTCTGCCCGTTCTCACCCCGGAGTTCTCGTACAGCTTCTACCCCGTGTTCTCAAGGTTCTACGATGTGCGCATCATAAAGGTGCCTTTGAAGGAAGATTTGAGACTTGATGCTGACGACTATATCGGCATTCCTAACTGCGGTATAGTCATCGCGAACCCGAATGCACCGACATCAAGATCTATTAGCGTCGAGGACATCAAGAAGATATGTAAGGGAAGCCCCGACTCTGTTGTCATCATCGATGAGGCTTATGCTGAATTCTCCGATCCGTATGAGACGGCGGTAAGCATTCTGCCCGAGTGTCCGAACCTCGTGGTCGTAAGAACATGTTCGAAGTCCTACAGTCTCGCAGGATTAAGAATCGGTTATGCGATCGCTTCCGAGGAGCTGATCGAGGGCTTGAACCGTGCGAAGGATTCTTTCAATTCCTACCCTGTCGACAGGCTCGCGCAGACTATCGCTGCTGCTGCCATTAGAGATGAGGCTTATCACAAGAAGTGCATCGAGGGTATCATCGATACGAGAAACTACACTTCAGAAGAGTTAAAGAAGCTTGGGTTCTCGCTGCCGAAGTCTTCCGCGAATTTTGTTTTCGCGAAGCCGCCGAAGGAAATTGACGCAGAAACTTTATATAAAAATCTTAGAAGCAAGGGTATACTTGTAAGGTATTTCAAGACTTCAGGGATAAACGACAGACTTCGTATCACCATAGGTTCGAGGGAAGAGATGGAGAAGTTTATCGCTGCGGTCAAGGAGGAGGTCACAAATGCCAAGAACAGCTGAGATCACACGTAAGACAAAAGAGACCGATATCACCGTTCTGATCGACCTTGACGGCAAGGGCGAGAACGAGATTGCCACAGGCATCGGATTCTTCGATCACATGCTTACGGCTTTGTCCAAGCACTCCGGTATCGACATGAAGATCTCCTGCAAGGGTGATCTCGAGGTCGATGCACACCACTCTGTCGAAGATGTCGGCATCGTTCTGGGTCAGGCAGTAGCTAAGGCTCTGGGCGATAAGGTCGGCATCAGAAGATACGGCGAAGCAAGGATCCCTATGGATGAGGCTCTCGGCGAGGCAGTCATCGATATCTCAGGCAGACCCTTTATCGTATATACTTGCGAGTTCAAGGGCGACATGATGGGACAGATGGACACTCAGCTTGTAGAGGAATTTATGAGATCTTTCGCGTATAATGCCGGTATCACTCTGCACATCGGTGCGCCGTACGGCACGAATGATCACCACAAGGCAGAGGCCATGTTCAAGGCTTTGGCTAGAGCCCTGAGACAGGCAACGGAGATCGACCCGAGATTCGAAGGTCAGATAATCTCCACCAAAGGAAGCTTATAATTTATTCGGAGGATATGAATATGCTTATTAAGGATACTGATTTTATTGAGCAGCCGGTGCTTGCCAAGGGTAAGGTAAGAAACATCTATGATCTGGGCGACAGCCTTCTTCTTATCGTTACTGACAGAATCTCGGCTTTTGACGTTGTCTTCGACGAGTTGATCCCTGACAAGGGTAAGGTCCTCTCATCGATCTCCGCTTTCTGGTTTGATTTTACTAAGGACATCATTCCTAACCACGTCATCACGACAGATGTATCCAAGTACCCCATGGGCTTCGATAAGTATAAGGAAGAACTCGAGGGAAGATCCATGCTCGTTAAGAAGGCACAGATGCTTCCTGCAGAGTGCATCGTAAGAGGTTACCTCGAGGGCTCCGCTTTGAAGGAGTACAAGGCTAACGGCACTGTCGGCGGCGTTAAGATGCCTGAGGGCATGGTTCAGGGCGACAAGCTCCCCGAGCCTTTGTTCACACCTTCCACTAAGGAAGAGTCCGGCCACGACATCAACATCACATACGAGCAGCTCGTTGATCTGATCGGTGAAGAGGATGCCAAGGGACTCCGCGATGCTTCCATCGCACTTTATAACAAGGTATCCGAGTTTGCTCTTACAAAGGGACTGATCCTCGCTGATACAAAGTTCGAGTTCGGTAAGATCGACGGCGTACTCACAGTATGCGACGAGATGTTCACACCTGACTCCTCCAGATTCTGGGATGCAGCCGACTACGAGCCCGGACACGCTCAGAAGAGCTTCGACAAGCAGTTCTTAAGAGAGTGGCTCGAGACTTTGGACTGGGATAAGACATATCCCGCTCCGACTCTCCCTGAGGAGATCATCAACAAGACAGCCGAGAAGTACCGCGAGTGCTACTCCAGACTTACAGGCAAGGAAATCTGATTATAAGTGATAGCCATAGTTGACTATAAGATGGGCAATCTGGCCTCCGTGCGAAAAGCCCTCGAATACATCCACAGGGAGTGCGTCATCACAGACGACCCTGCTATGATCGCGGGCGCTGACGCGCTCATCCTTCCCGGCGTTGGTGCGTATGCACCTGCCATGGAAGCACTGCGCGCTAAAGGACTCGATGTTGTCGTAAAAGAATTCGCAGCATCGGGTAAGCCCATGCTCGGCATCTGCCTCGGCATGCAGCTTATGCTTTCCGAGTCGGAGGAGGGCGCAGGTCCTGACGGCAACATTAAAGGTCTCGGTATCATTCCCGGAAGCGTAAAGAAGTTCCCTTCCGATAAGACTGTAGACCAGGGACTTAAGGTTCCGCAGATCGG
>JAFZPX010000004.1 GCA_017552455.1 Clostridiales bacterium
CTGCATCGATAGCCTCATCATAAGCGAGTGTAAGCTCTGCAATAACCTCATTGATCGTGCTGTCACGAAGCTCATCGCCATATACTGCAACGCCTTCTGCTGTTGCGAGCATTCTCTGGAGAGCGTACATCTGCTCCATCGGTACTTCACTGCCGAACATATCGATGAAATCTTCTACCTCATCGCAAAGATCACAGAGCTGAACGAAGAGAGGATTAACCTCGTCCTCATTCTCATCAAGATCCATACCGTAGTCGGGTGCGATCTCTTCTGTTGTATTATCATCGATATCGATTTCGGGAAGTCTTACATCATCATCGGGATCTGCTGTGATGATATCATCAAGTGTTACGAGAAGATCATCGTCTTCATGACCGATGTGATGGTGATGGTGATGGTGATGACCAACTCTTCCGGGATGAACGTGGGGAACACCGGGGATTGATCTGTGGAACTCATAGTCATAAGCATAAGGATTGCCGTAAAGGCGATGACCCTGTCCCTGTCTCTGTGCCTGTCTTACATAATCAGTGTAGTCAAGGACGATAACAGGAACTTCGTGCATAGGCTCATGCTTCTTTTCCTTCTCACATGCCAGTGATGTCATACCGCATACCGGAACTGCTGTGAGTACCATTGCTGCTGAGAGCGCTGCTCCCATGATCTTGTTCTTAACTTTTCCTCTTGCAACCATTTTTCATTGCCTCCTGGTTTGAATCTGTAGTTTTTGTTTGCAAGTACATAAAACCACTCCGCAACACCCAAACCAATGTGCAATGAAAGCTCCTATTGTCGCTTAAGCAACACAAAACGCCGCGAGTGTCGCTTAGTGAACATTAGATGACGTAATTGTGTACTGTTTATTGTTCTCGAGAAGGAATTTGTTTAAAGCCAAGCTCTTCCTGCATAAGGATCGTAAGCGGAATACCAAACAATATAGGAAAGAGCGCAGTATTAAGTACAACGGAATTAAAGAAAAGCTTCCAGTCAACGTCCGGATAGAATATGGCAACGGAAGGCGTGATGATGGCAGCTTCAAATACAGCCATAATAAAAATCGTGATGCAGTAGTGCCCTATATTACGCATAGTCTTAAGGTGAGGCTGTGTCTTTGATTTACGCTTCCAGTAAAGCATAAACAGAAGCGGACCCATGAAGTTCGCGATAAGGCCTGCGATGCATGACCATGCGATATCGCCCGCAACGATATCCATAACAAGATTCATGAGTGCGAATATGATACAGCCGGGAAGGCCATAGAAGAGCGCGAACACAGGACCGAATACCGTGACAGGTCTGATGTCCGCGAAGCCCGGAATAATTTCCATCACCTTGAACGGAAGCGCCACGATAAAGTAGGAGATGATGAGCATCATTAATATGTACAACTTACGTTTCACTTACCTTCTCCCTACGTGACGGAATTATCTCGATAAGATTGCCGAGAACTACCATGATGACACCGAAGATAATCCAAGGTGTGATTACTGTTCTGTCTATAAGACTTGCCGGAAGCACAGTGCCCCAGATGATCGAGAAGATTATCTCCATTGAATATATGATCGTCGCGTTCGCAGGTGTCGACTTCTTCTGTGCGAAGATGTTCAGTGTCTGCGCGAATGCGACCATGAAGTACGAATAGATCGCGAGGCTTGCGATGATCTCACTGTTCCAAGGAAGATCAACGAACCCCGTCGGTTCCATGACGAGCCACAATATCGCAGAGATCGCGCCTACGAAGCCAGAGATGAATACAGATATCGAGATCGGATCATCCTCAGATGAATATCGGTTAAGAATAACAATGAATACCGCTCTTACGATACAGCCGGAACCGATAAGCACCGCGCCCCAGAACTGACCTACATTAGCATTGTTTCCTACTGCAAGAAGAATGCCTGCAAAAACAAATCCCGCTGACACCCAGGTCTTCACACTTACTTCTTTCTTGAGCGTAAATAATATAACCGGCAGCACGACGGCCGTCATGGAAAGCGTGAACGCACCGGACGAAACGCTGAAGTACTTAAGACCATAAAGATATAAAACATTATATGTGCAGTTAAGAACGCCCAAGAGCAGGCAACGTCTTACGAGTTTGCTGCCGTCCCTTCTCATTTCTTTCATAATGCGCTTGAAGAAGCAAAGCGCGAGCAGTATCGCGCCTGCAAGCGAAGTCAGACACGTCGTCGCGAACGGCGGAACTGACTCAGGAATACATGCAAATATAATTACCTCTGTCGACCAACAGAGGGTAACGCACATAAGACAGATGTTCGCCTGCAATGAATTCATGGGTTACTGATAAGATGCCTGCTGGAGTACCGCGTAAGAATAAAGATTGACGCCTTCAGGCGCGTTGGGATGATAATCGTTCCACATATAAACACTCGTGTCGACTTCGGAAAGAACTGACAGGATCGTCTCGCTCGGGTCGATGAAGTATCTATGCTCATCAAGGTCGCACCAATCCTTCATCGCATTAGCGAATATATCGCGCGTCTCATATGCTTCATCAGGGAAGTTAAGAAACGGCCATGGCGCGATGTAGTAAAGCGATGCATCAGGCGAAGTAGTCGTGAGTGCATCGTTTAAGATCTGCAAGTTATCGATGAATTCTTCCGATGATGCAGCGCCCAGAGGCTGATCGATATAAAGAACGTCATTGATACCAATCGCGATAACGTAATAATCCGCCTGCGGAACTTCTGCGGCTATCTCAGTAAGATGAATTGATGTCCAACCCGGAATGGAGACGTTCATTATCTCCCCTGTTATAAACGCGGTAAGAGGCTGATACCACGGAATGCCGTCAGTCGCAGTACCCGCAGTTATGCTGTCTCCGATAAAGCAGAATGATCCGCCGCTTTGCATATCTTCGAAGAGCTGATTGTTATTGATATCAGGAATCGCGACTGTTTCTTCAGTCGTTTCTGATGTTTCAATCACCGTCTCTTCAGTCTCAGCCACAGTAGTCTCAGCTGCATCAGACCCGCAGGCAGTAACTGCTGCGATCATGCTAAGAGTCAATATTGTCGCGACGAACTTTTTCATAAAAAGATTATATCATCACTGTTCAGAAGTCTTCCCGATCTTCTCTATCGCATCGATTCTCTGCGACAATGTCGGATGCGAATAATTAAGCACAACCATCGCAGGGTGCGGATTGATGCCGGACAGAGCATCCTTGTTAAGTCTCTTCAGCGCCGAGATAAGATCCTTACCGTAGCCCTCCTTCGCCGCGAAAGCATCCGCCTGATACTCGTGCTTTCTCGAAAGGTAGTTTCCTACGATATCAAGAAGCACACTTAAAGGCCATATGATAACCCCCGACAGCATCTGCGCGAAAAAGAAATTCATCCCCTCAAACCCGAATGCCGTGCACAGAGAAGGTATGTTCAGCACTATCGCAAGAGAAACAAAGAACACAAGTATCCTGAAGACAGAAAACGGAAAACTGCGTGCTACGTGTCTGTACCGCGCATGGGCGAACTCGTGTGCGAAGACAGCCGTGATCTCGTCCGGCGAGTACGCATTTACAAGGTTGTCGTCAAGAGAGATGGTCTTGCGGTTTCCAAGCCCCGTGCAGAAAGCGTTGGATGTCGTTGTCCTGCGGCTCGCGTCCTTAACTACGATCTTACGCACGGTGATATTGTATTTCGCGCAGAGGGCAAGAAGCTTGTCTTTAAGCTCACCGTCTGCAAGAGGCGTGAACTTGTTGTAGATTCTCATCAGCGGGATGACGATGAGCATGATAAGAACCATGATCGCGAGCATCGCAAGTGTACCCAGGAGTATGGCAATGTTGCCGAATTTACTGAAGAGCACCATGATGAGCACAAGAAGCGCATAGGAAAGAACGATCTCGATAATGATCCCCTTCAACGCATCAAGCGCGAAAGTTTTCTTGGTGGATTTATTGAGGCCGTATTTCTCTTCAATAACGAACGTGTCGTAGTAGCCGAACGGGAGTCCCATGATAAGATCCAAAACCGCGAATGCCGACACTACGATCAGATACTGAACGTAGACGTTAAGACTGCCTATCGCACTGAACAGCAGTGCGTGAACGTTAAACACAAGAAGCGCGAGCGTGACAACAATGCTGATTACGTTAGCAATCAGGCCGATGTGTCTGCTCTCCTCCCTGTATGAGAGAAACTTCTTGTACTCCTCTTCGTTATAGACATCCTTTACGTTGTCCGGAAGTTCCTTCTTGAGGTAGCTCTTGTTAAGGTAATCAATGTACGCATTGAATGCCTTATTGGACAGGTACATGAAGATGATGAATATCTTGATCATGGTGTTGCTCATAACAAACGCCTCCTAGAACAAAGAGATTATATCACTTGGTAGTTTTAAGGATTCCTTAAAGACTATCTTGTAATTTACTGCAATAATGGTGAAGAGATAAGGAGAATACAGTATGAAGATAATCACGTCGGAACAGAAGCCCATCGGGAATATAAGTTACTTCGTGCAGATGCAAGGCGATGCACCTATATCTGTCTACGTCATTCATGGCTCTAAGGGAGACATGCTGGTAGACACCGGGTTCTCGTCGACCTTGAAGCCTCTTAAAGCGTGGCTATCGAAAAACAACTTCACCATCACTGACATCTTCCTAACCCACGCGCATCCGGATCACGACTGGAATGCTGCAGCGCTTAAGGAGCTTTATAATGCTAGAATCTGGCTGCACACGAATGACGTTTCATTGATCAGAAACTTCGCCGCACAGTCGCAGGTACCGACTTCGGATAAGTTTACAGGACGAGTGCGCTGGGTCTCGTTTTGGACGAAGACGCCTTTATTTAAGAGCAAGGCGTATGTGCCGGATGTTATCTTCACTGGAGAAGACAAGGATCTTCCGATTTCTTATGGATATGATGCCACGATAGTTGAGCTGCCTGGGCACACACTGGGGTCGTCTGGTCTTCTAGTTGACGGCGTTCTTTATGCAGGCGATTCCTATACAGTTCTTAATGAGGTTCCTCAGATCCCTCCTCATGTAACGTCAATTGAACTTATGAATGCGTCTATCGAGAAAAACCGCGGCCTTAACCCTGACTTCATCGCCTGCGGTCACGGGCTGCCTTTTCCTTCTAATGAAGGTTTGTCCTGATTCCTGTTCTGAATCTACACATTGTTTCTATGTTGACATCAGCAATCCTTCCTCCTATAATACATATGAACACTTGCTCATACGTTCATATGTTAAGGAGGACACATCGTGAGTTCCATTGCTTTATATCAGGCCATCTCTAAGGTATACGATCTTCTCGACATAACTTACTTTAAGAATAAGGAACACAGCCCCCGCAAAGCCGTTCTCGAGAGAATCGGCGACGAAGATCATGTGCTTGATCTTTGCACAGGAACTGCAACTAATGCCATCAATATCGCCAAAGCAAAACCGTCCACAGAAATCACCGGCATCGACCTTTCAGACAAGATGCTCGAGGTCGGCAAGGCCAAGGTAAAGAAGGCCCTCCTCCCTAACGTCTCTTTAAAGCAGATGGATGCTACTGCACTTGAGTTCAAGGCTGCCTCCTTTGATACTGTCCTGATATCGCTCGTACTTCACGAGCTCGACGAGGACCTCGCAGGAAGACTCATACTTGAAGCGAAACGCGTTCTTAAAGATAACGGCAGAATAATAGTAACGGAGTGGGAAAAGCCGGAGAAGTGTTTAAGGCGTGCGCTTTTCGCGCCGGTCGCCCTGCTCGAACCTAAGCCTTACAGAAGCTTTATAAAGAAAGACATGTATAAGTTTTTCGCTGCGTTCGGGCTTCGTGTGGAGGAGTACGTGCACTGCGATTACTCACGTGTGATGGTGCTTAGTAAGGGCGAGGCTGAGCCTTACCTTGAGGCGACGCAGATGGTGGATTATGCCGACGCTTCCCTGCAGGAGCTGGTGCTTAACAAGGGCTGGAATCGCTTACCTGAGTTCGAGCGTATCGGTGCCATCTACAACTTCGTAAGGGACGACATCCTGTTCGGCTACAATCTCGATGATTCGCTGCCCGCAAGTCTCGTGCTTAAGGACGGATACGGACAGTGCAACACGAAGGGAACGCTGTTCATGGCGCTTCTTCGTGCGTGCGGGATCCCGTGCCGAGTTCACGCCTTCACTATAGACAAGAAGATGCAGCACGGTGCCATGACAGGCTTCGTATATCGAAAAGCTCCCGACAACATCTTCCACAGCTGGGTTGAGGTTCTTTATGAGGGTAAGTGGTATAACCTCGAAGGGCTGATCCTGGATAACGTGTACCTTACTTCCCTGCAGAAAAAGTTTCCTGAGTGCACGGGTTCGTTCTGCGAGTATGGTGTAGGTGTTAAGGATTTCCGTGCGCCTGTTATTGACTGGAACGGCAATGATACTTACATTCAGATAGAAGGAATTAATCAGGACTTCGGTGTCTATAACAATCCTGACGAGATGCTTCTTGAGCATCACCAGGAGACGGGCGCTGTGAAGGGTTTTATTTACAGACATTTGGGAAGGCATCTGATGAACCGTAATGTGAGGAAGATAAGAGGATGAGAACGAAGATTACTGTAGGTATAGATAACATCGCTGCCAATGGTTTGAAGGGCGAGTGGGGACTTTCGTTGATGATTGAATACGGTGATAAGAAGATCCTTCTTGATGCCGGTGCATCTGCGTTGTTTCTCAGGAATTATGAGAAGCTTGGGTTTGATATCGCTGATGTTGATTACGGTGTTTTGAGTCACGCGCACTGCGATCACGCGAACGGTATCCCTGCGTTCTTTGAGCATAACAAAAAGGCCATGTTCTATGTCAGCGAGAATACCGCCCCCGACTGCTACGGTAAGATACTGTTCGTAAGATTCTACACGGGTATTCCAAAGACCATGATGAGCGATTATGCGGATCGCATTGTTAAGGTGTCGGGTGTGTATGAGATTACTGATGGTGTGTATATAGTTCCGCACCGCGCGGGAGGTTACCCGGAGCCCGAGAATAAGGCTCATATGTTAAGGAAGACTGCTGGCGGATTTAAGCCTGACGGGTTCTGTCATGAGCAGAGTTTGGTGGTTGATTCTGACAAGGGACTTCTTATCTTTAATTCGTGTTCGCACAGCGGACCTGAGGCCATCATCGCTGAGGTGCAGGAGGCGTTCCCCGGTAAGAAGATCTACGGCTACCTCGGTGGTCTTCACCTGTGGGACAGACCTGAGAGTGAAGTACGCGAAGTCGCACGTGTGTTTAAGGATTCAGGACTCGAATATATCGCGACGGGGCACTGCACGAAGAACAAGGCTTTCGGTATCTTGAAAGAGGTTCTTGGGGATAAGGTAGAGCAGTTCCGGACCGGTATGGTGATTGAGGTTTAATTATAAGGGAGATAAGTCTTGGCATGTCAGTGATGAATGGATTCATCATCAGATAACCATATTGAGCATCTAGCCAATTAAAAACCTGCAAGTCACTTCAAACTTGCAGGTTTTCCATAAGGCAATAATCTGACTAATTTATACAGGCCTGATTCCGAAGCCTTCGCAGAGCGTTCTCCACTCCGCTGAGTTTACAAAGCCGCTGTAAACTTCGCTTCTCGGCAATCCGCCTCTCATGCGGTTCAGCCAGTATTCTCTGCCGACCGGATCAGATCCTCTGTCGAAGAATGTGTTATAGAGAATCTCGAGATACTGTTCATCCGACAATGATCTTCCAAGGAACTCCTGTGAGAAGAAGAATCCTCTTGCGATATCTGCACCTGTAGAACCGTTAGCAAGCTGACCGATCCAGTACTCTTTTCCTGTAGGATCAGAGTCTCTCTGAAGTACGACATTATAAAGTCTGTCGATAAACTCACCTACGCGCTCTACATCAATCTGAACAGCACCGCCGTTTCCAGAACCAGAACCACCAGTACCATTAGCATTAACAGAAGCAGAATAAGAAGCTGCCTCACTTAAGTGGAAGACCTGATTGGAACCTGCATTAAGCTCAGTGCGTGTTACTCTTCCGTGAGGATAGCAACGGCTTCCGATAGGACTTACAACACCAAACTGGATAGCCCATGTGAACGCACCCCAACTGTAGTAATCGATGCTTGCGAAGTCATCGAACCAGTCAGTTCTTCCATAATCGAATGCTGTTCCGAAGCCCATGTATCCAGCGAATCTGTGAGCCATGAGAGCGAAGTCTTCGCGGCTGATCAACTCGTTAGGGCAGAATGTATCAGAACATACATTGGGATAACCGAAGCAGATATTGTTTGCCTGTCCCCATCTGATCGCATTTGCATAAGGAGAACCTGCAGCATCTGTAAATCTGCAAGAGCCGCCGACAGCAGGGGATCCTGCGAGTTCATACAATCTCTGGATAGCTTCGCCGCGAGTTACAAACTGCTCTGAAGCAGCATGTCCGTCGTTGGCATCGATATAGCTGTCGTTTCTGTGGTTATTACCCTGCGCGCCGTTAGTAATTACATTCACGCCGTTATCAACAACAAGGCAATGTGTAAGGTCATTAAAAAGCTCATCACTTCCGCCGTACTCGATAGTATAAGAGTGCACTGCACCAAGATGTGACTCGTCTGCATACGCGCCCTGTGTATATGTCTTTACAAGGTGGGGGCAGTTGCTGATATCAAGCGATGCGATATGAAGTCCGAATGCCTGCAGATAATAAAGCTGTGTGTTATTAGAGATATTAAGCGAAGGCAGATTCCAGTCGCAGTCCACGCGAAGATCCGCGAGTCTGGGGTTATTAGAGATATTTAGCGATGTAAGACCTGAGTTGTAGCTGCAGACGAGGTACATGAGGTTAGGGTTGGCGCTCATGTCGAGGCTCGTTGCGCCTGTCTTAGCGCAGTTATAGTACTCAAGTGCACTGAGGCCGCTGATGTTAACGTTTCCAAGGTTAGGATTGTTCCAGATATCAAGTCTCTTAAGAAGAGGATTGTTGGAAAGATTAATCGAAGTAAGGTTGTTGTTGAACGCATCCAGCTCGCACAAGCGCGGGTTGTTTGCGAGGTTCAAAGAAGTAAGTCCGCAGTCGCTGCAGAACAGATGCTCGAGCTGAGGGTTGCCGGCTACGTTAAGAGAAGCAAGACCGGGATTGGAGTTGCACTCAAGATATGCAAGATTAGGGTTGTTGCTTACGTTAAGAGAAGTGAGATTACAGTCGTAGCAGTAAACCCACTCAAGCTTGGGACAACCCGTGAAATCCAGCGAAGTGAAAGCGTTCTCGGAACACCACACACCGACAAGCTCGGGGTTGCCCGTGAGGTTCATCGAGGAAATGTTGTTGCCGAGGCACCACAGGCCCTGAATCTGCGGGAACTGCTCCACACCCTGCAAGGAAGAGATGTTCATTCTCTCGCAGTGTATGTTGCGCACCGCATTACGCTCTGCCGCGGACAGCACACCGTTGCCGTCTGAATCGTAGCCTCTGACTACATTGCGAAAATTAGCGTCCGGGAAATAGCTGCTGTTGATAGGCACATCACCTGCAGCAAAGACGTTAATTCCGCTTAGCATAGGCATAACCATAGCTGCGGTCAGCACTACTGACATGATCTTGGATACACGCTTCATATCTTCTTCTCCCTTATGATTAATTATGAAGAATTTGTGAACATCTTAACATTTTATTCACATTTCTTCCATAGGGAAAAAGTATTATCTTAGTCCTGTTCATACTGATCACAGATCTGCCCACTTGATCTCATTTTCACGCATGCAGTATCGCGTTAAATACCAGAAGATAAAGAACTGTCGGAACTACAGACCAGAATATCAGACCAATCAATGCTCCGATACCTGAGACTTTGGAATTACCGGGTTCAGTCTCTCTCCAGACAAGGAAGAGAATCAATCCGACGATGGGAACAAAGAAACTTAAAAAGCCGTAACCGATTGAGCCTCTTGTCTTATCACCTTCAATGCGTGGATGATTCTTGTTATATCTTGAAATGAGTCCCGCGATCACAGCAATCACTATGATCAACGCGAATACTATGATTGGCAGAATTGATATTCCTGTTTCACCTGTTGCAGCCATTATTAATTCTCCTTTTATCCTCAGTCAGTAACAAAGTCAAATGCAATACTGATCGCCAAGACACTGGCCTTCTTCGCAGGATCGAGGTCGCTTGCAAACAGCAAAAGATACTTATCAGCTGAAGTTAGAAGCGACTTAACAACGCCATTCCACTTATGGTCAATCGTTGCCATCTCCTCACCGTTCTCATCAATCACACTAATCTTGGTAAGACCTTTAGCCTTTGTAGATGCAAGGGTACGGCCATCTTCAGTAACAAGTTTACCGAATTTAAGACGTCCTACGCTGCTCCCCGAAGCGTCCTCAATACTTATAAACGACATACCTCTGCGTGAGATTCCGCCGACACGATTGCCCGATGCATCTGTGATCACAAACTCCATAGACTGCATCGCTCTCATCTTCCTGCCGAGCATAATCTGTGCAGCCTTGGCGCCGCCACTGATATTTACCTGCTGGACAAATCCTACCGGGGCTTCACCATCGGCATAAATACCGTAGGCACTGCCGAACTTGAAGCCGCGTATCTTCTCATCAACAATGAGATAATCAGACTCAAACAGAGATGTCGAAGACGTATGTGATGTCTGCTCAGAAACGGTTGATACGGGTGCCGCAGCCGCAGCAACAGGTGCAGCCTCACTCGCTACTGCAACACTAACTTTCGCCTTTGTCAAAACATGTCTTGAGAAGCCAATTACGCACAGTATCATGGTAAAGACAGTTAAAACATCTGCTGCATAGGCGACGCCGCTAAAAACTAATGTGCGCAAGCCTGCCCTAGCATCTCTGAGCCAAATGTAAAGACCCGGCAAACAGCTTATTATTCCAAATATAACGGTCAGCGTTATTGCCATAGCATGGTTACGGATATTCGCTCTAATTGATAAGAAATAAACAATCAGGAAAACAAGCAATAATATTAGATCAATATCTTCGAACATCGTGTCGCGTAAAAACGCTCTCAGTGAATAATGTGTCTGCCACTGAGATATATTAATACCCATCCTTACCAAAAAAGAAATAGTGTCCGCTGCCAACAGGCACTTAGGAATAACCGTTAATTCAGGTTTCTTGTCAACAAACATGCAGAAAACCAATAAAAAGATTGACGCAACAAATCGTACCAAACGAAGAGGCACTCCAAACTGATAGATTGCCCGATAGAAAGAACCACTTGGGAAAATACCGCTTAGAAGACTAAGAGCACATATGATAATAGCTAATATGATGATCGTTCTCTTCTTGCTTTTCATAAACCCGTAGACCTCCTGTTAACCTCCAACGCCGGATACTGCTGTGGAGAAACCGAGTACATAGTACCTGCCGTTATACTCGAAGCAGTTAATGTACATTTCCATATGCTCATTGCTTGTGTCATATGAACCAATGTAAATCTCATATACAGAATCACCAATGTATTCATTGGCATTAACTACGAGTAAATCTTCAGGAATTTCTTCCCAATAGGTTTGATCGGTGCTATATGGATTGTGCTCTCCAGCTTGAGACAAACTATTGCTAACTCCATACAGGCGTTCGATAAATTCTTCGGGATCTTCCAACTCCGCAATGTCACTTCCGAAAGCATCTATATCTATAAGGTCCATATCGAGTTCGTTATCTTCATCAAGCGGCACACCCTGCTCTTCAGCTATGCTTACGAGTCTGGTCATCCGTTCATAGGACTCTTCAAGACTCAATCCGTCAGCAAAGCCATATTCGGACTTGGCAAAGAATGTAAATGTCAAAATAGGATCATGAACATTGGCCACGTCTTCAAAATGAAATCCGTTGTTTAAGTAGTTAAGAACGATGGTATATAACTCATATATCGATCCTGCACCTTCAGGAAATATGAATTCAACTGATCCTTCGATCTGCTGAGTCTCGGTAGTATCTTCATCATGCCAGTAGCCGTTATCGATTGGCTGATTAGGCTCATCGTCGGCATCACCTTCGTTTTCTTCAGTACTATATTCAGTTTCCTGCCGTCTGGAATCCTCCTGCTCAACTTTGCCGCAAGAAACAGCTGTCAAAGCCAACGATAAACAAAGAACTGATGATATAACTCTTCTCTTCATAAAACCTCCGATCCGACAAGGTCATTTTATCACTCACGAGAGTTGAAAAGATAAAAAATCTACCTACCGCTCTACCAAAAGCGAGTTAGGTAGAATGATAGGTAGATTTATAAGCTGTGTTATTAATACACTATAGCCGCATTCCTGCGTCCTTCGCAGGCCGAACTTAACCTAGACGTTTTATCATATATCACCGGTAATAACCAGCAAATACACCGTGCACCAGCATAAAACAGACACACGCCCAAAGACTGTGATAACATAAAGAGATAATCGACATTTAACAGGAGATTGCCGGTCATGATCAATCAATCATCTTCTGACAGAGGGAAGATCACACTATCGATAATAATACCGACTTACAACTGCGATCAGTATGTTCGCGAATGTCTTGATTCTGTCCTGCACGGCATCCCGGACCGGACCGAACTGATAGTTGTAGATGACGGTTCCGATGACAGTACTAAGGTCATACTGTCGGAATATGACAATTCAGACAGGACGAAGATTATTTACTCATCTCATAAGGGTTCTTCCGGCGCACGTAACACCGGTATAGATAACGCAAGAGGCGAATTCATCACATTTCTGGACTGCGACGACTGTATTAAGGAAGGGTTCCTTCACAAAGGTCTCGACCTTATCCAAGACAAGACCGATCTTTATATCTTTGGCATCGAGAGATACTTCCTTTCCGGAGAGAAACAGTTGTGGTCTGTTCCCGACCGGACATTTCCTACCATATCCGACTTCGCCGACGAATATATTCGCACACGCAAACTTCTGATCTACTCCAACTGCAACAAATTCTACAGAAGAAGGATAATAGAAGAGCATCACATACGTTTTGATGAGTCTCTTTCATTCGGTGAAGACAGATTATTTAACTACCATTTCCTGCAAAATGCAGGAGAAGTAGTATCGTCCTCTTTAACGATGCTGAGCTACCTTCAGAGAAATGAAGTATCACAGTCAACTGCATATGTCCCCGACTATTTCAAGACAGTTATCGATTTACATAAGGAGAAGATCAATTGTTTCTGTTCATTATCAAAAGGTACGGACATTGACGAGAAGATAGACTTTATGGCTTATGACCTTTCACGCGAAGTGGAACAGGCCGTAGACAGATTCGTGACACACCCGGAAGAGAAGAAGGAGAACCTCCCTTACATTAACAGACTGGTATTCGGGAATACTCCGAATCTTGAAAAACCATTGGATTATCTTCTCGTACTGGGCAGCAACAACTGTGAATACAGAATCAAACGCGCACTTGAGATTAGAGAATCTCATCCCGATGTGCGTTTCATCGTGAGCGGCGGCAATCCCCACAAAAGCGGAATAGGTACTGAAGCGGAATTCATGGCTGATTATCTGAAGAAGAACGGTGTTCCGATAACGGATTTCATCCTGGAAAACAGAGCACTTAACACATATCAGAATCTGACATTCTCATCTAACATCCTGGAATCGATCGATAACGACCGTCCTGAAGGATCACCGCCCTTCAGGGTAGGCATTATTACCGGTGGATTCCACCTCCCAAGAACCCGATTGATCATGGAGACAGTCAAAGGCTTCTCGAATGCTCAGATTGAATACATCCCCGCATACGGGCCTAACACCACACCGGACAACTGGTTTCTGAACTCGGTCGGGCGTTCAGTGGTCTTTTCCGAGATCTATAAACTCGCATCCATGAAAAAGCATCTGGATTATAAAAGAAGTATCAGGCAGTAAATACAAACTTCGTATAATTCATATTCATAAGATACTGATACTCCACATCCTTAGCGAACTTGCTTATCAGCCTGTGATGACTTGTGATCAGTGATTGGATATCCGGATCATCTTCAAAAGAAAGGCATTGTCCTTCATCAAGAACTATGAAGATCGCTCTGTCCTTACCTGTGAATTTAATCTGTATCTCCGATTCCCTGACTCCTGAGGATCTGTCCGCATAAGCGACCATCTCCTCCATACAAAGAGCAACTCTGTATGACACCTTAAGCTCTATTCCCTTCTCTTCAGCAAATCTTCGGATATCTCTTGATGCCGGAACAGCCTGTTCAGGTCTTACTGTCATGTAAAGGACGTACTGATCTTCGATTTCTTCGATCTCCTTACGGTCTTTATTGATCCAGCCGTTATATCGTATCGCAGATAATACAAAGATGATTATCTGAGTCAGCGTATGAGAGAGGAACACCCAAGGTCCTGCAGAGAACATCATAATTATAAAGGCAAATACCGGCAGTGTAGCATTTCCGAACACGGTAAGCAATGTCGCATATCGGGAATCTTTACGATTCACAAGATACAGGCGGATTATACTGTTGAACCCCTTTAACACAAAACACAGAACAAAGATCCTGACGCACAGTATCCCGCCTGCAGGAATCTCTTTCACACCGTGAAGATCAAACATCAGCTTAGGGAACAACTCAATGGCAATCATCACGGCAGACACACTTACAAGATTAACGGCCGCACCCTGCTTCATCAGTATCCTTAATCCCTTCTTATCATCGGCACCTGCGTAAAGACCGATCAAAGGCCTAATTCCCCCCGTGATACCCCCGATAAAGATAAAGATGATGTTACCGCAGAAAGAACACACTCCGTTTATAACAGGTCCGCTCTCGCCGAAAACCATAAGCAGGATACGTATCATGATGTAGCTCTGTGCTGCGGAAACAATATGATATGAAGCATCCGGCAACCCGACTCTTAATAATCCGGTTATCTCACGAAGATTGAATCTGTATCCCTCGCATTTATACATATCGGTATAGTGCGCCAGATAGAAGACCGTAACGATACATCTTATTACACAAGCGGTTGCTGAACCGAATCCCGCACCCTTCACGCCAAGATGAAAGATCTGGATATAGATCAGATCAAACACAAGATTCGTAATACCTTCCAGCACCGTAAGACGCATCAGTACTTTCATCCTTCCCGAGATCTGAAGCTGGTAAGTGCCGATAGTTGTAATGATCGATACAGGATAACTTATCATCATGCCAATTGCATACTGCCAGGTACTCCGGTACAGAGCATCACTCAGATGATAGGAATTGATCATTATCGTAATGGTCGGGATCTGAAGCAGCCCCACCAGCAAAGCCATCAATACCATTATGCGAAGGGCACTGCCTTTGATGTTGTTTATCTCTTTAACATCACTTCTGCCCATCGCCGTCGCAAGCCCTGTTGATATACCGTTAGAAGCCAGAATCGTCAAAGAGCCTATGACAAGCGTAATAGGACCGAATATATTTACAGAAGACAGCGCATCCGAGCCTACAAGGTTACCGACAACGATACTGTCAACAGACAGCATGAGCAAAGTCGAGAGATTGGTAAGCATCATGGTTGGAATATACTCACGAAGCTTGCGTCTTGTAATCCCGGAGCTTCTCCTATAATCGTTTAAGTATTCAATGCTCTCCATATTAAGTTATAATAGCACATATCATATCCTTATACGAAAGGCATGCGCTATGAATCTCGAACAAGTTTATTTATCATCTCTCGATAAAGCTTACGAAGACCGTAAGGCCTGGCTCTCCGATGCATTAAGAAGAGAGATCCGGGAAGAACTGAGTTCTATGGATTATCGCCATATCAGCGATAAGGAATATGAGGATATAATACTCCCGTATTGGAGCAGATACGGCAGAAGACCGTATAAGTTCTTTTTCGAGTATGACGGCGCAAAAGACGGCAGGATAGACCCCAGATTTATTCCCCACGATTTCTACTACACGGAGCTTGTTCCGTATCTTAATAACCTCCTGTTCAGCAATGCCATCAAGGATAAGAGCTACCAGGACATTATGTTTAAGGATGCCAAACAGGCAAAGACCGTCTGCCGCTCAATATCAGGGGAATTCTACGATATAGATATGAATAACATAAGCCGTGACGAAGCTGTGGATCTATGTCTTAATTCCAAAGCAATACTGTATGTAAAACCTGCTGTCTTTACATCAAGAGGCCGCGGGATCAGTGTGATCGATAACAGAAACAGAAACAAAGAGAGCATAATCAGCATCATGGAAAATACCGGCGCTAGTTTCATGATACAGGAGAAGATCCTCCAGCATCCTGATCTGGCTTCGCTTTGTCCTGATACAGTTAATACCATAAGAGTAGTGACACTGTTTATCGAGAGCAAAATATATGTAACAAACATGGATATCAGGATCGGCAGCAAAGGACAGCAAAACATCTCCTTCGAGAAGGGCGGTTACGATGCCTGCATCAACAAAGACGGCACCGTCGATACAAGAATAAGAAATCACGGAGCGAAGTGGTTTGATGCAGAAGAACTTGGGCTTTTTAAGAAAGGATTTACCATTCCTTCCTTCGACAGGATGATATCCCTCGCAGGAAAACTCCATAAGAAGCTTCCCCACTTTAAGCTTATCGGATGGGACTTCACTATAGACGAAGAATCAGATCCGGTTCTCGTAGAATGTAATTTTGCCCCGGGAATTACGACTCAGATCACATGCGGTGAATCTATACTCGGCGAGATGACGGATTGGATACTTGACGATTATTTCATCAACAGGAAACTTGAGAAGAATCATATGCAAAGACAGATAATACAATGATTGATACCGGGACGGGAAAAGCCAGTCTGTTTATGGCCGGCGATGTTACAATTCACAAATCAGTCTATAACGATGCTTTGACCGCAGACGGATGCTATGACTTTAAACCGATGCTTCAGCATATTAAGCCTCTTTCTGCTGCGTTTGATCTGGCGTACTACAACCAGGAAAGTCTTCTCGGCGGCTCAGCATTAGGTTTAAGCGAATATCCGAGATTCAATTCTCCTCACGAGACCGGAGATGCATTTATTGATGCGGGCTTTAACCTCGTAAGTCTTGCCAACAATCACGTAATGGATATGGGCGAACAGGGAGTATTGAGTTCGATCGGTTACTGGAATCAACATAAAGACCACGTGGTATATGCCGGCCAATGGGCATCATCCGAAGAACGGAAGCTGTCTTCTTCTGCGGTTCATGAGATCAACGGATTAAGATACGCTTTCCTGTCCTACACAATGTGGACTAACGGACTTGAGACGCCTCCCGGCAAAGAATACTACAACAATGTCTATTCAGACCGTAAAGCCTATGAGGATATAATTAATGTCCGGGACAAAACAGATCTCATAATAGTTGCCATGCACTGGGGAGAAGAATACTATCACGGAGTATTACCGGAGCAGGAAAGGATCGCTGATTATCTGTCCGGATTAGGCGTCGGATTAATTATAGGTGCCCATCCCCATGTTGTTGAACCTGTTGAATACAGAAACAACGGTAAGACATTCGTTATCTATTCCCTTGGAAATCTGCTCTCAGGACAAACCGGTATAGACAAGAATACGGGACTTCTTATGAGTGTTGATCTTATCAAGACTTCGGACGGGAAGGGCGATGTATCAGTAAAGATAGAGAACCCCCGCGCGGAACTGGTCTTTAACCAAAGCTTCTTTAAGGACAAGCGCAGCTTCAGGCTCTATCCGTCTTCGATGCTTAACGATGCCATTCTCGACGGATATAAGGCGCTTAACTACCACAAGCAGATAGTCGCCTCAAGATGCCCGGAACTTAAGTGGGGTATTTCCTTCTGATAGCATCGATCCTCATACTTAAGTCATTCAATCAGAAATTTTGTAAAGAAATTCTTTTTGACCGGATTATCCATATAACGAACAGGCTTCATCTGATCCGGAGTAAGACGGCTTCTCATTGTGCAGATCTCTCTGTATGCAGCCTGAGTATCAGCTTCAATATAGAATAACTTACACTCTTCAAAAACCTTCCCGCGGATATTATCATAGCTGCTGCTTCTGCCTCTGAGGAGTCTGTCAAACATCCCGGCTGTCTCATTCCTGTCAAATGAATCAAGCTTGCAAGTCCCATGTCCCATCTGTTCCAGGTATAGTTCGAGGCAATTGCCGTCATCTGACAGAGCATAGCTGTAGTCGCCGACAGGAAGGTGCATTCCCGCCAAGAGATCCGTCAATGCATCGTAAATTGCATCGGGCATAATGACGCCCATACCGTCGGGAAGCCTTATCTCATCATTACGTCTGTACAGAACATCAAATAGGAGTTCGCCATTCTCCAGACGGCCGGCCCTGATCACATCCCCCAAAGCATATCGGTAGAACCCGGATGCATTGGTGATTATCAGTTCATATTTACAGCCGTTCTTTACTTCCCTCATCGGCAGAACATTACCCTCAGAGCCGTCAGAATAGATCTCCCGGAACTCGAAGAATGAACTGTCGTTCCGTATTCTGAACTTTCCTGATTCAATGTCATATGAAGCGAAGTTCCCTTCGGAGGACGCATAGCACCCTTCGTAGTAAACAACATCTCCCGTATAACGCTTCAATTGTTCCGTATATATGCGGAAATCACCGGAACCGCCGGCCAC
Source organism: Clostridiales bacterium (assembly GCA_017552455.1). Taxonomy (GTDB): domain Bacteria; phylum Bacillota; class Clostridia; order Saccharofermentanales; family Saccharofermentanaceae; genus Saccharofermentans. Next base: position 18,598 of record JAFZPX010000004.1, read on the forward strand.
AATGTGCTTCAAGTCAGGCCATATCCTTGTGAGAAACGGCTTCTCGAAGTCCGCTTCCGTGAAGATCGAAGCAAGTTCGTCCGCACGTTCCGGGTGCGCCTCTCCATTGAGAGTAATGCCATAACGGATATCATCAATCAGGACGTCATAGTGATGCTGCATGTAGAGCAGGATGTCGAGTATATACCAGGTGAACGGTGCTACTATGTTCTCCACTTTCCTGTCGAGAAGAGCGTAGATAAGCTTTTTTCGATAAGCACCGATACCCTCCTTAGTGAATATAAGCTCCCGCGGAGAAGTTACCGCTCCCCGTCCGTCATCAAGGCGGAAAGACTCGCATCTTATATCCTTTCCCAGAAACTGCAAAGTTGCACCTGTGATCGAATCAAGATAAGTTCCATCCGCGAATTTCTCTTCGGAACAGATGCTCTGCATAAGCAGGAAGGTGGTTCCTTTCCCTTCAAGTAGTTTCCACAGGTCACCGGCATTCTCTTCGATCCCTTCGGCTATGTAAGGAATTCTCTTCCTTCTGCCGCTGGTACCGGAACTTAAAGCGTAGCCCGTAATCTTCTCTGTGCAGAAAATATCAGATTCTCCGATCCTTGTAGTCAGTTCTATATAAGGCGAGTAGAAATCGTAATTGGTGACCGGTACACGTCTTTGATACTCTTCGGCTGTCTTTATGGTATCAAACTGCCATTCCTTACCGAGTTCAGTATCTCTGTTGTTCTTAAGTATGCGGCGCAATGCATCGGCACCGTCATCGATAACATCGTAGGCAAGAATAATGCTCTCGTTCTCATCTGAGATCCTCTTAAGTTCCGATGCCGTCAGAAATTTTTCGTTTGGATCCGGGAGAGTTATCTTCTGGTAGAACGGAAGCATACATTCCCTCACTTCTTTACGGACGCTGATATCCCATTCCCGCTTATTCATTTCTTCAGCGATCATCTTCATGTGTCCCATGAACAGGTATCTCATGTCAAATCCATAATCAAGTCCCAGCTCCAGCTGAGTTGAAATATCGTGACATATTCGAAGAAGCCTCTCGTCTGAAAGGGTTGTTTCCTGCATGGTGGAACCATGATGCATATAGTAGATATACCCTATCATCTGAGGGAATACAGCGATCAAAGAAGCATTATTCAGGCATTCGAGATTAAAGACCACATCTTCCTCGAATCTTATATCCTCATTAAACCTGATATGATGTTCGTTAAGGAAAACCGTCCTTATGACCTGACAGCTCATCATCATGTTTGCCATGGTAAGAAGCTTGCTTATCTCGGGACTGTCCTTCCTGAATGAGATGAGGCTTTTGGTTTGGCTGAATCTTACACGGTTATCAAGAAAGGATGCAATATTCTCGTCTTCCTGCCTTCTTTCGCCACGGTACTTCCCAAGATCAGCCTGTGTCTCATCCATACCTCTCACGATCGTGGATAGACATTCAGGTGTCAGCATGTCGTCTGAATCAAGGAAAGTAATGTACGTGCTGTTTACATGTTCAAGAGCATAGTTTCTCGGGCTGGATGCTGTTCTCTTGTCATTATTCAGCTCATATATCGTGACATACTTCAGTTCTTGTGTCCTTTGCCTGACGTATTCAAGATATTCGTCCTCAGAATTATGAACGACAATAATCCATTCAATCCTATCCTTAGAAAGGATCTGTGTTTCCATGGAAGAAACAGCACTGTTGAATAATTCCTTATCCGTATTATGAAAAGGCGTTATTACAGCAATTGTCGATTCCGGCATATCAGCCCCACCCGTTCTCTGAGTTAGATGACCCCTCCGGCATACCGGGGAGGATCAGACCACCGTCTATTCTAAGCGTAACTCCGGTGATGTATGAAGCCTTATCAGATGAGAGGAATACGACCGCATTCGCGATATCCTCTGTCTCCGCCTCTCTTCATAATCCGCCGAATCTCCCGCGCCAACGTATTTTATGCAGTAATATATGCACTCTGGTTATTATACCATATATGCAACACCCGTATACGGACGCAGTTGATTGCAAGTCCGTTACTCTGAACGTCGGCACCTTTACACATTCTCTTAATATCAGAAGGCATATTGCCTTTGTCAATATAACCGACTGCATATTTCTCGTCAGCTCAGCTGAAATAGATGATTAAGCTTTTCATTGTTGTGCTCCTCCCATTATTGCCTTATAAACTTGTTTTCCGTTTCCGGCACGTCATCGCTGATGAATCTTTCTACCGTCATGTGAAGATCATATTTTTCGCGAAGTTCAGCGA
>JAFZPX010000039.1 GCA_017552455.1 Clostridiales bacterium
CATAATACTCGATGTCTTCTTGCCCTTAAAGATAACGATGATAAGGGGAAGAATGAGTGCTGCTCCGAACACAGTAAGCCTTAACTGTCTTGCATGATACGGTGCATCGTACGCCGTATTCACGAAGAGCATGATCACGCCGCCGGCTATAGCAACTACCCAGGCGAGCACGAAGCCCGGGCGCTTGAATCTGTAGAATACATTCTTAAGCATTGAGAACACATTGTTCAGTGTCCAGTAGAATGCAAGTCCCGAAGGTGAATTATAAAGCAACACGAGGAACACTATAGCCATAGCGTACAGCTGTACCTTGCTCTTAAGGGGCATTCCCTTCGTGTAGATATATCCTGATATGAAGTTGATCAATGTCATGAGGATAGGAAGCACATTAATACCTATTCCGAATAACACGAGCATCTGATCAGGTGCGCCGAGATCATGGATAGGTCCGAATGATACTCCTCTTAAAAGTCTCAGATTAGACAAGAATCTGTAGGCTGCCATGAAGAAAGGAATCTGAAGAAGAAGTGATACAGAACCTTTCAGAACATATAAAGGAGAATAGTTATTCTGTGCATAATAGGTATTGAGCATCATCATTCGCTCATCACCCTTGAATGTCTTCTTTATGTGTGCGATACCGTCAGCAAGCGATGCCTCAAGATCACGCTCTTCCTTCTGAACTTCATCCGCTCTCTTATACAGGGGAAGAACGAGGAAGTTTACAGCGAGACTTAGGATGATTATGGCAAATCCGGGATTGCCGACAATTCGGTTCGCGATAGAGAACACGACCTCGAAGAATAATTCAAGCGGATAGATTAAAACTGTATACAACACTCTCATCTCGTTCCATCAAACCCCCATGCATCTCTGTCTATTACAGTCGTACCATCAAATGCATACCAGTCGTCTTCAGTGAATCTCAGTGCCGTAGGACCTGCCAGCATCCAGTCATTGGAATCAAGACAGTACAGAGGAAGATCGTGAACGCCATCCATCGTAATGGGATTGCCTGTAAACGGATTAACGGGGTTATCGATTACACCGTTGGTCGCAAGATAAGGAACATCTGCGTTAGTCATCAGGTCTTCATTGATCGTGAATCCAGTAGAACCGAAGTCCTTAACCATAAGAACAGGATTAAACGAATCAAGACATACACCGTTCAGGTCGAGCTGACCGCCGAACATGTTGGCATCACCTCTGGCGATGGCATGGTCAGCAACGATGATGATTCTCGTGTTATCCCATACTCCCTGCTCTCTTAAATAATCGAAGTACAGACCGAGCTGAACATATGCAGCAGCATTACCGGAATAATGTCTCATCGTTGTGTAATTATCCATATCAAGATAGTAGCCGTTTATAGGATTAGCAAAACGGTCGGCATGCTCAATGTCATACATGATGTTGTCGACATACTGATAAGGAATGTATTCCGGAGCCTGGAAGAGCATCGCATCGTGAGTTACATCATTATCCATATACATGAATGAACCGCTGATATCCGAAGATATTGATGTGATCTCATCAAGCTTTGACAGCTCCTGGAATGCTGCCATTCCGGTTCTGTCGACACCGCCGCTCGAAGACTCACTGAATCCGACCTGCGGGATCGTGATATCAGTCTCATAATTGACAGGAGACTCAGGCTCATTGTAGCGGCCTTCGGTATAGATCGTTGCCTGGAAGAACAACGGTGATACCTTAAATACGGAATAACAGAAGAAGTTACGAAGCCATATCTTCTCCTGGAAATCTTCAAACTTATAGTAGTTATCCATTACTACGCCCTCGGCATAGTAAGTATTGATACCCTCATACTCAGGGCCTGTAAATCCTGTCAGATCCGAAGGTGTGGAATAACCTGCGAACGGCGGGTCCATAATGGTAACTTCCCATCCTTCATCCCTGAACATAATTGGCATGACGGACAGAGCCTCATCATGTTTCTCTACGAGTGTCTGAGTTGTATTGGCATTGATTGCAGCCGGTGTATATTCATAACCGCCGAACAATGCAGGAGCAGCAAACTTAGTACGGTTACCAAATGACAGTGTATTCGGATAGTATGTGAAACCGTCGAACTGCTCATAAAGATAAGGGAGTTCATCGAATACTATCGGAACAAGATAACCCGGTGCTCTGTCGAGCATAATGACCATGACATTCAAGCCGTCAGCAGAGAGCGTGATATGAGGATAGTCTGTCTGAACTCTCTTAAGATTCTCTCTGTATGCATTGTTAATTGGGATCATGTTGATAACGCTCATCACGAACGATACAACTGCGATAAGCATAATGAGCTGTCCGCACAGCTTTGTCTTAAAGTGCGCAAGGATCAGGATGATTACAGCAACTGCACAAACCAGCAACAGATTGAGCATCTTCTGGTTTAACGAGAATTCGAACGGACGGAAATACACGAAGTTAACGGATATATCTCCGAGATCATTTCCAAAGAAGATATATGAGATAAGTGATGCAGGACACATCACGAGCCATACTCTGCTCATTATGATCTTAGCCTTCTCATTAACAAGGCTGAAAAATACTCCTCCCCATACCATGAAGTAACCTGCTGCAAGAAGGAATGCATATCCGATATAGATAAGAGGATTCTTAAGATGCATAAGATCCATAAACTCAGAAGGAGAGATCTTAACCACGGCGGAAGGAATCAGGAAACCTGTAAGTATGGACATAAAAAGGCCGCTTGCCACGAACAGGTTTCTGTCGAACTTCGAATACTTGGGAAGCTTAATCCCCTTGACCTTACTAAAGACGTTCTTGCTCTTTAATACTGTAAATACCAAAGGAAGTATAAGTGCCAACGCGATAACCGTAAGTCGGATGCGTCTTGATGTATACGGAGTGTAGTAGACAGTATTCAAGTAAATAGCAGCAAACGCACCTACTAGGGCAAACAGCACCGACAGAACAAGTCCCGGCTTCTTAAGCTTGTAGAACACGTTTTTCGCGCAGGAGAAAAGGTTGTTCAAAGTCCAGTAGAAAACAAGTCCCGAAGGAGAGTTATACAGAAGCACGAGGAAGACTGCAGCTACACCATAAAGCTGTATCTTGCTCTTAAGGGGCATGCCCTTGGAATAGACAATTCCTGATACGACATTGATCAATGTCATAAGTATAGGAAGAACATTGATGCCAAGCAGCATATGATCCGGAGCACCGAGATCCTGAATCGGACCGAACGATACTCCCTGCAAAAGCTCGAGGTGCGACAGGAATCTGTATGCTGCTATGAAGAACGGGATCTGGAGCATCAAAGATACTGACTCTTTAAATACATCCAAAGATCTATACTCGTTGATCTTATAGTAAGCCTGGAGCATCATGATGCGCTCGTCGCGCTTGAACGTCTCGTTGATGCGCTTTATCCAAGGTCCCATGAATTCTTTCTTCGCCTTCTGTTCTTTCTCGAGCTTATCCGCTCTTGAATACAGAGGAAGAAGAAGGAAATTAACAATCAGGCTTAATACGATGATCGCATAACCCGGATGCGGAACGATTCTGCTTGCGATAGTGAAAACTACTTCAAACAGAAGCTGAAGAGGATATATAAGTAATGTATATAGAGCTCTCATCTAGTCCCGTCAAACTCCCATGCAGATCTGTCAAAAATACGGTTACCCGTAAATGCATACCAGTCGCCTTCAGAGAAACTGTAAGCATCAGCACCGGCGATGGTATCAGAACCGGAAACATTCCAGTCTTCCGAATCATATATTAACATAGGCCAATCAGTCTTCTCGTCCATGGTAAGAGGATTGCCCGTAAACGGATTTACAGGATTTTCAATTACTCCCTGTGTCGCAAGATACGGCACATCAGCATTGGTCATGTAATCTTCGCAGACAGTAAATCCTGTCGCGCCGAAGTCCTTAACCATAAGCAGACAGTTAAAGCTCTCCATATTAACATCACGCACGATCGTAACTCCGCCGAACATATCCGTGGTAGGACCGTGATCCGATACAACGATGATCCTCGTGTTATCCCACACACCCATCTCGCGCATGTAATCAAAGAAGATGCCGAGCTGGATATAGGAAGCCGCATTGCACTGATAATGTGCCATGGCGGATGATGTATCCATATGCAGACTATACCCGTTGACCGGAGCCGAGAATCGACTTGCATTTGCTGCATCATACTCTGTGTTATCGACTATCTCAGCAGGTGCATATTCAGGCTCCTGAAGCATCATCGTGTTATGAGGAGTTACGTTTACAAGATACATGAAAGTATTCTGCTCACTCTCGTTAACCTCGGTAATGAGATCAAGATTCGTAAGCACTGTATAGGCATTCATAAATACCTGTGATACACCTGTAGACTGCGACGGACTCGCTACAGTCTGAGGCGTAGTAAACACTTCATCCGCCTCAACAGAAGCCGAGAAACCGATATCTGCCTGATTATAGTTACCCTGATTATAAACGCTTCTCTGAAGGAACAGAGGACATGTCTTAAACAGGCTGTAGCAGAAGAAATTTCTTTCCCACAGATAGTTCTGCTGAGCAGAGAAATCCGCATCAATATCCACGAATCTGCCCTTTGTTATATATGCATCGATCCCCTCATAAAGGTCACCCGTGAAGACATCAAGGTTAGGTGTCCACTCATAGCCTGCAAACGGAGGGTCACAGATAGTAACGTCATAGCCGTTATCCCTGAAGAGAACAGGGAGCACAGAAAGCGCCTCGTCATGCTTTTCGAGCAGTGTCTGCGCCGTGTTGCTGCAAAGAGCTTCAGGTGTGTACTCGTAACCGCCGAAAAGAGCCGGAGCCGCAAACTTCGTATGGGAGCCGAAGGAAAGCGTGTTCGGGTAGAACGTGAAGCCGTCAAACTGCTCCTGCAGTTCGGGGATCTCCTCGAATATATAAGGAACGAGGTAGCCGGGAGCACGGTCGAGCATTATGACCATTACGTTCTGTCCGTTTGTGGAAAGAGGGATGCTCGCAAGCTCGCTGACGCTTCCTAAGGAGACGTTCCTGAAGGCCTTCTCGATATTGTTCATGTTGATGACACTCATGGTAAGAGCCGCAGCAAAAAGTGCGAAAGCGATAACTTCCGTTGTCTTCTTAAAGACGGTTACAAGCAGTATGGCCACTGCCACTGCACAGAAGATTGTAAGTGCATTCACAATCTGCTGAGAAGCCGTGAATGTGAACGGCTCATCATAGATAAGGTCAGAAGAAAGATTGCCAAGCTTCGTGCCAAAGAACAAATATGTGACGGCAGTTGCAGGACAAGCACTCCACCAGATAAGGCTCAGCAAAGTTCTGGTGTGAGGTCTTCCGAGCGAGAAGAAGATTCCTCCCCAAACAAGGAAGAAGCCGGCTGCCAGAAGCATCGCGGTTATTACATAGTAATTAGGTGATCTGTAACTTATTGAATCGATGAACTCTGACGGAGATGTCTTGATGATAGCTGAAGGAATAAGAAGTCCCAAGAATACCGTAAGGAACATTCCGCTTAAGATGAAGATTGTCTTGTTGTGCTTTGTGTACTTAAGCTTTCTTACAAGCTTCATAATACTCGATGTCTTCTTGCCCTTAAAGATAACGATGATAAGGGGAAGAATGAGTGCTGCTCCGAACACAGTAAGCCTTAACTGTCTTGCATGATACGGTGCATCGTAAGCCGTATTTACGAAGAGCATGATCACGCCGCCGGCTATAGCAACTACCCAGGCAAGCACGAAGCCCGGGCGCTTGAATCTGTAGAATACATTCTTAAGCATTGAGAACACATTGTTCAGTGTCCAGTAGAATGCAAGTCCCGAAGGTGAATTATAAAGCAACACGAGGAACACTATAGCCATAGCGTACAGC
>JAFZPX010000040.1 GCA_017552455.1 Clostridiales bacterium
ACAAACGCTGATCGTCATCAGCAGGTTAGATATAACGATGATGACAATATCTGCTTCCTCCATGGTAATACACATGGTGACTGCTCAGGTAACGCTTTCTACTGCACATTCATTACTGAAGGTCAGGTATCGATGAGAGATACAGTCTTCGCATATGAGGCTTACTTCTTAGGCCCTAATGCTTCCTTGGACTTCTCCGGTGGTATCAACCAGAACAACGCAGTTGACAACGCATATCGTACAAGCCCTGTTACACACGCAGAACAGTATGGTGATCTTTATTTCTGGGGAACAAATTCACCGTTCACAAGAGACGGTCATGCAATCTCCGGTTCTGATACATTCGGTCTTTCCGGTATCAATGATATCTTCTTCGATCTCCAGGATCATGATGATGGTAGTCACACAGGTTTCTCTGGTTTTGCTGGCGAGACACTCCTTGATCAGAACTTCAGAGACATTTCTGGTGGCGTTCACTTCGAGTCTGGTGTTACACCTAACTCCGGTGGTGGTGCTACATGGACATCTCACTCTGCTGGTTGGAACCCTGTAACAGATAACAACATGGATTCTTACCTCACAGTAAGTGCAGAAGAGATGAATACAGTTGATAAGGTTGTAACAAGATTCGGTGGCGATATCGCTGGTGCTACAGATCTTACAAGCGCTTACTTCACATCGAACCACAGCATGTCATCCGGTGCTTATGTTCTGGATGGTCAGACAGCTTATCTCGCTGATAACACAACAATTACTTGTGATGTATCCGGCGGTGACATCGAGATCTTCTTGACAAACGGTGCTCATCTTTATGCCGGCGGCAACAACAGCTATATCAGAATCCAGGGTTCTGGTGAGCATAAGGTTATCTTCGTTCTTTGTGACGGTTCTCAGATCCATATCGGTGTAGGCCAGTATGGTGCAAGAGATAACTGCGGTATCTATGATTCCTATGTTATTTCCAGCCCACACAATGTTACGACAATCGATCAGAGCAGATGCCCTCGTTGCGAGATTTACGCTGCTTACTCAGGCGGAACACCCGTAAGAATGGAAGGAAACCAGAATTCAGTTCTTACAGCTTGCTTGGGATTCTTCCCTCAGTCTACTCCTGGTGCTCCGGGTGGCGGACACCTCTATGTATACAACACTAACCCTTCCAATGTTTATTACGGAAGAATCAGTGCCGGTGGTATCGACAACGCAAGTGGTAACAGCTTCAACGTTCCTTACTGCCCTGCATCAAACGACGGTGGTCCTACAAGAGAGTATGCTTACAGAGATAACACAGACTTCTCAGTAGTTATGGACGAGTGCCGCTACTTCACATCAAATTCTTAATAGTAAGGTAGAATTGCAAAACAATAAGAGGATCGGGAAACCGATCCTCTTTTATTACTTTAATAAATAATCTAATTAGATTACTCGATTATCAGGTCGGGCCTTGATTCGATAATCTGATCAGTAATGTCATTGATGGAAACGATGTTTAAGTGAAGCTCTTCATCCTCAGGAATCTGAACCTCATAGTAGTCTGCGCTGTCACGGCAGACGAGAGTCAGATGAACAAGCTTAATCAGGTTGATGAGCTTACTTGAGGACTCGAGAAGTCTTACGGCGCTGTCCGTGATTATGATCATGTTGATCCTGTCAGCGGCAAGGATAAGACCGTCGAGCAGACTGTCGAGCAGCACTCTGCCGTTATCATTATCCGTAGAATAGTAGTCGTGCTTCAGAAGTACACTGATGCTGTTAGCACTCTCGTTTACATCCAAAGCTACGTCAGTTAAAAGATCTAATTCAGTATTAAAGTTATTATCCTTCATTGAACTCTCCCGTGTCAGATGACAAGAATCTCATTGAACGCTGGATGGCGTTCTTGCTGTTGCCCCATGAAGCCTCTTTATTTCTGTAATCGAACTTCTGTGTGAACCATTCAACATCGTGCTCGAGCTCTGCGAAGCAATTCTTATTGCTCTGGGCAAGAGCGGATATGAAGTCGGCTGCATCGTTCTGTGAAAGCTTATTGGCTGCCGTGCGGAGCAGGGAAGCCGTGTGGGGAAGACAGTGAGACTTCGTGCTCATGAACTTCTCCTTGAACGCTGCATCATGTGAGAACATATGCATGATGACTTCGTTATATCTCTCTATAGTCTTATTCATCTTCTCGCATACAGGACATGTTGCAGTTCTGGCATCGATCCTGTCAGCAAGACTTCTGCAAGCCGCTTTATAGTCGTTAGATCTGCCCTTGAGAAGACCTGCCTTGGCAGGAGCTGCGTTGGACAGATCCTCAGTAATGTCCTTATCGTAATCGAGAAGGTGGGTATGCATAACAAGTGCAAGTCCCAGTCTGTTCGTGACCTGCTTGTTAAGCTTGGCCATATGATCAGGACAGAATCCCGTCTTGTTCGTGATGATTCTCGTGTCAGGCTCCATAAGGGAGGGACCGAGGTAGTATTCGATCTCATTGTCCTCAGCCTTCTTGCGAAGAACGCAAAGAGGGCATTCGCACTCTGAGTTATAAGCGTCATTAACCGGTATGGTGTAGATTGTCTCTTTCATCATGCATCCTTTCCGTGTATAAGTCTTCCTGCCCTGATATCGACAGAAACGACCGTGATAGCAGTATAGTTCTCAACCGCATGTCCAATTCTCTGCTGTGCATCGAACAGGACCTTCTGCGCATCATATCCATACAGAAGCGCCAGATCTATCGTAAATACAACGCCGATAGTTCGCTTCTCACTCTTGAAATTAAGTATCCTGCCGTATCCGGGCAGATCCTTGAGAGTAATCTCGATAAGCTCAAGCAGGGCATCATCCGATATCGAATAGGAGCCGAGGGAAGAGAAGGTAGGGCGGATCATCGTACGCTCATTCTCGCCGTCGAGTGCGACACCGCCTTCCTCGAGATTCAGTCTGCTTCTGATCCTGTCCAATGGATCGGAGAAGTAACCCGAGAACTCGTGCTTGATCTCCATACTCGGTACGGGGATCGTGTGCATACCCTCGTTCATACGGGTGTTACGCGCATGTCTTCTCTCTTCTTCGGTCGATACGTCCTCGATCCTTATGAGCATCGACGGCTTGTTCAGCCAAAGATTGGTCGTAATCTTCTCGAGCATCGAGTCAGATGTTCCCAGAATCATGATCGCTGTAGGGGAGGACTCGACGATAGCTCGTCTCATGACCTCAGACCTTGTCGGATCAACAAAAAGCGCCTGCCTTACCGACTCCATCTTACTCGGAGCCTTCTTGGCAGACGTTCCTGCGACGATTCTGCCTCCGTTGATGAGGAGGCCGTCGTCGATTAGATAATCTATGCTGTTCTGCCTCGCTACTGCGATGGCACGTGTGCTCTTACCGGTACCTGACTGGCCGACAAAAGCGATAATGGCGATATTCGACAGAAACTCACGCGTCAGCGTCTCGCTCTGAAGGATGGTATCGGTGCTCAGCTCAGATTTGCCGCGTGAGACTTCTGGAGACAGATTGATCTGTTTCAGTGTAGCTCTAAGCTCCGGTATCAGCCTGGTCCTTCTGGGTTCGGCTGTCGGTTTGTTCTGAATATCGGACATCAGTTATCCCAGTTATGGTAGACTTCCTGGATATCTTCGTTCTCTTCCATCATGTCGAGCATCTTCTCAAGGCTCTCGCAGATGGCAGGGTCCTCGACCTTGTTCGATGTGATGGCAACGGGTCCGAGGCTTGCGTCGATGAACTCATAGCCCTTAGCCTCGAGAGCATCCTTTACCTCATAGTACTCGTCCGTACCTGTATCAACCTCGTAATACTCTTCCTCAGCGATAAAGTCAGAAGCGCCTGCCTCGAGAGCATCCTCCATGACCTTGTCCTCGTTCTCATAATCCTCTCTTGAGATGAGGATGACACCCTTCTCTTCAAAGAGGAAAGCAACGCTTCCGTCTACGCCGAGCTGGCCGCCGTGCTTGGAGAAGATGTGTCTTACATCAGCTGCAGTACGGTTTCTGTTATTAGTAAGGGCTCTGACCATGATGGCGATTCCGCCGGGACCGTAACCTTCGTACTGGATCTCTTCGTAATCGTCACCCTCGCCGGCACCTGCTGCCTTCTGGATGGCTCTCTTGATATTGTCATTAGGCATATTAGCTGCCTTAGCCTTAGCGATGACGTCCTTGAGCTTGGAATTACCGTCCGGATCAGGTCCTCCTTGCTTTACTGCGATGGCGATGAGCTTGGCCATCTTGGTGAATACAGCACCCTTGGCCGAATCCGACGCCTCCTTCTTACGCTTGATATTATTCCACTTGGAATGACCTGACATATGTACCTCCGATTGAGCAATTAATTATGTAAATATCTTATTAATTATAATTAATAGAACTTGTAATTTCCACTTGATGGCAAAGTTACCAAAAAAACTTGTTTTTTAGAATGGTCTGTTGTATAGTTTTATAGATATATCACGGGGCGATATATGCTTTATGCACCCCAATAATTGTGATGTACAAAAGAGTGTGTTTATGTTTGGTGCGGATACTAGCAACATGAAGAGGTTGGGAGACATCCTCATTGAGAGTGGATTTCTGACCGCAGCCGAATTGGCAGAAGCGTTAAGTGTTCAGAAAGAATCAGGTAAGAGACTTGGTGAAGTTATAACAGAGATGGGACTCATGTCTGAGTTCGATATTCTCCGTGCAGTTTCCAGTCAGTACAGCTACCCGATCATCGATCTTACAAGTATAGACGTAGATCCTAAGGCCTTGGATCTCCTGAACGAGAAGTATTGTACAGAGAACACAGTTGTTCCTATTGGTTTTGATGATGATAAGCTCGTTGTAGCTATCGACGATCCTCTTAATATCCTTGTACAGGATGACCTGCAGTTCAGAACAGGTTATGAGATTGTCCTCATGCTCGCTACAAGATCGGGCATTCTCGATACTATTAAAGTAAACTACGGTAAGATGAGTTCTTCCGAGGCCGCTAAGGAGCTCGGTGAGGACCTCGCAGGCGATGAGCTCGAAGGACTTTCTGACGAGATTGCAGAGCAGGTTAATTCCGCTCCTGTTGTTAAGCTCGTTAACTCCATGATCGACTTCGCTATCAGAGCAGGATCTTCCGATATTCATATCGAACCGATGGAAGATCGCGTTCGAGTCCGTATCCGTATCGACGGTGTTATGCAGGAGATTATGAGTAACCCTGCTAACGCTAAGGATGCAATCACAACAAGAATTAAGATCCTCGGCGGTATGAACATTGCCGAGAAGCGTATCCCTCAGGACGGTCGTATCCAGACAGAGATCAACGGAACTCCGGTCGACATGCGTGTATCCATCCTGCCTACTATCTGGGGTGAGAAGACGGTTATCCGTATCCTTGCTAAGAACGACGGTAACCTGAACAGAAGTTACCTCGGTATCTCAGATCACAACAATGACATGATCAACAAGATCATCAAGGTTCCTCAGGGAATCTGCCTTATCTCAGGACCTACTGGTTCAGGTAAGACAACAACTCTTTATACACTTCTGGCTGAGAAGAACACTCCTGAAGTTAACATCATCACGGTTGAGGACCCTGTCGAGATTCGTATCCCCGGTCTTAACCAGGTTCAGGTTAATGCCAAGGCTGGTATGACCTTCGCTTCAGGTCTCCGTTCTATTCTCCGTCAGGACCCGGATATCATCCTCGTCGGTGAGATTCGAGACGGTGAGACAGCTGAGATCGCGATGAGAGCTGCTATCACAGGTCACTTGGTTTTCAGTACTATCCATACGAACGACGCCGTATCCTCTATCAACCGTCTTGTTGATATGGGTCTTGAGCCTTACATGGTTTCTTCAGCTTTGGTCGGCGTTGTCGCTCAGCGTCTCGTTCGCCGTATCTGCACAAACTGCAGAAAGCCTTACGATGCAGATCAGGATATTATTGAACAGTTCAACTTCGAACCCGGGCAGAAGCTCTATAAGGGTGAAGGTTGTACTGATTGTAACGGTTCCGGTTATAAGGGCCGAATCGCTATCCATGAGGTAGTTGTTATCACTAAGGAAATGAAGGTTCTTCTCGAGAAGAGAGCACCGGAAGAAGATATGAGACAGCTTGCCGTTAAGCAGGGCACACAGATGCTCATGGATTCAGCGCTTTCACTTGTTGTTGAAGGCATCACAACACTTGCGGAAGCAAACAGAGTAGCTTATTCAGTAGACGGATAATAAACAGGAGGTACAGAAAGTGGAAGGATTCAGCCTTACAATGGAGGCGATTCTGGCAGAGTCAGTCAGAAGAGGAGCATCGGATACGCATATCACTGCGGGTCTCCCTCCGATGATTAGAGTATCGGGAGAACTCATGCCTTTGACAAATCAGATTTTGACACCTGAGGATACAGAATTCCTCTGTAAGTCAATGGTTGATAAGTCAAGACAGCAGTATCTTGCCGAGAGAGGAGAGATCGACTTCTCATTTGTCGTAGCTGATTACAGCCGTTTCAGATGTAACATCTACAAGCAGAGAGGCAGTTATGCACTTGCTGCAAGAACAATCACAAATGAGATTCCTACATGCGAAAGACTCGGACTTCCTTTGCTTTTTAAGGATCTCGCGCTCAAGCCGCGTGGATTGATCCTTGTTACAGGACCTACGGGTTCCGGTAAGTCTACAACACTTGCTGCAATGGTAGGACACATCAACAGCGTTAAGAGATGTCATGTTCTTACGCTCGAGGAGCCTATCGAGTATCTCCATAATCATGGTGAAGCAATGATTAACCAGAGAGAAGTTCACGAGGATACGCTTTCATTTGCTAACGCCCTCAGAGCTGCTCTCCGTGAAGACCCTGATGTTATTCTCGTAGGTGAGATGCGTGACCTTGATACAATCAGTACAGCTATCACCGCAGCCGAGACAGGACACTTGGTTCTTTCTACACTCCATACGTCATCAGCTTCTGATACAGTTAACCGTATCATCGACGTATTTCCTCCTCATCAGCAGGATCAGATCAGAGTACAGCTTGGTTCAATCCTCGTAGCTGTTATCTGTCAGACTCTTGTTCCTAAGATCTCCGGCGGCCGTTGTGCAGCGTTCGAGATCATGCTTGCTAATGATGCTATTCGTAATAACATCCGTGAAGGTAAGACATATCAGATCGACAGTGCTATCGCAACAAACCTTGCATCAGGCATGTGCCCTCTTGACTTCTATCTTGCAGAGCTTGTAAAGCGTAAGATTATCTCAAGAGAAGTAGCTATGCAGAGATGCCGTTTTCCCGATGATCTTAAGAGATACATCAACAATGTTGGCGGTCCCGCTAACAGCCCGTTGTTCGGGGATATTGATTATCAGTAAGAAAAATAATATAGGAGGACTAATATATGCCTAATTTCAGATATCAGGTTCTGGACGATGCCGGCAAATCGACTTCTGGCGTTCTGGATGCAGCAAGCATAGCTGATGCATCAAGAAAGCTGAAGAGCGAAGGCAAGTACATCGTTTCCCTGGAGCTTGATAAAGGCCAGGGTCTCATGAACATGGAGGTCGGCAGTAAGAGGCTGAATACGAAGGAACTCGTTATGATTACGAGACAGCTCGCATCCCTCTTGTCAGCCGGTATCACAGTTGTAAGATCCCTGGACATGCTCTATCAGCAGTGCGAGACCAAGAGGTCCAAGAGATGCATTGGTGAAGTCTACGAGCAGATCCAGTCAGGTAAATCCCTGTCTGATGCTTTTAAGGAGCAGAAGGATGTAATTCCTACGATCATGTGCTCAATGATTTCCGCCGGTGAGGAATCCGGTCGTCTTGATGAGATCATGGAGCGTCTTGCAGTGCACTTCGCTAAGGAAGCTAAGCTCAAGAACAAGATTTCCTCAGCGATGGTTTATCCTAAGATCTTGCTCTTCGTTACACTTGCTATCGTTATCGGTCTTATGACCTTCCTCGTTCCGGGTATCGCTCAGACGATTATGGATCTCGGTGGTGACCTGCCTGCGTTGACTAAGTTCATCATGGCTGTATCCGATTCCATGGTTCACTTCTGGTGGGTTTATCTTATTGTTATCGGCGGCGGCTGGTTCGCTTTCACATCATGGAAGAGAACAGAGAAGGGTCATGCTCGTTGGGATACTTGGATGCTTAAGATCCCAATCGTAGGTAAGGCAACTAAGATGAATGCTGCTGCCAGATTTACAAGAACAGTTTCCACACTTCTTAAGTCCGGTATCTCTGTTCTTACAGCAGTTGAGATCACAGGTGCTTCTCTTGACAATGTCATTCTTGAGAAGAAACTGGCTGATGCCAGAGTTGAAATCCGTAAGGGTACATCACTTTCTAAGGCTATCAAGCCCATCACAGAATTCCCTCCCATGATCTATGCCATGACGGCTATCGGTGAAGAGTCCGGTACTTTGGACACGATCCTCGATAAGGCTGCGGACTTCTTTGAGGATGAGGCTGATGCTGCTACAGCTAAGATGACAGCGGCTCTCGAGCCTTGCATGCTCATCATCATGGCCATCTTGGTCGGTGGTGTTGTTGGTGGTATCGCGATGCCTATCTTCACAATGGCACAGTTTATAGGATGAAAGGAGAATAAAAAATGGCATTATCATCAGGAAGAGGAACGCAGTACATGGTTCTGGATATGTCCAGTTCTAACCTTAAACTCGCTGTAGGTTCCTATAATAGCAAAACAGGTGTTGTAAGTATCGAGAAGGTTGGTGTTGTACCGCTCGAGCTCGACTCCATCAACGACGGTCAGATCGCTGACTCATTCGGTATCAACATGGCTCTCAAGCACGCTTGGGCTAAGCTTGGTATCAACGCTAAGAACGTAATCCTTACAACTGACGGAAGCTTCATGCATACACGTGACCTTGAGATCCCTCAGGTTGCTTCCGGTCAGATCAGCGACATGGTTAAGTTCGAGCTTATGGGACAGGCAAACTCCAAGGATATGTCTGTTGACTACATCGTATACGGTGACTGTGTAGATGAGGAGACAAACGCTAAGAAGCTCAAGGTAAGAGCTACAGCTGCTCCTACAGAGACAGTTACAGCATTCAGAGACTTCCTTAAGGACATGGAGAAGACTCCTGTTGCTTTGGATACAAACCAGAATGCAGTTCGTAAGCTCTTCGAGGGCGGAATCATCAATGGTAACGTTAATGTTTCCCAGACAACATTGCTCCTCATCGAGCTGTCCGGTGCAACAACAACAGTTACAATCCTTGAGAAGGGCTTCCCGCTCCTTACAAGAAGACTTCAGTTCGGTCACAACAGCATCCGTCAGGTTGCTGAGTCCATGAAGAAGCTTCAGGGCGGAGACAACCAGTCTTCACTTGCCAGAAGACTTAACATTACAAAGAGTGATTCCGATATCTCGGTCGATCCTTCGGATATTGATCTGTGGCACGAGTCACTTGCCGATGCACCTGCACTCCAGAGCGCAGCTAATGCATACTTCAAGAGCCTTACTGATGCAGTATCCCGTACAGCTCAGTTCGCAATCTCTAAGTTCCATATCGATAGCATCAGCACATGCTTCCTTTATGGTTCCGGTGCTGGCTACAAGAAGATCGACAAGGAACTTTCGAGTCAGTTGTCTACCCAGGTTGAGACGCTCAATACACTTAGCACTGTAAACGGTCCTAAAGATTTTATGCTTCCTCAGTTTGTTAACTGCTGCGGCGCATTGATCAGGAATGACTGATAAGGAGGAGATTGGAATATGACTTTGTTAGGATCAAAGAAAGGCTACTCAAAGAATGATATTAACTTCTTTGAGGAATTTACTGCCTCAGCCCGTAAACAGACACAGGTTCTCGCTGTTGTTGTTTTCGTAGGTATCATCGCTATCGGCTTGTGCCTTGCGGTTTTGGCCTATGATATCTTCCGTAACGCTGGCGTTCAGAAGGATATCGACAACCTTAATACAACTCTTGCAAGTGATGAGTATGCAGGTCTTGAGCTTCAGTCCCAGGCTTTACAGCAGGACATCAATGACAAGAACCAGTATTACTACACACTTACTGAAATGAGAAGAATCGTTGATGAGACTCACGCTGCTGAGACATCCATCGCTAACCTCATCGGTGAGGTTGTTCCTAGTGATGCTTATGTAGCAAGCTACGATCTCACAGGTAATCAGCTCAGTATCACAGGTATGACATTCAGTTACTATGATGCAGCTAACATCTGCTACTTGCTTAACAGATCTAATGTATTTACTAACTATGTACTTCCTAATATCGAGACTGACTCATCTCTGAGACACAACGCAGAGATGGTAGACAACCCTATCGATGTTTACTATGACTTCTCTATCACAGGTAACCTCGTTAATGAGTCCATCATTTCCGTTGGTCACTATGCAAATACAGAGTCTGGCGTTATCGCTCTTAGCGGTATCTCTTCACAGGCTGTAGATGCAGGTTCCGAGTTCGTATTCGATGGAATCAACACATTCTCTGTAAACGGTGTCAACTATACTCTGTCATCGATCAGCATCAATGGTCAGGCAATCACATCTGAGCAGTTTGCTATCGCACAGAGCGAAGACAAGATTTCCGGTATCGCTAACGGTAACGTTGAGATCGATCTGTTCTACACTGTTGCACAGGTAGAAGAGACTGCAGAAGGGGAGGCTGAATAATGGGTAACTTAGGCAAACGTGAACAGTACTACTTGATGCTCCTCGGCATTGTAGTAGTCGTATTGGTAATTTATTTCTTCGGTATCAGAAACCTTGGTTATAAGTACGAGGATCTGTGCAACGAGAGAACACAGCTCGAAGAGCAGCTCGCATATTATGAGGCTCTTAAGACTCAGAATGACGAGACATTGGCTCAGATTAATGCGCTTAAGACTTCTATTGCAGAGGTTGAAGGCCAGTTCCTTCCTTTGATCTGCGCAGAGTCCATCGAGCAGTATGTACTTAAGACATTCGAAGATGCAGGATGCGTATATCTCGTATCCGCTCAGGCAGAAGACATCACACCTGCAGGAATCTCACTTCCTGACGGTACACCTTCTACAGATAATCTTCTTATTAAGAGAATTACGGTTCAGTATTCAACAACAGATGGTTTCAACATCCCTGACTACAACAGAAGCAATACTGTAGTAGTTGACGGTATGGTTGATGAGGCTGCTTGGAACGCTCTCCTCGATGAGATGTACTGGCATGGTTCTGCATCCATCGTTGGTTATGATGAGTTCCTCGACGCTCTCGAGACAATCGAAGCTGAGAATCCTGATTGCATCAAGATCAACTCTATCGGAATCCAGGCTGAGGGTGGTTATATCCTCATGACAGCATCTATCGACTTTTACTCTGCAACATTCAACTACAGAGTATCTGAGGCTGATACATCTGCTCCTTATGTAACATGGGCTGGTTCTACAAACATCAACTGTGATGGTGGTATCATCGGTCGTCCGTTCATCATTGATGATCCTAACTCTGAGTGGTTCAATACTCTTATGTCTAACGAAGAGGCTACTGAGGGTGAGAGAGCATTCTCTACATATTATTCCTCTAACATCTTCGAGGAAGCTGTCAATGGTTCTGATCTGCTTACAGTTCTCAACATCGATGGCGCAGCAGTTGCTCAGCCTGGTGATGAGGTGCCGGAGGACTAATTTTCTTCACAATTTCCTAATTGTGGAAAAAATGTGAAAAAAAAGTGAAAAAGGTATTGCATTTCAAAATAGACGTGCTATACTAAAGCTACAAACTTAATACTTACAGGAGGTAAGCACAAATGAAGAAGATTCAGAAGACTAAGAAGGGTTTCACACTCATTGAGATGGTACTCGTTATCGCTATCATCGTTATCCTTGCTGCAGTTCTCGTTATGAGCATCGGTTCTTACATCAACAGAGCTAAGAACGCTGCTTCTTCCATCGCAGCTCACAACTCTTCCATTTCTGGTGTTGTTGCTCAGATCGACGCTGCTACAACATAATCTAGACAGTGGATTAAACCCAGGGGGGACAGGCAACTGTCCCCCTTTTTTTAAACAAAAACTTACAATGCAATCCGTTTAAGAAAATGTGAAAATTGCATTGCAAATATATATTTAGCTTGTATAATATAGTTGTACAAATGTGAACAAAGGCTAACGCTTAATTTGCATTCCTTGAGGTTGATATGAAGAGAATTAGAAAGTCAAAGATAGGTTTTACATTATTGGAAATGGTAATTGTTGTTGCCATTATTGCCATTCTTGCAGGTGTTATTACTATTAGCATCGGTACATTTATCAGCAACTCCAAGGCTAGGTCTATAAGCGCTGATGAAGCAAGAAGTTCTGCTGTCGTAAATATTCAGTCGAGTGAAGCAAGAATGAGCGAGCTCGGTTTCAATAATATTAGTGCAAGTACAACATAATTTAGTTTAATTAGGTTAAGACACGTAGGGGAGTCTATTATGAAGAAGATGAGCAGAAGATCAAAATCCGGTTTTACACTCTTGGAAGTACTGCTTGCAGTTGTAATTCTTACTATTGCTTCTACTATGATCATGAAGGGATTCGTTGCCGTTATGATCTTCGGTAGCAACAACCGTAACTTCTCCAGATACGGAACAGAGAATTACAGACAGGCTATGAGCGATACGATCGCTAATAATGCTACTGCTTCAAGCCAGTTCACTACAATGACTAATCTTACAGATGGTAATACATCTGAATTGACTGCAGCGTTTGCAGGCGGTACAGGTGCTACATTGGATAATGGTCTTCCCACATTGTGCGTAGATGTTTCTTCTTATTCGGATGCAGCTACAGCTCTTTCCGCCGGATCATATGCACTCGGCGGTGTACAGGATACTGAGGCTGAGACATCTGCTAACAACAGATTCGCATTCTTCTATGACTTCGGCGATTTCCTTGGTCCCGCAGCTGACGCAGGAAGCCACATTATCCGTTGGGGTTTCGTATTTAATCCTGTTGACAGAAATACATCAACACCTTACTACAATATTCCTATCTATGTAGATAAGAATAACAATGGTCGAGTAGGCGCTGATGATCCGACAGCAACGAATGAGTTTGTAGGTTATGGTCACTATGGTTGGTATTGCTTCAATTCTAATCACGATCCTGCTACCTGCACATGCAGAAGCACGGAATTTACACCGGCTCATTAATAGGAGGACCTGAAAGTGAAGAGAACAAATAAACATGGTTTTACATTGATTGAGATGTTGCTCGCTATCGCGATCACATTGATCATCAGCGGTCTGTTCATCTCATTGATCGTCGCTATCAGAGCTTCTTATTACAGAACTTATAACGATGATGATTGTGCTGATATCGCTGCTATGTACGCAGAGGCTCTGGAGAATCAGATCCTTCTCGATATTCAGAACAATGAGGATGATGAGATATCTATTGGTGCTGATGGTATTCTTACTAATACAAACACCAACCATCCTATTGGGTTTGACATGATTGATAATTTTAATCGTGCTTCAACTAATCAGAAGTGGCTTATCAGAATGATCTGCTATTATAATTCTGATACTAATGAGTTCAGATATCAGTTTTTCTTCGTTGATAAGTACGTAAATCCTGGTTATCTGCACTATGTATATGAGGGTAGCTTCTGGATTCCTTATTACGCACCGTTCCAGAACCATACTTTGGGTAGCGGTGATGAGTATGATCTTGCAGGCGGCGGTAACTACGATTGGGACTACAATGTTGGAAGTATCAGTGATACAGGATTCTCAATCACTATTACCCCTACGACAACTCAGAATGTTTCCGGTGATTTGATTACAACTATGGAAGGTGGCTATTACACAAGATACGCCAATGACGGAATGGGTAATATGGGTGTAGTTACTGGAACTAATACAGGTGAGATCCCTACAACATCTGCTACAGTAACAATCACAAACTCATAAGTTACTAAGTCGATAGACACTACAAGGTCCGATGGAAATCGGACCTTTTTTTATGTAAGATAGAGTAGTTAAGGAAGGGGTAACTTATATGCATATTAATGTTGGTCTTGATGTAGGCGGCAGTACGACTAAGATAGTCGGAATGGATAATGAGGAGATCATATATAAGTCCATCACCAGTGCCGGTGATCCGGTCACATCAGCTTATGGTGCATTGGGTAAGCTCATCAATGACTTTAAGATCCCTGTAACTGATATATTCAGGATCAATATCACAGGTGTCGGTTCCGGCTTCACAGCTCCGCCGATGCTAGGTATCGATACTATCGTAGTAGAAGAATTCATCTCTACCGGTCTGGGAGGTCTGTACCTTGCAGATCTTAAAAAGGCAGTCGTCGTAAGCATGGGAACAGGTACGGCTTATCTTAAGGCTGAGTATCCTAACGTTACTCATATCATCGGTTCCGGTGTCGGCGGCGGTACGCTCGTTGGTCTTTCAAATTCCATTACGGGTATCGATGATCCTAATAAGCTTTCAGAACTTGCACTGAACGGTGACATCAACAAGGTTGACCTTACGATCGGTGATATCTCTAAGACGGAGATTCCCGGACTTGCCAAGCATGTTACGGCTTCTAACTTCGGTAAGGCGGCTGATGACCTTACAGGTGAGGATAAGCTCGCGGGTGTCTTTAATCTCGTTTATCAGTCCATCGGTACGATGGCAGTTCTCGCATCGAGAACGGTCGGCATCAATGATGTCGTGTTTACAGGTCAGTTGACCACATTCGATCAGATCAACAATACATTCAAGATGTTCCGCGAACTTTATGAGACGAACTTCATTATTCCTGAAGATGCTGAGTTCGCCACAGCAATCGGTGCATGTCTTGCCGGAGGTATGAACCTTTGAGCGATAAAGCACCCAAGAAAGACAGAGCATTCGAACTCGACGCATTAAGAGGCGTCGCGATCATCATGATGATGTTCATGCATTTCTCGTATGACATCAGATATGAGTTCGGATTCGATACATTCGAATACTTAAGAAGTGCGTGGTTCTGGACATTCGTTCATCCCATTATCATCGTGCTCTTCGTCGGTCTGTCCGGTATCTGCTGCACATTCTCTCGTAATAACGTTAAGCGAGGTCTCAAGCTTCTTGCGGTTGCTCTTGCTTTCACAGGAGTTACAAGCTTCGTTACATATAAGATGGGCATCGACTGCCTGATCCTTTTTAACGTTCTTCATATGCTCGCGGTATCGACTCTCTTCTATGCACTCGTTGCTTTTATTGAGAAGAAGACGAAGATCAATACGAATCAGATGACGTTCATCCTGATGCTCTTTGGCGTGTGGATCACCATGACCAACAACAATCTGGATATGTATGCGTACGAGTCGGAGAACATGCTTCTGTATCCTCTGGGCATCATCGTTAAGGATGCGCCCGACGTTGCAGATTATATGCCGCTTATCCCTTGGATGGGTGTGTTCCTTATCTGCGCTGCAGGAGGAAGGATCCTTTATAAGGAGAAGAAGACACTTTTCGCTGGGGCGGGGAAGACTATAAGATCTATCACGAGGCCGCTCGAGTTTATGGGCAGGCATTCGCTCATCATATATCTTGTGCACCAGCCGATCATCTACGGGATCCTTTTTCTGATATTTAAGCTGACGGGACACATCTGATGAGAGTTACCCTCAAGAACGAATCAGTAAAGTTTACACGGAAGAGAACCATACTAAGAGCGGTGTTGCTTATCTTGCTCATCGCACTCATACCTGCGGCGTACTATCTGCCGAGGTTGCTCATCAGAGGCGAGGCGGCTGAGGTCTACTGCAGGAAGGTTTTCCCCATCATCTCGATAGTGCCGACATCACTAAACGGTCTGTTCATGACATCCCTTACTGAGATGTTCGTCTGCGTGGGCTCCGTGAGCCTGTTAGTGTTGTTTATCCTCTTTATCGCAAGAAGCGTCAGTATCGCGTATAGAGCGGGAATAAGACGCATGTTGTATCACATCTATGTTGTGCTTCGTGTGGTGGCGATAATCGGTATCGTGGCGGCGCTTATCTTCGAGCTTATGCATGGCATCAACTACAACAGAGAGTCCATAAGGAAACAGATGCATCTTTACGGCGATACGAGACCTTACGAAGACTATGAGGAGGCTCTGGGCTGGGCATATGCCGGCATGGTTGAAGCGCGCAGCAGCCTGGGTGAAGATTACCGCGGCGTGGCTCATATGAGATCCTCGTTCGAGACGACTGTTTACGATGCGAACCTCGCAGTAACTGCATTCTCGACCACTTACGATCTCGGCTTGAGCCTGAACTATGTTCGCGCGAAGCCTGTCATGTTAAGTCACCTGTGGCGCTACACGGATATCGTCGGCTTCTACGACGCATTCTTAGGCGAGGCCAACGTCAATACTGATTATCTCGATATCCTGCATTTCCCTGTGACGGTCTGCCATGAGCTGTGTCACGCCAAGGGCTATGCGAGCGAGACGGATGCCAACACCATCGCGGTATTAAGCTGCATTCATTCGGAGCGCGCAGACTTTAGATATGCGGGCTATTACTACATTTTCATGAGACTGTGGAGCGAGGCGGGTGAGTATGCGAGGCATGAAGGGCAGACGCTGCCGGACTTCGCGTCGTTAGAGAGTTTCGCGCCAGTCTTAAGGGATATGAGAGCATACTACAGATACTTAGACACGTTCGAGGAGGGACCGATCGCGGATCTGATCGCGCGCTTCTCGGAGGATGCCAATAATGCTTTCCTCGAGTCGAATGGGCAGGAGGGCGGAACCGATACTTACGTCGTCCCCCAGGATGCTTACGTGGAATACTACTGCAGGTACATAAGAGGCGATGCTTAAGATAATTCTTGAAGGTCACGATAACTACTACGGGATAGGCGACGTTGTGCGCCTTTTCTACGGCCCCTGCCGCGAAGACAGGGAGAATAACGCTGTCCTGTGCGACCTTGGCCCCGACATGACGCTTATAAGCGCTGCTGATGCCTCTTGCTCGCTTCCAATTAACCGGCAGGTGAAACGGGACCTCTACGAGAAGCTCGCGCAAATAACGGGCATCTCGCTGCCTTGGGGGTGCCTTACGGGAATCCGCCCCACGATAGTCGCACAGGAGGAGGGCTTTGATCCTGACGCACTCGTATCGAAATATTTCGTTCGTGAGGATAAGGCTCGTCTTGCGTGCGATACCGCGCGTCTTGAGTCCGAGATAGCTCGCAGTGCCCGCGAGAAACTTAACGTGTATGCCGGCGTTCCGTTCTGTCCCGGAAGGTGCGAGTACTGCTCGTTTATCGCGCAGGATGCGACGCACCACCTTAACAGACTTCACGATTACGCGGGCGCGATGATAACCGAGATGAACGAGCTTGCACCATTCATAAACGAGACTCCCGGTACGATCTACATGGGAGGCGGAACTCCTACTGTATTTGATGAAGAAGACATGAGGGCTGTGCTAGAGTGTATAGCGAAGACTTTTCGAGCGGGAGAGGGGACTGAGTTCACGGTGGAAGCCGGGCGCCCCGACACGATAACGGAAGGCAAACTCATCGCGATGCGCGACAACAAGGTAAGCCGCATCTGCATCAACCCGCAGACGATGAGGGACGAGACTTTAAGGATGATAAACCGCCGCCACACGGCTGATGATGTGGTGAAGACGTTTGAGCTTGCGCGAAGGACAGGGTTTGACGTTATCAACATGGACCTTATCGCGGGGCTTAAGTACGAGACGGCGGACGATTTCCTGTATTCGGTGAAGACGCTCGCGGACTTGGATCCCGAGAATATCACGATACATACGCTCTATAAGAAGAGGCGCGCCGGTATGAGCCGCGAGGATGTGCTTAATGCCGAAGGCAGGGGTGATGTCGATAAGGCGGTGAGGGAAGCGTATGAGCTGCTCACGGCAAGAGGCTATGTGCCGTATTATATGTACCGCCAGAAGGATACGGAGCTGGGACTTGAGAATACCGGTTTCTGTAAGCCCGGAACGCATAACATCTACAACGTCGCGATGATGAGCTACGAGTGTGACGTGCTGTCAGTCGGAGCAGGTGCGATGAGCAAGCGTGCGTTCAAAGACGGGCGCTATGAGCGATGCCCCAACGTCAAGGATGTAAGTCTTTATATGAATGAGTGCGAGAAGAGTGCTGAGAAGAAGATCAGTTTTTTTGATCTTCGCCGTCGCAACGGTCACTGATGATGTATCTCGGACGCTGCTTTGTCTCGAGGTAGATCTTACCGATATACTCACCGATAACACCGATACTCATCATCTGCATACCGGAAAGGAAGCAGATGATACAGGACGTACTTGCCCAACCGTGGGGAGTGTCTGTGACGAAATGAGTGATGATCGTATAGATCAGAAGTATGAAGCTTACGAGAGCAACGAAGAATCCGAACCATGTGATGATCTTGATGGGCTTTACGGAAAGGCTTGTAACACCGTCGAAAGCGAGAGTAAAGAGCTTCGAGATGGAGTAGTGGCCCTTGCCTGCCATACGCTCGTGTCTGTCGTAGTAAACGCAGGTGCTCTTGAAGCCGACCATGGGGAAGAGGCCTCTTAAGAAAAGGTTTACTTCCTTGAAGTTCGCGAACTCCTGCAAAGCTTTAGAGGAAACGAGTCTGTAGTCCGCGTGGTTATAGATAACGTCTGCACCGAGAACGTTCAAAGTCTTGTAATAAGTCTGCGCAGTAAAGCGCTTCATGAAAGAATCTGTATCGCGGTTCTGACGTACACCGTAAACGATCTCACAGCCGTTGTCGTATTCCTTCATCATCTGTGTCATGGCGCCGATGTCGTCCTGGCCGTCGTCGTCGATAGTGATCGTGACGTCGCAGTGATCCTTAGCTTCCATGAGACCTGCAGTAACTGCATTCTGGTGACCGCGGTTACGAGAGAGGGCGATACCCTTAACGTAAGGCTTGTTCTGCTCGGAAAGCTCCTTGATCGTGTCCCAGGAATCGTCGCCGGAACCGTCGTCTACGAACAATACACGGCTCTTGTCAGATACGAGACCTTCGTCACGCATCTTGAACAGCTGATCCAAAAACATAGGACACGTGACCTTGATTACATCCGCGTCCTTATATACAGGTACTACAATATACAAAACTGTGTCTTTCATAAGAACGATTATACAATAACGTGTTATAATAACCAATATGAAATGCCCTAGATGTATGACGGAAAACGGTAACAGAACGATATGCAGTAATTGCGGTTACTTCATGTATCGTGTAGCTAATCAGAATATAGAGAAGAGGTCGAATGCCAAGCGTGCGCTTGATGATGCGAAGATCGCAGGCAAGGGCTTCTGGAAGATATTCAGGATAGTCTGGATCGCTTTGGTCATTATAGTTATGAGTTTCTGGATCTTGGCGCTGCTTATATGGCTTACAGGCGGCGAAGTAATCCCGGGTCTTTAATCAATAATCGGAGGTTTCACTATGAGCGTACAGATCGACACTAACAATTCTGTAATCATGCCCGAGGCAGTCTTCATCATCGGAACATACGATGAGAACGGCGTGCCCAATGCGATGAATGCAGCTTGGGGAACACAGACAGACTTTAACGAGATCGTGATCTCACTTTCCAAGCATAAGACTACAGATAACCTCGAGAAGACAGGTGCTTTCACTGTTGCATTCGGAACAGTCGATACAGTTACGATCTGTGATTACTTCGGTGTTGAGTCCGGCAATAAGGTTAATAAGATCGAGAAGGCGGGCTGCCATGTAAGAAAGAGCGAGCTTGTTAATGCTCCTATCATCGAGGAGTTCCCTTTGACACTCGAGTGCAAGGTTAAGTCCTGGAAGCCTGAGGAAGGCATCCTCGTAGGCGAGATCGTTGCAGAGCAGGCTGATGATTCGATCATGACCGCTGACGGTCACGTTGATCTTGATAAGATGAAGC
The DNA here is from genome assembly GCA_017552455.1 of Clostridiales bacterium. Taxonomy (GTDB): domain Bacteria; phylum Bacillota; class Clostridia; order Saccharofermentanales; family Saccharofermentanaceae; genus Saccharofermentans. Next base: position 19,868 of record JAFZPX010000040.1, read on the forward strand.
CTATCATCTACGATTCAGCAATCCACGCTTACAGAAGTGTAGGCCCTGTTATCGCTACTGCTTTCGAAGAGGGCTTTAAGATTAAGAAGTCCGTTGATAAGTGGGATAACTGATCACTCCTTGATACCGACCAGTTCGTTATCACTGTCATAGATAAGATAAAGAGGAGCCGTGAATGCGGCTCCTTTACATCGCGCTTTAAGTCTCGCGTAGACACTTATGTACAACCCGCCCGTAGCGAAAAAAGGATGCACCCGGATCCCCCTCCAATCCACTTTCTCGAGGAAGGTTATTACGGGTCCCGGAAGGTCGTTGTCCCAGACCGGCATGCCGAGAATTATCGTGCCGTAGTGTGTGATGTCGTGCGTAAGTATCCGTATCTCAGGCTTCGGTTCTACACGAAGTCTTCTCCGTACCAGCTCCTTGCTGTGCTTATAAGGAATTAAAGGTTCTATCCTTTCTATCTCGCAGCCGACCGCGCGGGCGATCAACTTCGCGACATATTCAGTATGTCCTGTCAGTGAGTAGTACACCAACAGGATATGCGTATCATTGCTCATTAACAAAGCCCCCTATCTCATAATAAACAACTATTCCTGTTGACAGGGTGGGGTAACGGATATAAAATGAAACTACTTTCATTTATAACGTGACGGAGGTTCATGTATGGCACAGATCTTTATGCCTACGCCCATGGGCGATTACAAAGTAGGTACTACAGTGTTTGATGTTATTGATACCGCTAGGACAGAGAAGCTTGGTCCTGAAGCGGGCACAGCGCTTCGTAAGGTATCTGTGCGCCTGTACTACCCTGTGCTTGTACAGACCGTTGTTGGGATGGATAAAGCTGTGGCAATGTCTGCAGCCAAGATGAAGGCATTGTGCAAGTTCTATCACATGCCTGTTAAGAACATCGAGGACAGTGAAGGCGAGTTCTATCAGGATGTAGAGCCGGTGCCGGGAAAGAAGTTTCCTCTTATCATCTTCGGTCACGGCTTGGGCTCGTATCGCGAGTCAAATAACCTGATGCTTACCGAGCTTGCATCACGCGGATATGTTGTTGCTGCGATAGGTCATACATATGAGGAGGTTCTGACTGAGTTCGCAGACGGCACTACAGCATCATTCGATAAGCGCTGCCAGAATGACCAGTATCAGCCGAAGATGAAGGGAACTATCGAGGCTCTCAAGATCATGATGAATAAGAATGGTAACTTCGAGGAGCAGTATGCAAGGTTTAATGCTTTCCAGAATCAGTACTGCGGATTCCTGATCGAACGCATGGAGGAGCGCGCGAAGGATGTAAGGATGGTGCTCGATGAGATCAAGAGAAGGTTTGCTGATATCATTAATCTGGAGCGCGGCGTTGGCATCTCCGGTCACTCTATCGGAGGCTCGACTGCTTACTATGTTTGCATGCACGACGATGAGTTTACTTGCGGTCTTAATCTCGACGGAATGCTGCTCGGTCACTATGAGAATATGAGAATGAAGAAGCCTTTCTATCAGATAAGCTGTGAGGACGCCCGCACTACAGTCTCGCGTGTAGCATTAGATGCCGATGCGCCTGTTTATTGGGAGCTTTTTAACGGCATGAAGCACATAGGGTTCGCGGACATGATATTCATGGTTCCGATCAAGAGTGTAGTGGGCAAGATGGATCCTATGAAGTATCACGAGTATGTGTGCAAGATACATCAGAGTATGTTCGATACGTGTCTGAAGTGTGCGCCTTTCGAGGTGTTTACGCCCGATGACGGCTATGTAAGAAAGCTGGTGTGAGTAATGCCGCGTGTAAGTGAAGAATACCTTGCGGGTAAGCGTAAGGAGATAACGGATGCTGCGCACCGCGTGTGCCTGAGAAAGCCTGTCAGCATGGTGACCATGACGGACATCATAAACGAGACGGGCATGGCGCAGGGCAACATCTACAGATACTATAAGGACTTGGACGATATCTTCAGTGCGATGATACTCGACTTGAGGCAGAGTTACTCGATCATCGAGGAGACGGACAGTATATTCGAGAATGCGGGAAAGGAACCTGTCGAGGTCACAATGAGTAAGATCTTCGACATGCTCGCAGACAAGATGGAAGAGCAGCTCATGGACGTACAGAAGATAAACTTCGACCTGTCTGTAATGGCGATAAACGATCCGGAGCGCACGGCGAAGATAATGAGCGGTTTTAAGAGCGAAGGTAACCTTGAGCACCTTGTAAACCGTACTGTGGAACTTATGGGGAAGGCAGCTGCTACCGGGGAGCTTCACCCGAGGCAGCCGCTTGAAGACATCATAAAGTTCATGTCTTCGTCCTACAGCGGCATACAGATGAACTGCATTATAAGTGCGTGCTATTCACAAAGCCCCATGGCGGGATATGAGCCCGGGAAACTCTTTGAGACTTTGAAGCAGACGATGCTTTACTTAATGGGAGTGTGATACTATAGCAGTGAAGTAAGCGGAAGGGATAGACTGCTATGGGCAAGAATAAGGGTAAGAAAAAGAAGTTCTTTGTACCGCTGTTGATACTGCTGATCATCGTGACGATCATTATGAGGGCGGCGCTTGTGTGCGGACTTTTGTATGGCATGGATCAATTAAAGGAAGCCAAGAGTTCGAGTTCTTCTCACTCATCGAGAAGGTCGTCCGGCAGGGACAGAGATGACGA
>JAFZPX010000041.1 GCA_017552455.1 Clostridiales bacterium
AGCACTTGCAAACGGTGCATCAAGAAACGAGATCATCAGCGCATTCCTTAACTCCGCTGAGTTCGAAGCAACATACGACGCTTACGAGATCTGATTCTTAACAAATCCTACTTAAAGAAGACCGGCAAACTTGCCGGTCTTTTTTAGTTATTAACTGCGCGATTGACAGAATGCTTCAGATAATACGGATGGAAAATAAACGCTGGAAAGATTTTCAAAACAAGCAAAAACGACTGGATGATTCCAGTCGTTGCTTTTCTTGGTGGAGGTGAGGAGAGTTGAACTCCTGTCCGAAACCATATCCTCTGAGACGTCTCCGGGTGCAGACAGTGTTTAAGGATTTCCCTTTGGACAGGGCCCGCTGTCAGGCGTGCCCGCCGGTAGCTTCATAGATACAACAGAGGCTCAAAGCTTTGCCAATGAGGTGGTCCCGTTTAACCTCTCCCGGGTAAGGTCTGCCGGCAACGTCTTTCTAAGGTGGCAGAAGGCCGAAGAAGACGGTAGCTAGATTAAGCAGCTACGAGCTGTGTGTCGTTTGCAATTACTTGCGTTTCCCGTTTTTTAAGGAGGCCAACGAGAATCCTCCACCCGCTTTCTCAGTATCAACGACCCCGTCGAAACCGGTACACCCCCATAAAAGGGTGTTCACACTTTATCACATCGTGTTATTGTCGTCAAAATCGTCAAAATTCAGATCTTTGCTGACATCATAGGGCTGGTAAGGATCGTTCTCAACAGCCTTGTCCCACTTCTCTTTCTGGGCAGCTTCTTCTTCCTGCTGAGCAAGAACTTCGTCAACCTGGTTAGCGATATCTCTTGCCTCGTAAGGATTGATTATGGACTCCATTCCGCAGTATATACACTTGATCTTGAATGATCCGGACAACTGAGCCTTTCTTCCGCAGCTGGGGCAGACCATACCCTTAAGATATGCAGGGCCTGTGGATTCGATCTCGATAGCTTCAGCTAAAGCCTCATCGAGCATCTCGTTCGTAAACCCGTTAGTCTTCTGAAGAAGTATCCAAAAGGCATGCATCATAGTATCAAGCTTCTTGATCTCGTTAAGATTAGGATCGTACTCGGCAAATGCTTCTGCTCTCCAGTTAATATCTCCGCTCATGATGTTCTCCTCCTGATGTTATAAGACTATTATACAAATTCTTCGCAGAAAACGGATATTGCTTCTGCGACTGCTGCCATATTTTCTTCGGTAACCAGAACTGCCTCATCATCACTGTTAGACAGGAAGCCCAGGCTTATCTGGAAAGATCTGATCGTATTAGCGTAGTTAAGACCTGTATAAAGGCTTGTAGCTCTTACGGCATTGACCTCGAATCCTTCGGCATTTGCAACCAATTCAGCAAGCTGCTCTGCGTATTCGGGGGAGGTATCCGTGAAGCTTCCGTTATCGGGAGTGTAGACACGAACTCCTGAAGCCATGGAATCTCCCGCTGCATCCGCGTGGATCCTCAAGAACAGATCTGCGGAATTGGAAGTAGCGATAGCAGCTCTTTCCTGATTCGAGATATTTACATCATTGGCATCACGCGTAAGGATAACGGTCGCGCCGCACTGCTCGAGGTAATCCGCGATGATTATCGAGTAATCAAGAGTCAGTTCATACTCAGGTGTGCCTGTTACTACGCCTGTAGTACCGCAAGTACAGCGGGGCTTGGTAGCAGAAAGCCATGAAGCATAAAGCTCCTGCTCGCTGTCCGTTGTCTCCTGGTGACCGGGATCGATGACGATCGTGAGGCCTGTAAGGTCAGGGTGATCCGCTGCGACAGGAACTCTCGTAGGCTCAGGTGTGGGTGTGATCGTAGGTGTAGGGGAGGGCGTCGTCTCGACTGTAGTCTCGATGGCTGTCTCCTGAACGGCTGTGTCGACTGTGTTGTTGTCCATGTCGCTTAGCATCCCCTTGAAAACAAAGAAATACAGCAGCAGGCAAAGCGCGAAAACAGCAGCAAAGAAACCCGCAAATGCGTGCTTAACACTCTTCTTGAGCTTGCGCTTAGGCTTGGCAGAAGCTTTCTTGGGAGCTTCGTATTCGACCTCGGGTTCGTATTCTTCTGTTTCTTCCGTGTTGGAAGTCTCGTTTACTTCATGTGATTCGTAAGTTGCCACGATCTTCGCGATCATCTGCATACGCTGCTCTTCGTTCAGCTTCAAAAGATGGGCCTGCAGGACAGACCTCTGCTCGGGCGACATATTACGAACTATATTCTCGAATTTTCTCTTCGTTTGTTCAGATATCATTGGTTGTTGTTATCCGTCCGTTTTGATTCTCGTAATGTGTGGTAAACTAGTCACAGAAAAATTATACATAATAAACTCAAAAATCGGAGCAAAAATGGAAGATAGTCTTTATATTGTAATGCCCGCGTATAATGAAGAGGCAAATATCGAGGAAGTTGTCAAAGAATGGCACGAAGTTGTAACGAACATCGGACTTTCTTCCAAACTCGTCATCGTTAATGACGGAAGCAAGGACGGAACATACAACAAACTCCTTGAGCTTCAGAAGATTTATCCCCAGCTTGAGCCTTTGACTAAGCCTAACTCCGGACACGGTGCGACACTCCTTTATGCTTATAACTACGCAGTCGAGCAGAATGCTGATTATATTTTCCAGACCGATTCAGACGGACAGACTCTGCCTTCGGAATTCGGACCTTTCTGGGAAGAACGTAAGCTTTACGACGCGATCATCGGACACCGTAATCACAGAGAAGACGGTTTCTCGAGAGTAATCGTAACGAAGGTGCTGAAGCTTGTTATCAGGCTTACATTCGGCGTAAGCATCACAGATGCCAATACACCTTACAGGCTTATGCCCAGAAAGACTTTGGAGAAGTATCTTCCGAAGATCCCCAAGGATTTCTTCCTGTCGAATGTGCTGCTGTCAGTGCTTCTGGTAAAGAATAAGGACAACGTTAAGTTTGTACCTATTACTTTCAGACCCAGACAGGGCGGTAAGAATTCGATCAACATGAAGCGTATCTTTAAGATCGGCTGGCAGGCTGTTAAGGACTTCAGACAGCTTCGCAAGACTATCTGAAGTACACCCGATAAATGACAACTAGGATTGTCAAGCAATAGTAAAAAACCAAGAGCTCGATTATATTTATAATGTAACTATGGCATTTAATCGGAACATCTATAATACGCGATATGAGATCGAGCAGAAGCGTCTGCCCGAGCGTTTTTATGAGACTCCGAAGGATGTAATCCAAAGCATTCTTGAGCCCGGCAACAACACTTTCTATAAGCTGTTTAAGACTCTTATCGAGCGCACGGGCGAGCAGTTTCCGTATAAGGAAGCGGACTTCAAGACGAATTGCTTCAAGTTCTCTGACGGAACGTTCGGATGCTTTGTAACTCTGCCTAAGCCCGAGTCGGTAATGCTGTGTGCGCACATAATATATCTGTTCTCTCAGGACCTTAAGACTCTTAAGTTTTTTACGGTTGAGACCGATGAATTTATCGGACAAATGAACTATAAGCTGTGCTCCATCAACAGAGAAGGAAAGCATGTTAATCACGGCGGATGTCCCATGAATCCTTCGGGCATCATCGCTAAGGTACAGGAACTCTATAACGGAGCTTCTGTCTGATCCATGTTAAGAAGCATAATACTTGACGGAAAGCTCGTTGAATACGAACTGATAAGAAAGCGCGTCAAGAATATCAATCTGCGTATCGACCCCGACGGCGCGATCAAAGTGTCATGTTCTAACCGTGTAAGTATCGGTGAGGTCGAATCTTTCCTAAGGTCCGAGACGAACTTCATTTTCAGAAGTCTCGCCAAGGTAAGCTACAGGATGGATAATGCTGCCCGTCCCAAGACTTATGAGGATGGGGAAGAGGTTAACGTATTCGGCGAGAGATGTACTTTACATGTAAGCAGCGGATTTCCTTTCAAAGGCGTCAGATACAATTACCCCGATATCTATGTCTGTTCAGATTCTCCTGAGAAGACGCAGAAACTTTACGAGAAGTGGAGGCGGCAGAAGCTTCGTGACAAGGTGTACGAGATGTTCGAGTACTACGTTCCCATGTTTGAAAAGAAGGGCGTGAAGGCGCCGGATGAAGTGGCTTTTCGCACTATGTCTTCGAGGTGGGGTGTGTGCTCACCCTCGGCGAGGAAGATAACGTTCAACTATAATCTTTTCGAAGCGCCGGAGGAGCTTATCGCTTATATCGTGGTGCATGAGATGGCGCACTTCCTTGAAGCCAACCACTCTGACCGTTTCTGGGCGCATGTCGAGGACGTGATGCCTGACTACAAGGCGCGACGTAAACTGCTGCGTGATTACTAGAGGTGAATATGAGATATAAGCTTGTTGTTTTTGATCTGGACGGGACGGTGCTCAACACCATAGGCGGGCTGACGCACGCGGTGAATGAGGCCCTTGCCATGAACGGGCTTCCCGGGAAGACGAAGGAAGAAGTGCAGGCGATGGTAGGAAACGGAACTCGTAAACTTATCGAGAGGTCGCTTGGACCTTATGCGTCCGCGGATCTTATTGAGAAGGTATACACGGACTACCAGAAGTTCTACGCACAGAATTGCTCTTATGACACATTCCCTTACGAAGGTGTGAAGGAGATGCTTGTCCGCCTGAATGAAGCCGGGATCAAGTGCGCGGTCGTAACGAATAAGCCTGATGCCCCCGCGAAGACATTAATTAATGAGCATTTCGGAGATTTGATCGCGTTGACTTACGGCAACGTTTCTAATGTGCCTGTGAAGCCTGATCCGACGTTCGTGTTTAAGGTTATGAATAAGCTCGGTGTCGATGCACACGATGCCGTTTATATCGGTGATTCCGATGTTGATATCAGAACGGGAAAGAACGCAGGGATCGACTTCTTAAGCGTGGATTGGGGCTTTCGCACCCGTGATTTCTTAATAGAAAACGGGGCCGGATTGATATTCTCCGACCCCGCGCGATTATCAGATTATCTAATTGATTAAAGCATCTTAGCTCTTAACTCGTCACCGGAAAGGGGAGAGAGAAGTGCAGGTGCAATGTCGAATACTGTCTTGCAGCCGAAGTCGCCCTTCTCGAAGAGACGGAAAGCAGCACGTGCATAAGCGAGGATTACAGAAGCTGTGAACTCAGGGTTGGAGTCGAGCTTGAGGCTGTACTCGATGATGTGCTTGTGCTCGCCGTTGAGGCCTGTTATACCGGAACGGAATACGAAGCCACCGTGGTTGAGCTTGCTGTGGTTAGCTGCAAACTCTTCCTCAGAGATGAAGTGTACTGTTGTGTCGTAGTCAGCGAAGTAGTTAGGCATCTCCTTGATCGTCTTCTCGATGAGAGCCTTGTCTGCGCCTTCCTCAGCAACAACGAAACACTCTCTTGTGTGCTTCTGTCTTGTTGTAAGTGTAGGGTTGGAGCCGGATCTTACAGCATCGAGAGCCTCGGGTACGGGGATCGTGTACTGCTTGCCGTTCTTAACACCGGGGATTCTTCTGATAGCATCAGAGTGACCCTGGGAAACGCCCTTGCCCCAGAATGTGTAGTCGTTACCCTCGGGAAGGATGCAGTTGGAGTAAAGTCTCTGCAAAGAGAACATTCCGGGATCCCATCCTGCGGAGATAAGGGAAACCTTGCCAGCCTTCTTAGAAGCCTCATCTACCTTAGCGAAATGCTCAGGGATCTTAGCGTGTGTGTCGAAGCTGTCGATAACGTTGTAAAGAGCAGCGTACTCAGGTGTTGTTACAGGAAGATCTGTAGCAGAGCCTCCGCAGTTGATCATGACATCGAAGTCTGCTGTCTTGTCCTTAAGCTCGCTTACAGAGTAGACGGGAACGCCTTCTGTCTTTATCTTGAGAGTAGAAGGGTCACGTCTTGTGAATACACCCTTGAGCTCCATGTCGGGGCATCTTGAGATCTCGCTTTCAACGCCGCGTGCGAGGTTACCGTAACCTATAATTCCAATTCTAATTGCCATTTGCTTATGCCTCCTCGGCAGAAATTTTCTTTCAGATTATAGAATATTGTTTTCAGTTTTTAAATATTTAGTGTAAAGAAAAGTTGTAAAATATAAATACATGAACAGATACAAAGGGAGGTGATCCTTATGTCGATCAAGATTATTACTGTAAGCAGACAGTTCGGAAGCGGCGGAAGAACAATAGCCAAGGAGCTTGCAGCCAAGCTCGGCTACGACTACTACGATAAGGAGATCATTGAGCAGGTTGCAGAGAAGACAGGCTTCTCCAAGGATGTAGTAGCTTCCAAGGGTGAAGAGGCTCCGGGCAAGAGTATCTTCTCTTACGGTTTTGAGGCACAGGCTACTCCCGGTATCATGAACGGAATGACAATGAACGACTATATCTGGTCTGTTCAGCGTAAGGTCATCAAGGATATCGCAGACAGCGGCAAGCCTTGTGTAATCGTCGGCCGTTCAGCTGACTTTATCCTTAAAGACTACGACAGCATCCTTAATGTATATATCTGTGCTGACACCAAGTTCCGCGCTGAGCGTATCGTAAAGCTGTACGGCGAGAGCGATAAGAAGCCGGAGAAGAGACTTGAGGAGAAGGATAAGAAGAGAGCTGCTAACCACAAGCACTTCACAGATCTCGAGTGGGGGTATGCTCCGAATTACGACATCTGTCTGAACAGCGGTGTGCTTGGTATCGATAAGTGTGTAGAGATTATCGAGGACCTCGTTAAGAAAGGATAATATAAGAAACATATTGACACGATAGTTTGTTTAGTGTAATAAATTATTCCCGTAGGGCTGTCCTTACAAGGACGGCCCCTTTTTATGGAGGTTGTTATGCTAATTAAGATCCTGATGCTCATCGTGTTCTTCACGGTAATCATCGCAGTTGGTGTTATGAGCCGCAAGTCTGCAAAGAACGTTGACGGCTTCGTTCTCGGAGGCAGATCCGTAGGTCCCTGGCTTACAGCTTTTGCCTATGGTACCAGTTATTTCTCTGCTGTTATCTTCATCGGTTACGCAGGTCAATTCGGTTGGAAGTTCGGTGTAGCTTCTACTTGGATCGGTATCGGAAATGCTGTTATCGGTTCATTGCTCGCATGGGTTATCCTCGGAAGAAGAACCCGTCTTATGACACATAAGCTCGATTCTTCCACGATGCCTGAGTTTTTCTCTAAGAGATTCGACTCCAAGGGACTTCGCATCGGTTCTTCATTCATCGTATTCATATTCCTTATCCCTTATACAGCATCTTTGTACAACGGTCTTTCAAGACTGTTCGAGATGGCTTTCCACATTGATTACAAGTACTGTATCCTCGCGATGGCAATCCTTACAGGTATCTATGTTATCGTCGGCGGTTACGTAGCTACTGCTATCAACGACTTCATCCAGGGCATCATCATGCTCATCGGTATCGTTGCAGTTATCGCTGCTGTTCTTAATATCAACGGCGGCTTCATGGGTTCCATGATGGAGCTTGCTAAGATCCCCGGTGACTTCCCTGAGTACAACGGCGCATATACATCCTTCGTAGGACCTTTGCCTGTTGACCTTCTCGGTGTTGTAATCCTTACATCACTCGGTACATGGGGGCTGCCTCAGATGGTTCAGAAGTTCTATGCCATCAAGCATGAGGACGCT
>JAFZPX010000042.1 GCA_017552455.1 Clostridiales bacterium
AGTTCTGGGCAAGATGAACTACAAGCTTTCGAACAGGAAGCTTCTGTATACGGCCGTTACTCGTGGCCGTAATAAAGTTACTGTGATCGATTCAGCTGACAGGCTTTCCAAGATGCTAAGGTCAGAGTCCGAGAATGCCCGCAGCACTTCGCTCAAAGATTTCCTTGCATTAGTGGCAGCAAGGCATGACGATGGGAATTCTTAAGGACGTTGCGGACCTTTTGCTTCCGCCGACATGCTGTGTGTGCGGCGGCTTCCCTGATGCTGACGGGAAGATACCTTACGATGTCCCGGAAGACCTCCATCTTTGCTTCAATTGCCTGTCGAGTCTTATTCCCCAGCCAGAGGACAGAAGGTTCTTTACATGCCTTTCTGAGCCTTATGAGGGCGATCCTCACCCTGAGCTTCCGCTGTACATTCCGTTTCCTTACAAGGGCTTTTTCGAAAAGACCGTGCCGCAGATGAAGTTCCATGAGCACCCTGAGCTTGCATCGTTTACGGGTACTCTTCTTGGAAGCTACATCTCGAAAGACAACCTTAATGCAGACCTTATTGTGCCCATCCCGCTCTCTGCGAAAAGGGAAAAAGAAAGAGGCTACAATCAGGCAGGACTTATAGCGCAGGGCGCATCCCAAGTGTGCGGCATTCCTTGCTCGGACAAGGTGTTGGTAAGGGTGAAAGAGACTATGAGGCAGACGGAGATCACGGATAATGCGGTCAGAAGCTCAAATGTACAGGGGGCTTTCAGAACAGACCCTGAATTCTGTCTGGACGGGCTTAAGGTGATGCTGATCGATGACGTGGCGACTACAGGGAATACGCTTCATGAGGCGGCTGTGGCTTTGTATGAGGGAGGTGCAGCGCAGGTTGTGTGTTGTGCCGCCTGCGGTAACAGGGCTGTACTTAATGCCGAATCTTACTGAAACCTTCCGGGGTTTTGAATTTATCGCTATTATTATATATAATATAGACAACCTGATGCGGGTGGGCTCTACATTGAACCTACATGACGTTAAATGGAACCCGGAGTCCGGCAGCGTAGATCAAGCCTTGTAAGTTGGACGGTTGAAACTGAAGGCAGGGTACCGCCCTTGAGAATTCGAGGGGTCAAGCGGGGTTCACTCAAGTCAGGCCTTTTTGTGCAAAAAAAGAAGTGGAACAGTTTATTGATGAGTTTGCTGAATGATGCAAGACAGATTTATACGCGCGACCCTGCCGCGAGAAACGTGGCGAGCGTTATATTTCTTTATTCCGGTTTTCATGCGCTTGTTTATCACCGCATAAGCCATTTTTTCTACAGACATAAGTTATTTTTTCTTGCCAGATGGATATCCCAGCATGCAAGACACAGAACCGGTATTGAGATTCATCCGGGAGCTACTATCGGCGACGGATTGTTTATCGATCACGGTATGGGAATCGTTATCGGTGAGACGGCTGTAATCGGAAACAACTGTACGATCTATCACGGAGTTACACTAGGCGGTAGAGGACATGTTAAGGGAACCAAGCGTCACCCTGAGATCGGCGATAATGTCCTCATCGGAGCAGGTGCCAAGATCTTAGGACCCGTTACTATCGGAAGCGGATCGAGTATCGGTGCCAATGCGGTTATACTGCACGACGTTCCTGCTAATTCAACTGTCGTAGGTGTACCGGGTAAGATCGTTAAGATCGAGAGTGCAGGCGAGTCACACGCAGTTGCACTTGACCACTACATTACTGATGATCCGACTGAGGCAGAAGTTAAAGAACTTGCCAAGGTCGTTACAGAACTTCAGGAAAGAATATATCATCTGCAGATGCAGAATAAACCTAACAACGAAGGAACAGAAGGAGAAGGCATTTAATGAAGCTGTTTAACACGCTCACAAGATACAAGGAAGATTTCAAGCCTATCACGGAAGGTCACGTAAAGATGTACGCTTGCGGACCTACGGTCTATAACTATTTCCACCTCGGTAATGCAAGACCGTTCGTAACTTTCGATACGCTCAGAAGATATCTTGAGTACAGGGGCTACGAAGTTGAGTTCTGTCAGAACTTTACTGACATCGATGACAAGATGATCAACCGTGCCAAGGAAGAAGGCGTCACTGTTAAGGATATCGCTGACAAGTATATTGCTGAGTACTATGTAGATGCAGACGGACTTAACTGCTTAAGACCTACATATCAGCCCCGTGCTACAGAGTCTATTGATGCCATCATCGGTATTGTTCAGGCACTCTATGATAAGGGCATCGCTTATGTCATCGAGGGTGACGGTGTTTACTATGATGTATCCAAGGATGAGCATTACGGTAAGCTTTCCCACTATAAGCTTGATGAGCTTGTAGCAGGCGGCGGTGAGAGAGGCGCTTCATACGAGGGTAAGAAGAACCCCGGCGATTTTGCTATCTGGAAGTTCAAGAAGGAAGGTGAGCCTTTCTGGGATTCACCTTGGGGAGAGGGAAGACCCGGATGGCACATCGAGTGCTCTGCAATGATCAAGAAGCACTTGGGTGACACTATTGATATCCACGGCGGCGGACAGGATCTTATCTTCCCGCATCACGAGAATGAGATCGCTCAGTCTGAGTGCGCCAACGGATGCACACTTGCAAACTACTGGGTACATAACGCTTTCGTTAATGTTGACGGAGAGAAGATGAGTAAGTCTCTCGGTAACTTCTTCACGATAAGAGACATCGTTGCTCATTTCCCTTATCCGGTTATAAGATTCTTCATTCTGACAGGACACTACCGCATGCCCATTAATTTCTCTGATGAGCTTCTAAGAGCAGCCCAGACTTCTTTGCAGAGAATCTCCACATGTGCAGCTAACCTTAAGTTCAACCTTGAAGGTGATGCAGAGGGTGACGACAGTGCAGACGAAGAGCTTATCAAGGCTGTCGAGGAGTCCAAGAACAGCTTCATAGCTCACATGGATGATGACCTTAATACGGCAGATGCCATTACTGATATCTTCGGTCTTGTTAAGACAGCCAACACAGCAGTTTCTTCCGGAAAGGCTTCCAAAGCAGCTCTTAAGCAGGCTTACGATACACTTTTGGAGATCACAGGTGTACTCGGCATCGAATTGAGTGCTGAAGAAGATAACGGTATTCCTGCAGAGATCACAGAGCTTGTTGAACAGCGTGCTGCTGCCAAGAAGAATAAGGACTTTGCAGAGGCTGACAGGATCAGAGATCTTATTACTTCGAAGGGTTATTCCGTCAAGGATACTCCTCAAGGACCTCAGGTGGAGAAACTGTGATAATTCCGTTCATAGCTGCAGATCTTAGAGAAGTAAATCCTTCCGTACTTGCATACATCGGCGACTCAGTATACGAACTGTATGCCCGATGTCATGTCAGCGAGAAGACTGCTTCGAATTCGGGAAAGATGCATAAGCTTAATGTGCATTATGTATCAGCTTCATCTCAGGCTAAGGCTGCGACAGCCATCATGGATGAGCTTACCGAAGAAGAGATTGAATATTTTAAGAGGGGAAGGAATTCCAACTCTCCGACTATGTCAAAGAATGCGAGCCCGATGGATTATATGAATGCCACCGGGTTCGAGGCTTTATTGGGATATCTGTTTCTGGATAATCAGGGAGACAGACTGGATTACATAATTCAAAAATCTTTTGGGGTGATTGACAGTGAGCAGGGATGACAAAGGCAGAAGAGACTACAGGCCGAGAAGAAATGTAAGCAAGGCGCCTGTTAACAAGGACCGTGAGAAGCCGGTTGCAGTAGAAGAGAAGACACCTTCTGCTGACAGACTTGAAGGAAGAAATTCCGTTCTTGAAGCTTTGAAGGCAGGACGTGAGATTAATAAGCTTTGGGTCCTTGATACTGCAGGAAAGAAGCCTGACCCTATCCTTATCAGGATCCTTGATGCAGCACAGAAAAAGAAGATCCCCGTTGTCAGGACTAAGAGAGAAGCTCTCGACAGAATGAGTGAGACTCATAATCATCAGGGCGTTATCGCTGCTGTTGCAAGTCATGAATATGTAAGTATCGAAGATATGATCGAGAAAGCTGAAGACGCAGGAAGAAAGCCGTTCTTCGTCGTTCTTGATGAACTTAAGGATGCATATAATCTCGGCTCAGTATTAAGGATTGCCGATGCTGCAGGTGTTGACGGAGTCATTATTCCCAAGCACAGATCAATAGGTCTCGACAGTGTTGTTGCAAAGGCATCAGCAGGCGCGATCGAGTATGTACCTGTAGCCCGTGTTACCAATATCGCAGCTACATTAAGAGACCTTAAAGAGAAGCACGGATTCTGGGTTTTCGGAACTGCTGCAGAAGGTCAGACTCCTTATGATAATGCAGATTACAAGGGTTCCATTGCCATCGTTATCGGAAGTGAAGGCGAGGGCATGAGAGATGTAGTTCAGAAGGAATGCGATTTCCTTTTATCCATACCTATGGCCGGAAACGTAAACAGCCTTAATGCTGCTGTGGCGGCCGGCATAGTTATCTACGAGGCGGTTAAGGGAAGAAAGTCTTAATGAAAGATTTCAAGAAGGGTATGGCGGCTATATCAGCCGTGATAATATTTGCAGGCACTATCGGCTGTTCTTCTGTAAGAGGAGCAGCTCGCGAAGCGTCTGACTCTTATATCAATGCCCTTCTTGCTCTTGATACACAGACTTGCGATTCTCTTTGTTTTGACGGTGATTCCCATCTTACGGATTACATGGATCTTGAGTATAAGAACCGTGCGGTAAGTTATATCTTAAGTTCTACTCACTACAGATTCGAAGCTGGTGTTTCAGGCAATGGTGAAGACGGTACACTCGAGGCCGTGTATACACTTGTAATGCCCAATATCAATGAATCAATCGCTGCTAATCCTTCGAGCTATGAAGAGTTCGTTAATGCTCTTAATTCCAAAGGTAAATGTGATGTTGCAGTAACGGTTGTCCTTAAGAAGATTGATGGGCAATGGCGTGTCATGAACTCTGAACAGATCGCTTCTGATCTGTATGGCTCATTGTATTATCCGGGTTACGAATTCATCCTCGATGGATATTCGATTCTTCGTAACCATGAGTGGTCCAGTGATAACGAAGACGGAAGTTATCTTGATACGACGGGTATCTGCTGCCATTACGATTTTACAGATGAGTATATTAATTCAACGGTTGATCTCGGCCTGACTTACAGATATTACAGGAATGACGAGATTATCTACGAAGGGGAGCCCGTATATGATGACGACGGGTGCGGTGTATCTTTCCCGCTTAACATCGAGGATACAGATCTTAACTTTGATGTGCTTCCCGAATTCGATTACAGACTGGTAGTCTATAACAACGGCAATCACTTCTATGAGGATCATCAGCAGTGTACATTAAGTCCTCTGTTGTTCCCGGATGGAACGGCAGTCGATGATATTGTTTGGCAGTACACTGACCGTTCCGGCATATACTTCAACTGTTCCAATATGGTTGCCAAGATCTGGCTTGATCCTCGTTATATCGATTCCGGAAGACCTCTCGACCTGACATTCGATATCTTCTGTAACGGCGAGCTTTTAATGAGTGGCGGAGAGGCTGTTATTTATGACGAGATCGCTATCTGTTCATATGGTGACGAACTTCTGGATACAGGTGATTATTCGATCAGTGTTTATAACAACGGAACCTTTGCAGGAAGCTCTATAGCGAGCGTAATACTGAACCTTGACCCTGATGATTATACAGAGCTTGAGGTACCTGATTCAGTTGCTGATTCCAATACCGATGATAATGCTGTAGTTGAGATCTGCACCGGAAGCCGGAATGCGATGGATCTTTTGGATGAGTATACGGATATCGATTATGAATACACGTCAGTAAGCATGAATATCTTCTGTGAGAGGATGGATCAGATACTGGCATCAGGTGATGATGCGCCGGATATCATAATCTGTGACAGCAACTACGCGAGAAGATATGCGTTAAGCGATATGACAATACCTCTTAATGATATCGGCATCGCATATAGCGAGC
The DNA here is from genome assembly GCA_017552455.1 of Clostridiales bacterium. Lineage (GTDB taxonomy): Bacteria > Bacillota > Clostridia > Saccharofermentanales > Saccharofermentanaceae > Saccharofermentans. The sequence continues at coordinate 5,993 of JAFZPX010000042.1, forward strand.
TTCAGTATATGTACGAATACACATTTGCACTTGCTACAGATGAGGATTCCGTTATCAAGGGTGTAACGTGGGAGATTACTCCGGGTGCAGTGTTCTACTGCAGAAGTGCAATCTCATCTGAGCTTGGTGTCAGCGAGCCGGGTGATGTATCGTCGTATTTCAGTTCATGGGATACGATACTTGATACTGCCAGGGCAGTTAACGAATCCTCCGGTGGTACAAGAAGACTTTTCTCTTGTCCTGCTGATATCCAGAATGCATATATCTACGGCAGAACAGAAAGCTGGGTCACAGACTCCGGCGATCTTCAGGTTCCTGAATATATGGAAGACTATCTGCCTTTGGTCAGTGCTCTTACTGATGAAGAACTCACTTTCGATGTATCGAGATACAGTTCACAGTGGTCTTCAAGGATCGCTAACAGAACTGCTATCGCATACTTTGGAACCATGAGATTCGGAGAACTGTTCTTAAGTACAAGTCATTCAGGCGACTGGGGAATCGTTATGCCTCCTCAGAATTATTACGACGGCGGCAACTACGTATTCGTAACGTCTTACTGTGATATGGAGCTTTCTTCTGCACGCCTGATTCGTGACATCACAACTAATGAAGAGAATCTGTACGATATGGCCCAAGATGGTTACTGTGTTAACAATATCAGTGTAATGATGTCTTGCGCTAATGACGATGAATACAACGAGCAGTGGCTTAACGGACAGAACCCTTTCCGTGTGTTCTCGCAGGTCGCGTGGGGTATTGACGCATCTGATATTTCGCCATACGATGATAGGATAAATGACTTGTTTATTGAGGCTGCAGCCGATTATGTGGACGGCAGTTATGATTCGCCGGAGGAGGCTATTGAAGCATTCTCAGAAGCGGCGCAAGGGGAGATAGGATGAGATCAAGTGCATTGAAGAAGTTCATAGCTTTATCTATGTGCGCTGTCATGGTGTTCTCATTTGCTGCCTGTAATATCGCCGGTCAGATAAGACATCAGGTCCATGACAGCATGACTGAACAGCGTGATCTGTCTATTCAGGAGCTGACGAGACTTCTTATAAGTGCGATCAACGATAAGAGAAATACAGCAGACGCATATTCTCAGATTCCTCAGACTCAGACTGACGGACTGTCATACTCCTATTTCTATGAGTATATGAACATAATGCGTTCCGTTTCTTCCCATAACGGCAACGGCAAGACTGTATCTTTCAGGATCATGAGTGATGATGAGTGCCTGAGTTTTCTGGGACAGAGCATCTTTGACAGATATGGACATATCAGAGGTGCTGAGCTTCTTTCATCTTCTGAATCCCAGTACCCTTTATATCTGTTCTTCAGCGAGGATGATACAGGAAGAGTTACCCTGTCCCAAGAGTGGATAACCTCGATAATCAGTATCTACAATTACAGCACTCATTACTTTACACTGCTTGATAATTATAATGCTGATGCGGTTAAGGCTCTTCTAATGCCTGGCCTTATCGGTGATGAATATACTGATGATGTTGTATATGCCAAGGCTCAGCAACTTTGTGAGTTCTACCGTCTCAGAGTTATGTCTGCTATTTCAGAATATGAGATAACCAGACTTCTTCCTGACCAGATGTCAGTAAGGATCCCTGAGACTCTTGCTCCTGATGGTGCTTTGTTTGAGGAGCATCTTGTCGACTTTACACGTCAGAGCACCGGTAATTATCTGATAGACGATTCAATCTCGGCGACCAATGATATCAATCTGGTATACCTTGTAAGAGGTGATGAGAGGCTTATAAGGGTCGGTAACGAGTATTCATTCAGTCAGCTCAACACGGTGATGGGTTGTACCCCTTCGACGTTCACATATGACGAAGATGCCGGTATGATCATAGCCATCTATCCCGGTGTCCTCTTAAGGTTCGACGAGGTATCCGCGACCGCTGACGATTGGACAGGTACACTCACATCCATAAGACTTATCAGCAGTTCCGTATACAGCATCGGATATAATCTGTACCCCGGAATGACGAGGACTCAGGTCCTTATGGCTTATCCTTTTGCAGACGAATCGGATTATCTCATAACGATAAATACAGGTTCGCGAGACTACATCGTCGAGCTTATGTTCGATGAGGAAGGCATAGTTCAGGCTGTTAAGATATCCGGCTGATTCAGGCAGTGATTCTGGCCTTTAAAGCGTCCAATTCTTCTTTTGTCATTCCGTACTTCATCAGGAATGTTTCTGCACTGGAATCATACTCTTTGTCAAAGTAATCCAGAAGGATCTCCATGTTATGAGCATCTGATCTTAATGTGTGCTTCATATTATCCGCTTTGGCTTCGATAAGCGGGTTAAGGAAATGCTTAGCATATTCATATGAAACTTTATAATTAAGAATAATATTCTCGCGCGAAGCACCTATGAGCATGTAGAGCAGGGCAGCGATGACGCCTGTTCTGTCCTTGCCGTGTGCGCAGTGGAAAAGGGTAACCCCGTCAGTCTCGTTGATGAAAACGCGCATGACTTCTACGATCTTTTCTCCGAGTTCCTGCATCATAATCACATAGAAATCTCCGAGAGCGTGTGTCTCTAGGAACTTCATGGTGGGATCTTCATTGGCATCGGGGTCACCAACAAACAGGGGAATGTTATAGAACTTTACATCAGGATCCTCGCGAAAAGGGTTGCCGTAGTGTCGCACCTCAGCTTCAGATCGAAGGTCGATGACAGTCTTTACGCCGAACTTCTTAAGCTCTTCATGAGCTTTCTTCGATGCAAGTTCCGGTGAACCTGAGCGCAGGAGAATGCCGCTTTTGAAAACAGTTCCATTAGAACCGGGCATTCCGCCGAGTTCTCTGCAGTTTATAAGATCGTCAAAAAACAGACGCTGATCATCAGGATTATAGTTATTCATAGGCAGTTATTTTACAATATGTCCTTGTTGACATTCAACCCGCCATGTACTAATATTAGTAAGCTTTACGCGCCCGTAGCTCAACTGGATAGAGTGTCTGACTACGGATCAGAAGGCTGCGGATTCGAATTCTGCCGGGCGCGCCATATAATCGACCGTCGTTCGACGGTCGATTTTTACTATCTGTTGATGTCAGGAGGCACGATATGGGCAGACTTTTGGTAGTAGTAGACATGCAAAATGACTTCGTTGACGGTGCTTTGGGTTTTGAAGGAGCTGACAAGATAATCGAAGGAATTGCAAGCAAGATCGCTGATTATAAGCAGTCCGGAGATGAAGTTGTTTATACTCTTGATACTCACCACGAGAACTATTCCGAGACTCAGGAGGGAAGAAATCTTCCTGTTCCGCACTGCATCAAAGGTTCTGAAGGTCACGCACTTGTTCCTGCACTGAAGGACCTTCTTGCTGATTGCAAGTGCTTTGAGAAGCCTACATTCGGGTCTTTGGACCTTGGAAACTATATCAATGAAAACGCTTCCAAGTACGATGTTATCGAGGTCTGCGGCCTGGTATCCAATATCTGTGTTATCAGTAATGCCGTTATGGCCAAGGCTGCTGCTCCTGAGGCGCAGATTATCGTCGACAGGGCTCTTACAGATTCCTTTGATAAGAAGCTTAATGACGAGACCTTCGATATATTGAAGGGAATACAGGTAACAGTACTCTGATATTGTTGCTTTTTTTGCAATTGCTGTGATACAATCCTTTGTCGATTGCGTATTTAGTATATTAATATTTAAGGAGAAAACATATGGCACAGATCGAGAAGCTTGAGCATTCTAAGGTAGCTATTAAGCTTGAGTGCGGAAGAGAGGAGTTCGATAAGGCTCTTCAGACTTCCTACAAGAAGAACAAGAACAGATTCCAGGTTCCTGGTTTCCGTAAGGGTAAGGTTCCTTATCAGTTGGTAGTTAAGTACTACGGTGAGGGCGTTCTTTACGAGGATGCTATCGATGCCATCGTTAATCCTGCATATCAGGAAGCGGTTAAAGAGAATGAGCTCCAGGTTGTTTCCCGTCCTGAGCTTGATGTAGAGTCCATCGACGAGAACGGCATGAAGTACACACTCACAGTTACAGTTAAGCCTGAGGTTAAGCTCGGCAAGTACGAGGGTGTTGAGGCTCCTTACTTCAAGAGAGAGATCACAGACGAGACAGTTAATGCCGATATCGAGGCAATGAGAAGAAGAAACTCCACATTGGAGAATGTTGAGGACCGTCCTGCTAAGGAAGGCGATACAGTTGTTATCGACTACGAAGGTTTCAAGGATGGCGTTGCTTTCGAGGGCGGCAAGGGTGAGAACTACAGCCTTAAGCTCGGTTCCAAGTCCTTTATCCCCGGCTTCGAGGAGCAGGTTGCAGGTCACAACGTTGACGAGGAGTTCACAATCGAGGTTACATTCCCTGAGGATTACCACGCAGATGAACTCAAGGGCGCTGCTACAACATTCAATGTTAAGATCCACAACATCAAGGAAGAGAAGCTTCCCGAGCTCGACGATGAGTTCGTTAAGGATGTTTCTGAGTTCGATACTCTTGATGAGCTCAAGGCTGATATCAGAAAGAGCCAGGAAGATGCAGCAGAGAACGAGGCTAAGACAGCTTTCATCAATTCTGTTGTTAGCGTAGTAGCTGAGAATGCTGAGATTGATATCCCTGATGTCATGATCGACAACGAAGTAGAGAGCATGGCTGATGAGCAGGCTTCCAGAATGAGCCAGCAGGGCATCGGTCTTGATATGTACCTCCAGTACACAGGTCAGTCCATGGACGACTTCAAGGCTGGCATGAAGCCTATGGCTCTTATCAGAGTAAAGAGCAACCTCGTTATCGAAGCAGTTGCTAAGGAACTCAAGATGGAGGCTACATCTGAGGAGTACGAGAAGGAACTCGAGGATATGGCTAAGGCTTACAACACAGACGTTGATAACCTCAAGCAGGCATTCGGTGACGAGAATCCTTACCTCAAGGAGCAGATCATTAACAGAAAGACTGTTGAGTGGCTCGCTGACAAGGCTGTTAAGACAGAGCCCAAGGATGACGATGCTGAAAAGACAGAAGAGTAATCTTCCGTTCGTTATTTAACAAACGACCGCCGTTTCCATCAGG
>JAFZPX010000005.1 GCA_017552455.1 Clostridiales bacterium
AGCGCGGGCACATCATTCTCGTGGAGGACGCCGACACGCATGCTCGCTACATAAAGAAGTACCTGACGACGTACGACAAGTCTATCTACGAGTATCTGCAGGCGCACCCCGTGGCGAATATGCCGCGCATCGACTACATCGCGGAGGGCAGCAACTGCCTGATAGTTATAGAAGAGTACATCGAGGGGCAGACTGTAGGCCAGCTCGTGGCTGATGGTGCGCTTACCGAGAAGCAGGCTCTGTACATCGCAGAAAAAACATGTGCGATACTGAAGGTGCTGCACGCGCTGCCGAACCCGATCGTGCATCGCGACATCAAGCCCTCGAACATCATCGTGACGGGCGCGGGAGAGGTCTACCTTCTCGACATGAACGCAGCGAAATGGTACGAGCCCGACAGCTCCGACGATTCCCGCCACATCGGCACATGGCACTATGCGGCACCGGAGCAGGCGGGGTACGGCCTCAAGGCATCGTCTGCGAAGTCAGATATCTACGCACTCGGTGTGCTCATAAACGTAATGCTCACGGGTGCTGTGCCCAAGGAACAGAAGGCGCCGGAGCCGTACTGGCAGGTAATTGAGAAATGTATAAGTCTGGAAGCAGACGCGCGTTATAATGCGGAGGAATTACTAAGTGTATTGGAGAAAATCGACGGCGGGGAGGAAGGCCATGAATAACAAACCCACAGAGGAACTCGACAGCATCCTCGCTGACACTCACCCCGAGAAGATCGGTGACTATATCAAGGGCCAGAGGGAGTACCTCGCAGATCCGAACAAGGGATTCTACTATTACTACAAGGATGTCCTCGATGCGAAACATATCAAGCTCAAGGATGTCTATGCGCAGGTGGGCGTGACTGAGTCTTACGGCAGTAAGATCGTCTCGATGGAGAAGCACACGAAGAACCGTGATCTGATAATCCGCATGTGTCTTGCGGGACATTTCTCGCTGACCGAGACCAACCGCGCGCTCAAGCTTTACGGCTTTAACGAGCTGTATTCGAAGAACCCCAAGGACGCGTGTCTGATAGTCGCGCTTAATAACCGAATCTATGATACGGATAAGATCAACGCGCTTCTCTCGGAGAACGGCCAGGAAGGGCTGAAAGACTGATAATTCGCCACAAAGAACTCCCTCGATTATGTTAAAATATTTTTATCTTATCCACAGGAGGTTTCCCTATGCAGATTTTTAACTTACAGAACGAGAACAGGAAGTATATTGATTCCAACGCGAACTTTCATGTGCTCGAATATCAGCAGGATGCCAGTGTCTCGCCCATGAATGCGACGACGGAATATTTCATGAGCAAGATGGGCGTTAGAAGACGTCAGCTCGTAGTCGAGCTCAACGGTCAGAATAGTGTTATCGTTCAGGCCGGTGCGATGCAGTGGATGGGCGGTTCCGTCCAGGCTACATCAGGCGTTAAGGGCGTAGGTGACCTCCTCGGCAAGGCAATCAAGGGCGCAGTTACTAAGGAGTCCGCAGTTAAGCCCGAGTATGTCGGCGCAGGCCTTCTCGTGCTCGAGCCTACATATAAATTTATCCTCCTCGAGGACGTCGCGACTTGGGGTCCCGCTGGAATGACGATCGAGGACGGCATGTTCCTCGCAAGCGACGGCAAGGTAGTAAGTAAGGTGACCGCACGTAAGAATATCTCGTCCGCGGCGCTCGGAGGCGAGGGTTTCTTCAACTTAAGCTTGAGCGGCAACGGCATCGTAGCACTTGAGAGTAACGTTCCTTCTTCAGAACTCATCACAGTTGAACTCAACGGCGACGAGCTCAAGATAGACGGCAACCTCGCAGTTTGCTGGTCAACATCACTCGAATTCACAGTAGAGCGCTCCACAAAGACTCTCCTCGGATCCGCAGTCAGCGGCGAGGGCCTCGTAAACGTCTACAGAGGAACAGGTAAGGTCATGATGAGCCCGGTAGCTCCGACAAGCTCGCTGTATGCTTCCACAAACACCATCGCAGCGAAAGCGGCAGCAGTGGCAAGCAACGTAGGAAGATAAGCGAAAAGCTTGTTCTTATTGAAAGGTATTTAAGGCCGCGGATTCTCCGTGGCCTTTTTGATTGGTTAACGAGTTGTTTCAATTATTGCAATTCTTGTTTTTGTTTGTTCAAGGTTAGTTAATATCTTCTATCTATAATCTAATTATGTTTCAAGAGGTTAGTTTAATCGAATGGGAAGGCGGAGAAGATCAAGTATAAGAATTGGTTTTAGAAAGCCGTCATTGAAGAAGTCATTGCGCGCTCGTACGACTGGAAAGTATAAGCGTCGATTCAAGAGAGCAATTAATCCATTTTATGGGAAGAAGGGCATGGGGTTTATTAAGAACCCAAGACGATCAATCAGAAATAAGATCTACCATAAAACTACCTTCGGGTTGAGCGACATCTTTAAGTTTTTTAGGAAGTAATATGGATTACAGGAAACGGTTATATGAAGTAATTGAAGTTGCGGATGATTCTGATAAGTTATCCGGTTTTTATGATGTATTCATGATGATAACGATTATCATCAGCATCATCCCGCTTGCTTTTAAATCTTCAT
>JAFZPX010000043.1 GCA_017552455.1 Clostridiales bacterium
AGGCTACAGCAGAAGCGTCCCCGACGGAACTCGAGGATATGGCTAAGGCTTACCATACTGATGTTGAGAATCTCAAGCAGGCATTCGGCGAGGAGAATCCTTACATCAAGGAGACAATCATCAACAGAAAGACTGTTGAGTGGCTCGCAGATCATGCAGTTAAGACAGAGCCGAAGGCTGAGTCTGAAGATGAGGCAAAGACAGAAGAGTAATCTTCCGTTTAATAATAGAGACACAAAACGCCGTTTCTGTCCGGAAACGGCGTTTTTAATTTACTTTTAATACTCTATTTTTATATTTTATATATAATGTGATAAACTTAATTGTTTAAACTTAACATTTAAGGGGTGTTAAATGGCAAACATGAGATATGACGGCGGTGATAACGGTAACGGAGGAGAGATCTTAAGTTGCTCTTTCTGCGGTAAGTCCGAGTATGATGTACCCAGACTCTTCTCCGGAGTTAACTGCTACATCTGTATTGACTGTATCAGAACAGCCTACGGTATCATCTCTGAAGAGGAGAAGGTCAGAAAGAAGAAGAGACTTAAGTCCACAAGGCCTAACAAGCTCATTACTCCTCACGATATCAAGGATAAGCTTGATCAGTATGTTATCGGTCAGGATGATGCGAAGATCGCTTTGTCTGTAGCTGTTTACAACCACTACAAGAGAGTCTATGCGGATATGTCCGATGACGATACCGAGATAGCTAAGAGTAATATCCTTATGCTCGGTCCTACAGGTTCAGGTAAGACACTTCTTGCTCAGACACTTGCCAGAATCCTCGATGTACCTTTCGCTGTTGCTGACGCTACTTCTCTTACAGAAGCAGGTTACGTTGGTGAAGACGTAGAGAATATTCTCCTCAAGCTCATCATTGCAGCTGATTACGATATAGAGCGTGCACAGACAGGTATCATCTATATTGATGAGATCGATAAGATCACTAAGAAGTCTGAGAACGTTTCCATCACAAGAGACGTATCCGGTGAGGGCGTTCAGCAGGCATTGCTCAAGATCCTTGAGGGTACATTGGCTAACGTACCTCCCAAGGGCGGAAGAAAGCATCCTAATGAAGAGTGCTATTCCATTGATACAACTAACATCCTGTTCATCTGCGGCGGTGCCTTTGACGGTCTCGACGAGATTATCGCTCAGAGAGTAGCTGATAAGCAGTATGGATTCGGAGCTGATATTCAGTCCAAGAAGGATATGCACAGCGGATTGTTCTACAGTCAGGTTCAGCCCATGGATCTTATGAAGTTCGGTTTGATTCCTGAGTTTATCGGAAGAATCCCTGTTACTGTAGCTCTTAATAAGCTTACAGCTGAGGATCTTGTACATGTTCTTACACAGCCTAAGAACGCTATCGTAAAGCAGTACAAGAAGATGCTCAAGCTTGATGATGTAGAACTCGAGTTCACAGATGAAGCTGTCCTCGCGATCGCTAACAAGGCCATCGAGCAGAAGACCGGTGCAAGAGGACTCCGTTCCATTATCGAGAGCACAATGCAGAACATCATGTATAACATCCCGTCTCAGAAGGATGTTTCCAAGTGTGTTATCGACGCGCCTTGCATCACAGATGGCAAGGAACCCACTCTTATCTATAAGAAGAAGGCGTCAGAGAGTTCAAGTAATGCCGTTGTCGCGACTGACGATAAGCGTCTTGGTCTCGATGTAGGCTGATAAGTAAGGAGGTAAGACTCATGCCCGCTATGTACAACATTTGCCTTGATATCGGCGGTACTAAGATCCTTGGTGCGATCTTCGATTCGAAGAAGAACATCGTTTACCGCATTAAGAAGAAGACTAAGGCCGATGGTGAAGCAACTCAGAATGTTGAAGAGACTATCATCTCAGTTGTTGACGAATTGATCGGCGGATTTGGTATCAAGAGAAACCAGATTAAGGCGATAGCAGCAGGTGCTCCCGGTGTTATCGATCAGCAGAACGGCATTGTTCTTACTTCACCTAATCTGCCTTGGAAGAATTACGATATCAGAAAGCCCATCGAGAAGAAGTTTGGTGCACCTTTCTTCATCGGCAACGATGTTAACGTCGGTGTTCTCGGTGAGTATAAGTATGGTGTTGCCAAGGGTAAGAAGGATGTTGTCGGCTTGTTCGTAGGAACAGGAATGGGCGGCGGACTTATTCTCGACGGCAAGCTCTATACAGGACATAAGTTCAAGGGCGCTGAGTACGGTCACATGATCCTTGATCCTGAAGGACCGAGATGTAACTGCGGACAGAGAGGCTGCCTTGAGGCATTCTCCAGTAAGCAGGGAATGAGCGACTATATCAGAATGCAGGCTGCAAGAGGAAGAGATACTTCCATGGCTGATGCTGTTACAGACGGCGTCTTCAAGAGTAAGCTTCTCAAGAAGAGCCTCGCTGTAAAGGATCCGGTCACAGTTGAAGCTGTAGACCGTGCCTGCCACTACCTGGCAATCGCTTCCGGTAACCTCGTTAATACATTCAGCCCTGAGATGGTCGTATATGGCGGCGGTGTTATTGAAGCCTGCGGTGACTATTTCCTTGAGAAGATCCTCTCCGAAGTAGACAGATACTGCATGCCTTCAATCAGGGAAACAGTTGAATTCAAGACAGCGGCATTGGGCGATGATTCCATCCTCTATGGTGCTCTCTCGATGATATTAGACAAATAATTTAAAGAAAGAAGAAGTATAGTTTCATGGCAAGAATTGATTCAGTAAACAAGGTTTTCGATCCGAAGGAGGCGGAACCCAGGCTTTACAATGAATGGAAGGACAAGGGCTACTTTAAGCCGGACAACAACCCCGAGAAAGAGGCTTTCTCAATAGTTATGCCGCCCCCGAACATCACGGGTCAGCTGCATATGGGACACGCTCTTGATAATACCCTTCAGGATATTCTTGTCAGATATAAGAGAATGAGAGGTTACTCGACACTCTGGCTGCCGGGCACTGACCACGCTTCAATCGCTACAGAGGCAAAGATCGTAGAGCAGATGCGTAAAGAAGGCATCTTCAAGGAAGATCTCGGAAGAGAGAAGTTCCTCGAGCGCGCTTGGGATTGGAAGAAGCAGTACGGCGGAAGAATCGTAGAGCAGCTCAAGAAGATGGGTTCATCTTGTGACTGGGACCACGAGCGTTTCACTATGGACGAGGGATGCTCTGAGGCAGTTAAGGAAGTATTCGTTAAGTACTATAACCAGGGTTATATCTACAGAGGCGAGAGAATCATTAACTGGTGTCCTCACTGCCTTACATCTATCTCCAACGCTGAGGTAGAGTACGAAGATCAGGCAGGTCACTTCTGGCACCTTAAGTATCCTTTCGAGGATGGCACAGGCTATATCGAGCTTGCTACAACAAGACCTGAGACACTCCTCGGCGATACTGCTGTTGCAGTTAACCTCAAGGATGAGCGTTATAAGGACATCATCGGCAAGATGCTCGTTCTGCCTCTCGTAGGAAGAAAGATCCCTGTAATTGCCGACGATTATGTTGATGTAGAGTTCGGTACAGGTGCAGTTAAGATCACTCCTGCACATGACCCTAACGACTTCGAGGTAGGAAGAAGACATAACCTTGAGGTTATTACAGTTCTTACTGAGGATGCGAAGGTAACAGAGGACTATCCTAAGTATGCCGGAATGGACCGCTACGAAGCTCGAAAAGCTATCGTTAAGGACCTCGAGGAAGGCGGCTTCCTCCTTAGCACAGAAGACCACAACCACAACGTAGGTACATGCTACCGTTGCGGTACTACTATCGAGCCCCGTGTATCACTGCAGTGGTTCGTTAAGATGGAAGAGCTTGCAAAGCCTGCTATCGAAGCTGTTAAGACAGGTAAGACAAGATTCGTTCCTACAAGATTTGAGAAGAATTACTTTAACTGGATGAACGATATCCGTGACTGGTGTATCTCCAGACAGCTCTGGTGGGGTCACAGAATCCCTGCGTTCTACTGCGATGACTGCGGTGAGATCGTAGTTACTAAGGATAACAGCGCAGTTTGCCCTAAGTGCGGCAAGCCCATGCGTCAGGATCCCGATACACTTGATACATGGTTCTCTTCAGCTCTGTGGCCTTTCTCAACATTAGGCTGGCCTGAGAATACAGAGGATCTTAAGAAGTTCTATCCTACAAACACTCTCGTAACAGGTTATGACATCATTACTTTCTGGGTATCCAGAATGATGGTTGCCGGCTGCGCACACATGAATGAGGTTCCTTTCAAGGATGTTCTTATTCACGGTCTCGTAAGGGATGCGCAGGGAAGAAAGATGAGTAAGTCTTTGGGTAACGGTATCGATCCGCTCGAGATCATCGACAAGTACGGTGCAGATGCCTTGAGATTTGCTCTCGTAACAGGTAATGCTCCCGGTAACGACCAGAGATTCCAGGAAGACAAGATCGAGATGGGAAGAAACTTCTCTAATAAGATCTGGAACGCCATGAGATTCGTTATTATGAACTGCGGCGATGATCTTTCTTACGAGAATGTTGATCCTTCCAAGTACACACTTGAAGACAAGTGGATCCTTACAGGTCTTAACAGACTTATTAGTGAGGTTACAGTAAACTTCGAGAACTACGATTACGGTGTTGCTCTCCAGAAGATCGTAGACTTTATCTGGGAGTCTTACTGTGACTGGTATATCGAGATTGCAAAGAGCCGTTTGTTCGATGAGAACTGCCCGACAAGAAATGAGGCACTTTACCTGTTGAACAACGTACTTGCTACACTCATGAAGCTTCTGCACCCGGTAATGCCGTTCCTTACGGAAGAGGTATACAGAAACCTTGTTATCGATAATGCTGGTGATTCCATAATGATCACTGATTGGCCTGACGCTTCCAAGGTTCCTTCTTTCCCTGAGGATGAGAAGATGATGAGCACTCTCATGGGCGCTATCAGATCTATGCGTAATATCCGTGCGGAGATGAACGTAGCTCCTTCACGCAAGGCTCACATCATAGTAGTAACGGCTTCTGACGAGGTTGCTTCCATGTTTACCAACGGTCTGCCTTTCCTTGAGAGACTGGCTTCCGTAGGCTCCATGGACATTCAGAAGGACAAGGAAGGCATCCCTTCCACGGCTGTAGCTGCGCTTTTCGAGGGCGGAGAGATTTATATGCCTCTCGAGGATCTCATCGACATCAGCAAGGAGCTCGAGCGTCTCGGTAAGGAGAAGGAGAAGCTTGACGTTGAGATAAAGAGACTTAACGGTAAGCTCTCTAACGAGAACTTTACTGCTAAGGCTCCCGCACAGGTAGTAGAGGCCGAGAGAGCTAAGCTTACTAAGTACGAAGAAATGCAGAAGAATATCTCGGACAGAATCGCTACACTGTCTGCACTTTGATAAAGATATTAATTAAGGAGGACCTATTATGGGAACCGGATTTGAGAACAACGATCTGATCGCTAAGCTGCCGCAGGAGGGCGTACACTGCTTTCCGGCTAACGAGAGCCAGATCAAGAACAGAAGAATCATCACTGTAATACTTATGGTGGTATTCATCGCTTTGGCGGTTGTATTCTGCCTCGTACTTGCAAATAAGCAGTACATTCTTGGCGCTGTAAGCGGTGTTGGATTCATTATCAGTCTGCTTGTATTCGTTCAGACATTCATGATTGAGAAGTTCCGTGTAGCTATCGATTACAACGAGAAGAAGCTTGTTCTTCGTTATAAGTTCAGCCTCATCGACATTCCTTTCGACAGCTTTGATGCAAGAGAGGGTGAGCCTGATAAGGCGGAGGAGATGCTCAATAACGCAGTAAACAAGGGCGCTGTTACTCAGTACCTCGTTCTCGATAATGTTTTTGACGAAGCTTGCTATCAGACTTCTTCCAAGGATCTCGCTTCTGTTGAGGATTTCACAAAGCTTAAGGAAGAGTCTCTTGCTATTGCTGATGCATACGGAGCAAGAAACAGTGAAGATGCAATCAAGCCTAATACAGACGGTAGAGGCAAGAAGGATATCGAGGCATCAGAGCTTAATGATGAAGATATCGGCAATATCGTTGATGAGGTTACAAACGAGCATAACGAAGAGAAGTAAGCTCGTAATAATATCTGCAATATTCAGTTGATTTTTCATAAGAATAATGTAAGATAGCATAGGCTAACTAATAACTAATTGGAGGAAATATAAATGGCATTAGTTTCTGCAACAGAAATGATCAACAAGGCTCACGAGGGTCACTACGCGATCCCCGCATTCAACACAAACAACCTCGAGTGGACACAGTGCATTCTGAGAGCTGTTCAGGAGACAAACACTCCTGTTATGATCCAGACATCCGAGAGTGCTGCAAAGTACATGGGCGGATACAAGGTTGTTGTTGACATGGTAAACGACCTTATCGATTCTATGGGTATCACAGTTCCCGTTGCTTTGCACCTCGACCACGGTACATACGAGGGTGCTAAGGCTTGCATCGAGGCTGGTTACTCTTCCGTAATGTTCGACGGTTCTCACTTCCCGATCGAGGAGAACATCGCTAAGTCCAAGGAGATCATCGAGCTCGCACACGCTAAGGGCGTTTCCGTAGAGTGCGAAGTAGGTGGTATCGGCGGCGTTGAGGACGGTGTTGCTTCCGCAGGTGAGCTCGCTGATCCTGCTGAGTGCAAGAAGATCGCTGATCTCGGCGTAGACTTCCTTGCTGCAGGTATCGGTAACATCCACGGTAAGTATCCTGCTGATTGGGCTGGGCTTAACTTCGACAGACTCGCTGAGATCAAGGAAGCTATCGGTGGTAAGCCTATGGTTCTCCACGGCGGTTCCGGAATCCCCTTCGAGCAGACAAAGAAGGCTGTTTCCCTTGGTGTTTCCAAGATCAACATCAATACAGAGCTCCAGCTCGTATTCGCTGATGCTACACGTAAGTACATCGAGGCTGGCAAGGATCTCGAGGGCAAGGGCTACGATCCTCGTAAGCTTCTCAAGCCCGGTTGTGAGGCTATCGTTGCTAAGGCTAAGGAGCTCTGCGAGGGCTTCGAGGCTGCAGGCAAGGCTTGATTATTTAAGTTTATTTATTACTTTTAATAAGGGCTGTCCTAACGGGCAGTTCTTTTTTATTAGTTTGTGTTATAATCATAAGAGTTTTTTAATAATACCAAAGGGGATAGCTATATGGATCAGATTAAGACTGATATCACAGTTGAGCAGATGCAGCGCGCCGGTACCATTATCAAGGGTATCAAGGACTATTATTCATCCAAGATGGTAGGACAGGAGAGACTGGGTCTTTCGCTTCTTGTTTCTATGATGGCTAACGGCCATATCCTTCTTGAGTCTGTGCCGGGTCTTGCTAAGACTACTGCAGCTAAGGTAGTTACAGAAGCTGTTAACGGTGACTTCTCCAGAATCCAGTGTACGCCTGACCTTCTGCCGAGTGATATCATCGGTACTCAGACGTTTAATATGAATAACAATACGTTCGAGACAAAGATCGGTCCTGTATTCGCCAACTTTGTTCTTCTCGATGAGATCAACAGATCTTCTGCAAAGACTCAGAGTGCCATGCTCGAGGCCATGCAGGAGAGAACAGTAAGTATCGGCGGTACAAGCTATAAGCTCCCTGACATTTTTGTTGTAGTTGCTACACAGAACCCTATCGAGCAGGAAGGTACTTATGAGCTTTCTGAGGCTCAGCTCGACAGATTCCTTCTTAAGGAGATAATCACATATCCTTCTGCTGATCAGGAGATTGAGATCCTTAACCGTATCGAGAAGGATGTATTTACGAATGTAACTCCTGTAGCTTCGATTGATGATGTTCTCTTCCTTCAGGATATCTGCAAGAAGATCTATCTTGCTCCTTCTATCAAGAAGTACATTGTTGATCTTGTTCAGGCTTCCAGAAGCAAGGAGACAATCTTCAAGGATCTTGCGCCTTATGTCGCTATGGGTGCATCAACCCGTGCAGCTATCGCATTCATGGAAGCTTCAAAGGCTGTTGCACTTTACCAGGGCAGAGCTTATGTAACACCTGATGACGTTAAGGAAATGCGTCACGAGGTAATGAGACACAGAATCATGTTGAACTTCGCAGCTATCGCTGACGGTGTTCAGCCTGAGACAATTATCGACGCTATCTTCCAGGCTGTTAATACTCCATGAAGTTGAATTACGTTTCAAGGATCAGCTCGGGCCTTCAGCGCTATAAGACTATAGCTACAAACAGGGCGACGAGCAGAGTTTTGGATGGTTCATATAACTCTATCTATAAGGGTAGAAGTATGAACTTTGATGAGCTACGCGAATATGTTCCGGGTGACGATATCAAGGATATCGACTGGAAAGCTACATCAAGAAGCCAGAAGGTCCTTATCAGGCAGTATATTGCCGAGAAGAAGCATAATATCATGTTTGTAATGGATACTAACAAGCGTATGCTTGCTGATACTGATGCCGGTGAGGAGAAGCGCGATGTAGCTTTGATCTCAGGCGGATCTTTGGCATATATGGTCGATCACAACGGAGACTATGTAAGTGCCATATTCCCGGACAACAAGTCCATGCGTCATTTCCCGTTTAAGAGAGGACTTCTTAATATAGAGAATATATTAAGTAATTATCATGACTCAGTTACTTATGATAATGACTCCGATCTTAATAAGGCACTTCAGTATCTCATTCGTAATATCAGAAGAAGGATGATCATCATTCTGGTTACAGATATGGAAGGTACAAGAAAGCTCGATGAGTCTTTGTTAAGACAGCTCGTTATTGTACATGATGTTCTTCTTGTTAATGTATCCGACGCTGATATGTTCGGTAAGAAGATCTACAGTGTAGACCGCCGCGACTATATTCCTCCGTTTGTATCTGAGAGCCGTAAGCTTAAGAAGATATCAGCGAAGATGCGTCAGGAGATAATTGATGCAAACGAAGATAAGCTTAATCATCACGGTATAGCTCACACTTCGGTTGATACCGTTGATCATGTAGACAGAAGCCTTATAGAGCTTCTTGAGAAACATAAGATGTGGAAGTAATAGAATGCCTACGACAGTAGATGTACAGAAGATGTTTAAATACTCTGCCTGGCCGATCGCACTTACTGCTGCGGCTCTTGCTCTCGTGACTTTAATTCTTATTGCCATGATCATTTTCAGGATAATAAGAAATAAGAAGGCAGGAAGAAAGAATACTATTAAAGCGATTCTTTGGGAAAAGCCCGATATGCAGAAACTTAAGCAGGAGTATCTTGCCAGGCTTCATCATATAGAGATGGAATTTGATTCTGATAAGACACGTATCAGACCTTCTTATGAGAAGATGAGTGTGCTTATAAGAGATTTTGCTTATAAGGCAACAGGAATAGAGGTTACGAAGTATTCGCTCTCAGAGATTAAGAAGACAGAGCTTGTAGATCTTGCCGATCTTATCGAAGAGTACTATGAGCCTGAGTTCGACAAGATATCTGCAGGTGACGTTAAGAATTCAATAGAGAAGACAAGAGGGGTGATCTCAAGATGGAATTAAAGTATACTATCGCCCTTTATGTCTGTGCCGGTATAGCACTTTTCTTTATTGTATTCTCTTTCATCAGATTCAGAAGAAAGAAGAAGTTTAAAGGCGGCACAAAGGCTGCGGAACTTGATTACATTAAGCAGATTCCTCACTTCAGAAGAAAGATGAGGATATATAAGTTCCTTAAGTTCATTCTTTCCACGAGCATCGTGGCTAATATTCTGCTGTCAGGTTTCCTTATGGCTGTTCCTTACAGGACAGAGGTTACTGAGATTCAGAATATGAATCGCGATATTATCCTGTGCATGGATATATCTACCACGGTTGACCATCTTAATGCTGAACTTGTTGGTAAGCTCAAGGAAGTTGTTGAGAATCTTAATGGAGAAAGATTCGGTATTGTTATCTTCAATACATCTCCTTTGTATCTTTGCCCTCTGACTACAGATTATGAGCAGGTGCTTGAGGAGCTCGATATCATCGAAGAGGCGTTGGAGCTTCGTAATGATTTCTATAACGGCCGCGTAGGTTACAGCGACAGACTTGTTGAGCTTGATAACTATATCAGTGCCGGTACTTTAGTAGGCAACGCACAGAGAGGTTCTTCCATCATAGGAGACGGCCTTGCTGCTGCGGCGCTTGACTTTACCAATATCGAGGAAGATCCGGATAGATCCAGAATCATTATCTTCTCTACAGACAACGATCTACAGGGAACAGAGATCATTACTCTTCCTGAGGCAGGACAGCTTTGTGTTGACAGAGGAATCACTGTTTACGGTATCGGTACTGAGGTCATGTATCCTTCTGATAAGGCTATGATGAGAAGTACTGTCGAGATGACAGGCGGTGAATTCTATTATGGTGAAGATTCAAGAGTCGTAGGTAATATCGTAGAAGAGATTCAGGAGCATGTAGCTTCTCTTGATACAGTTGAGTATGAGATAAGCGAGAAGGTTACACCTGAGATCCCGTTTATGATACTGCTTATCTCTATGGCATTTATGATTCTGATGCAGTGGTTGTGTAAGGTGTGACGTATGAGCGGTTTGATTAGTGACATTACATTTAATCCGATAATACCGATCCCGATCATGGCAGTCTTCTGCGTTGTTCTTATCGTGTTCAAAAGACGTGGAGTTATCCCTTATATCAGACAGATCCTGACAGTTTTGCTTCTGTTTGTTATTAATCTGCGCCCTATGTATCCAGCGGATAATATCAGAGTAGAGAAGCAGACTATGGAGCTTAACGTCATCATCGTTATTGATGATACTATCAGTATGTTAGGTGATGATCAGAATGGTTATGATACAAGGCTTGACCGGGCAAAGGCTGATGTTCAATATCTGCTCGAGAACCTGCCCGGTGCCAAGTTCTCGGTTATCTGCTTTAACAACAATACGCATGTGCTTACACCTTTTACGGATAATATTAACTATGTACAGAATGCGATAGATGCTATCTATCCGTTATCTCCTACATATGCTACCGGTACCAACATTTCGGTATGTTATGACACTTTGGAAGATATCGCTGACAGAGCTCATGATGATGAAGATGCTAACACTGTAGTATTCTTTATGACAGACGGTGAGAATACTGACGGAGTTGGTCTAAGATCTTTTGATGATATCGCCGAGTATATCGATGGCGGCGCAGTTATGGGATATGGTACTGAAAGAGGCGGACATATGCAGTATTATGATGATCTGCGCAACACATATTCCACAGTATTGGCTACTAATGGTTCAGAAGCTGTTACAAAGCTTGATGAGGACAATCTTAATGTCCTTGCGAGCGATCTTGGAGTTCAGTATCTGTATATGAATAATGAGGGTGTTTTGGATACTTTGATTGAAGGTTTAACAACAGACTTTCTCAGCGATCCTGAAGAAGAGTTCAGGCAGGGTTATGTGGATATCTATTATTGGTTTATGATCCCTCTTGCTGCTCTGGTCACATACGAGTTCATCAGTCTTAAGAGGAGGGGATGAGTATGAGAAGATTAGTAGCTGCAATCTGGACGATCATAGCTGTATTCCTCGCGATCCTTCTTCTCGCGGACTATAGCAACAATAAGATGATCGAGAAGTATAACAAGGGAATCTATGAGCAGAACGGTCTCGGATTCCTCGGATTTGTTGAGCCTTACGTTAATCTGTATAACAGAGGAAACATCTACTATACGCTCGGTCAGTACGAACTTGCCGAGCAGGAGTATGCAAGTGCAATGGAATATGATCTTGAGGATCCCCAGGACTGCAGACTTCGTGTTAACTATGCTCTCTCTTTGGTAGAGCAGATTGATCCTAATAACATTACTGATGAGAATCTCGATGAGGTTCTCGCCATACTCGATCAGGCAAGAGACATTCTTTGTGAGAACGGCTGTGCTTCAAGAGATGATAACAGCGGTCACTATCCTGATGCTCAGACTCTGAAGAACGAGATTGACGAATTCTATAATTCTCTCGTCCAACCGCCGGAAGAGGATCCGACACCTACACCTTCGGAAACTCCGACTCCGACACCTGAGGGAGATACGCCTACACCTACACCCGAGGGTGATGAGACACCAACACCTACTCCTGAAGGAGGAGAGGATACTCCGACTCCTACACCTGAAGGCGGTGATGAGCCTACGCCGACACCTGATGACGGTCAGGGACCTACACCTACTCCTGAAGGCGGTGACGGCGGAGCAACACCTACTCCTACCATGACACCTGAAGAGCAGATCATCGATATTCAGAATCAGGGTCAGCAGGAGCGCTATGAAGGTGCTAACGGAACTCCGGACGATCCGTACTCTGGATATAGTAATACTGGTACACCTTGGTGATAACCGTGATATAATCCGCTTATGGCAGTCAGAGACTTCGACATGGATCCGGAGCGTAATGTCCTGAATACAAAGGACCCGGATGATAATACAGGATTTGTCATTAAGACGGATGAGAATAAGCGCAAGCTTATGAGATCATCGCGTTATGAATCTGTTGAGTTTACTGACACATCGATCTCCTATAACGAACCGTTTGAAGATGAAGCTCTTATATCCGGACAGGTAAAGCCGGAAGTAGCTGCAGTATATGACACGGGCTATGACGGCAAGCCCAATGTATATGATCCTTCCAAGGATCATGTCAGCGAGATTAAGCACGGTGATTCATTCGATAAGACATCTTCGATGGGCATACTTACCAAGGAGTCTTTCTCGACACCCGAGTTCTTCAAAAGACCGGTCGATCTGATCATCGGATGCGTTATCTTCGGACTGATCATAATCCTTGAGATTGTTGGCCTTATAATAGTATTTTAAAATTGTAATTTCCCCCTGGATGTAGTATTGTTTTTTTAGTTTGTTTTTTCAGGAGGGTAGTTATATGTCAACAGTTTCTGTTTGGCTGGTCGTCCTCTGTCTCACCGTCGTTGCTATGGTCTACATTTTTTGGAATTACTCCAGGATCAAGCAGATGCCGGAGGGTACAGCGGAGATGTCCGAACTTGCCGGTATCATCAGGTCTGGAGCTGAGACGTTCCTTAAGACTGAGTTCAAGTACATCGGTATTGTTCTTTGTGTAGTTGCAGTTATCTTCTGCATGGTCATCGAGAAGACATCCGGTATCTCGTTCCTCATCGGAGGACTTATGAGTTCCATCGTATGTATTCTCGGTATGAAGAGTGCGACATACGCCAATGTTAGAACATCTAACAAGGCTAGAGAGTCACTTTCCATCGGAGAGACTGTAAAGGTTGCTTTGTGCGGCGGTTCTATCAGCGGACTTGCAGTTCAGGCATTCGGTATGTTCGGTATCATACTCGTACTTCTCCTTGGTGAGTTCTGCTTTGACGGCGGTGTATCACACGTAGCTGAGAGCAGAGGTATCCTCGTAAATCTCGTGTGTAATCCTACAATGATGAGAATCTCCACATATTCGCTCGGATGTTCCATCGTTGCTATGTTTAACCGTGTTGCCGGCGGTAACTATACAAAGGCAGCAGATATTTCTTCTGATATCCTCGGTAAGCTCCGTCATGACCTTCCTGAGGATGACTCCAGAATTCCTAACACAATCGCTGACTTCATCGGTGACAATGTAAACGACATCGCAGGTAACTGCTCCGACTTGCTCGAGAGCTTTGTTGCTACAATGTCTGCTACTATCATGATCGCTGTTACTCTTTATCAGGTAGCTGTTCACAAGGGTCTCGAGATCGCTGAGCAGGCGTTTACAAATGCTTCTTTGTTCCCAATCGTACTTGCAGCTTGCGGCCTTATCGGATGCCTTATTGGTCTTGGCATCGCTAACTTCAAGAAGATGGGTGATGATCCTTCAAGAGAGCTCGACCTCTCCACATGGATCTCTGCAGGTGTTACTGTCGTTCTCGGCGGTATCGCTTCTTATATCATGTTCAAGGATTATGATATGTCTGCTTACGGCTTTAAGCTCGGCTGGGCATCTCCTTGGATCTCTTCCGTTCTCGGTATCGTCAGCGGTGTTGCTATTGGTATCATCACTGAGTACTACACAGCTACAGATCACAAGCCTACAAGAGAGCTTGCTGAGATATGTACAGAAGGTGAGGCCTTCGTTGTCACAAAGGGTGACGCTATCGGTTCCAGATCTTGTCTGCTTCCGATCCTTCTTATCGGTGTTTCACTCCTTATCTCCGGTATCCTCGGCGGTACATACGGTGTAGCTGTTTCCGCTCTCGGTATGCTTGCATTCGTTGGTGCTACAGTTTCCATCGACGCTTTCGGACCTATCGCAGATAATGCAGGCGGTCTTGCAGAAGCTTGCCACCTCGCTCCTGAGGTTCGTGCAATCACAGATAAGCTCGATGCTGTAGGTAATACAACTGCTGCTATTGGTAAGGGTTTTGCTATCGGTTCTGCAGCTTTCGCTACAGTTTCACTCATTACAGCTTATGTCGGACAGTACACAGAGATCGGTGCTGATCCAGTTCTTAACTTCGCTTCGTTCGCAGTAATCTCCGGTGGTATCATCGGTGGTGCTCTTGTTGAGTACTTCAGTGCTGTTCTTACAGACAACACTATCGACTCTGCAAAGCTCATGGCTGACGAGGGTGATAAGCAGATGTCTGTTCCCGGCGTTCTCGAGGGTAAGGTTAAGCCTGACTACAACAAGATGATCGCAATGGCAGCAAGAGAAGCTATCCGTAAGATGGTAGTTCCTTCAATCCTTGCTCTCGTTATCCCTGTAGTCGGCGGTATCCTCTTCGGCGTACAGTTCGTCGGAGGACTTCTCGTAGGCGCTACTATCGTTGCTATCCCGAGAGCTATCTTCATGGGTAACTCCGGCGGTGCTTTCGATAACGCTAAGAAGTACATCGAGTCCGGTATGCTCGAGGGACACGGTAAGGGTTCCGCTGCACACAAGGCTTCCGTTACGGGTGACACGATCGGTGATACTCGTAAGGACGTTGTAGGTGTTGCTCTCGATATCTTCATCAAGATGATGTCTACAGTAGCTAACACACTCGCTCCTATCATCAGAAGCATCTCTATCTTCAGATTCTGATAGCTGGGTAGAATTGATTTATAGAGAGTCGTCTCATTGGCAGGCGGCTCTCTTTTTGTTTGTTATTTATTCTCAATTGTGGCGAGATTTATGAATAATGGAATTGTGCCACGAATTATAGGCTGTTTTTGTGGCGAAAGAATCAGTTATAAGATTGTGCCACAGGATTCTCCATTTTATTGTGGCGCAATTGAATAATAGAAGAATCAGCCACAAAAAGAGGTCGTTATTTGTGGCACATATCTACATTTTATGAAAAGCGCCACATTCAACGTTATCTGAAGTTTTCTTCAATCATCTTATCAAGAATTCGTATGTCAAACGGAACTTTGTTGCTTTCCATAGTGGTAAATAAATTGGATCCCTGTACATAGCCGTTCATAACATATGTGTTTATTCGATTAATGGCTTTATAGGCATAATCTTCATCACCCATTTTGCCAAGATGTTCATAGTAAAGCTCTTTACGGTCGCTTATTCGTAATATCGTAAAATCGGGGTGGAAAGTATTTCCATTAATTAAAACCGGACATTCGTATTTATATGGGATGCCTTTGATATTTAAACGGTTGGCAATCAGTTGTTCGGATTTTGACCTTACGCGTTCTCCTCGATCGGTAATAAAGAACGGATCGCCTTCATAAAACGGTTTGTGTTTATACATTTGATTCTGCCAACGGTCAATGTATTGACTGTTAGTTAATCTGACAGGAGTTATTAGGTCTTGCCTGGATATTGGAAGAGACTCATATATATCTTCGAACGATACATCAGGGACTCTGTCTAGGAATTGGCGAATAATCTTACGTTCTGCTTGAGCTGCGCGAAGGATCTTGAGGTAGTAAGACCGATGTGCCATATCGGAAATTTGTTTTTTATCATATATAGGTACTTTCTTATTCCTCTGTGTATCACTATCGTGCATGTAATAGTATTCCTTCCCGCCGTTAAGTTGCACATGAAGATTGCCGGGAGGAAGTGAATCGATTCTGCCTTCAACAAAACTGATTAGTTTTGTAAGTATAGCTAGTCTATAGTTAAGTTTCTCAATTATCTCCTTATCCATAATGGAATTATAAATGCTCAGAACCGAGAAATATACAGATTTGAATAAGTTGGTAAAATATCGACGGTTTGGAACAAGTAATTACTGATTTTATTGCGTTTGAAGGGTTTAAATGGGAATTGTCGGGGAAAGATAATTTGCCACAACTTGTAACCATTCGGAAACGAACAGATAAAAGCCTATCTGTTAAAATAAACTATATAATTGTCTGACAAGAGGAGTAAATATGGGTTTTGAATTCAGTACTGACGGATTTTTACCATATGATACGTTCGATTATATATACAAAGAAAGAAAGCTTCCCGAGTTCGGTGAAGTAGCTTCTCCTTACGACAGGATCCTGTCGTCATGGAAGTTTTTCCTTGCACAAGGCGAGTCTCAGGTTCCGTTTGGTTTTGAGGCGTTATCTTTTGATGATTCCGATTGGGATATCATCAATGTTCCTTCCACATGGCAGACTGAAGGTTACGGATTACCCCAGAACCTTCTGTATAACTATCCTGTTGAGCTTGAGAAGATCACTAAGCGTGGAGAAGACTCCATCAGTGATAAGTACTTAATGAAGTCCACTAATGAGGATAACGATGAGATCGGTATCTACAGGACCAGTATTGTATTTACACCTCAGGACCTCGACAGAGCACTTTATCTTGAGACTTCCGGTATCTGCGGAAGCTTTGATGTTTATCTTAACGGTCAGCTCATTACAGAATCTCATGCGGTAATGACACGTAAGAGGATTTTGCTGTCAGACAGTGCAAGACCGGGAACCAACCAGCTTGCCATCGCAGTCTACAGATGGGACAGAGAGAAACATGGTCATGTAGTTAAGGAACTCATGAACTTTGGTTTTTCAGGACTTATCAGACCTGTAAGGATCGTTGCTGAATCTTTACTTGAGATCAGTAATCTTCATCTGAGTGTATCATCTGTTCCGGATGCTTACGTTGATCAGCTTGATATCATTAACACTTCATCTGACTCTAAGTCACTGACTGTTAAGAAGGAGACCGGTGTAACTAAGGGTAACTTCTCAGTTACAGCTGATTTCAGAGTAAGAAACCACACTGATCTCATAATGCCTTATCAGCTCAGTGTATCTTTGATGGAAGTTAGAGCTGAATATGATCCGTATAAGCTTCCTTTGGTTCAGATAAGCATTCAGTCTCAAGCAGGAGGTACTGCTGAAGCAGGATCTACCAGAAGAGATAAGGTAGAGTTTGTAGCATTGGATGTTGCAAGATGGACAGATGCAACGCCTGTTCTTTATGACCTCATAATCGAGATGATGGATTCCGAAGGAAGAGTTATCTGCGTTAAGAAGAAGAGATTTGGATTCAGAACAGCTGAGATTCTTGCAGATAAGTTCCATATCAATGATGTACCGGTTAAGCTTAATCTCGTACGTTACTGTGAATTCGATCCTAAGGGCGGTATTAGCGTTCCTCTCGGAAGATTCCGCCAGGATATCATCCTCATGAAGAGATGCGGCATCAATGCGGTTATAGGCGAAGGATTCCCTTTAAGTGATGAATTCCTTAATCTGTGTGATCAGTACGGAATCTATGTTATTGCCTGCGCAGACAGAAAGATGATGAGAGATTACGCTGAGAGTGCAGTCAATCATCCGAGTGTCGTAATGTGGGCCTTTAATGATTACCGCTACAACAAGGATAAGTGCCTTAAGATCAAGAAAGAGATAAAGTCAGAAGTTGATCATAACAGGGCATGGTACTGCGGTGAGGACGAGACGAAGACTGTATCTGATCTTATGCCTTTCCCGAATGAGTCCGGTATCGTTTACGGACCTTGGGCGGATCTGTGTTTGGACAGGAAAGAAGTCTTTGCTAAGAATAAGACAGGGAAGAACCTTTTCGAGAGTATTCC
>JAFZPX010000044.1 GCA_017552455.1 Clostridiales bacterium
AACCTCTGTGATATAACCATCTGTGAGCTCGAGGTAACGGGGACCCTTCTCGAGAGTACCGTATGTTGTACCTACCATGGAACGTGTTCCCTTACCGAGGTCCTCAAGACCTGCACCGATCTGGAGACCGCCCTCAGAGAAAGCAGACTGTGTTCTTCCGTAAACGATCTGCAGGAAGAGCTCTCTCATTGCTGTGTTGATAGCGTCGCAAACGAGGTCTGTGTTAAGAGCTTCGAGGACTGTGAGTCCGGGAAGGATCTCAGCTGCCATAGCAGCGGAGTGTGTCATACCGGAGCATCCGATTGTCTCAACGAGAGCTTCCTGAATGATACCGTCCTTAACATTGAGAGACAGCTTGCAGCAACCCTGCTGAGGTGCGCACCAGCCGATACCGTGTGTGTAACCGGAAATATCGGTAACCTGCTTAGCCTGTACCCACTTTGCTTCCTCAGGGATCGGAGCTGCACCGTGATGCACTCCCTGATGAACAGGGCACATGTTCTTGACTTCTGTAGAATAGATCATATTATCCTCCTATTAATTCTGGATGGGATTGAAATCACCCTAAAAATCTATCATATTGGAAAACTCGTTTCAAGGTGCGATAATAACAACAATATTTATAATAATAAAAAGGTAAGTTTGATGAGCGATATTTACGTAGTAGGACATAAAAACCCCGATACTGACGCTGTAGTGTCAGCAATGGCGTACGCCAACCTTCGCAACGCCTCAGGAGACCGCGAATACAAGGCCGCAAGGCTCGACCACATCTCAGACGAGACCAAGAGAATGCTCAAGATGTTCGGTTTTGACGCCCCGATACGCCTTAAGGACGTAAGAACACAGGTCTGCGACATCGATTACGATACTCCGACCGCCCTCGACCCTTCAGTTACGCTCGACAGAGCATGGAAGGTCATGACAGAGACAAATACGACCTCCATCCCCGTAGTTAACTCGGACGGAACACTTTACGGCACACTGACAGCCGGTGATATAGCGACTTTCAACCTTAATACGATCGACCAGCCGGAGATCACGGATCTTCCGTTATTTAACCTCCTGGGCGTTATAGAAGGCCATATCATCAAGGATCCGGCCGACATGAGCGATTCCATATCAGGCGACATCGCGATTGCCCTTCCCGCCAACGAGGAATCTTTAATGTTCAAGGGCAAGGACAATATTGTCATCTGCGGCGATCAGCCCGACATGATGAAGAGAGCACTTGAGAACGAAGTATCCTGCCTCATCCTGTGCGGTTCCGACATCCAGGCAGGCACAGCAAAGAAGTATTCAGAGAGCAGGACCTGCGTGATTCAGACACCTCTTGATCCGCTTAAGGTTTCTAAGCTTATATATCAGGCTACTCCTATCTCCAGAGCATGTTCTCACGGAGATCTCGTGGCTTTCCACTTAAACGACTATATCGATGACGTTAAGGAGATCGTTCTTAAGAGCCGTTTCAGGTCTTACCCTGTTCTCGACGAGAACGATAAGGTTGTCGGCACTTTGTCCCGTTACCACTTACTGAAGACACGCCATAAGAAGCTCGTTCTGGTCGACCACAACGAAGCTGCACAGGCTGTTCCGGGACTTGATCAGGCTGATATCCTCGAGATCATCGACCACCACCGCTTGGCTGACATCCAGACTGTTCAGCCCATCTATGTAAGAAACGAGCCTGTCGGCTCCACAACGACCATCATCGGCGAGATCTACCGTGAGCACGGTGTTACCCCCTTCCCTCAGATGGCAGGCCTCATGGCTTCCGCTATCCTGTCGGATACCGTAATGTTCAAGAGTCCCACCTGCACCAAGCGCGACATCGCGATGGCGGAAAGACTGTCTAAGATCGCAGGTGTCACTATAGAAGAGATAGGAAAGGAGCTTTTCGACTCGTCTGCGTCCGACTCCAAGTCTGCAGAGCAGCTTATCGGCGCGGATTTCAAGGAGTTCCACATCGCAGGCCAGATCCTCGGCGTATCGCAGATCATCTGTGTCGATTCCGAGAAGATGCTGCAGCGTACGGACGAGTTCCTCGAGACGATGAAGGCGATGCGCAAGAAGAACGGCTACGACATGATGATCCTTATGCTCACCGACGTTCTCATCGAGGGCACGCAGCTTCTGTATCTTGGTAACGACGATACGATCAGATTCGCATTTAATATCGAACCGAAGGACAATCAGGTATGGCTTCCCGGCGTCATGAGCCGTAAGAAGCAGATAATCCCGATGCTCACCGCTTTGTGGGGTTGATGCTTATTTGTTGCTCTTCACCCACCGGTGGACCAAATACCTGAATATCGGCATTTCAGTCCACTAATTCAGCAAAATCCGTGGACTGAATCGGTCAAAAACGACTATCTGGTCCACTAATTCGAGGAATCAGTGGACCAAATCGCTTAATTATGATGATTTAGTCCACTCAAAAGAGCAATTCAGTGGACCAAAACCCTCAAAACAGTGAAGTTAGTCCACTGGAGGCACCTAACGGCGATCATTCTCCCACTCGAGGAACGTATCAAGCTCCAAAGGCTTCGCATAATAGTAGCCCTGGAAGCTCTTAACATTGAACTGCTGGAGGATATCTCTCATGCCTGCAGTCTCGATACCTTCGACACAGACCTTCGCGCCGAACAGTGAAGCGAGACCTGCAAAGTGCTTGATCAACTCACGGTCAACCGCATCCTCTTCGATCTTCTGAACGAATCCGCGGTCGATTTTGATGATATCGAACGGCAGCTCCTTAACGATGCCGACAGAAGAGAATCCCGTACCGAAGTCATCGAGCGCGATCAGCACGCCACGGGCCTTAAGACTTGCCGTGACATTCTTAAGCAGATCGAGATCGAGCAGTCTGCATCTCTCCGTAACCTCGAAGCAAAGGTGCTCCGGCGGATAATCCATATCCGTGAGAATCTTGAACACCATATCGACGAAGTCATGTTTCTCAAGCTGCGTATAAGACAGATTGATATTGATGATAAAGTCAGGATTATCCCTGATGATCTTCTTGGCGGACATTATAGCTTCCTTGATGATCCACTCACCGAGATCCGGAAACAGCGGGTCTGACTCAAGCAACGGTATGAACTGATCCGGCGGCACCGTTCCGTAAGTATCGTTCTTCCAGCGAAGCAGAGCCTCAGCTCCGATAAGCTTCTCCGTATGCGCATCGACAACCGGCTGATACAGCAGATAGAAGCCACGGTAGCCGTGCATGATAGAAGCTCGGATAGCATGAAGCTTCTCGATTCTCTGCTTATTGTCTTCGTTAAGATCGTTCTGGAAGAATACGAGATCTCCCTGGTTTCTTGACTTCGATTCAGAGTAAGCAGAATTCAGGCATGCATATACGGTCTGCGAATCAAAATCAAAATGATCCACCTTCAGTGCACCGCAGTTGATCTCGAGCATTATCTTCTTATCATCAACACCGAATTCTTCTCTGAAGTAATAACGGAATCTCTCATACCATTCGCTTATCTCGTCCGGAGACAGCATGTTGGTTATTACCGCAAACTTCGTTCCGTCTATTCTGTAGCAGCTTCCGGAATTACCTATATTCTCATAGAACCTCCTCGCGAAAAGCTGCAGCACACGGTTACCAAAGTGATACCCGTACACTTCGTTTATTTCAGAGAACTTGCTTATGCCGACAATGAGCACATGCATTGCAGCATTTCTATTGATACAGCCGTCGAGATCCTCGAAGAATCCGTACTGGTTACGAAGGCCTGTAAGCGTATCGATATGCCCCTGCGTCCCATGATTACGTATCGTTCCTACGAAGTAATCCGGTTCACCGAACAGATCTCTGATTACGACACCGCGGCATGTACACACATCGTATCTGCCGTCAGGTCTTCTTGCACGGTACTGCATGTCGTGACCTGACATATTACCGGCGAAAATCTCTTCTATACCTTTGTGGTATGCATCTCTGTCATCAGGATGGATACAGTTCTCCCAGATATCTCCCGCTCCGTACATATACTCAGACGGCAACGCGAAAGTATCAACTGCAGCCTTTGACCACTTGGAGAAATCATACTTCATATCGCACAGATATACGTACGTTCCTTCCGATACGACGTCATAAGACTTGAAGAGTGTATCGAGCATCCTTCTTCTGTCTTCGGTGATCGTTTTATATCCGGCCTGTTCCTTCATCGAACGGCTCTCACGAAGAAGCTTCTGTTCCTTAAGATTGTTCTTATCTTCATACATGCGCTCATCCGCACGCTGGAAGACATCTTCGACTTTATGATCGATGCCGTTCTGGAACTGCGCGAATCCGGAAGCAATTACCGGGCCCTGATCGATCCTGATATTCTCCTCTACCTGCCTCGTCAGCGCAGCGAACAGCATCTCGCGGTCAGCATAATCCTGATCTTTAAGAACGATAACAAACTCATCACCGCCGACTCTGAATACAGGGCTATGCGAGAACAGACGGCAGATAAGCTTACATGCGTCCTTGATATACGCGTCACCGGCCTTATGACCTTGCGTATCGTTGATAAGCTTAAGGTCGTTAAGGTCACATATGACGATACCGAATGTCATGTCATCGCCGGCATCAATCTGGGTCTGAAGTTCTTTCTCGTACTCTGTAAAAGCCGTCTTATTACGAGTACCGGTCAGGCTGTCACGGCGGGCCATCTCATTCGCCATATTAAGAGCCTGAATATGCTCATTCTCCTTCTTCACGTGCTCCTCGCGATTCTCGATACACATGATGAAATGCGACTTATCAGAAGACCAGCTTACCATCATACGGGTATACTTAGGCTCGCCGTCATCCAAGACCATGCGGTAATCTTCGACCAGCTGCTTATTGTCCTCAAGTGCTGATATTAAGTGATCCTTATCAAGAAACAGCTTAAGTCTGTCTCTGTCTTCCGGATGAATTACACGGTCAGTATTCTGTTCGGAGATGCGGAAAAAATCGTCGCCTTCCTCATGCACTTCAAGTTCGCCGTAGAGCTTATGCGTAGCGAACTCAATGTAATGATCAGTCTGAGCATCAATGTAATAGATCAAGTCATAATGCGCTGCGAGGCTCTCTGCGATCTGCGTATAGATCTGACTCTTCTGCTTGGTCTCAGTAAGCTCGAGTCTTGCCTTCATCTCTTCATCTATATTCTCGATACATACGATGATATGCTTCTTGTCGCTCGCCATGATCTCTGTATGTCTGATGTGCTTAACAATATCATTTACAACCAGACGGTAAGCAATGGAGAAAGAATTCCTGTGCTCGAGGTTCTTGAGCATCACATCCCTGTAGTGATACTTCAGAACCATCTCCTGATCTTCAGGGTGAACGAACTTACGGATGCTCCTTCTGCTCTCTGCGAAGAAATCGCTTCCCGTCGCAGGAACATTCATCTTCTTATACTCATCCGTCGATGAGATCTCGACGTAAGTATTCTTCTCGATATTGATGTAATACAGCGTATCGTACTGACCTGCAAGGCTCGCGGTTATCTGGTTATATACCACCTTCTGACGCGCGATTTCTTTCTCTATCAGTCTGCGCTTGTATTCATCGTTGATATTGATAACACCAAGAATGAAGTAATCTGCATTATCATCAAGCCCGCGGATCATCCTTAACGAATGCCATGTCGGAATGCCGTTGATCATCAGACGGTATTCGATATTCTGCATACTGCCCTTCTTCATGGCGGCAAGCAGATTCTCCTTCTGAATATCCTCGAGAAAGATGTGCTGATCCTCTTCATAGATTACCGATTTACAGTCACGGATAATATTCTTGAAGAAGTCATCACCGCCCTGCTCAAGTCGCAGTGAATGGAATTCCGGATTAACGGAATACCAATAATACTCATTAGTCACAGCATTAACGTAATAGACGCTCGAATAATCCGTCAGTAATGCTTCAGATATCTTTCTGAATACAGTATCCTGATTATCCATAGTTACCCCCGTTACTCACAGGCAGCCTTTAAGGTTTCCTGCAAAGCAGTTATTTCTCCATATACAAAAGTCCGAACGTACCGGCGCCGCAGTTAACGGCGATTGCCGGAGACGCCTGCTTGAAGTAGATCTGGTCGAAGTCCATCCTCTTCTCTATCTGCTCTTTGATCCAGTCGAGATCACGCTTGCTGATACCTACATACGTTACGAACAGCACTCGGTTGTCGATAGCTGCAGGCGTTGCAAGAACTGAACTGATATATGCCTTCCATGCATTCTCACGCGAACCGAAGTAAGTCATGCCGACGCCCATCTTACCCTTGCGAAGAACAAGCACGGGGCGGCCCATCAAAGACTTAACTACATTGGCGATACCATTGCCGACCTGACCTGCACGTGCAAGGAAGTCCAAGTTATCAACAATGAAGCTCGTATGGATCTTTTTCTTAACTCTCTCGAGCTCCTCGACTATCTTCTCGGTAGGCATTCCGAGTTCAGCCATACGTGCAGCTTCCATCGCGAGTATTCCCTGTCCGCTCGACAGGTGCGATGAATCGATAACGAATACATTGTCGAACGATCTTGACGCATCAAGAGCCGGCTGATATCCCGAATTCTCGACGAGACTTGAGATGGAGATATGGATAACGTTATTGGCGTAGGACAGCTGCTTTGCAAAGAACTCCTCCGCCTCTCTTACTGTCGGGCCCATAGGCATTACTGCGTTATCGGGATTCTCCATATACTTAAGAACACCCAAGGTCTCGATCTCCTTGCCGTCCTTAAAGATACCCTCGGCAGTGCGAACCTTGTGAGGCAGCACTCCGATCTTATACTTCTGTACAACTTCAGCAGACAGATCCGCGACACTCTCCGTCGTGATGATGACGCTCTTACGCTTATTGCTTCCGTTCATCCAGGAGATGGATTCCTCTGCAATCTCGCTTCTTTGTCCTGTGATCTTAACGATCTCCTTCGGCAGGAGATTATAAAGCTCGTTCTCAAGCTCTTCTCCGCTTACAGGCTTAGACAAATACCCGTCGAAATTCTCCCTCGCGTACAGCGCACGGTTCTCTTCATCAGCATTCGCTGTGAGGATGACGATAGCTGTATCGCGGCATCTTCCTCCAGTCTGTTCCTTGATCTTACGGCGGCATTCGATACCGTCCATCTCAGGCATAAGGTGATCCATGAAGATCGCGTCGTATCTGACATTAAGTGTTCTTCTTAAAGCCTCCGCACCACTTGTGACTGTATCGATACGGACTCTCGTGCTTCTTAAGAGCTTACTTACAACCATGAGGTTAGCTTCGTTATCGTCGACAACGAGGATACGAGCCTCGGGAGCCTCGAACTTCGGAGCATATGCCTTGTGCTTGGAAGCACCGTGAGAGTTCTCGAAGTCGTACTGACCGACAGAGCCTTCGCGCTCTACTCTCTGAGGGATCTCGATGATGAATGTCGAACCCTTCTTATAGACACTGTTGACCGTGATCTTACCGCCCATAAGGTCTACGAGCTGCTTAACGATGGAAAGACCGAGACCTGTTCCTTCGATATGCTTGTTGACCGTCTCATCTACACGCTTGAATGCGGAGAACAGATACGGGATATCTTCAGACTTGATACCGATACCTGTATCGGAGATCATGTAGATCATGTTGCAGATCTTGTCTTCTCTCATCTCGCACTGAACGGACAATGATACAGAGCCTTCGCTCGTATACTTGATCGCGTTGTTAATTACATTGATGAGAACCTGCTTAATACGAACTTCATCACCAACAAGCTCTGCAGGAATGTCAGGAGATACATCAACATTGAAGTCGAGCTTCTTATCCTTAGCTCTAATCCAGAGCATACCTACGATATCGGAGAGCATGTCACCTGTGCGGTAAGGTTCGATAAGGAGCTGCATCTTACCGGACTGGAACTTACTCATATCGAGGATATCGTTAATGAGGTTAAGAAGGAGCTTACCTGCCGCCTTGATATTGACCGCATCCTCGATAACCTCTTCACTTACATCTTCTCTTAAGATCATCTCGTTAAGACCGATGATCGTATTGATAGGCGTTCTGATCTCATGGCTCATGTTAGAGAAGAAACTGTTCTGAGCCTTGTTAAGCATCTCGATCTCTTTATGCTGGCGTTCCGCTTTAACGAGCTGTTCGTTAAGTCTGTACCTCGTGTAGGACATGATGATACCCATCAGCACCTGGAATACAGAGAAGATCGTGAAGTTAGCCATCTCGTTAGGCTCGATCGCGCCTCGGCTTACCATGATGTAAAGGAATGTCATCATGACGCAGTTAGACGTCATCGATACCAATACATACGCGATGGGGTTGAAGTATACACACAGAGGAACTACGAGAGCTACGGTCATGAACAGCGTCGTATCTACTGTTCCTCTTGCCATTGAGTTTACGATAACAAGAGAGACAACCCATGCATACAGCGATATTCCCATAAAGTGGTTAAGCCCGTATACGGTCTTATAACGGGTAGCATAATCGAGCATCGCATAGCGGATACCGATAAACCATACAGTTACTACAACAAGCAGCCAGATATAGCACAGCTGATGATAGAACACTGTCGTTCCGCCGAAGTAAGGCGGATAAACAAACGTAAGCGTTAAGAAGATGACCGCGGTAATGAAAGATATGTACATCGTTACACGCGTCGGTCCGACTGATTCGTAATAGGTGGATCTTATGGCCTCCGGATCATTGGTAGATGGCCTGAACAGATACTTGAGCATTCCTTTCATGCCATATCACCTCCTTCCAAAGACTCTTCCGGCTCGAACTCGAGGACATCATCATCCTGCTCATCCGCCGATAACCCCATCAGCTGAGTCTTGATCTCAGCGCAGACTCTTCCGTAATCCTGCATCATCTTATCGTGATTGCTGCTGATGAATTCTCCGTCCGAACTCTTGGCAGCCATCTCAAGTGCCTTGGCCTTCTCAGACAGATCAGCCGCACCGATCATCTTTGATGTGCTCTTTAACGCATGCACATAGATCTCATAGTCGTGCCATTCTTTCTTGCCGTAACTAGACTTCATCGATGCCATCTTCTCATCAGACTCAGATGCGAACTGGATCAGAAGTGACTTATAGAATTCAGCATCATCGATGCAGTAGCGAAGGCCTGCAGAAGTATTGATACCTACATCCTCAAGCTTACTGAATGCATCTTCAGTAGAGATGGTCTTCTCGGGCTCCGGAATGATCTCCTCATACTCACTGTCATCGGAAGATTGATCATCTTCATATGTGATCGACTTCTTAGGCAGAACAAACTTCAATACACGCTCAAGCTCCTCGGTCTCTACAGGCTTACTTACGAAGCCGTCGAAGCCTTCTGAGAGGAACATCTGCTTGGCAGAGCTCATCGCATTAGCTGTAAGAGCTACTATCGGTATAGAGCCGTTAAGTCCGGATACATCCGTACGGATTCTCTTCATGGCCTCGACGCCGTCCATGCCGCTCATCATGTGATCCATGAAGATGATGTCGAATACCTTTTCGCGGCAGATGTCGATGGACTCCTGTCCGGATGTAACTGTCGTAACCTCCATGCCGTAGCGCGAGAATATGCTCTTGGCTACAACGAGGTTCATGGACTCATCGTCAACTACGAGTGCACGTACGCCGTTGCAGCGCAGCTTCTTAGCAGATGCTTCCTTATCGCCGACGCTCGAATTAAGAACGGATACTACAGGGAAGCAATAGAAAGGTTTCTCGAGGATCTTAACGAGGGAGTTCTTGGGAAGAACGAGGTCTTCGTTAGCGACAACCGCGACAACCATATCGTTCGCGAGTTTCTCTAGAAGCTCGACGTTGTCGCGGTACTCCTCTTCACCTACAAACACATGTGTAAGATGAATGGAGTCGCGAAGAAGCTTCAGGTTAGACGCATTGTTAACGCGGTGCATCTGAACGCCCAGGCCCTTAACGATATTAAGTACCATCGAATTGTAGTAGTCGCGGACTGCGGGGTTCTCGTATTTCTCGAAGTGCAGGAAAGCACCGAGACAGAGCTTGTCGGGATTAGCAACTGACATGCACGATACGGGATCTACAACCTTCTGAGGGATACTTACATGAACCGTAGTTCCCACATCAGGCTTACTCTCGATCGTCATGAAGCCTCCGAGAAGCGAGACGAAGCCCGATACGATAGCAAGGCCGAGTCCTAAGCCGCTGCCCATTCTGGTGCGGGAGGAATCAGCCTGATAGAAGCTCTCGTAAACCTTCTCGAGTTCATAGTCCGACATACCAATGCCCGTATCGGTTACTTCGATGCAGAGGTTAACGCCGTACTCCTGCTCTTCACTTGAGATCCTCACATACACACCGCCCTTCTGTGTGTACTTGAGGCCGTTGCTGATAAGTGACTTCAGTATCTTCTTGAGCTTACTTACGTCTGTATTCATTACTGCAGGGATTGAAGGATCAACATCGATGATGAGCTCCACCTGCTTGGACTTATACTGCTTGATCTCCGTTACCAGATCGTGAAGGACTGAAGAGAGCATATAGTCTTCGTTGTTACGAACAGCCTTGTGACGGTCGATCTCGGAATAATCTAGGATATCGCTTATCTGCTCTGCTACCTTACGGCCGGCGTTACGGACAGCTATCATGTCATTCTCTACTGCGCGGTTACGGCTCTTCTCGATACAGATCGTCGACAGACCGATGATCGCATTAACGGGTGTACGAAGCTCGTGCGAGACGTTAGCGAGGAAGTCGTTAAGCTTCTCTGTAGCTTCCTTGAGCTGAATGACCTCGTCCTTCGATCTGTTAAGAACCTCCTGCCACTTATCGATGATGATCTTCGCGAATCTGCCGATGAAGAATACCATTATAACGTGGAGGATAGAACGCGAGATGATGAGTGCATCAAACTCCTCATGTGCAAGAACCATCGAGACAATCTCGAATGCCATCGTGCCGTAGTAAGTAAACTGGCATAAAGTGATGAGCGACTTAATGCCCGTCATCGTGAACAGCATGATGAGAGCTGACATGACAACCGCAAGGTCGAATGTACTTGTCTGATGTGTTCCGTAGAAGAAGAACTCGCCCATCATGAGGACTGCATAGATCCAAAGTCTGATACCAGCAGGTGTATCGTGTCTGATGTGAAGTACCCAGCTTACGATCACTCCCGCTACGACGAGAAGGAGCATCCACTTCTCCCACCCCATCAGGAAGGATTCAACTATAAGCGCAATGGAGAAAAGCGTGTAGCTTATAAGAAGCGTCAGGTGTGATGTTTGAAACAATCCGTTGCTGTCCTTGGAAATAGTCATACAGGTTTATCCTCTGAATCTGTAGTCTTTATCTTCTTCGATTATCTCGAGCATTATGTCTGCAAACTTCGGGTCGAACTGAGTTCCCTTGCCGTTGATAAGTTCGCTCTTGATCTCATCCTGAGTCATATGATCTCTGTAGCTTCTGTCAGATGACATCGCATCATAAGCATCTGCAACAGCGATTATCCTTGCTTCCTCAGGGATAGCATCGCCCGCGAGAGCGTCAGGGTAACCTGTTCCGTCGTAACGCTCGTGATGGTGTCTGGCACCAAGTGCGAACTTAGGATTATTCTCGATCTTTTGCAGGATGGAATCTCCCATTACGGAGTGCTTCTTGATGATCTCGTACTCTTCGTCCGTGAGCGCACCCTTCTTGTTAAGGACCGTAATCTGGATGCCAATCTTACCTACGTCGTGCAGGATGCCTATCATGTATATCTCATCCTGACGGGCTTCAGTGTAGCCGAGCCTTTTCGCTATCATCTTGGAGTACTGTGCTACGCGGCTTGAGTGGCCCTTGGTGTAAACGTCCTTGGTATCGATGGCCGCAACGAGTGCGCTTACTACCTGCAGGAACAGATCCTTGTTCTCGCGCGTCTTCTGCTCGACCTCGAAGTAGAGCTGCTTTTGCAAAGTAACGAGCTCGATCAGGTTGTTTACGCGAAGAAGGAGAACCTCCGGCACGAAAGGCTTGCGTATGAAGTCCATGGCACCGAGCTGCAGGCCTTCCCTCTCAGCGCCGTCACTCTCGTCTGCCGTGAGGAAGATAACGGGAAGCTTGGACGCAGGTGTCTCGAGTGAATGCAGTTTCTTTATCGTCTCGTAGCCATCCATACCCGGCATCTTTACATCAAGCAGGATGAGGTCAGGAAGCGGTCCGTCCTTATCGAGCTGCTCGAACAGAGCCTCGCCCGACTTCAATGCAGTAACGAGTATGCCGCCGGAGCTTAAGATCTTACCTGCAACCTGAAGGTTGATAGCGTCGTCGTCAACGATATAGACGCGCTTTGTCTTCTCCACCTTCACCTGCTCCTGGTCGTTGCCGATGAACTCGGTCTCGTGAGAGATGATCAAGTTATCGACGCCTTTCTTCTTCCAGTCTTCGATGATGTGGCTAATAACCTTGCCTACCGAATCCTCCCTGATATCTGTGAGGAAAACGAAATACTGATTCTTCCTGTTACGCATGAAGATATCAGACTTACGAAGTGAATCTTTTATGTGGTTGCCGAACTCGTCGACACTGTCGTTATATGCTGCATCAGCTTCTCCGCTTGAAGGCGTAAGCGTGAACAGCACCTTACATGCGTTAATGTGATGTCTGATGATGTATCTGATGACGTAGCGATAAACGGGAGAGAATGAATCCTTATCAAGCTGCAGCGCCACGTTCTGGATGGATCTCTCGCCCAGTATCTCGGAGATAGCCTGGATATCAAGATCCTCAGTACCCTGCGCTTCATCTTCCGTATCCTCGTTGTAAAGCTCGTAGCCGTGCTTGCCGTTCTTCTTTACGATGTAAAGCGACTTATCCGCAAGCTTAAGGAGTGAATTGTACTCGTTGCCGTAGCGAGGTACGAAGATGCCTCCGACAGATGCGCCGAGCGGGATGCTCATGTCGTCGCCCATAAGCTCCTTGGCCTTGGCAACCAGAGCCTCGTTGATCTTTGCCGTTATGTCTGCGACCTTCGCCTCGGAAGTAATGCCTATCGCGAAAGAAACAAATTCGTCGCCTCCGATACGTCCGTTCTTACTTCCCGTGGGAACCGTGTCCTTTATGATCTGCGCGAAAGCGATAAGCACCTTGTCACCCATCTCGTGTCCGTAGATGTCGTTTACGAGCTTGAATGAGTCGAGGTCGATCATCATGAGGCAGCCTGTGTTCTCGGAACACATCTTCGACAGCTCAACGCCCGTGGCACCCTTGTTAAGGAAGCCTGTGAGCTTATCTATCGTAGCCTCACTCTTAAGGCTCTGCATCTCCTGGGAATTCGAGAGGATATTATCGAGTCTTCTGAGCAGTACGTCAGGGTTGAATGGCTTTCTTATGAAGTCAGATACGCCGACCTCGAAGCCTCTTGTCTCTGTATCAACATCCTCGTCTGCGGTAAGGAAGATGACAGGAGTCTTCATGAGCCCCTTCTTCTCTTCTATTTCTCTTAGCTTGAGCAGCGTCTCGAAGCCGTCCATCTCCGGCATCTTGATATCAAGAAGCACGAGATCCGGCATTCCGTTGCCTTCAACATACTCGAGAAAAGCGCGCCCCGACTTCAAAGCCGTAACACGCATATTGTTCTTACTTAAGATATGACCTGCCATCTTAAGATTAGCGGTATCATCATCTACAACTATTATCCACTTGGCCATAACACACCCCATATTATCAATTCTTTTTTATTATAATACGGTGGCGTGCGCGATTTTTTTAATAATATATTAATAATGTGGGTTGCGGGGCTCCTTAAGCCAAGAGGAAATATGTAAGCGCGCCTGTCGCGATCGCGCATATGATCACGAAGACGATAGGCGTCGACAGAAGCTTCTTGTGGAACCCCTTAACCCTTGCAGGCGCGTTGGGAGATATTCTGATAGTTGTCGTTGAGCCCAGCGGAATCTTCGCGTCTTTGGTTACCTCGAATGTGTCATAGCAAGCCTGAATCTTCTGACCGTTATAGTGGTACTCGAATACCGGAGAAGTTACGGGGAAAAGAATATCGTCTCCCCCGCCGTCCATAGTGCGCCAGTAACCGATACAGGTCGCACTGACCTCTTCCGTATAGACTGTCTTATCTGCCATGAGATAACCGATTATCTTAACGAGCATGTAAAGGCCTATCGATATGCTTGCTATAAGGCCAAGGCTCAAATAAAAGCGGTACGATTCCATGTTGCTTTTGTTAAGAACAGCGATAACCGTTGCAAGAACTCCGCCAAGAATACATGCCCTTCCTATCCATTGAAATACCGGGCTTTCAACGAAGTATCTGGGCGAGTCCTTGTCCTGCTTCATCATCGTGCCGAACCAGTCGGACGGATTGTTAAGAACAGACCTGCGGTACTCGCCGAAGCTTTGCCTGAGCGCCTGTTCGCCTTCAGGACTTAATACCATCTCTTCGTTGAAGAAGTATTCTTTGTCATTCGGATCAAACTTCATAAGGCATCTCCTTATAACTCTTCGAAGTCCTCGATCAAATCCTTGTAATCGTGAATAAAGCCGTATTCTTTCTCGTTACGTGTGCCGTTTACCGCGAACGCGAACCAATCTATGAAGATCATGTAGTCGTAGTCATAAAGCATAAGGTGACGCACTTCTTCTTTCGCGCCGGGCTTTGTTGTAGAACTTAAAGGAAGCACCCAGACCGGGTCGGGGAAAGGCTCCCAATGTCTGTCGTCAACGTAAGGATATTTCTTCAGGAAAAACTCCTTCGTAACCTTGTAGACGGTCACGCGCTCACTCTCGATGAGTCCCGAGTCCCGAAGCCAGTTGTAGAACAGATTAAATCCTTTCTCCTCATTCGTCCACAGGACTAATGCGCCTCCGTGATACCACTCGTCCATGATATCAGGGTCAGTCGGTGTGACCTTGTCGAATCTCTCGTGCGCATTCGGGTAGACATACACGACTTTGTTAAGTATGCGATTGCGAAGCTTTACGAGCATCTTCGGGATTAAGTACCACGTAAGCACGAGCACAGCTGGAACAGCCGGTATCATGAGTTGCCAAGAAAGAAACGATGGTAAAGCCGCTATGATAAATATGCTTGAGACAAAAGAAATGACTACGCATCCGATAAAAATCCCGTCGCGAACCCTATCCCGCCTGTTACGGTTGATATAAGCGATATCGAATAAGTCCCGATTCGGGTCTTTCATATCTTTAAGAGACGTTGCCGTTTACGATCTTAATAACGTCTGACTTATATTTCTTTACAAACTCGAAGATCTGATCCTGCTCTCCTGATGACATGGGGAAAGCTGCCATACCCTTCTGAAGCAAAGGCTTCTTGGAAGGTGTAAGATACTCACCCTTCATCGCCTTCTTGTTTGAGTCGAGAAAACTGAATGACTTCTGTCCGCGGTTTACGTAGAAGCCTACATAAGCGATATCCTCGAGAGCGAATTTCTTGTATCCGGGCAGTGTCCCGGAGGGCACAGAGAACATGATCTCGTTGTTGGAAGTGATGATGATCTGACCGTCCTTATCCTTGATCGTGTAGGTCTCCTGGATCATCTTCATGAACTTCTTCTTTGACTTGCTGTCAGCGAGCACGCACAATACTACGATTACGATAAAACCTACTACAAGTGCTACTCCGATTAAGCCTGCCGAATTATTCATGATTACTTCCTCCGTAACTGTATTCGTCATTAATTCTATCAATAAACCTTAGCAAAAGCACTATGGAGACGAGCATCATGATGGCTTCTGTCACGGGCTGCGCATGAATAAGACCTGTGAATCCGAAGAACTTATTGAAGACGATAAGAAGCGGGATGTAAAGGATAAGCTGACGCACCAATGTGATACAGAATGCATACACTGGTTTACCCATCGCCTGGAAGGACATACGGCACATCGATACCGATCCTACAAAGGGCAGAATGAGCATCATTGCCCTTACCGCCTGTGCGCCTACCCTGATGACTTCGGGCGAGTCTGTGAAGATGTCTACGAGAACCGGCGCAAGGAGGCCGTATCCTGCCATAAGAACGATCTCAATTCCCGTTACGGTAATGATGCCGGCTTTAAGAACGGACTTCATTCGTGAGTAATTTCGCGCGCCGTAGTTATAACCCATGATAGGCTGAACGCCGGAAGCAAAGCCCTGATAGACGTAGCTTCCGAGCGAGATCAGTTTCTGAGCTATGCCCGTTGCCGCGACGGTAAGAGGACCGTATGCGACAGCGAGGTTGTTGTTTACCGTATATGCCGCAGCTGTAAGAAGCGTCTCGAGTGATGCAGGAACGCCGACCCAGTAGATTTCCTTGATGATCTCAGCTGTGGGACGAAGCCTTTTCGCAGAGGGGGTGAGCAGGCTCTTCCCTGACAGGTAGAAGATGACTGACATGAGAACTCCCGCGACGTTGCCGAGAACGGTCGCGATGGCGGCGCCTCGGATCTGCATGTTAAGCGTGAAGATGAAGATGGGGTCGAGGATGATGTTTACGATCGTGCCTGCGACCATTCCGATCATCGATATCTTGACGGAGCCTTCGCTTCTTAAGAATGCACCGAGGGTGTAGCTTCCCATCGTGAAGACCGCGCCCATCAGGATAATGCTGACGTACTGCTTGGTATATTCGAACGTAAACTCTTCTGCACCTAAGCCCTTTACGATCTTATCGATGACGATGAGACCTATGAGCGTAACGAGCAGGCCGTTGATCGCAGTAAGCACAAAACCTGTCGTGAGAGTGTGTTGC
The DNA here is from genome assembly GCA_017552455.1 of Clostridiales bacterium. GTDB lineage: Bacteria > Bacillota > Clostridia > Saccharofermentanales > Saccharofermentanaceae > Saccharofermentans. Next base: position 16,714 of record JAFZPX010000044.1, read on the forward strand.
GCCTTGTCTCTGTCGCCTGCGCCGAGGCATCTAGCGATGAATGAAGATGCACCGGTTCCGATCATGTTGGCAAGTGCGACCATAACCATCATGACGGGATAAGAAAGGTTAACGGCGGCAAGCTGATAGTCGTCTTTGGTAAGGCCGATGAAGTAAGTATCTACCCAGTTATAGAGCACCATAATAAACATGCCCGCGACCAGAGGCAGACCCATCTTGATCACGGCCATGTAAGGCGTCTCTTGACTGAATGTGTAGATCCTTTTGTCTTCTTTATCCGGCATACGCCAGTTGCTCGAATCTCAGATCATCGGATCGTTGAAAGCTGTTACTACGAAGTAATTAGGCTTCTTACCTTCTCCGCGGTCACCTCTTACGATAAGAAGAGGCATGCCCTGCTCACGGTGGAATGTGGACAGATATCTCATCTTAGGAAGATAAACCTGATCCTTCTCACACCATACGGACATATAAGGTCTGTTGTTGACCTCCATATAGCCGACCATGATGCCTTCTGCGATCTCGTATGAATTACTCTTTCTTGTCGTGACAAAAGCCTTGATCGTATTCATTACTGAAAGAATTACGAACAGACCTGCAGCATATACGAAGATCTGGCTGAATCCGGGATTCATAATGAAATAAACCAAGAAACCGCAGCAAGCCAGGATGATGATAATGGATATCGGAGCCACCATCTTGGAGCGGACATTCTCAAGTCTGCTAAGACGCTCCTCTTCCTGAGCCGTAGCCCTTCTGAATGAGATGTCATCAGGTGTTCCCTTATGTCCTGTGTATTCTGCTGAGTCAAAAATCATTTTAATACCCTCCCTTGCGGAAGATATTATACATCAAACTTTTGCCCGATTACGGGGCTTTATAAAGTCTTTATCATTGAAATCAGTAGATCAACAGATCTTTTGACAGTTCAGCTTCCCAATCGATGGAGGTCGTTACGCCGGACATGCATGCAATTGACGAGAGGCCGTGGACGGTCGACCAAAGTTTGATTATGTCGATCTCCTTTTGCTTGGCTGATCTTCGTATCTTTTTCTCTTTAAGATACTTAAAATAAGTGTCCTTAAGAAGCAAAAACGGAGGATAGTCATCCTCGCAATCTTGGCTGTCACTTATATGAGCTACGATATTCTGGCTTGAGAACAAGAACTTGAAGTAGTCAGGCTTCCTAATGAAGAATTGAACATAGGCCTTGCCCATAAGAAGAAGTGACTCTTCAGCAGTCCTTCCCGAGTCAACGGCATTAGTCAGTTCCTCCATGAACTGACAGGTTACACTATCTTTAATTGCCTTAAGGAGCTCTTCCTTGTCCTTAAAATGAGCGTAAGGAGCAGCGTGTGAAACGTTGCAGAGGGCAGCTGCTTTTCGAAGTGAGAGATTACTCTCGCCGCTGTCGTTTATTATCTTTATGCCGGCGTCTATAAGTGCCTGGCGAAGATTCCCGTGATGATAGCCGTCACCCATTAAGAAGTAGCCTCCCTTATCTGTCTTAATATATCACAGGTTACTTCCGGATTCTCCCATAGCGGGCTGTGCGCGGAATCAGGGATCAGATAGAAACCGGTCTGCGGTGCAGACAGCTGATTACAGTAGTCCTCAACGAGCGGCCAAGGGCAGTTAAAGTCCTCCTCCCCGCTTATGAAGTATGCAGGGATCTGAAGCTCAGGTATAAGTGTTCTGTAATCATAGTCTGTAAGCTCGTCGTTTAATGGTGAGTGATCGTACATCTTAAGTCCACGGATGTAGTTAATCTTCTCCGGAATCGTATAGCAGTGACAAAGCATGATGGGCATAATGATTCCCTGAAACTCAGTCTGATTCAGTATAGTGCCACCGCCTGCATCATGAAGAAGATCAACAAATTCACGCCAGGTTGCTGTGCAGCGAACAGTACCATCATCAAGATGCTCTACATAGCTTTCGAGTGTATTAAGAGCACGACTGTCGCCCATTTGAGCAAACTTGTCAGACATGTAGTTATACATCGCTGTGTCACGCTCAGTTGAATCAGTAACGACCTGAGCCATGCCGATGTATGCTATGTAATCTTCAGGATACAAAGCCGCAGTGCGAAGAGCGATATGTGATCCGCCGGAGAAGCCCATAATGTATATCTTCTCCTTGCCGAATCTCTCCTTAAGGTATTGAGTCACTTCATGTGTATCTTCGATAAGATTTTCCAAAGTAATGCTGCTTGAATCAAAGCCGCTGTCGTATGCGATACCCATTCCGCGGTAGTCCCAGTAGACCACAGTGAAGTAATCTTCAAGATTCATATTCTCATAACGATCGGTAAGGAAATAATCATCAGTTCCGGGGCCGCTTGATACAAGAAGCAGAACAGGATTGTCTGTATCGGCGCTGTTAATGATCATTCCGTTGGGCGCACCGTTAATGTCCATCAGGAACTTCTCAGACAAACCTCTGGGACCGTCGTATGTTCTGATCTTACCTGAGCTGATAAACGCCCAGATTCCTAAAACGATCAGTATCAGCGCAAGGATAACCGCCAACACAGTAACAATGATCTTCCCTACTCCACACATCATGCTTACCTCGTATCTTTACATTGTCAAGATAAGCATAACACATATCTTTACACTGTCAAGTTGGAGTTAAGTCTCCTGTTAACGTAATGCATGATTCCGTGGGCAACCTTGAAGTTTGCTATCATCAAAGCGATTCCGATTACAGTGCATATAACTGTTACTGCTTTAAGCTCCATCAAAGGAATGCATTTGCAGATAACAAGAACACTTATCGGCAGCGATATAACGCTTGTGATGAAACACGGGATGTATTTTCTGATATAGATGGTATGGCCGATGTGGATAAAGAAGTGTCCTATCAGCGACAGGAATATACCTAACCACAATCCATACAGAATGTTGCACTGGAAATAGTATGCAAGCAGGCTTACTCCGAAGAACGGTATAAACTCCTCGTACACCGCGAGAGTAAATCCCATATGAGTAAATCCTTTATATGTATTCATGACCTTCGGGAAGCGGTCAAACAGCCAGGGGTTCTTAGTAAAGAACCATCCGAATCCTGCGATCTCCTCCATATCGTGGAAGATAAAGATCAACGGCAAAAGCAATAAGTATTCTCTCATAATCAGCCTCCTTAAATGTAACACTTGTGTCACTTTTGAAGGCATATTAAAACAGCCACAAACGAAAGTAAATCAAAAACGAAGAAGATACACAAACTGGTGAAATAGTGTCACTTACAGCCTGACTTTTGCGCCACACGAAGGGCAGTTTATAACTCCCGTCTGCTGAGGAAGAATCGATCCGCAGAATGGGCAGGCCTTACGAACGTTAATCTTTGCCCCGGTCATAGCAACTCCGGCCATGCCGGTCACCGCTCCGGCAGAATTACCTGCGGCTGTATTCATTGCCTTGATGAATCCAAGTGTAGCCAAAGCCTCAAGTGCAGCCGGGTCTTGGCTGAAGATTTTCGCTGAGTCGAACTGCTCTACACGAGCACGAGAAGCCTCATCCAAAGTAAGATCTGTTAAAGCTATCGACTCAACTACCATTCCCCTGCGCTCGTACCAAAGCTTTGATACGACTTCATTGACGGCATTCTTAAGTTTGCTCTTATTCGAGATCAGCTGAGGGAAAGGAATCTTATCCCGCGTGGCACAAAGATTAAGCGCTTCCTCCATGTGATCACAAACTTCACGAATCGGCTGTCCGGGATTTGCAGATGATCCCATTAAATCAAACACACCGATTTCTCTGCCTATACACTTAAAGAATCTAACCGGATCAACGATTCTGAATGAGAACATTATCATGAATTTGAAATACAGGTTTCCGTAAACAGGATCGGGATACGGGACACTTAAGTATTTATCGCAGGTCTGATTCATTATCTCAAGACCGTTGACGTAGTAGATCCTCTGATCTGCAACTACTTCTCCCGCGAATTTGAAACGGTTGAAAACATCATTCATGACGCCCTTTACGTCACCTGAAAAGATGGAAGCTGATGATGAGTTCTTCCATGTATAAACACCGGGCTGGGTAGTACAGTCGGCGATCTTGCCGTTGTCGAGCATTAATGCGTATGTTCCCTCAGGAACGATTATCTGAGAGCCGGCAGTAATAACCTCTCCGCAGCCCTGATTGTGGCCTTTATTATTCAGCCTGTATGCCCGCTTAATAAGAACCCGCTGACCTAACGAATCAGTTCGGAACGTCTCGATAAACTGATCGTTAAGTACCGAATTGGTTGAATCTGCTAAAGTTCCAATAATGTTGCTGACAAATCCCATATCAGGATTATATCATTCTGCTTTGATGAATAATCAGCGGGATGCGGCGCTGACTACTACAATCCTGCCGGTATCAGGATTTGCAAGAACCGCGCAGAATACATTAGCGTGGTCATAGTAGATTATTAAGTAATCGTCGATGTCATCATCGATGACATACCCCATGGTGTAATAATCCGGGAAGCCCACTTCAGATACTCTTTTTCCGACTTTATCATGTCCCGTACCATAGGGAGACATTTCAACGTCATTTAATGAGTTCACATAATTATCATAATCATCACCATTGAGTGTAAAGGCTGCACAACATTGAGCCCCAACGCTATACCTTAAGTTTGAATAACGAAAGTCCTGAGCTCCCTCAGGCAATTCTTCCAGGCGGTAAGTTCCACCATAGCCTTGATACCTTGCAAAGTCATTTCCGCGAGAGCCTTTAATAAACAAAAAGCAAAAGCCGGCCACAACTAACACGAGGCCCAGCACAATGCATCCAAGTACAATGAGAACTCTCCATGCGTTACTCTTCTTATTCATTCATCTACCCCTTTTCCCATGCGTGATTATCACAATTATTCCGAACTAATAATAACACAGTCCAGACTACATTTCTGAACTGAATCCTTCACGCAGACATAGAATTAGTGTTGATGAAGGAATACTCATTCCGCCCTCTATCCATTTGATGAGCATTGAGTTCATGCCTCCAATACTGTAAGCAAGAAGATATGGGAGCTGATCTTTATAATGATCCGCGATATCAGCGGTTCTTACGGATCTGAACACTTCGAATGATCTGTCATATGACTCTTCAAAAAGTTGCGGCAGAAGATTGCTTCGTTTCATCAGATTCAGCGTTTCTGCATGCTTTTCCCAAAAATCGAAAAAGCATTGTACTACATCCCAGTAATTGTGTACTCCGTTTTCCGTTATTGAAGATAAACACTCCAGATATAGTGAATCAAACAGATGCTTTAAGATCTCATCTTTATCGCGGAAATGCCTGTAGAAAGTCTTTCTTGATATCCGGGCTTCCTGCGTGATCTGGGTTACCGTGATCTCTTTATAGTCATAGGTATTCATTACCTTGAGCATAGCCTCGGCAATTTTCTTCTTCGATTGTTCGGCAATAAGACCATTTGTATTGTTCATGAGTAACAGATCTCCTGAATGTGTGACACATTAGCTTTTTTGCTTGCTATCGTTTACAACGCAATTCTATAATAACCCCGAAGAGGTTACAAGTGTTACCCTTAAAGGAGACGATTAATGAAAAAAGTTATTTACTGCTTCAGCGGAACGGGAAACAGTCTGCGGGCTGCAAGGATCATAGCAGATGAGTTAAAGGATACCGAGATAGTAAATGTCAGAAAGGATCCTTCGGAATACAGCGCAGAGGACGCAGAAGTCATCGGTTTTGTATGTCCGGTTTATGAGTGGGATATACCAGGAAGAATGAAGGCTTTTATCTCAGAGCTTGCTGTAAATCCCAATGCCTTTATCTTTATGGTTGCAACATACATAGCTGTTCACGGAAAAGCATTTGAGACTGTGGAAGACATTCTATCATCTAAAGGTGCTCATCTAAGATATGCGCGTTCTATAAGGTGCGTTGCAAGCCAGTGCATTGCATATCCGCCTTTTCCGCCTGAGAAGTTCATGCTCCCTTTGATGGAGAAAAGTATGTGCAAGACTGCCCGTGAGATATCCGAAAGGAAAACAAGAAAGTATCCGCATATGTCTTCCGTAACAAGAAAACTGTTCCCCAAGATGATGGTTCCGTATCTCAATGTCGAACATGAATACGACAAGGGTTTTTACACAGACAGCAGATGCACCGGGTGCTCTACCTGCGCAAAGGTCTGTCCTACAAAGAACATAACGATCGAGAACAGACGGCCGAAATGGAATCACTATTGTCACGGATGCAATGCATGTGTGGTTTATTGTCCCGCAAAGGCGATACAGTTTAAGACGCCTGAAGCATACGTTGAACTCGGAACACTGATATCAAAGAAACTCAGATTGCCTGAAAAGCGAAAACGTTACCACAACCCGAACATAACGGCACGTGATCTGATGGAGTAAAGAATGTCAGATATAACAGGAGTAGCGATACGATGGAAATTAAGAGATACAAAAAAGTTAACAGCATCAAGCAATTCAATTTCCAGATCAACAGAGTGTTGACTTATGGAAAAGATGCTTGTGACGAAGAGCTGGTTATCAAGCATTTGTCAGGTGTTAGTACATTAGAAGAATGGTACGAGGCATGGACCAGATTATCAGCTATAGCTATCGATAGTAACAAGTATATGCATGCTGCTTACTATGACAGAATGGCAGAGTTTTTTCTAAAGCAAAATGATAGCAGAAAGCCGGACTTATACTATAAATGCATTGGAGAATTTCATAAGGCGTTTGAGCAGTCAGGCATAGAGTATAAGACATATGAAGTTCCCTTTGAGAATGGGTTCCTTAAGTGTATTCGAATGACACCGGAGAATTACAAACAGACTGTGCTTGTTTGTGGCGGATATGATTCTTTTATAGAAGAATTCGTGCTTCAGGTGCACAAATTTGTTCAAAAGGGATTTGACGTAATTCTTATGGAAGGACCGGGCCAAGGAGATTGCGTATGGCAAAGAATATACTTTAATGAGTGCTTTGAAATCCCGGTAGCATCCGTTCTCGATTACTTTGGTGTCACTTCCTGTACGATGGTGGGAATATCATGGGGCGGGTACTTTGCCTTGAGGGCAGCAGCTTTCGAGAAGAGGATTAAGCGTGTAGTTGCATATGATGCCATGGACGATGGATTGGAAGTAATGACTAACATTTTCCCCAGCCTTATATGCTGGTATGTCCGCAAGCTCGTTAAGAACGAGAATGAGGCGAAGCTTAATAGCTTTTTGCCCAGAATAGCGAAAAAGAGTTTATTGGCAGATTGGATGCTGGCTCAAGGGCAGTTTATTACGGGCACAGATTCATTTCTTGCAATGTATAAATCTCTAAGCAGGCACAACTTGAGAAGTCTGTACGGGAAAATTGATCAAGACGTTCTTTTACTTGCGGGAGAAAAAGATCATTATATTCCGATGTGTCAGTTTGAAAGATGCAAAGAAAGGATCACAAACGCAAAATCTATCACTTCGCGTTGCTTTACTATAGAGGAAGGCGGAGAACAGCACTGCCAAATAGGAAATCATGGCATAGCTGTCGATACAATTCTTGATTGGATTGAAACGTAATAAAAAGGTGAATCGAGATAATCGATTCACCTTTTCTTGGTGCGGGTGACAGGGGTCGAACCTGCACGATCGCTCACCAGAACCTAAATCTGGCATGTCTGCCAATTCCATCACACCCGCGAGCTTAATTGGTTAATAAGCTTAATAATTATAGAAATCAATCACCCATTATGCAATGCCTTGTGATTAAGAGACGATAATATCGCACTTATCAGGCCATGCGCGGCATACAAGCTTAAGACCGTATTTTCTTGCAAGCTCTGCCGACTCCTTAGTAGGCACAGACTTAGATACAAGAACCGGAACGCCTGCTGCTATCACCTTCTCAACCATATCGACCGGAACACGTCCTGATATAAAGAGCATACAGTCAGCCAAAGAGATGCGATTAAAAAGCGCATAACCCACGACTTTATCTACTGCATTATGTCTTCCGATATCTTCACTCATGAACAGTGTCTTACCGCAAGAAGCAAGGATGCAAACGTGATTGCCCTTTGTAGCATCATGTAGCTTCGAGCCCTTTGCAAACTCCGATGTAAGACCGAACACATACTCAGGAACTATCTTCACATCAGGAAGGTGCTGAAGACTTTCTGCATTAAGGTTGGTCATATAGACCTTGTTTCCTGTACAACAGGTCTTATCTGTATTGATCCTGTCTTCGAGCTTTACCTCATTATTCAGAAATACTCTTACCGAAGTTTTCTCACTGCAAAACACCATTTTATCCACATCATCAGCACTTCTGATAAACCCGTCAGTCAGAAGCCTGCCCATGACAAGCTCATCAAGATTCTCAGCCGTACACACAAGCTTCAACGAAGGCTGCCCGTTAATGATCACATTAAGAACATGCTCCGAGATAACATCGAGTGTCCCCGATTCAGTCTTACCGTCAGGATATAAAACAGTTGTCGTCAGATTATCGGTCATAAACTAATTAATTATAACAAGAATTTTATCCCGTTTTAAACGCCGGGGAAACTACCAGCCGCGCTCGTAATAGATATAGATCCACGGGGGAAGTTCGCGGTCGGACATCGTATCTGAAGGTCCGTGACTTCCGCGGAAAGTAACTGTAATAAACTCTGTCTGACCCGCTTCAAGGTAGAACACCTTAGACTCACCGCGATCATTGACTGCATCAAGATGAGAATCCGACAGCAGTTCGCCTACATCAGCTTCAGCTGCAACAGCATCGATGGTAAACCATACATCCTCATCGAAATCATTAGTCACTCGAAGCTTACAGGTAATGTAAACATAATCGCCGTCTACCGTAAAACCGCTTAAGTAAGATCCCGTAGTGTCGATACATACAGAACCGCTTGTTACATTGAACCCGCCGTCATAAAGTTCTACTCTGGCGAGCTCTATACTGTCGTGCGTAAGGCCTTCCCATACTGCCCTGAAAGAATCATTCGTCTCCCATTCAATATTGAAGTCGGTGTTATATGTGCATTGGGTATCCTCTATCATCGTGCAGGAATCAGGCTCATCATCGCCTACATTCGCGAATCCGTTCTCCGCATACTCGACGCACAGATACGTCTCACCTGCAGTCGCACCGCCGCTCCAGTCGACAACATCGACCTGGTAATCACCAGTCGGCGACTGAACAATATCGCGAATGCGCCCCGGCGAATCACTACACGCCGTGAGCATCATCGCAGATAGAATTAACAAAGCAATTATTCTCTTCATGCTTCAATTATAATACATGCTCCACATAGATTTCAGAAACGAATTATATGGTCGTTTCAACCAACACCCGTTAAGCCAAGTGTCGCCAAAGCACAAGATCAGCATAAAAAAGCCCGATCATTGCTGACCGGGCCTCGTGTTCAGTGTGGTTTATTTATCACTCGAACAGCTGCAGATGAGAAGCCTCAACTACTCTCTGATCGTCGAGGATCAGGTAGTTGCCGTCCTCGGCAACTGCATTAACGATGCTGCCCTGAACGAGGTCACCGCCTGATGTCTGAACATCATTACCGGACCATGTGATGCAGTCCTCGATAACCTCATACATAACAGGCTCAGAGAACTCTGTGTATGCATCCTGGTTAAGCGGTACGCCTGTAGGGAAAGCGCCTGTACCTGCATCAGCAGCCTGTGTATCATTTGCAAGGATAGGTGCGAGAGGCTCTTCTGTAGCAACAGGTGCCTGTGTCTGAACAACCTGAGCCTGTGTCTCTACAGCCTGTGTCTCCTGCTCTTCTTCACCGCCGCAGCCTGCAACTGCAATTGCTGCAACGATAGCCATTGTCAAAAGGATCTTTTTCTTCATTTTCTATTCCTTCCTCTTACTTATTCTTCATCAAGCTTCAGGACGCTCATGAATGCTTCCTGCGGCACCTCTACGGAACCGACCTGGCGCATTCTCTTCTTGCCTTCCTTCTGCTTCTCAAGAAGCTTTTTCTTACGGGAGATATCACCGCCGTAGCACTTCGAAGTAACGTCCTTACGGAATGCCTTGATGGTCTCCCTGGCTATTATTTTACCACCAATGCACGCTTGTATAGGCACCTCGAACTGTTGCCTCGGGATATTCTCCTTGAGTTTCTCTGCCATGCGTCTTCCTCTCTCGTACGCCTTATCAGCGTGAACGATGAAAGACAGGGCATCAACAGGGTCGCCGTTAAGCAGGATATCGAGCTTAACAAGCTTGCTTTGCTGGTAGTCCGCCATCTCGTAATCGAGTGACGCGTATCCTCTCGTCCTCGACTTCAATGCATCAAAGAAGTCGTAGATGATCTCATTAAGAGGCATCTTATAACGAAGCACTACACGTGTCTCGTCAAGATACTTCATATCGACGTATTCGCCTCGCCTGTTCTGGCACAGCTCCATGATATTGCCGACATACTCCTTAGGCAGGATGATGTCCGCGAATACGATCGGCTCCTCCATGTATTCGATCTCGGCAGGATCCGGCATATTCGTCGGATTGTCGACCTCGAGCTCCGTGCCGTCCGTCTTATGAACCTTATAGATAACTGAAGGCGCCGTCGATATCAGGTCGAGGTTAAACTCTCGCTCGAGTCTCTCCTCGATTACTTCATAGTGCAAAAGGCCTAAGAATCCGCATCTGAAGCCGAATCCCAGAGCCGCAGAAGTCTCCGCCTGGAAGGACAGAGCTGCATCGTTTAACTGCAGCTTCTCAAGCGCATCACGAAGGTCTCCGTAACGCGCACCGTCCACGGGATAGATTCCGCAGAATACCATCTGCTGGATTCCCTGATAACCTGTAAGAGGCTCAGAAGCGGGATTTGTCGCCGAAGTGATCGTGTCGCCCGGAGCCGTATCCGAGACAGACTTGATCGAAGCGCAGATATATCCTACCTCGCCTGCAAGAAGTTCCTTCGCCGGCACGTACTGTCCGGGATGGAAATAACCCAACTCAGTTATCGCGAACTCCTTGCCCGTGTGCATCATGCGGATGGTGTCGCCCGTCTTGATGGAGCCCGCGCGGACTCTTACGGAAGCGATAACACCCTTGTACGGATCGTACTTGGAGTCTACTACCAAAGCTCGAAAAGGTTCGTCCTCCGGATCACAAGGAGCCGGAAGGTACTTTACGATACCCTCGAGGACTTCTTCTATACCGATGTCGTTCTTAGCTGAAATGCAGGGCGCATATGAAGCATCGATTCCGATATCATCCTCGATTTCCTTGCGCACTTCTTCAGGACGCGCCGCAGGAAGGTCGATCTTGTTGATGACCGGTAAGATCTCAAGATCCGCGTCCACAGCAAGATAAGCGTTAGCCATTGTCTGCGCTTCAACACCCTGGGATGAGTCAACAATCAAGATTGCACCGTCGCACGCCTTAAGTGAACGGCTTACCTCGTAGTTGAAGTCTACGTGTCCTGGAGTGTCTATGAGATTAAGCGTATATGTATTGCCGTCCTTGGCCGTATACTGCATTCTCGTTGCCTGTGACTTAATGGTGATGCCTCTTTCTCTCTCGATATCCATGTTATCGAGGATCTGGCTCATCATGTCTCTTTTCTCCACAACGCCTGTATGCTCGATGATACGGTCTGCCAAAGTAGACTTACCGTGATCGATATGCGCGATTATGCAGAAATTTCTAATTAGTTCCTGTCTGTTCATCTTCACCTGTAAGCTTAAAGTTTATAGGAATGTGATTGCATTGAAAGGATAGATGATCAAGAACGCGATACCCTTGATCCTGTCAGCAGAGAAAGGACCTAAGTTACGGCTGTCGTTACTTACCGGACGGTTGTCGCCCAAGCAATAGTATTCATCTTCACCGAGAGTTATCTCATCATATCCCCTCTCCATGCCCCAGCTCATGACATATGTCTCTACGCTGGCATCGATATAGGGCTCGTCGAGCATATAGAAGTCTTCCGCACCTGCTTCTCTGATGTAGACATGACCGTCTGCGATCCTGACTGTCTCACCGGGAAGACCGATGATTCTCTTGATCAGGTATTCTTCGTGGTTATAACCTTCCATGTTCTCACCGTCGAGGATGACGATGTCACCTCTGTCGTAGTTATCGAAGTAGGTCGATATCTTATCTGTCATAACGATATAACCGCTTCTTAAGTTAGGCACCATCGAATCGCCGTAAACATTGTCTCTTTGAACAACGAATACGACCATCAGAATACCGACGAGAACGCCGACTGCGATAGCGATAAGCCAATCGAGGATTGAAGTGATGATAGCCTGCTTTCTGTCCTCGGGCTTTACTTCCATAAACTCAGTTTTGTCGTTCTTCTTCATAAGTTTGATCTACCTTAATCCATTACGAGATTATCGTTGTCATCGTCTTCAGCAACAGAGCTTACTTCGATACCAAGCTCCTCGAGCTGTGCAACGGCAACAGGAGAAGGTGCATCAGTCATAAGGTCAGAAGATGTCTGAACCTTCGGGAATGCGATAACTTCTCTGATAGAACCGGCACCTGTAAGGAGCATTACGAATCTGTCGAGACCGATAGCGAGACCGCCGTGAGGAGGTACGCCATACTTGAATGCATCAAGCAGGAATCCGAACTGCTCCTGAGCAGACTCCTCTGAGAAGCCCAAAAGCTTAAAGATTCTCATCTGAAGATCTCTGTCGTGGATTCTTATTGAACCGCCTCCGAGCTCGCAGCCGTTAAGTACGATATCGTAAGCCTTTGATCTTACATTGCCCTGATCGGACTCCAAATGGTCGAGGTCCTCATCCATGGGACATGTGAAAGGATGGTGCATTGCCATGAATCTTCCCTCTTCCTCCGACCATTCGAACATAGGGAACTCAGTTACCCAGCAAAGCTTGAAGTCATCCTTGTGGATAAGGCCAAGCTTATCTGCAGCAGCAAGACGCAGCTGACCCAATGCATCATGAACAACCTTGAACTTGTCTGCAACGATGCAGATGAGATCGTCAGCGCCGGCACCGACTGCGGAAGCCAAAGCTGCGATATCTTCAGGCTGCATGAACTTTAAGAAAGAGCCGCGGGGTGTCTCGGCAGGAACTACCCATGCCATACCCTTAGCCTTGTATGTCTTACAAACTTCACCGAGTGCATCGATCTCCTTTCTGGAGAAAGCAGCACCGCCGGGGATAACGACTGCCTTGATAAGGCCGCCCTCTGCGATAGCATTCTGGAATACTACGAAGTCGAGTGTCTTAGCCCACTCAGTGATGTTCTGAAGCTCCATGCCGAATCTCAAGTCAGGCTTATCGGAACCGTAACGTTCCATAGCCTCGATCCAGGGCAGGCGCTTGATAGGAAGCTCGATGTCGATGTTAAGAACATCCTTGAAGACTCTTGCTACGAATCCCTCTGTGATGCCCATAACATCATCACAGTCAACGAAGCTCATCTCGAGGTCCATCTGTGTGAACTCAGGCTGTCTGTCTGCACGAAGGTCCTCGTCACGGAAGCAGCGTGCGATCTGCATGTAGCGGTCGTAGCCTGCGAGCATGAGAAGCTGCTTATAAAGCTGAGGGGACTGCGGGAGTGCGAAGAAGGAACCCTTCTTTACTCTCGAAGGAACGAGATAGTCACGTGCACCCTCAGGTGTGCTCTTACCAAGCATAGGAGTCTCGATCTCGAGGAAGCCCTTCTCGTCGAAGTAGTCACGTGCGGATTTCGCTATCTTGTGGCGCAGGATCATGTTGTTCTGCATAACGGGACGGCGAAGGTCGAGGTAACGGTACTTAAGTCTCAAGGACTCGTTTGCCGTGTTGTCATCCTCGATGTAGAACGGAGGTGTCTCCGCCTCGGAAACGATACGAAGGTCGTCAACGTTAACCTCGATCATACCTGTGGGCATCTTCTCATTCGGAGCGGATCTTAAAGCGACCTTACCCTTGACCGCGAGTACGAACTCGGATCTTACCTTACTTGCCTTATTACGAATATCTTCGGAACTCTCGGGTGTGATAACGAGCTGGATCTCGCCGCTTCTGTCTCTGAGCGTGATGAATGTCAGTCCGCCCAAGTCACGTGCCTTATGGCACCAACCCATGAGTGTTACATCCTTGCCTACGTCACTTTCTCTTAAAGTGACGCACATGTCAGTGCGCTTCATATCTGCTATAGATTCAGAAATAAAGTAGTACTTCCCTTCATACTTCAGGTGCAGTGCACCGTTTTTGATAACACACAATTATATCATTAAAAAACCGCTTAGCCGATAATCTTCTTCCCCCAATAATTATAATTTTTTGCACAAAAATCATATTTTTTTGCCTTGAGAGAGTAGTTTATGCCCCATATAATAGGCGGGCTGTATATCAGTTAGTAATTTAAAAGAGGTTTGCACAATGACTAACAGAAGACGCGTACTGCACTTTTTCAGCACAGTATTGATGACCGCTTTTCTCGCGGTACAGTTCATTTCCCTTTTGTGGGGCGTACCCGTTAACGCCGACTCAACAACGGATCTGACTGACCTTGCAAGCGTTTCAGTAACTCAGGTAAAGACAGATTCAGCGCACGGCAGCATCGATCTTATCGCCAACCCCGACACAGAGGTCACATACGGCGACACCATCGAAGTCACGCTTTCCTGGGAAATCCCTGACGGAGTTACGTTCTCGTCTTCAGACTCCTTCACATACACCCTTCCGGGCAACGTCATCTTCAACAGCGCGTCAGGCAACCTTGTCGATGGCAACAGAAACCTCGGCACATATTCCATCAGCAACAACGTCATCACGATTAGCTACACCGATGACGGCTTCTGCACATCAGAGGAAGTAGACCGCGTCGGCAGCCTCACTTTCGAGGGCCGCATCTCGGACGACGGCAACGGCGGACAGACACAGGGCACAGTTGACCTCCTTTTCCCCATCGACAACACAGTCTCGATCAGCATGCTTCCGCCCTCTTCCACATCCGAAGTCGACGTCGCGAAAAGATTCGAGACAGCAGACACCACAGACCACATCTACAACTGCATCATCACTATCACTTCCACAGGTTCAAACACCAACGTCACACTCGCTGACGAGATGTGGCCCGGAATGTATCTTTATTCCGCACCTTCATACTATGAGTCTGACATGTCTACAGCACGCACTGGCGTTACAGACAGCACAGCACGTCCCTCTTCCTCCAACCGCCATGTAAACGCAGTCATCGATCACATGAGCGACGGCGAGGTTGTTTATGTCGTATATCAGGTTCAGGTTAACCCTGCGATGTACGACTGGGATACAGCTCAGGCTCACGTCGGTAACCTTTCGAACTACTACCCTTACACATACGACGGCAACGTTCCGAACAGAGCTGACGTATACAGTGACGAGGATACTTCCGTAGATACAGCATGGGCTGATATCCGCACATTAAGAGCAACTTTCGGTAAGTGGAGCGATCCTACGAACAACGACTTCGAGCACGGTCTCATCGGCTGGCAGATTGCCCTTTACAGCATCAACGGTTACGGCTACAGCAACGGTTATATCGTTGATACTCTCCCTGAAGGCAACTCACTTAACGAATCTTCAGTTGTAGTTACAAACGCTGCCGGCAATGTTATTCCTAACGCCGTAAGCATCAGAACAGAAACAGATGATGCGACAGGCGACATCACTGTATGGTTCGTATTCAGCTCCGACCTCATCTCTTACCTTAACGCAAGCGAGTCTTCCGAGGCTTGGATCAGCTATCAGACAAAGGTAAATTCACAGGATCCCGACACAGTCAGATACTACAACGCTGCCGAGATCTTCTATGACGGAATCTCCAGATCAAGCACAGGTTCAGACGTTGATTACACAAAGCCTGACGAGCTTGATAAGACTGTTTACTACACCCCCGCAACTGCTCCGTTCGCACGTTATCAGATCGAAGTAAATCCTGCAGCGTTGGATCTTTCACCTGCATCTTCAGAACTTACTTTGGTCGACACGATGAGCTCATCTTATGACCTTGCTGTCTCATCCGTACGCATCAACGGTCAGGTTCCTGCAGACGGTGTATTCACATACGATCAGGCAACAAGAACAATGACATTCAACCTTGCTGACAACACAGCTTATGTGATCACATACGATGCTGCAGTTAACCTCGTTCCGGGTTCTACACTCGACACTTCAAACAGCGGCAACTCCGCGACGCTTTACGCATCACAGACTGTAATCTCTTCTGTAGAGAGCACATTGAGCTGCGATGTTTACCAGAGTGCAGGTTCTTCCTCCTCTACTTTGCTCGGCCGCATCAATGTTATTAAGCACGCTGAGGGCGACACAACAGAGACTTTGGCAGGAGCTTCTTTCGAGCTTTCTGCTATGGATAACAACAACGGAACTGTAACGGTAGCGTCCACTGTTTCTGCAACAACAGATGCTAACGGAACGATCGCATTCAACAACATCACAAGAGGCAGAATCTACATGCTGACAGAGACAGCTGCACCCGCAGGATACAGACTCGACAGCACACCTTCTTTCTACGCTTTCGAGACAGCGTCTTCCTCACTGCCTTCCACGGTAGTCTACGAGGGTACAACATACACGCTGAACATCATCTCTGCAAACAAGATCAGCACTGATGTTTATGTAGCAAATGCTTCCACAACACAGTCGACACCTTCGACCCCGGTAACACCAAATAATCCTGTTACGCCGGTTACTCCTAACAATCCGACTAACCCTACTACGCCGACAACTCCCGAGAATCCGTCGACACCGACAACGCCCACAACTCCGGCTGCACCTGTCGTTCCGGACCCTTCCGAGACACCTGCTACAACTCCTGCTGTCGATCAGCCTTCAGAGCAGCCTGCAACTCCTTCCGAGTTATCAATAGAGCAGCCCGCTCCCGTAACAAGTGTTGCCGGCACAGCAAGAGTACAGGAAGAGGTCGACCCGGTTGTCAGCGTCAATGCAAACGATCCTACAGTCGCTTCCACAGGCGAGAGTGAGTTTGTACTTGTAATCGCGATCCTGCTGATAATCGCTGCAGCAGCTACAGCTTCAGTCGCTATCCTCTTGAGAAAGCGCTGATAAAAACTTAAAGTTCGAAATTATACAAAAGCATAGAGAGTACGGCCGCTCCGGCCGTCTCTGTGCGAAGTATTCTCTTTCCGATGGTAACGGGTATGGCATTGCTCTCCCTTGCTTTCGCGGCCTCCGCCTCATCGTAGCCGCCTTCGGGTCCAATGAAGACTGCGATCTCGCTTAAGTCTTCCTGTGCCTTACCTGCAAGAGCCTGCTTCAAAGTAACGCCCTTCTCCTCCTCCCAAGGGAAAAGAACAAGGGACGCTGTGCCTGATGCCTCCAGCGCCTGCTCGAAGTTCACAGGCTCCGTTACCTCAGGGATGATTCCCCTTCCGCTCTGCCTTGCGGCTTCAAGTGCGATCTTCTGCCAGCGCTGTGTGCGGGTGGAGTCTTTTCGAGCGTCGGGCCTGACAACGCATCTTAAAGAATACACGGGGACTATCTTCGTGACGCCGAGCTCAACGCATTTTTGAATCGTCAGCTCCATCCTCTCACCCTTGGAGACGGACTGGTACAGCGTGATTCTGTAGGGCGGCTCGGATGTGTTCTGCTGAGTCCTAACTATGGAAAGCGTGACGGAATCTTTCGAGATGGTGTGCACATTACACAGCGCCTCTATGCCGTCTTTAAGCATGACCTCGAGCTGCTCGCCCGGGCGCATTCTCAACACCTGTGAGATGTAACGCGAATCATCCTGCCCGAGAGTAATAAACCCGTCCCGGGGCTCTTCATGCTCCATGAAAAGTCGTGTCATGATTATTTGCCTGAATCGGCGATCTTATTAAGATTATTGAGCCTGTCCTTCAGGGCCTGAAGCTCTGTGATGGAATTGTTGACCTTAGTATCAAACAGCAGACGTGAGCTTGCCAGAGAAGTAACCTCACCCTTGGGATCTTGCTTCTTCTCGATGTTGCTCGTAACTGCATGAGGAGCTTCCTCATCCGTCGGAGGTGTGCTCATGAAACGTGCGATATCACGAAGAGACTTGCCGGGAGTAACAAGCGAAGATGTAACAGGCTTAACTTCCTGATCCTGCTCAGGCTCCTCCTGGTACTTGGGCTCTTCAGCCTTAACCTCTTCCTTGACTTCTTCCTTAACCTCAGGTGCTGCTTCTACCTTTACTTCCGGCTTAGGCTCAGGCTTAACTTCAGCCTTGGGCTCAGGCTTAACTTCAGCCTTGGGCTCCGGCTTAGGCTCTTCCTTCGGCTCCGGCTTACCTGCGATGAACTCGAGCGCGAGCTTCGCAACCAGATTCGTAGGGTTCTCCACAGCATACTCACATGCGAGCGCTGTCAGGAAGCTGTATCTGTCTTCGTAGCCGGGATGAATCTTAACGGAATCTACAAACGAGGACTTAAGCCCGTCGAAAAGCACATTCATGCCCTCCGTACGCTCGTCGGCTCTGATGAAGACACCGCATCCATAGACATTAAAGATCTTCTTCGCAGCTCTTAAGAAATCGTTCTTAACGCGGCACTCGAATCCACAGAACGTCTCAGCCTCGATAGTATTAACAACAAGGAAATCAACGTGCTTGAGAAGATGATCGGAAAGTGCGGAATAGACTTCTGAATCAACCTGAATCTCACCTTCATCGGAGATCAGTGACGGGCAGCAAACAACGGGAGCTGTCTTATCCTTCTCGAGCTTATCAGCGATATAGTTAATGACGTCAGGGTTAGTGATGAAACCGATTCCGAGGGATGCGAAGTCACACTCACCGAATGCGAAGTCGAGCATCTCGGATACGTCATTCTCTTCTGAAGTATTATCTGAATAGGAAATTCTTGGCACGACAGCAAGCGGATCAAGACCAAAGTCTTTGATCGTCGCGGTACATCTTATGAGGTCAAAGATTGTACCTTCGACTGAATCCGATATGGTTAATACTGTCTTCATTGGCACCTTTTACAATATAAAACGTTCATTGTTAGTTTTGCACAAAAAACTACCCCTAACAAGTCGCATCTTGCATATAAACCTGACATATATTTGTAAAAATCGTACACTTGCGCAAAGAGCAAACCCCGAGAAGAGTTTCCCGGGGTTGCTCTGTGTAGAGAAATAATACCTTAAGTAAGTAGATTGTCTGTTTTATTCTTCAATCTGGGGAAGGCTTGCGAATCCCTTCTCAAGGTCCTCATCAGTAGGAATGAAGTCGCTCATTGTTCCGTCGTTGTATGCCTGGTAAGCAGTCATGTCGAAGAAACCAGTACCTGTGAGGTTGAACAGGATCGTCTTAGCCTCGCCTGTCTCCTTGCACTTGAGAGCCTCATCGATCGCACCTCTGATAGCGTGTGAAGACTCAGGAGCCGGCAGGATCGTCTCTGTCTTAGCGAAGAGCTCAGCTGCCTCAAATACCTTTGTCTGCTCAACTGCAACAGCCTTCAGGTAACCGTCGTGATAAAGCTGTGAGACTATAGGAGACATACCGTGATAACGAAGTCCACCTGCGTGTGAAGGTGAAGGCATGAACTCGGAACCCAGTGTATACATCTTAGCCAGAGGACATACATGACCTGTATCCGCGAAGTCATAAGCGAACTTACCTCTTGTCATTGAAGGACATGAAGCAGGCTCAACTGCGATGATCTCAGGGTTAGCTGCACCTGTGAGCTTATCTCTCATGAATGCAGACATGATACCGCCGAGGTTAGATCCGCCGCCTGCGCATCCGATAACGATATCAGGATATGCATCAACCTTAGCCATCTGGATCTTAGCTTCCTCACCGATGATGGACTGGTGGAGGATTACCTGATTAAGAACAGAACCCAATACGTATCTGCAGTTATCTGTAGTTACGGCCTTCTCTACTGCCTCGGAGATAGCGCATCCCAAAGATCCGCCTGTACCGGGGAACTTCTCGTTGATCTCGCGTCCAACCTTTGTTGTGTTGGAAGGTGAAGGAACGATGTCAGCGCCGAAAGTCTCGATGATGGACTTTCTGAAAGGCTTCTGCTCATAGGATACCTTAACCATGTAAACAGTAAGCGGTATGTTGTAGAAAGCACTTGCCATGGAAAGAGCTGTTCCCCACTGGCCTGCACCTGTCTCAGTTGTCAGGCTTGTAAGTCCCTGCTTCTTAGCGTAGTAAACCTGCGCTGCAGCGGAGTTAAGCTTGTGTGATCCGGATGTGTTGTTACCCTCGAACTTGTAGTAGATCTTGGCGGGTGTGCCGAGTGCCTTTTCGAGCTGGTATGCACGGATGAGAGGTGACGGACGGAAGATCTTGTAGAACTCCTGAACCTCTTCAGGGATGTCGATAAATCTTGTGTCGTTATCGAGCTCCTGCTTGCAAAGCTCTTCGCAGAAGATGGGTGTCATCTCCTCGAGTGTGAGGGGCTTGTGCGTGCCGGGATGCAGCATCGGTGCGGGCTTGTTCTTCATGTCCGCACGAACGTTATACCATTGTGTCGGCATCTCGTCTTCTGTCAGAAAAATTCTCTTAGGTTCTTTTGCCATGTTCGGCCTCCTTTCTATATGTCGGATGCAATAAAAAATCCTGTGCCTCGTTCGAGACACAGGACAGTTAATTACTGCGGTACCACCTGATTTGACTGCTTCGTGACTATTGTATTTGCAGTCCGCTCATTTCATGTTCCGACAAACATGCTCTGCTGATAACGGAAGAGTTCCCGTCGGGCCATTTCCTGCCCGCCCTCACGAGGTCCATTCATCTTCGCCCTCCGTATCGCGATCCCACCGCCCGCGACTCTCTTTGTCGGATTGATGCGTCGAGTACTACTCCTCGTTCATCGGTTTACGGTGTCTAATTTACACTTATCCTGCGCCGGATGTCAAGGGAAACTGGGGCTGTTCCGACTGATTTTTTAAAAATCCTGTTTAGTCGGACAAAAACGCCCTATTTCCCGACTTTTTCATTAAAACTTCAAAAAAATATGGACATTTACCAAATTCCCATACTTAATCAAATTTTCTAGGATTTAGTAGGAATAACTGTTCCAAAACCCCGATTTTTTACCAATTTTTTGAAATAAGTAAGAACGCCCACTATTCGTCTTCATGCCGTCCTATAATTCTATTATGAAAACCATTCAGTGGAAGGACAATCTGATAAACCGGCAGCGGTATCTATCTAAGATTATTGATGCTTTAACACAGCGTCTTTCTGTCATGCCATCCGGAAAACTAAGAATAGATAACAACTACAATAAGACTTACTACTACTTAGTTCAGGATGGAGAAACCGGGAATGGCATAAAGATTGACCCACAAGATTTTAAACTAATCACCTCATTGGCGCAGAAAGCATACTATCAGAAAGTTCTTAAATCAGCGCAAGTAGAGAAGAATTCTATAGAGCGTTTTCTTTCAAGATATCCAAATAAAACTTTTGAAGACATACCCGATTCACTAACCCCGGACAGGCAAAGACTCATATCGCCTATCGTGTTGCCGGATGAGGAATACAAGCAACGTTGGCTTCAGGAAGCTTATGAACCCATGGGGTTTGATGAAGGGGATCCTTACTATCTGACTCAGAAAGGTCTGCGTGTCAGATCCAAGTCAGAGATGCTCATTGCAGAGAGACTCGATGCCAAGGGCATACCCTACAAATACGAATACCCGGTGGAACTTCAATACAGGACTGTGCACCCGGACTTTAAGATACTGAGACTAAGCGACCGGAAGGAACTGTACTATGAACACCTAGGCAAGATGGATGATCCTGCATATGCACAAAAGAACGTTAAGAAACTGCGCGAATATGCATTAAACGGTTATACGATTGGAGACAATCTTTTTCTTACCATGGAGACATCTGTCACACCGCTCGACATGCGAGTGGTCGACAAGATGATAGATGAGCATTTCAGATAAGATCGCGATTCATATTCGCGGGATTCGACAACCCCATCGTGTCGCAAATATCGTCCATATCGGATGTGAAATACGTGGATGATTCATAATCAGCGACGGCTACCATGACGACATTCATATAGCAATAGATCCCGACATAACGATAGTCACTAGCGACATTAATCGGATCGGGACTCTCCCCTGCCATATCGGTGCGGAACAGGAAGTTATTACGGTCGGATGCATCCTCTTCACTGAAGACAGTAACATCAGCATACTCGTCATTCTCTGCCATAGTCTTCAGCTGGCCGACCATATAGTTATACGCGGTCACAGCACCTTCTTCGGTCTGAAACTCGACTATCTTTACATTACAGCGCACATGATTATCGCCGCGCACGTTAGCGGAATCGAACTCAGCATAATACGAGTAGTTGTTGTATATTGCGCCGAGGAGTTCCATGTCGCCATCATTGTAGAAAAGGCTATAACGGAAATTAAGAGATTCCATCGCCTCGACGAAGCCGTTAACTGTCACCTTCGTGTACACAGGTTCATCAGGCTCAACACTGCGGCACCCGGTAAGCAACATAACACCGGCAACCACAGCAGCCAGAAGCTTCTTATGCCATAACGCACTCATACGCCATCCAGTCGTTCTTCTCTTCGACACGAACGATTGAGAATCCTGCGTCAGCCAAAGCCTTCTCTACGCGATCTTTCTTTGTATTGATAATTCCCGAGCAGATGAACTTACCGTCGGGAGCGAGCTTTGCAGGGATGTCAGCAGCGATCGCAGCGATAACATCAGCGATGATATTCGCGACGATGATATCGTAACCCGAATCCTTAACATCCTTGAGCTCACCGACATAACAATTGATATCAGGGCAGTCATTCAAAGCACAGTTCTCGACCGCAACATCGATCGCGAGCTTATCAATATCAACCGCATCAACAGCACCGGCACCGAGCTTCTTACAGATGATCGCCAAGATACCCGAACCTGTTCCCAGATCAAGAATCTTCTGACCGGTAGCCACAGCAGTATCAAGCAACTTCGCACATGTGGAAGTCGTCTCATGAGTACCCGTTCCGAACGCAGAGCCGGGATCGAGAGAAACCACTACATCAGAAGATGAAGCATCATACTTCTCCCACGAAGGGCAGATCACAACTCGGTCGGAGATTCGGAAAGCCTTGTAGTCCTTCTTCCACTCATTCTCCCAGTCCTGATCCTCAACATACTTCCAGGAATCAAAGCCCTTGCCGATATCGAGGAACTGAGCGATCTTATCGAGCTGCTCTTTCAAAATCGTAAGAGCCTCTTCCACAGTAACGCGCGAACCCGTGATATTGCCGTAGATCGCAGTCGTGTCGAACTCGTCAACATACTCTTCAGCCTTGGGACCAAGACGAACCAAGCCGTCGAGCTCTGCAAAGTAAGCGCGGACAGTAACATCCTCGCCTAATGAATTAACAAATCCGCCGTCTGCATAAGACAAAGAGTTCGGATCATCGATGATCCTCTTGATCTCCCACGGATCGGTAACGGCAATTCCATCCGCACCGATCTGTGCGAGCATCTCAGATATAGCATCCGATGCGTCTTCTGTGGTTATGATAGTAAACTCAGCCCATCTCATGGTCAGAACTCCTTATCTGATTATCTGAATATCTTCTTAACTTTCTCGAAGAAGGAGTTCTTCTTCATGTAGTTCTTTTCCGTAAGCGAAGCCTCGAAAGACTTGAGCAGTTTCTTCTGCTCGTCAGAAAGCTTCGTAGGTATCTCGATAACGAATCTTACCGTGTGGTCGCCTCTGTAAGAAGGCGTGTTCTTATCAACGATACCTCTGTTCTTGAACGTAACCTGATCGCCGGGCTGCGTTCCTTCCTTAACCTGATGCTTCATAGGTCCGTCGATAGTCGGCACTTCGATCTCTGCACCGAGAGCAGCCTGACCCAAAGTAATCGGAACCTCGCAGAAAGTATTGCGTCCCTGCCTTACGAAAACATCATGCTTCTTTACCTTGAACTCGATATAGAGGTTACCCTGAGGTCCGCCGTTACGTCCGGGCTCACCCTCACCCTGGATCGGGAGCATGTCGCCTGTATCTACACCTGCAGGGATCTTAACGTGTATCTGTCTCTTTGTAAGCTTGCGTCCCTTACCTGAACAGTCAGGACAGGGAGTTCTGATAACAGTACCGCGGCCGCCGCACGCAGGGCAGTCCTTCGTTACCATCGTCATACCAAAGAGAGTCTGTGTCTGAGTCTGAATACGTCCGCGGCCGCCGCAGGAAGGACACGTCTCAGGTACGGTTCCCTTCTGTGCACCCGAGCCCTTACATGAAGAGCAGAGGTCTTCTCTGGAGAAGGTGATGTCCTTTTCGCAGCCGAAAGCCGCCTCCATAAACTCGAGTGTCATGCCGTACTTAAGGTCAGCACCCTTGGTAGGGCCGTTACGTCTTCTCGAAGACGAGCCGCCGAAGCCGCCAAATCCGCCGCCGAAGAACGAGTTGAAGATGTCCATCGGGTCGAAGTCCGCACCGAAGCCGCCGTAACCGCCGCCGCCAAATCCGCCGGAGCCGTCGACCGCGCCCTTACCGAACTGGTCGTACTTTCTCCTCTTATCGGCGTCGGACAGAACGGAGTAAGCCTCGTTTACGTCCTTAAATTTCTGCTCAGCGGACTTATCACCCGGATTTAAGTCCGGGTGATACTGCTTCGCCAATTTACGATAGGCTTTCTTGAGCTCCTCGTCAGAGCAGCCCTTCTGAACGCCTAAGATGTCATAGTAATCGCCTGAAGCCATTGCTTAATCTACTCCTTAGAAGTCGCCGCCAGCGCTCTTGAATCCGTCAGGGCCGGCACCGTTGTCAGCACCTGCATCACCAGCGTTGCCGTAGCCTGCGAAGTCTTCAGGGTTAGGTGCACCCTGAGCGCCTGCTGCACCGGAAGCTGCATAGAACTTCTCGCCGAGCTTCATGAGAACGTTAGATACATTCTCTGTCTCAGTCTTCATAGCCTCTGTGTCGTCCTTAGCGATTGCATCCTTGAGCTTAGCAAGAGCATCGTTGATAGGAGCCTTGTCTTCCTCGGAAACCTTGTCGCCGAAGTCAGTCAGAGCCTTCTCTGTCTGGAATACAGTGGACTCAGCCTTGTTCTTGATGTCAACCTTCTCCTTACGCTCCTTATCCTCAGCAGCGTGGAGTTCAGCTTCCTTGATAGCCTTCTGGATATCCTCCTCACTCATGTTGGAAGAAGCTGTGATAGTGATCTTCTGCTCGCGTCCCGTACCCTTATCCTTAGCGGATACGTTAACGATACCGTTGGCATCGATGTCGAATGTAACCTCGATCTGCGGTACACCACGGGGTGCGGGTGCGATACCGTCGAGAATGAAGTTTCCGAGGCTCTTGTTGTAAGCTGCGATCTCACGCTCACCCTGGAGTACGTGTACATCAACCTGTGTCTGGTTGTTAGCAGCTGTGGAGAATACCATGGACTTCTTTGCAGGGATAGTTGTGTTTCTCTCGATCATCTTTGTGAAGATGCCGCCCTCTGTCTCGATACCGAGCGAAAGAGGTGTTACGTCGAGAAGTACGAGACCCTTAACATCACCTGTGAGAACTGCAGCCTGGATAGCAGCACCGATAGCTACGCACTCGTCAGGGTTGATGCCCTTGAAAGGCTCCTTGCCGAAATAATTCTTAACAGCATCCTGTACTGCAGGGATTCTTGTGGAACCGCCTACGAGGAGGATCTTGTTGATGTCGTTTGTGGAAAGCTTTGCATCAGACAGAGCTCTCTTAACAGGATCCATTGTCTTCTGAACGAGGTCAGCTGTGAGCTCATCGAACTTAGCTCTTGTGAGAGTGATGTCCATGTGCTTAGGGCCTGTTGCGTCAGCTGTGATGTAAGCCAGGTTGATGTTAGAAGATGTAACACCGGAAAGCTCGATCTTAGCCTTCTCTGCAGCCTCACGAAGTCTCTGCATAGCCATTCTGTCGTTTCTAAGATCTACTCCGTCAGAAGCCTTGAAGGAATCAACGAGGAAGTCAACGATCTTGTTATCGAAGTCATCACCGCCGAGTCTGTTGTTACCAGCTGTAGCAAGAACCTCGAATACACCGTCAGAGATATCGAGGATGGATACATCGAACGTACCACCACCCAAGTCGAATACGAGGATCTTCTGGTCTTCTTCCTTATCGAGACCGTAAGCCAAAGAAGCAGCTGTAGGCTCGTTTACGATACGCAGAACCTCAAGACCTGCGATCTTACCTGCGTCCTTTGTTGCCTGACGCTGTGAGTCTGTGAAGTAAGCAGGAACTGTGATAACTGCCTGTGTTACGGGCTGGCCGAGATAAGCCTCAGCATCGCTCTTAAGCTTGCTAAGGATCATCGCGGAGATCTCCTGAGGTGTGTACTGCTTGTCAGCGATGTTTACCTTATAGTCAGAACCCATCTCTCTCTTAATGGACTGAACTGTACCGTCAGGGTTTGTAACTGCCTGACGCTTAGCTACCTGACCGATGAGTCTCTCACCGTCTTTTGTGAATGCTACTACTGAAGGAGTAGTTCTGTTGCCTTCCGGATTAGGGATTACAACTGTCTCAGAACCCTCCATAACCGCTACGCACGAGTTTGTCGTACCGAGGTCAATACCGATTACCTTTGCCATATTATTTATTCCTCCAAATTCTTATTTCTTACTTTCAAGGATCTTGTCTACGATTCCGTAGTCAAGTGCTTCCTGTGCTGTCATCCAGTGGTCTCTGTCTGTATCTCTCATCAGATCCTCCAAAGGTCTGTTACAAGCATCAGCCAGGATCTGGTTAAGTCTTGTTCTTGTGTCCTTAATGTGCTCAGCTGCGATAAGGATCTCTGTTGCCTGACCCTGTGCGCCGCCCAAAGGCTGGTGGATCATTACTTCTGCGTTAGGAAGGATGCATCTCTTTCCCTTAGTACCTGCAGCGAGGAGTACAGAACCCATTGAAGCTGCCATACCCATGCAGATTGTCTGTACGTCAGGCTTGATGAGCTTCATCGTATCGTAGATCATGAGACCGTCCGTAACGGATCCTCCGGGGCTGTTGATGTAGAACTGAATATCCTTATCGGGATCCTCTGCCTCAAGGAACAGAAGCTGAGCCGTGATAAGGCTCGCAGTTACGTGATTGACTTCCTCAGACAGGATAACGATTCTTTCCTTGAGAAGTCTTGAATAGATATCATAAGCTCTCTCTCCTCTTGATGAGGACTCGATTACTGTAGGTACCAGTGAAGATCTGATGTCGTACATATCCGTTTTCTCCTTATATAAATAGTTTGATCAGTTAGCTACCTGAACCACCGCATGTCTTACCACACGGTCCTTGAGGATAAAGCCCTTCTGGAAAACCTGAGCTATCTCATTCTCTCCTAAGGAATCATCCTCCGTATGCATTACAGCCTCGTGCAGATTAGGATCGAACTTCGTTCCTCTCTCGCACTCAATCTCTGTAACGTCGATCTTGGCAAGAACATCCTGAGCCTGCTTCTTGATAAGCT
This sequence comes from Clostridiales bacterium, assembly GCA_017552455.1. GTDB lineage: Bacteria > Bacillota > Clostridia > Saccharofermentanales > Saccharofermentanaceae > Saccharofermentans. The sequence continues at coordinate 44,128 of JAFZPX010000044.1, forward strand.
CCAGGCCCTGAAGCATCTTGTCCTCGGCCTCTTCGTCAATACCGTCACCCTGCTGAGCCTTCGCGGCATCGATAGCACGGTCGATATTGTCGAGTACGGAAAGCCACTGCTTCGTAACCTCAACTACTGCGCTTGCATAGAGATCTTCCTTCTCCTTTGTAGTGCGCTTCCTGAAGTTGTCGTACTCAGCGAAAAGCCTTACATACCTGTCCTCAAGTTCCCTTATCTTAGCTGCGTCATCAGAAGCCTTATCGTCGGCCTTCTCCTCCGCATCTACTTCCTCGAATACTTCTTCGGGATCGAGTTCTTCGATCTCATCAGTATCCTCGGGAAACTCAAGAACATCATTCTCATCGTCTAACAAGTTTATATCCTCCCTTATCCGTTGATGTTTTTTATCTGTTCATTGATCTTGTAACGAACAAAATCAATCTGAGATATTACTTTGCTGTAGTCCATTCTCTTAGGACCGATAACGCCGATATTGCCGGAGATCGTATCACCGATCTTGTATGTCGTCGTTATGAAGCTGCAGTCCTCAAGGCCCTCGAGTGCGATCTCCTGTCCGATCCTGATCATGTAGGTATCGTCACCGCCTGTCTTCTCCTTCTCGATCTCGTTTACATAACCTGCGACCATGCCGTCGTGAGACAGTGTGCCGAGAAGACTCTGGGCTCTCTTCAATTCAGAGAAGTCCGGAAGCTTCAACATGTTATGCTCGCCTTCGAGGAAGACATCGAGCTTATCAGCCTGCTTGATAGCTGTGTAGGTCTCATAGAGAACCTGGTTAAGCAGCGAATCGGGGATCTTTGTCTCCTTGACGGAAGTCGCCAGAGTAACAAGCGTGATCTCATCGAGAGGCTTACCGTTGAGGCTCTTCTCGACCGAATCGGAGATCTCCTTTAACTGCTCGGGTGTAAGGAAGTTAGGGATCCTTACAACCTTATCCTTAACGACGCCCGCGGAAAGCACCATAACTACAAGCGCCTTGCCGGGCTCGATCATTAAGATCTTAAGCTGAAGAAGTGAACTGCCTGCAAGTCTCGGTGTCATTACAAGCGACACAAGACCTGTAGTCTCTGACAGAGCAGCCGATGCATTCTTAAGAAGGTCGCGCGCCTCGAAGATCGTCGTGTCGATTCTCTTGCTGATATCTTCTCTCTCAGCTTCTGTAAGCTGATCGACAGTCATGAGGGAATCAACATACTCTCTGTAACCTCTGTCAGAAGGGATTCTTCCTGCGGAGGTGTGAGGCTTCTCGATCAGTCCCATCTTCTCGAGCTCTGCCATATCGTTACGGAGCGTTGCGGAACTGACCGGGAAGTTATGACGCTCGATCAAAGACTTTGATCCGACGGGCTCGTTCGTAGTTACATAATCGTCTACGATAGCCTGCAAAACCTTCATTTTACGGTCTTCAACGGACATCCTTAACGCTCCTTTCACTTCGTATTAGCACTCTTGGCTTCTGAGTGCCAAATACAAGATAGCATTAAGGTCAAACAAAGTCAATAAAAATAAGATTGGCAAAATTGAGGCCTTTTTGTGTGAGAGCGTAGCCCGACGCCGTCTCCTCGAGGTAACCGAGGCCTATATTCTTATTAATAATATCCATACAACCTGCCGCGAGCTCATGGCTTATGCCCTCACTCGTCCTTAAAGCGAGCATACACTTCTCTTTGACTTTCGCTTCCTCGCTGAGCACTTCTTCCGTGATGCGCTTCATCGGGTCGCTTACATACTCCTCCACGCTCTCCGGGTGCGCGAACCTCTCGGAATTAAGATACCCGTGTGCCCCCGCGCCGAAAGCGTAATACTCCCTGCCCTTCCAGTACGACAGGTTATGCCTGCTCTCGTAGCCTTCATACGCGCAGTTCGAGATCTCATATGGGACAAGACCTTTTCGAGCAAGAAAAGCCCTCAGGCCGTGGTACATCCTTCTCTCGAGGTCCTCGTCAACAAACTCGTCGAGCCTGTCCCCGTAAAGTTTCTCGTAAGGCGTACCCTCCTCGATCATGAGCGAATACATGCTTATGTGTTTCGCGCCCGCGTCTATAAGAATCTGCGCGTCCTCGTAGAGGTCCTCCTCGCGCTGCCCGGGAACGCCGAGTATCAAGTCGCACGATATGTTCTCGAAGCCGGCTTTCTTAGCACAAGCGATCGCGTCCAGCGCCTCCTGCCTGTCATGGAGCCTGCCCAGAGTCTTCAGCACGTCGTCATGTAGCGACTGCACCCCGATAGAGATCCTGTTGAAGCCTGCCTCGCGGTACATACGCGCCTTGCTCTCGTCCAGCGAATTCGGGTTGGCCTCTATCGTGAACTCGCCCTCACTTATGCTGAACATCTCCCTAAGATAGCGAAAAGCTTCGCACACATACTCCGCCTCCACATACGACGGCGTACCCCCACCGAAATAAACCGTCTCCACATCACCCTCGACCTCCGCCGAGCAGATAACGGGCTGCTCCAGAATCTCCTTCTTAAGAGCCTCGAAATAAGCGGGAATACCGTTAGCCTCCGTTACAGAAAAGAAGCCGCAGTAGGGGCATTTACGCGCGCAGAAAGGAATGTGTACGTAGATATGCATCAGAATGAGATCCTGCGGACGCCGGGACGCGGCATGTTAGGAATGGGCGCGGAGTTACGCATCGCTGCAAGGAGCGCATTCTTGAAAGTCTGGAAACTCGGCGAGACGTTGTTGCCGGGTTCAAGGTATGGTGAGATCGCTTCTGCCCATCTTGCCTTATAGTGGCCGATGGCGGGATATCCGATCTCGATTATGCTTTCATAGTTCATCGGGAACGTGACCTTGCACAGCATTTCCCATGTGCCGCAGATGCTGTCCTGAATGTAATCCTGATATGCCTTGAGGTCTGCATCAGGATACGCTTTAAGAACCGCGTCGATGTCGCCAAGAAGCCACGACTCAACTTCTTCTGTGCAAAGACCGATGACCGATCTTATGTCGCGTGCATATTTCTTGCAGACGCGGTAGAGCTCCTGTCTGAGCTCATCAGGATCGTGGAAATCAGAGTCCATGATGACAACCAATATCGTGTCGGTGTTGGCATAGACTTTGTTATATGCGCGACACTTAGCGGGCAGAAGATCAAGAAGCGAGCTTGCGAATTTGACGGGGCGCGTGTCCCAGTCTTTTGGAAGGCTTCCGCAGCCTCTGTGCGGCCTGACCGCGACAGTGGCATCAACCTTCTCTTCTTCAACGAGACGGGTTACAAGTCTCTCGACTACTACCGAGCCGGATCTGTCTTCTGTCAGAATCTCAATATGCATTATTCATGCCTTCGTCATCGTACTCACTTGAGCCCTGATCGAGATGACCGCCATACCAGATGGCACCCATGCCGACGCCCTGCTCTGTCAAAGCCATGACAACAGGATCGGAACCTGCGCATCTGACCTTAACGTTATCCTCTTCATCAGTCTCTTCGTTATAGTCTCTCGAGAATACCCAGATCTCCTTAGGTGACATGGTCTCAACAATATAAGGATTATGCGTTGAGAAGATGATCTGCGAATAAGGATGTCTGAATGTAAACTCACGCATATCGTCAGCGAGAACGTCGACCATATCGTGATAAAGATCTCTGTCCGGAGTCTCGATGAAGATGGTCGTCTTCGGGTCCGGATCTCTTAGAAGAAGCAAATACTTGAACAGCTTCTCAGGACTTCCCTGAAGATTCTGGGGAAGGTTCTTTTTCTTCTTATGCATGGAAGGAATCTTGCTGTTGATCTCATCCATGAGTCTGTCGTATACGCCGTCGTTAAGCGACTTTATATAGTCGAGAACATTGCCCATGTTGCTTCCTTCGGAATTAAGGTGCTTATGACCACCGGGAGCATTACCGACAGAGAAATAATCAGTTGATTCTTCAGCTGAGAATGCGCAGAAGAACCAGCGGTCTATCTCATTGAACAGAAGCTTGATCGGCTCATCGCTTCCGTTAAGTCTTCCTAAGATACTTAGTGCCGTGATTCGCTCATCGCTTACGACCCTCGCATCGACAGAATTAGTGAACACCTCATTGATCGCGATCGTTCCGTCTTCATTCTTTACTGATGAGAGAACCTGCTCATTAACGATCACCGGACTTCCCTGTTCGCTCGCGCCGATCGTCAGTTCATACTGAAGGAAGTCTGACTTGCCGGTCTGCGGGTCCTGAATCTTGAAGAATATCAGGAATGATGCGGGCTTACTCTTATCGATAAGAAGGTTCATGAAGCCCGGGCGGTTATCCGAAGTCGATGCCTTACCGACATCAGTAAGGATTGCTCTTTTTACGAATGAGAGCGCACGTATGAAAGCGGATTTACCCGTGTTATTACGACCTATAAGCGCGTTGAGATTACGAAGCCTTATTCCTCTGTCTGACGGATCCTTACCGGCATACTGAGCGGAATCCTCGATCATCAGACCGATCATGTCATCTTCGAATACATCGAAGTTAATTATTCTTACTCCAAGGATCATTTCTATGCCCTCCGGAAATATTCGATTAACACCTTTATTGTACTATACTTCCGTCTTATAATGCTTACATAAACTTCAGTGGAATGAGGGGTTTAAAAATATGTATACCAAAAATATCTCAGTGGACCTGAGGCATCGCTATGCCTGGGTCTGCAAATTAATCGACGCATGTCAAAAATCAATCGCCAGGTATCCCGAAGGCAGACTTCGAATCTATCGGCGCGGTGAGAACATCTTCTATTATCATGTCACAGATAATAAGAATCCCAATGGCAAGATCATCGACAAGAATGATCATGCACTGGCTGAGTCACTTGCGCAGAAGACTTATCTTGAGACAATCCTTAAGATTGCATTGATCGAGCAGCAAATTCTTCAGTCTGCTATTAAGGAATATCCTGAGCGTAAACTAGAGAACGTTTACGAGTCCTACTCACAAGATCGTAAGAGCCTTGTTCATCCATTCGCATTGCCTGATGATGAATTCGTCCAAGCATGGATGGCCAAACCATATAAGCCTAAGGGCTTTAAAGACGGTCTGCCCGTCTATACCACCATGCGAGGTGAAAGAGTCCGATCAAAATCCGAACAGCTGATAGCTGACAGACTTTACGTTAACGGAATACCCTACAAATATGAATGTCCGATTACGCTAGACGGAATCACTTTTCATCCCGACTTTACCATTCTTCGATTAAGCGATCGTAAAGAGATTTATTATGAACATTTAGGCCGCATGGATGATCCTAATTATGCAGAAGAGAATGTTTATAAACTCAATACTTACGCCCGTAATGGTCTTATCATGGGAAATAATCTGTATGCCACCTTCGAGACACGCAATCAGCCTCTTGATGTTTCAATCGTTGAGTTGCTGATTCGCGAGGAATTCCGATAGCGGTGGACCAACTTGTCAGTTTTGAGGTTTTTGGTCCACTGATTTGATCATTTGAGTGGACCAACTCGGTCAATACCGATGATTCAGTCCACCAAATTAGTCTTTCAGTGGACCAAACGCCCCGATATCATCAATTCAGTCCACCAAATCTTCAGAATTAGTGGACTAAACTACCCGATTCGACCACTTTGGTCCACTGGCGCCCTGATGCGCCCCCATCAACCAATGAGCAAATTAAAACGCCCGGAACTTTAGGCACTGTTCCGGGCGTTACGCGGTGTTTTGTGAGTCAAGTTGCAACTTATGAAAGTTACTTACATTGAATCGATAGTTGTATCAATTTCAGAAAGGTTTGTCTGGATCTTTGCAATGCTCTCAGACAATGTGTTATTAGCATCGGAAAGGAGCTGCTTAACATAGACATGAGCGCTCTTTCTTAACTCGTCAGCCTGATTCTCAGCTGCTGCGAGGATGTTGTCAGCCTCGTCACGAGCGCCTCTTGTGATCTCGTGATCATTAACCTTAGATGCATACTGGCGGTTAGCGTCATCGATGATCTCCTTGCTCTTCTCACGAGCAGTTGTGATGATCTCCTGAGCTCTTACTACGATGTCGTTGCTCTGAGCGATCGATGCAGGAAGATGATTCTTCAGCTCCTCCAAAGATGCGATCATCTCGTTTCTGTCTACTGCACAGTTTGAAGAGAACGGTACGCCGCTCGCTGCACGGATTGTCTCGATCATATCGTTGATGTTACTGATAACATCGTATCTCTCGACTCTCTTCTGCGGAGCCTGTCCGTAATTACTGTTGTCCATTGTTAGGTCCTTCCTTTCCTTAATCTCTCGTTTACTGTTTCAACTATCTGTGCCGGTACCATCTTGGAGATATCTCCTCCGTATGAACCGACTTCCTTAACGATGCTCGAGCTTATGAGCGACAGATCGTCGCGGCACGGCAGGAGCGTTACGTCATAACCCGAATATAGCATTCTGTTGGCAAGAGCCATCTCTGCTTCGAATCTGAAATCCGACTCGGATCTTATGCCTCGTACAACTGCATTACAACCCAAGTCCTTGAATATGTCAACAAGCAAGCCGTCACTTCCGAGCACTTCGATATTCTCATACTCGGCCAAAACCGTCTTTGCCATATCGACTCTTTCTTCAAGGGAGAACAGATAATTCTTCTTACTGTTGTTCATGACAACAACGTAGAGCTTGTCGCAGATCTTCGATGCGCGTCTGGCGATATCTTTATGCCCTCTTGTAAAGGGATCGAAACTACCCGGAAATAGCAGCGAAGTCAACCTACACAACCCTCCACATTAACCATTCTTCGAGAAAAATGTTAACATTGCCAGACCATACCTACAAGAACGATTCAATTTCATATTTATTACATCTGTTACAAATGGCAGGTCCGATGAATGTTCCACGATAAATATACCGTCATCACTAAGCAGATCGCGCTCGTTGATGATATCGGCAGCAGTCACCGCAGCCTTATGAGCCATGCGGTACGGCGGGTCCATAAAGATAACATCAAACTTGCGCCCCTCATCGGCCAAAGCGTTCAAAGCAGCGTCGTACCCCGACTTCATGAGGCGGATATCGTCCTCCTCCGACAGATGAAGCTTATTAAGATTTCCCTTTATAACAGAAGCGGCATAACCCGACTTCTCCACAAGCACCACCGACGAAGCACCGCGGCTTAAAGCCTCTATACCAATGCCGCCCGTACCCGAGAACAGATCTACAAAATCAGAACCCGGCACACGCGTCTGGATGATCGAGAACAAAGCCTCCTTGACCTTATCTCCGGTAGGTCTCGTGTTATCTCCCTTAGGCGCATCAAGAATGATGCCTCTGAACTTTCCCGCTACTACTCTTGGCATTACAACGTTCCCATCTTATCGGCAAATCTTAAGCGGAACATGGCGCCGATATTGTCCATGAGATCCGTGGCATCTTTTCCGCCCTGCTCGAAAACCTTATTCACCTCATCACATGCCGTCTTCGCCAAAGGTGCATCGGTAAAAAGGTTAGCCGCACGCAGCGTCGGGATACCGTGCTGGCGCGTTCCGAAGAAGTCACCGGGGCCTCTAAGTTCGAGGTCTTTTCCCGCGAGTTCGAAGCCATCGGAACACTCGCACATAAGCTTCATTCTCTCAAGAGCACGCTCCGTCTTGTTATCGGAACAAAGAACACAGTAAGACTGCTTATCTCCTCTTCCGATACGTCCGCGAAGCTGATGCAAAGTGGAAAGACCGAATCTTTCCGCATTCATTATCATCATCATTGTGGCGTTAGGATTATTAACGCCGACTTCGATAACCGTAGTCGATATGAGCACCTTTATCTCACCCGACAGGAATCTTTCCATGACTTCAAGCTTCTGCGTCTCCTTCATTGAGCCGTAAAGCACAGCTGTCTCATACTTCGCTGAGATACCGTGATCATCAAGTCTCTTCTTCATCGACTTAACGCTAACTGCAGAAGGTGCTCCCTCTTCAAGTCCGAACAGATCATCGAAGTAGTATTCATCCGGAGCCACGTCTTCAGAGTCATCATCAATGCGCGGGCAAACGATATATGCCTGCTCACCCTTACGAAGCTTCGCGATCAGTACATTATAGATATCATCACCTTCTGTGTAAGGAAGGAAATGCGTCTTAATCTCCTTACGTCCTGCCGGTTTCTCGCGGATGACGGAAGTCGCCATGTCGCCGTAGATGACCATGGCGAGCGTACGCGGTATGGGCGTAGCTGTCATGACCAGATTATGCACGGAATTAATACCGTCGGAGCCGTCACGTGAGATGAGAAGCTTTTCGCGCTGCTTTACGCCGAAGCGGTGCTGCTCGTCTGCGATAACGAGCGACAGATCCTGGAAAGAAACATCGTCCGTGAGCACCGCGTGTGTGCCGATTATGACGGACGCCTCACCCTCGCGAAGCTGCTCTTTTATCTCCTTTTTCAAAGACGCTTTTGTCTTACCCAGAAGCAGCGCAACGTTGACGCCGCTGTCCTTAAGGAGTGCACATGCGGAGTCGTAATGCTGCTTGGCAAGAACCGATGTGGGCGCGAGCAGAACGGACTGTTTTCCCATGATCGCAGTCATCGCCATGGACAGTATCGCGACCGCAGTCTTACCCGAACCAACGTCACCCTGGACAAGACGGTTCATGGGCTTACTCAGCATAAGATCCTGCTGTATGTCAGCAAGAGCCTTTTTCTGATCTCCCGTGAGCTTGAAGCCCAAGTTGCCGATTACTGTTTTCCAGCGTGAAGCCGCCTCCGCGGACAGCTTGCCCTGCGGCGGAACAACAACGGGTGCGACTTCATCAGGGCCGCCCGTTGCCATGAAGTATTTCATACCGATGCCAAGCAGGATCAGCTCCTCATAAGCAATCCTTCTTCTGCCCTCAGCAGCCTGCTCGATTGAATCCGGGAAGTGCACATACTGATATGCTTCGTACACTCCGCACAGATTCTCGCGCTCTTTCAAAGAAGGCGGAATGACATCGGGAAGCTGATCTTTTACAAGCTTCAGCGCCGTACCTGCCCACTTGTTGATCATGTTGGATGTGATGCCCGCAGTTAAGTGATAAACAGGCCTTACGAGCTTCAATTCATCTGTCGAAGAAGCCTTCTCGCAGAACGGATTAACAATCTGCGCATGTGTGCCAAAGTAGGTCACGGTGCCGTGAACGAAGATCTTGTCACCTACCATGAACTTATCCATAATATACGGCGCGTTGAAGTATGAAAGCTCGATCCTTCCTGTGCCGTCGCTTACATAAAAAGACACCGGCGACTGCTTCTTAAAACCCTTCTTAACAGGCGCACTTGTGACCGTTCCAAGGAACGAGATATCCTTGCCCTCTTCGCACATGTCTATCCTGCTTATATCCGACCAGTCGTTATAGCGGCGCGGGATGAACGTTAACAGGTCGAAGACCGTTGATATCTCAAGCTTTGCGAGCTTCTTTCCAGCCTCGGGACCTATACCGTATAAAGCCGTTACCGGGCTTCCTAATGTCACTTTCGCGGGTGTGCTCATTTGCCGTCCCCCGTGCGCTTCTTACAAAACTCATTAAGAGGACACTCACCGCACTGCGGCGCACGTGCATCGCAGTATGTGCGGCCAAGCTCGACAGCCTTATGACCGAGCGATATCCACGTCTCCTCGGGGAAAACTTCGCATATATCCTTCTCGACCTTCAAAGGGTCCGTATTGTCCGTGATTCCGATGCGGTACATCACGCGCTTACAGTGCGTATCGACGACCACCGCAGGTATGCCGTAGATCTCGCCGATGATAAGATTCGCGATCTTCTTGCCCACGCCGGGGCACTTCATGAGAGAAGACACATCCTGCGGCACCTGTCCGCCCCACTCACTGCAGTAAAGCCGCGCGAAAGTCTTTATAGACTTGCCCTTCGACTTATAAAGCCCGCATGGCTTGATTATGCTTACAAGTTCCTCTTCGGGAAGCGCATCGAGAGCCTCCATAGTAGGACACTTCTCGAAAAGCTCCTTCGCCGTAATATTCACCCTTACATCCGTGCACTGCGCAGAGAGAATTCCCCTTATGGCAAGGCGTTCGGGTGTATCCGCATCAAGTGAACAGGCGGAATCAGGAAAAGCCTCAGTAAGGGCCTTCCAAGTGAGGTCAGCAAGTTTTTTACGATCTGACTTTCTCATAGATCAGCTCTTAGAAGGAGGTGTCGGAAATGAGAATACGAACATCGCACCGCCGAGTTCAGGGCTCTCTTCGAGTCTGATCAGCTGGCCGTGTCCGGCAAGAACCTGCTTGCAGATGTAAAGACCTAAGCCGAAGCCCTCCTGCTTACGTGAAGGATCGACTTTATAGAAGCTCTCGAATACTCTTGCACGCTTATCAGGCTCGACTCCGGGGCCGGAATCCTCGACTGTGATGAGTCTTTTGTGATTCTTGACGTGAGGAGACGAGATTATGATCTTACCGCCGTCAGGCGTGAATTTTATTGCGTTTGTAACAATGTTAAGCAGCACACGGCACAACATTTGGACCTCTCCGTAGACTGCTGTTCCGCCGTTCTCGTTGATCCTGACCTCGCATGTGATATTCTTCGCTCTTAACTGAGGCTCGAGCTCTGACATCAGGTCATCGACAGCCTCCTTAAGGTCAAATTCCTCCATCAGATTAGGGTCAACGTGTGACAAAGATGATGCCTCCGTCATGGAAACGACCAGACTTCTGATCCTGTCGACCTCTGCTTTGATCCTGATCATGTACTTCTCGTGCAGTTCAGGAGGGATCGTACCATCCATCATGGCTGTTACGAAGCCATTAATAGACGTTAGAGGTGTCCTGATGTCATGTGCAACGGAAGAAATGAAGATGGCACGGTCATTTTCCTGATTCTCGAGTGTCTCGATCATGGAATTGACGTTACGTGCCATATCCGTAAGGTCTGATGACAGCGTAAGCATTCCGGTGCTGTCACCGTAAGTCGTATATTTCTCATCTACTCTAACTGAAAGATTACCCTCAGCAACCTTCGAGACAGTTCTGGAGATGCTTCTTAAAGGTCTGATTGTAAGTCCCGTAAAGCCTACAAACAGGGCGATAGCTGCAATCATCGATACGAGTACAGGATAGATGATGATGGTCATGTACTCATTCATGTAATCAGAGATATCAAAGACAGATATGACTACAGAATAAAGCCCTGTATCCTGAATCTTCATCGCAGTTACGATCCTTGAACGCGTTCCCGTTAACTCCTGATAATCCTGATACATACCGGAAGTCATGGAATTAACTGAATTGACCGCGAGTTTGATCAATGAAGTCGAATCCTCCACAACAAACATTCCGTTCGTGTAGACGATGCCGCCCGTAGCATCAACGATGAATACTGATCCCTTCTCAGCCATGAGATTGGATCTTAAGTAGATGCTCATAAGCTCATCGATCTGATCGGTATCCTCATAATCGTCGCTGAGCATTACATAATCCGCTGCTGCATCGGCACAGATATTAGCCGACGAAGTCATCGTATTATTCAGATACTCAGTCTTGATATTCTGGTACGAGATAAAAATAAGCACAGCAAAAACAATAACTGTGCTTATTATCAGAAACGTATTCAGGAATATGGCAAAGTCTGCCGAGACTGACTTGTACTTATAGGAGTTACCCATAATCACTTAGTCTCGAACTTATATCCTCTGCTCCAGACTGTCCTAATACACCAGTCTCTCTCTACTCCGGGAGTCTCGATCTTCTAACGGATTCTCTTGATGTGAACGTCAACTGTTCTGGACTCACCGAAGAAATCGTAACCCCATACATTCTCGAGAAGCTGCTCTCTTGAGTAAACGCGGTTAGGATTGGATGCCAGGAAGAAGAGCAACTCGAGTTCCTTCGGGGGCATGTAAACTTCCTTGCCGTCAGCAGTAACAACATACTTTACCTTGTCTACTGTAAGGCCGGGGAATGTAACGATATCAGTCTTTGCAGCTGACTTATCCTCTTCACCCTCGCCGTCCTTAGCACCAGCTGCCTTCTCTGTTCTTCTCAAGACAGCCTTAACTCTTGCAAGCAGCTCCTTAGGCTCGAAAGGCTTCGGCACATAGTCATCAGCACCAAGCTCGAGACCTACTACTCTGTCGAGTGTATCTGTTCTTGCTGTGAGCATGATGATCGGTACATCTGAAACTCTTCTTATCTCACGGCAGATGTCGTTACCGTCCATGCCGGGTAGCATCAAGTCAAGAATGATGATATCAGGCTTTGTTACGTTGAATGTAGCGACAGCCTTGTCACCCTGCATGCAGGTAGCAACTTCGTAGCCTTCCTTCTCGAAGTAAAGCTTCTGAAGTTCAATGATATCAGCATCATCATCGATAATAAGAACTTTCTTTGCCATAAGAGCCTTCCCCCTTACCCTTTATTCATTATCAATTTTATTAACTTCATCAGTGAAAGACTTGATGTCGGTAAAGTCCCTGTAGACCGAAGCAAATCTTACATAAGCGACTTTATCGAGCTTCTTCAATCTCTCCATTACGATCTCGCCGATAGCATTAGTTGAGATCTCATGATTACGCTGATCATTAAGAGCATTCTCAACTTCATCGACGATCTTCTCGAGATTGGCATTAGATACAGGTCTCTTGGAACAAGCAGATGCGAGACCTGCCATAAGCTTCTCTCTGGAGAAATCCTGGCGCGTTCCGTCTTTCTTAACGACCTTCATGCCAAGTACTTCAGCACGCTCTGTCGTGGAATATCTGTATTCACATTCGATACAGACTCTTCTGCGCCTAATGGCACGCCCCTCATCAGAGGGGCGTGTATCAATTACTTTATCGTTATCAGCTCCGCACTTAGGGCACTTCATTACTGATCGTTATCCTTGTTGCCGAACATGAACCAAGGCTTAGCTGTCTTGGACTGTGCAGGAGCAGGAGCAGCAGGTGTTACGTTAACTTGAGGCTTACCGCCGTACTGACCGGGAGCAGGTGTTGCCTCGGGAGCCGGAGCAGGTGCAGAGTAGCTTCTCTGAACCGGAATCGGCTGAACGGGCTGTGCAGGAGCCTGCTCAGGTGCAGGTGCGGGAGCTGCTTCGGGCTCACGAGCTGCCTGTACTCTGGAATTAACTGAATCATCACCGAACAGGAATCCGGGAGCGGCCTGCTGTCTGGGAGCAGGTGCAGGTGCCGGCTCAGGTCTAGCGTAAGAACTTCTGGAAGTAGTTGTTACGGGAGCTGCCTGTCTGGGCTCGTTAACGAGCTGAGGATTATTCCTTGAAAGGATTGATGTGCTTGCTCTGTGGTTAGAGGAAGCATTGATGGAATTATCAAAACCGGATGCGATGACTGTGATCATGATCTCATCCTCGAGGGATGCATCGATAACAGCACCGACGATGATCTCTGCCTCAGGTGCAACAGACTCCTGAACGAGCTTAGCTGCAGCATCGATCTCCTGGAGCTTCATGTTACGTCCGCCTGTGAAGTTAATGATCACGCCGTTAGCGCCTTCGATTGTTGTATCGAGCAAGGGTGAATTGATAGCCTGCTTAACAGCTGCTGTAGCTCTTCCCTCACCGGATGCACGGCCGATACCCATGTGGCATACGCCGGCCTTTGTCATAACTCTTCTTACGTCAGCAAGGTCGAGGTTGATAAGTCCGGGGATAGCTACGAGGTCGGAGATACCTGCAACACCGAACTTCAATACCTGGTCTGCCATATTAAATGCTTCCTCGAAGGAAGTATCGTCATCAACAACTTCCAACAGCTTGTCGTTAGATACGACTACGAGAGCATCTACATACTTCTCGAGCTCACGGATACCTCTCTCGGCATTCTGTGCTCTTCTTGCACCCTCGAATCCGAAAGGTCTTGTTACTACTGCAACTGTAAGGATACCGAGCTCCTGAGCGATCTGAGCAACTACGGGAGCAGAACCTGTTCCTGTACCGCCGCCCATGCCTGCTGTGATGAAGAGCATATCGGTATTTGAAATAACCTCGGCGATCTCATCCTTAGACTCTTCTGCAGCTCTCTCACCGATGCTCGGATCAGCTCCGCAGCCAAGACCTCTAGTGACCTTCTCACCGATCTGAACCTTTATAGCTGACTTAGTCCTGGCAAGTGCCTGATTATCACTATTGATTGAAATGAAATCAATTCCCTGGACACCACTGTCTATCATTCTGTCGACTGCGTTACAACCACCGCCGCCACAACCGATTACCTTGATCGTAGCGAAATGATCTTCGTCCAGAACAAACCCTCTTTTATCAGACATCGTCAGATCCTCCGTAAATCTGTATAAATGTACTTCGAAAAACCTATATATAGTACAATCAAATAAATTTTAAACTAAATGTTGTACTTCGACAATAGAATTTTTCAGCTTCACTGCCTAATGTTAAACTTTTTTTCTTAATTATGCAATCAAGCCAGATTACAGATATATTAATTATTAATAATAAGTACTATACGCGCGGTATATCTTCTCATCTTCAGTCATATCAAGAGAACCCGCCGGAAGTCCTTCAAAAGCATCCGCTCTGATCGCATAAAGCAGCCACTGCATGTTCTCATCGATATTCTCGACGCCTGCGAGCTTAACCTGCAGGACAGTTCCATCCGGAAGCTCAACAGTAAGGAATATGAGACCTGAGGACACGATGCGCACCTCACGGACACTGTCGTAGAAGTGATATCCGTCGTTACGGATAGATCCTCTGTCAGCGTCGAGCACGGCACCGAGCACCAAGATCATCTTCTGGAACTTCAAAGAATCAGTGATATCAGTCCTCTGGCCGATAACCACTCCGTCGAGATCAAGTCCGCACAGCACAGGATGAACATCATCCGCATCGAATGTGCAGAACTCAAGGATAACGCCCTCATCATCGATTACCGCATAACCGTCAGGGACCTTGATATAGGCAAGCTTATGCCGCTCAGTAACGTTGATAACAAGAGACGAAGGGAAACTTATATGAACACTTACATCGTCGATATAAGGCGTACTTCTCTCGAGTGACATGCACTGCATGAGTGTAGGCGTCAGGATATGGTCGCCGACATGAACGCCCAAAGCATCCATAATCTCCTCATCGGTAAACTCGTAGTTGCCGTTTACCTCTATGCTCTCGATCCTCATCGCGGGATGGAAGATGATGCACCATATAAATACGATGGCACATACTGCAAGCAGAACGGAAAGCACCGTCTTAAAGTCATACGGGAAATCAGGAAGATACTCCTTGCCCTTATTATTCTTCTCGAACTTCTTGGGCTCCGGTTTCTTCGGTGCAGGTTTGGGAGGCTCCTTGTCTTCTACAGGCTCTTTGTCCTCAGCAGGCTCTTTATCTTCCTGCTCATCAGAAACAACAACCACATCCTCGTTTTCTTCCGAGGGTGACTGTTCTGCCTCTTCCTCTATAGGCTTAGACTTCTTCTCGTCTTCTTCACTCACCGATGAGTTCTCCTATAGCCTTCACTATCTTCTCGTCGCAGTCGAGCACCGCAAGTTTCTTCGCATTAGCTCTCATGCTCATTCTCTTGGATTCGTCATTAAGCAGATTCTCGAGCACATCGCCGAGCTTGCCTTCGACTACATCTGCATCCTTCATCAGGACGCATCCTCCGACATCGGCAAATGCCGACGCATTGTAAGTCTGGTGATCATGCGCAGCATAGGGGTACGGGATCAGCACAGAGCACGAACCTATCGCCGCCGTCTCCGCACACGTTACCGCACCGGATCTTGTAAGCGACACATCTGCCGCCGCCATATACTCGTTAGGATTGGTGATATACTCATGCGTCTCGAGGTTATCGGGGAGCACCACGTCTTGAGCGATCTTAGAAGACTGCTGCTTGCCCGTTCCGAGCACGAACTTTACATCCTTGAATCTCTCTTCCGACGCCGCCTTTATAACGAAATCATTTATCGTCTTCGACCCAAGGCTTCCACCCATGGCGAAAACCATCTTATCCCCTTCTTTAAGCCCCAGCTTCTCACGGCAAGCGGCAGCATCCGTTCCTGCCACATTCGCTCTTATGGGGTTACCTGTGCAGATGACTTTGTCTGCCTTGGGGAAGTCCTTCTCAAGATTAGGGAAACCTGTGAGAACCAGGTCCGCCTTACGTCCGAGCCAGCGGTTGGCTCTTCCAGGAAAAGCGTTTGCCTCGTGAATGATTACAGGCACCTTCATAGAAGCCGCAGCCTCGAGCAAAGGCGCACATACATATCCGCCCGTACCGATTACTGCATCGGGCTTAAAATCTTTGATGATCTGCTTACACTGTTTCTTACCCTTAAGGTTGGCAGCAAAAGCCTTGACCATACGTGCAGACGGCTTCATCGGGAAAGGCTTCGCTGTGATGTCTTTAAGTTCGTACCCTGCCTTAGGAACAAGCTCGCCCTCAAGTCCTTCCTTACGTCCTGTGAAGATTATCTCGCAGCCCTCCTCGGGGCCGTAATGCGAAGCCAAAGCATCTGCGATACTTATCGCAGGATTGATATGGCCTGATGTACCTCCGCCTGTTACTATGAAGCGCTTCATGCTGCCGCCCCCGCCTTCTCGTTGATCTTAGGCGCTGTACCGCTTCTCGAAACGCTTAAGATAAGTCCGTAAGCGACGAGCAGGAACAACTGCGCAGTACCGCCGTAACTTACGAACGGCAGCGTAACACCCGTAGAAGGGATTACCTGCAGCTCAACGGCCAAGTTAAGCACAACCTGGATAATTATGAGCGTCGTGCATCCTGTCGCGAGCATTCGAGCGAAAACGCTATTCGCACGCAGGATTACCTGCACGAACAACGCGAACATAGCCATATACATAAATATCAGCACGGCGCCTCCGACGAACCCCGTCTCCTCCACGTAGATGGAGAAGATATAGTCGTTCTGCGCCTCCGAAACGTAGTTGTATTTCGCGCGGGAAGAGCCTAAGCCTCTGCCCCACATTCCGCCTGAGCCGAGCGCGTTATGCGCGTTCGTAACCTGACGGGTATCGTCCTCCGTAACCTCGACCTCCTCGTCACCGCTCGTAGCAGCGAAGACGTTGATTCTCTGATATACGTGAGCGAAGTTATTACGGAAGTTAGGGTTTATCGCGATGTATGCAGCGCCGAGTATGATACCTACAAGAAGTATCGACAGGCCTCCCAGGAACCACGCTCTAATACCCGCGCCCGAATTCAGTGTGCAAACAAATACGACGACACCGATGATAAGGAAACACGAGAAGTGCGGCTCGAACAGGATGAATACGTCAACAAGCAAGCACGCTGCTACAGGTATGATGAAGTCGAAGAAAGCATGGTTCCATGCCTGACTCTTACCAGACTTCGCCTGAAGTTTTCCCTGTGCACGTAGTTTGACGATATATTCGCGGTACCCGGCGAGCGCCACTATGAGACCGATCTTACAAAGCTCGGACGGCTGAAACTCCCATGTACCGATGAGGATCCATCTCTTAGCACCGTTGATCTCACTACCAAACAGCTTAACCGCGATGGCAAGACCAAGACTCATACAGTACGCCGTAAAGAATATGACCGGATGCTTGAAGAAGTTTACCGGAATGAACGATATTATCAGCGCTACAACGAGACCTACAACAGTCCAGAGAATCTGTCTTTTAAGGTAATATGCTGAATCGTGAACTGACTTCGCATAGCCCGCAGGACCCGATACTGAGTAAAGGATTACAAGACCGAACATGACGATGCCGAACATCATCAGGATCAAAGGTATATTGCTCTTCCTTTGTACTGCGATCTTAGTCATTGTCTATGAATTCTCCGGCAAGCTTCTCGAAGCCGAACGAATGTGAAGCCTTGAACAGGACTGTGTCTTTGTCTTTGATAATCTGCTGTAATTTTGCTCTGACATCATCCGTGTCCTTGCACACCGTGATGTCAGCATCAGGTCTTAACTTCTTAAGACCCTTGATAAATGCGTCACGGTCGTCGCCCGTAACGAGGATCTTATCGAACTCATACTTGCCGCACGCCTCACCTGTCTGCTCGTGCAGCTTCGCGGAATCGTCACCCAACTCGAGCATGCCGCCTAAGACCGCGATCTTACGCGAACCGGGGTTCGTCGTGTTGAGGTTACCGAAGGCCGCTGCCATAGACTCGGGAGATGCGTTATATGCATCGTTGATTATCGTGTAGCGCTTGCCGTGGAATGTCTTTCCTCTGCCATCCATGGGAACGTAGTTGGAAAGAACCTCGCGCGTCTTATCCATATCTGCACCGAGAAGGCTCGCACACATAATCGCGAAACAAGCATTACGCACATTATGTTCACCGCCCAAAGCGATGTGCATGTCCTTCAAAGTATTCTGCTTCTCACCCAAGGTCACGCTTACATCAAAATCCATGCCGTCGTTCTCCTTCACATTGGAAGCAGACACGCACACAGGACAGTTCTTGACTGTAGTCTTGCGGTCGTCATCAACAAAGATGCCGACCAGGCCGTTATTAAGCGGGATGATATTTCTTACATGATCGAAAAGGAAACTGTCGTCGCCGTTTACCATCAGGATACCGTTCTCGGTAAGGCCGTTGATGATCTCGCACTTGGCATTTCTTATCTCTTCTCTTGAACCCAAGATGCCGATATGTGAGTAGCCGACATTAGTGATAACTGCGATATCAGGATGAGCGATGTTTGTAAGATAATCGATCTGTCCTCTTCCCCTCATTCCCATCTCCACGATGAGCACTCTCGTATCCTGAGGAGCCGACAGTATCGTCTGGGGAAGTCCTATATCGTTATTAAGATTCTTCTTAGTTGACCATACCTTGAATGAAGGCTCGAGCGCTGCAGTGATCATGTCACGTGTAGTTGTCTTACCGACTGAACCTGTTACTGCGATGACCTTCGCACCGATCTTAAATCTGTAGTGCTCAGCCAAGTCACCTAATGCCTTAAGCGTATCCTTTACGACGATGCCGACTGCATTGTCAGGAACCTTGCTCATGGCATTTACAATGACTGCGCATGCACCCTTCTCGACAGCCTGCTTTACGAAGTTGTGGCCGTCAAATTTCTCGCCCTTAAGAGCGATATAGATGTTGCCTTCTTCGATTGTTCTCGTATCTGTAGAGACTCCCGTAACAAACAAAGTTCCGCCGATCACACCTTTACGGTTGACCACGGTACCGTTTACGGCTGCTACAGCCTCATCAAATGAGAACATTCTCGTCACGCTCTTTCCTCCCTGATCTTGGCCGCTGCAGCTGCTGCGACTTCAGCATCATCAAAGTGTATAGTCTTGTCCTTGAAGATCTGATAATCTTCATGTCCTTTGCCTGCGATGAGAACTATATCTCCGGGAGCTGCGATCTCGATAGCTTTATGGATCGCCTCTGCACGGTCCTGTACGGTGATGAATTCGCCGGGTGTCTTCTCTATCGCTGAGACAATATGACCGATTATAACAGAAGGATCCTCTGTCCTTGGATTGTCAGATGTCACAATAGTGAAGTCTGACTTATTGCCTGCAACTTCACCCATCTCGAACCTTCTGGTGTGAGACCTGTCACCCCCGCAACCAAAGACTGTTATGACCTTTTTGTCTGTTGTTTCCTTAAGTGTATCGAGCACGTTCTCAAGCGATGCGGCGTTATGTGCATAATCAACAAGGATAGTGATGCCAAGATCATTCTTAACGGGCTGAAGTCTTCCGGGGACCTCGATCCTTGCAAGGCTTGCCTCCACTGCATCAGGCTTAACTCCTGACAGGAATGCCGCACTCATCGCGCACAGTGCGTTATAAACATTGAACTTACCCGGGATCGCTACGAAGAGCCTGCCGTTATACCAAGGGCATGTTATATCAAAATAAGTTCCAGCGCGTCCGTCCTTCATACCGTGCTCAAGGTTATATGCCTGAACGTCGCATCCGTCGGAAAGTCCGTAAGTGATTATCTGACATCCGCACAGCTGGGCCTTAACAAAAACTTCCGCGCTTACGGGTGTATCCATATTGATGACCGCGATCTTCGACTGCTCGAACATCTTGAGCTTACATCTTAAGTAGTCTTCCATATCAGGATGTTCATTGCCGCCGATGTGATCTTCGTAGAAATTCGTGAAGCATCCGATCTCATATTCGATTCCATATACACGGTCGAGCTTCAAGCCCTGGCTGCTTACTTCCATTACACACGAATCCGAACCGCAGTCGACCATCTTCTTAAGAAGCTCATAGTTGTCACGTGCTTCAGGTGTCGTGTGTGCAGCGTGTATCTTCTCGCCGCCTACGATGTCGTAGACAGTTCCGATGAGTCCGCTCTTATGTCCTGCAGTCTCAAGTATGTCTCTTACCATGAACGAGATCGTGGTCTTACCCTTAGTGCCGGTGATGCCGATCATGTGAAGCTTTTCCTGAGGCTCATCAAAGAAACTGCTTGCGAGGTATGCGCTTGCCCGGCGCGAGTCCTTAACCTTAATTACGCAAGCCGAAGAAGGCTGTGCCAGTTCTTCAAGCTCATCGTCTGAGTAGGGGCAGTCGCTCTCATCTACTACGATGACGGACGCACCATTTTCGAGAGCGGGCTTAATGAAAGTGTGCCCGTCCGAAGCGAAGCCTTTGACGGCAACGAAGAGGCTGCCGGGAATGAGCTTACGAGAGTCGAACTCTACCGCTGTAATCTGCTCGGGGATCTGTCCTGTTACTAATGTGTACTCACCGTATTCCATATCAGCCCACCATTCCTTCTGTCTCTTCTGTCTCATCGCTGTCGGAAACAACGCCGTCCTCGCCGTCGGGCTCAGTAGACGCCTCCTCAGTATCCGGAACTACATTCGTATTCTCAAGCGTTACCGTGATGATGGAGCCCGAGAACACCTGTGCACCGGACAGGTCGCTCTGAGCAACGCAGATACCCATTACATCGCCTTCTATCAAGCAGTTGAGGTTAGCATCACGAAGAGCTTCCATACACTCGATCGCAGTCTTTCCTGCAAGGTTAGGAACAGTGCTCGTAAGCATCTGGATATTCTCTGACTCAGGGTAGAGCATAACGATACCGGAGCTATAAAGCTGCGCATCCGTGGAAGGATATGTCGCACCTACGACAGTCTCGGCTGTCATGCTGGTGGAACCGTATACGCAGGAGATTCCGTTATAACCGATTCGGGATGCAGCTTCAGTCGCGGTAAGACCGACGACGGGCTGAACCCAGTATCTCGTTGTAAGCTGATCGTAGTCCTCTGATGTGAGCACACGGGGAACGCCCAAGTATCTTAGTGTACCCTCAACGATACGGGCCGCAGTAGCAGCTGCAGCAGATGAACCTACGGAGTTCTCAGCGGGCTTGTTCAGAACTACGAGAACTGCGATACGGGGATCGTAAGAAGGTGCGAAGCAGGAGAACGAGAGAACGTGTGCACCTGCGAGCTCACCGGTCTCGATAGTGGACGTTGAAGTCTTACCTGCAACGTAGTAACCCGGAACCTGACCTGCAGAACCTGTACCTTCGTCTACAACGTCGATCATGAGCTGTCTTACTCTCGCGCATGTGTTCTCGGAGAAGATCGTTCTAATAACCTCAGGCTCGATCTCATCCACGATGTTGCCGTTCTCGTCTGTGATGTAGTGAACCACATGAGGCACCATGAGGTTACCGCCGTTGACGATAGCGCAGTAAGAGTTAAGAAGCTGGATAGGTGTAACCGTTGCGGACTCACCGAATGACAAACAGCTCATATCGATGACAGTCGGATCTGTGTGGAAGATACCTGTTCCTTCAGCGGGAAGGTCGATACCTGTCGTCTCATAGAAGCCGAACATGTGCACATAGCGGTAATATCTGTTTACACCGATTCTCTGAGCAAGCTGAACGAAGATAGGGTTACACGAATTCTCGAATGCCTGTCTCAAGCTCTCAATACCATGGTTACCGCCGTTCTTCTTCTGAAGCCAGCAGGAGATCGTATCTATGTCAGACACCTGGATAGGTGCATCCGAGAACTCCTCGTTCTCGTTGGTAAGATTCTCTTCAAATGCGATACATGTGGTAAGAGCCTTGAATGTGGAACCAGGCTCGTAAGTATCGGAGATGCAGCGGTTACGCCAAACGTTACTCATCAGGTACTCGACCTGCGCATCATCGTCCATTGCGTTCCAGACGATAGGATCCATACCGTAAGGCAGACCGTAAGGATCGTTAAGATCGTAGTCAGGCAAAGAAACCATCGCGAGGATAGCGCCAGTGTAAGGATCCATTACGATCGCGCAGATACCGTCTCTGGGCGCATACTGGATGTAAGCACTTCTGCAGATCTCCTCAGTTAATCTCTGTATATTAATATCTACATTAAGTACAAGGTTATTACCGTTTACGGCAGGCTGAGTGATGGCATCGGAATAAGGCAGAACACCCTCTGTTCCCTGGTCAACCTCTGAGTATCTGTAGCCGTCCGTACCGGAGAGGACATCGTTGTAGTATGCCTCGAGTCCGTATACACCGTTAAGGCTGACACCGTTGTTACTCGCGTAACCTATAACCTGTGAAGCAAGACTTCCGTAGTTGTAGTATCTTTGCGGAACCGCTACGAAAGAAATACCCGCGAGGCTGTGCTGCTGGCAGTAAGTCTTGGCAGGCTCTGCAAGCTCAGCATCGAGGTTACGGATAAGGTCCATACCGGCAACGTCGTTACGGGGATCAGTAGAATCCTCGGGGTCGTAAGGAAGAACCTCATCGATATCTTCGGGAGCCATCTCAAAGAGAGCTGCCATGTCGTTGATAAGCTGCTCTCTTGAAAGAGTTCCGTCCTCGAGCTCATCGGAACTCATCAGGACCTTAGGGGAGATTACTACAGTATAGTTATAAGTATTAGATGCGACAGGCATGTTGTTCGCATCATAGATAACGCCTCTGTCAGCTGCGTAGGACATCATCCTCCACTGCTGGTCCGAGGCGGCTCTTGCATATATGTCGTAGTCGATTACTGTGGTCTTATACAGGTCTGCGACGAGATATAAAGCGAATACACCAATAAGCGCATATATCGCCATGGTAAGACCCAGCGATACGCGCTCGTTACGACTCTTTCCTAATATGTCGTGATGTTGTTCTTCTTTAGTTATATTCTTGTCGTCACTCATCCGATGATACTTCTTCGAGGTAGTAGTTTGTCAGAGCTTCCACAGCGCTGTCATACGCCTCCTCGCTGATTCCGAACTCCTCGTCATATGATACCATAGTGACGAGTTTGTCATCCTCGGGCATCGGGATCGAAACGACCTGATTCGCATTCGGGTCCTGCATACCGAGAGCGAGTGCCTGCGCTCTGATACTGTCCATATCTGTTATACCATTAAGGTCCTCTTCGGAATCAAGGATATTTCTCTTCAACACCGCTATCTGATCCTTGAGATCCGAATTATCTTTTGCCAATTCCGCCAAGCCTACCTGCGGATTGATAAGTAACATAAAGAATGCGCCAACAAAAATGATAAGGCCTACAGCGATAACCGTCTCGAAGACACGGCTTCTTGTTGCCTGTCTTACTCTCTTCTTCTCCTTCTTGAGAGCTTCCTTCTTGTCTTCGGCCGTCTGCTCAGAGAGCGCAGGGTACTCATATACCTGCCTTGTCAGCGGTACATATACTTCAGTATAGAATTCGCTTGTTTTTACCGAAGACATTCGCCTAGTCCTTTCTCTCGAATACCCTCAGCTTGGCGCTGTGGGATCTGTTGTTTATCTTCAATTCCTCTTCACTTGCCGTTACCGGCTTTCTTGTTATTACTTTGCCGAGGCTCTTCTTACCGCATACGCAAGGAAGATCCTTCGGACATGTGCAGGGATCCTGAAGCGTACGGAACTCTTCCTTGACTATCCTGTCCTCGAGAGAATGGAAGCTTATAACAGCCATTCTTCCGCCGTCGGATAATCTCTTCGGGCCTTCCTGCAATAAAGTTCTGACGGAATCAAGCTCGTGGTTAACCTCGATCCTTATGGCCTGGAAGCATCTTCTTGCCGGATGCTGATCCTCGTATCTTGCCTTGGAAGGCATGTACGAAGCGATCGCCTTGGCAAGCTCTGTCGTGGTGGTGAAAGGCTTTTCGAGCCTGTCTCTTACGATGCCTGCTGCAATCCTTCCGGCGAATCTTTCTTCCCCGTAGAGTCTGAAGATATCTTCTAATCTCTTTGCATCGTAAGTATTAACTACTTCGTATGCCGATATCCTCTGCTTCCCATCCATTCTCATGTCGAGAGGACCGTCAACGGCATAGGAGAAACCACGCTCTGCCGTATCGATCTGATGGGACGAGACTCCCAGGTCAGCCAGTATTCCGTCTACTTTGTCAATGTTCATATCATCCAGGACTGCCGCGATCTCCGAGAAATCGGATTTTACGACCTTCCAGTTCTTACCTGTCGCTTCAGCCTTAGCCCTGCAAACTGCGATAGCTTCATCGTCCTTGTCCAGGGATATGAGCATCCCCTTCTCATTAAGTCTTTCTGCTATGCCGCCGCTGTGGCCGCCTCCGCCTGCAGTGCAATCAACATATATGCCATCAGGCTTTATGTTCAGCGCCTGCATGCACTCTTCGAACAAAACCGGTATATGGGTGAATTCCATTACAGGCCTTCTACGAAGTAAGTTGTCTCAAGGCCCTCGATAGAAGAGATATCGTGATCCTCCTCATCGTAGTGTGCCTTAGTGCATATATCGAGCTTGCCGTCGATCTCGAACACACAGATCTCGTCGCCGGCCTTAGCGCCAATTCTCTCCCAAAGCTCATCGGAAACCTTAATTCTGCCCTGAGAGTCAATCGTGCACTCCAAAGCCTCACCAATGATCTCACGCTTGAGCTTTCTGACCTTGGCGTCCATAGAATTAAGTTTTCCAAGCTGTTCGGAAATCTTACGGAAACTCTCTGCTGAATAGACACTCAAATAGCCGAGATCAAGGCTGTTAGTAACTACCAGCTCTTCTCCCAGCTTCTCTTTATGCTTTGTGGGAATGAAGAATCTTCCCTTCGCATCAATCTTCTTAGTGTCTCTTGCCATCAGTTCCGTTTAACTCTGTTATATTGTTACATCTTCGTGGATTACTGACACAAATTTCCACATTCATGAAATTTACCGCCACTTTCCTCCACGATTTGTATTGTATATGTAACTTTTTTGTTATGCAAGGGCTTTTCTCGATTTTTCTTGATTTTTTGTTTGTTTTTTTGTGAAAGGTATCCTAAAAGGCCCCCGCGGGGTCTTCAGATGGGTTAAAATAGGTTCATGGGATTTCTTATTAATGTATTAGTTGTCTATTATTTATTAATTAACGCCGCGACCTTTACTGCCTACGGTGTTGATAAGCACAAGGCCATAAAGAACCAGTGGAGGATCCCGGAAGCAACGTTGATCGGCATGGCTTTCCTTGGCGGATTTATCGGCGCGCCCCTTGGAATGCTTGCTTTTCACCACAAAACACGTAAATTGAAGTTCCGTATTCTCATACCTGTCGCCGTAATTCTACATATAATCCTCATAATTTTTATCATCGTAACCGTGCATTAATTTGTTCATTCTGCAACTTGTTGTCTTGTGGCAAGAAATCTACAATACGCAAGGTATTTTTGTGTAGGCAAAAAGACAATTTGGAGGAATGAAGAAATGAAGAAGATTATTGCACTTGCTATTGCTACAACTATGGTATTCGCTATCGCTGCTTGCGGTGATACAGCTGCAGAGACATCTGCTGTTGAGACAGTTGCTGAGACTGTTGTTGAGACAGAGGCAGTTGAGGAGACTGTTGCTGAGACAGAGGCTGCTGTTGAGGAGACAGCTGCTGAGGAGACAGAGGCTGCTGAGGAGTCTGTTGAAGAGACAGAGGCTGCTGAGGAGTCCGCTGAGACAGAGGCTGAGGCTTAATTCAGTCTTTTTCTGAAAAAACAAACTAATTTTAAAAAAGAACTAATTAGCCCTTAGACACAAAATACACATTATTGAAACGGGGATGCTTCATGAGAGGCATCCCTGTTTTGTATTCCACCATTTTGGGCTTGAAACGAGTTTTTGGTGGATCACTATGGTGGATTTGTCGCCCGAAGATTCCCACGTTATAATTACTGCCATGGAAGATCAGCACAGAAAGTTCATGAAAGCGGCTCTCAAGGAAGCCCAGAAGGCCTACGAGAAGAAAGAATGCCCGATAGGCTGCGTCATCGTAAAGGATGGCAAAGTATTTGTCCGCGCACATAACCTGAAGCTTACCAAGTCCAACGCACTGATGCATGCGGAAGTTATCGCGATCGATAAGGCCTGCAAGAAGCTTGGCGACTGGCGTCTTAATGATATGGATATGTATGTAACCTTAGAGCCCTGCACCATGTGTTCCGGCGCGATCGTCCAGTCGAGGATCAGGAAAGTCTACTTCGGAGCATATGAACCCAAGTCAGGCGCAGTCTGCTCCTGCAACGACATCTTCAACGTCGAGCACGGCCATAACCATCATGTTGAATTCGAAGGCGGCGTCATGGAAGAAGAATGCTCCGAACTGATGCTTCAGTTCTTCAAGGAAATGCGCGAGAGGAACAAG
>JAFZPX010000006.1 GCA_017552455.1 Clostridiales bacterium
CAAAGTTCGGCATGCTTTCTGAGGAGCCGATCGAAGTGTTCCCGGGCGTTAAGATCAGCCCCAAGGATTTCTGGAATCTGCTTCTTGAGTCAAGAAAGACAGAGAAGGTCTTGGCCGGAGCCTGCGGTGCAGGTGTTGTTGTGGAAGGTACATTCCGCGGAGCAGCCAAGAAAGAGTTCATTTACTTTACCGGCGATAATGATAAGTGCATGGAAGAGAACGGTATGTCCTCGATGGGATTGTTCGATGCTTATGCGATGTTAAGTGGTATCACTCTCATCTGCTCAGGACGTTGGGCTAAGAGTGGTGTATTCACACCTGCCGCTTTCGAGCCGGATCTTTTTATCAATGGCATCAAGACAGCAGGACTTAAGATAGAGTCCAAAGCTATGTGAGGTCTTTATGAACGTTAACGCACCGAGAGTCCTGATAGTAGAAGACGACGAGAATATCAACAATCTCCTTCGTGAAGCTCTTACGAAGCACGGCCTTAACTGCACACAGGCATTCTCAGGTACGGAAGGTCTTATCGTTTTTAAGTCCGATAAGTTTGATCTCGTTCTTCTCGATCTCATGATGCCCGGCATGGACGGACAGACACTGACACAGAGAATCAGAGAAGTATCGCAGGTGCCGATCATCATCGTATCCGCTAAGAGTAACGTTGATTCCAAGGTAGATCTTCTGACTACAGGTGCAGACGACTTTGTAGGTAAGCCTTTCGAGCTCAAGGAACTTATCGCCCGTGTCGATGTTCAGCTTCGCCGTAAGGAAGCAGAAGAAGCTTCTGACGGCATCGAGCATGCGAAGGTAATGTCCTTTAAGGACATGGAGCTCGACGGTGACAAGTATTCCGTTACGGTAAAGGGCAATGATATAGGCCTTACAAGACAGGAGTTTAAGATTCTCGAGCTGTTCCTTAAGTATCCGGGTAAGGTGTTCTCCAAGCGTGAGATCTATGAGTATGCCTGGAATGATGTCTATATCGGCGAAGACAAGACTATCAATGTTCACATAAGTAATATCCGCACCAAGATCAAGAAATTCTCTGAGGACGAATACATCGACACCATTTGGGGTGTCGGCTTCAGACTGTCCAAAGCCTGAATCTTAAACTTATCTTAATCTTATAGAAACCATAAACTTGCCCGGGCGTGGGATAATAGGTTATCAACCTTAATGGGGAGTTTTTATGGAAGATTATCTGCTTGTTACCCAAGATCTTACGAAGGTCTATAAAGAGACTGTTGCGGCAGATCGCGTAAATATACATATCAAGAAGGGTTCCATCTATGGCCTCATCGGAAAGAACGGTGCAGGTAAGACTACGATCATGAAGATGATCGCTGGTCTTGCAAAGCCTACATCGGGTTCGTTCGAGTATTCAGGTTTTAACTGCAGTGAGGATGAGGCGTTCTCAAGAATAGGTGCCCTTATCGAGGCTCCCGCCATCGATCCGAATCTTACAGGCTTCGATAACATAAGGATCAAGTGCCTGGCATTTGGTATCGGAGATAAGAAGTATATTAATGACCTTCTTGATCTTGTAGGTCTTTCCCATACATGGAAGAAGAAAGCGGGTAAGTATTCTCTTGGTCAGAAGCAAAGACTCGGTATCGCTTTGGCTTTGGTAGGCGATCCTGACTTCCTTATCCTTGATGAGCCTATTAACGGACTCGATCCTCAGGGAATCGCAGAAGTAAGAGAGATGCTTAACAAGCTTAATCAGGAGCGTAAGATAACCATCCTCATATCAAGCCACATCCTCGAGGAGTTAAGTAAGCTCGCGACGGATTATGCCATCATCGACAGCGGCAGGATCGTAGAGGAGTCCACAAACAAGGAACTTAAAGAGAAGTGCCGTGACAAGATCGCTATCAAGACGAGCGATGTTGCCAAGGCCATCCCGGTTATAGACGGGTTGGGGTTCAAGGATTACAGTGTAGTCAATGACAAGACTATTCATGTCTTTGACAAGCTGTCAGATATAACAGTCCTCAACATGGAACTCGCCAAGGCAATGATTCCTGTGGAATCAATCGGGATCGAGTCCTCTGATCTCGAGGAATACTTCCTCAAGGTCACGGGGACGATCCCCGGCGAGCGTGGGTAAGGGGGTGCTGTGATGTTTGCCAAAGCTATAAAGTCTGAAGCTTACAGAATAAGCAAGATGAAGAGCACATATGTCCTGATGGGCGTGCTCGTAGCAGTTCTTATTCTGATCAACTTTATGTATATGTGCGTAGATCTTTATGGACTCATGGGACTGTCGAAGGAAGACGTTGAGCAGATCCAGGAGATGGGAACTTCTGTCGAAGGTTATGAAGAGAGCTTCATGGCAGGCTTCCAGGCAGGACTTGATTCTACTGAGAACATGAACGAAGAAGATAAGCCGATAACCATCTTGGGTGAAGGTCCTATGTATGGTGAGAGCGTTGCTATGGTCTACTCGATGGATGTAAGTTCACTTTATGAAGTCCTGCTCCTTGCGATATTTGTAGGTCTTTATATCGGTAACATATATACGACAGGACTTGATAAGAATCTGAACATCTTCGCTGGTAACAGGACTTTGCTGTTCGCGGTCAGGATCATTCTGATTGCTGCCTATGCTTTTGTTCTGCATGTGGTTACATGGTTCACGTCCCTTTTGTCGGCGGCTATGATGGGCGGCGGCGTGACGCTCGCGTTCGATAAGGCGTTCATCATGTATTTCCTGATCACATGGATCCTTGTAGTATCTTTCGGATGCATAGTAGCTTCAATGACACACGTTACAAGATCCAAGGCTGCAGGTATCACACTGGGCATCATCCTGTCAGCAGGTATTCTGTCGACTATTATGAGCATTGCTTCGTTGATGCTTCAGAAGAAGCTCGGTCTTGAGAGTGACTTCAATCTTGGTAACTACACAGTTACTCAGAATCTTGCAACCATTAATCTTTATTCAGACGGTCACTTCGTTTTGCGTGCCATTATCTGTGCGGCTGTTTACTTTGCTGTGGCTTATGTATTCAGCCTCTCTATTGTAAAGAAACGCGATATCGCCTGATGTTCGGTAATCTTGTACAGATCGAACTCATAAGACTGTTCAGAAACAAAGCTCTTAAGATTAGCGGCATTGTCGGTGCGATCATGCTGTTATTCTTTGCAGTCGTTGAAGACTACTTGATAAGCTTGGGCGCCTTGGATGCTGAAGTGCTTAATGACATCACTCCTTATACTTTCAAGGCGATACTGTTCATTAGTTCGTTCTCTTTGATAATGTCGCTTGTTGTCCCGGTTAATGTGGTCTATACAACATGTGATTATCAGCGTTCCCGTCTTGCAGTCAACATTGAAGGTGCGATCAGAAGCAGGTTCAAGCTTTGTATGTCAGAGGTGACAGGTATATTCCTGTTTATTGCAATACTTGAGCTGCTGGTTTTCCCAGGATTGTTCTTGATTTACATTACTGAACCGGTAACAATCGTAAGCATATGGCATAATGACGGCTACAATCTCCTTGAGACGTATGGGGTTCTTACATTAGCGGTACTTTATACAAGTCTTGTCGTTTATCTGATATCGAAGTTTACGTCCAAGGCTCTCTATGCTATAGCGTTGTCGATCGCAGTATCGATACTGGGCATGGTCGGTGTTATCTTTATGACAGTTTTGGTAAGTAAGGCGGGCGAATCTGGAATAGTTCTGTCATCAAATGCTGTAGATATAATAATGTATATGCTTCTCGCGGTTCCTATTCTGGTACTCTCGCTGGCGCTTGCTGTAAGATATAGAAGGGCGGACCGCATATCATGAGTGAATCTACATTAGTTGTAATCATAGTCCTTCTTACGGCAGTGACACTTGCACTGTCACTAATCCTGATATCGCTGCTTTCTCAGATGAAGAGTATCAGAAGTCAGGTTCACTTTATCTCGCGTAATGATACCAACAAGAGAATCTCATTTTATGGTAAGTCCAGAAGCTTCAGGAAACTTGCCAAGGATATCAATGAGATCATCGATTCTTACGATGATAGACATGACAAGATCCTTCGTGAGGATAAGGAGATAAAGGATACGCTCACCAATATGAGCCATGACATAAGAACTCCGCTTACATCGCTGAAGGGTTACTTCGAGCTTCTCGATCAGACGGATGACCCGGAAGAGAGACGTAAATACACAAATATCATCTATGGAAGGATAGAGTCTCTGTCTGAGATATTGGAGACGATGTTCCTTTATACCAAGGTCTCGAACGTTAACTTCAAGATAAGCATAGACCCGATAGAATGCTCTAAGATAATTCTCGAGACACTGTTCGAGTACTATGATGACTTCCAGGAGAAGGGTTTTGAGGTCGATGTTGACGTTGATGAGGGCGTAAGGATCCTTGGAAATGAGCAGTCTTTGAAGAGAATAATGCAGAATCTTATCCGTAACAGCCTTGTTCACGGTAACGGCGAGGTTAAGCTTGCCGTAAAGCCTCAGGAGGACAAGACGGTTAAGATATCGGTCGAGAATCTGCTTGCGGAAGGCCAGAATCCTGATCCCGATAAAGTATTTGACAGATATTATAAGGGTGATGCCTCAAGACACACCGGTTCGAGCGGCGTCGGATTGTCCGTTGTAAAGAAGCTCGTAGAGTCTATGAACGGCGATATTAAGGCGTTTGTAGGGGATGGGAAGTTCAGGATTGAGATATCCTTTAATACTATATGATCCTTTGTAAAACAAAGTGTTTTGTGCTATCATAAAATATAAATTTTTGTTAAGAACTCTAATTTTGTTTTGCGGAGGGTCAGTTATATGGCTAAGAAGGACAAAATTACTATATCTCAGAGTGAAGTCGACGAGTTAGTTCTCGATACGATTAAGTTCCACTGCGCAGACACTATATATTTTAAGGATAAGGAATCCAGATTCCTCTGGAACAGCCAGCAGCACGCTGATCAGTTCGGATTAAAGTCTCCGCAGGATATGTTCGGCAAGACTGATTATGATTTCTTCCCCAAGGAGTTCGCTGATAAGGCTCTCGAAGTCGAGAAGCAGATCATCGAGTCAGGCGAGCCTATGCTTAACATAGAAGAGGAATGGGAGAAGGATGATGAGATCCGCTATCTTCTTGCTTCCAAGTACCCTTTCTATAACAAGAATGGTGAGATTATCGGCACATGGGGCATGACAAAAGATATTACTGATATAAGAAATCTCGAGAAAGAGCTCGAGAGATCTTACATGAAGGTACAAAGACTTGCCCGTGTTGACGATATTACCGGTCTTTATAATAGAAGATACTTCTATGAGAATCTCGAGAGAGAATGCAGCCTGTATGACAGAAGAGAAGATGATACATCTTTCTCTCTTATCGCTATCGATGTAGATAACATGAAGTATATTAACGATCAGTACGGTCAGCCCAGAGGTGACGATGTCTTAAGACATATCGCGACGTCCATGCTCAATGCGATCAGAAAGTCAGATATCTGCTTCAGAACCGGCGGTGACGAGTTCATGGTATTGCTTCCTGACTGCGATAAGACTGCAGCGGTTGCAATTGCCAAGATCATCGCTAAGAACGTCTCGGATCAGGCAGTACCCATGGGTGATAATAAGTTCGAGAAGATCACTATCTCAGCAGGAATATCCACTTATGTACATGGCACGGATATCTCAGAGATTATCTCCGCTGCTGACAGAAAACTCTATAAGTCAAAAAGAAACGGCAAGAATCAGCTTTCTTACTGATCTTGCCGTTAAGGATCAAGCAGCAGTCTCCATCTGCCTGCCGGCTCCCCTCGATGAGGGGAGTTTCCTTTTGTAAGGAGCCGGAACAGAAGCAGATCGGATGGAGTCAACACGATAAACGCGGTATGGGACGCGGACGGGTGTGCGGGTAACAACTTCCGTCTTCTTATCTACCGTGCTGACTCGCTGTCTGGAGGATGTAGTATGGGCTTTCCTGTATTCTGCAGTCGCGATCTCATCCATCTCTTTCCAGTGATCACATGAGTCCTTGACTGCTTTGGCAAATATCAAAACGAAGAATAATAATACTGACATATCGAGCGGTGACATAACTTAACTCCTTCGAAAAAACGTTCGTTTGTTTGTTCTGAGTGCAGTATAGCAGATACATTGTCCGATAAAAAGGACTAAATTGCCAAAAAGAACAAAAACAGAACAAATTTATGTTGATGTATAATCTATAAAAATGATTAGAGGCGGGGGTATCCTCATGGCAAAACGAGTATTTCTGGTTGTTCTGGACAGCTTTGGTATAGGCGGTGCGCCTGATGAACAAGCGTTCGCGGACGAGGGCAGTAATACACTGGCGGCGGTTCTGTCAGATTCCAATGAACCTTTCCCGGGCCTTACGCGTATGGGCCTTATGGATATAGACGGTCTTGATGACGAGCGTATAAAGACTTGGAAAGATGCGCAGACTGATATGCCGCGCCCGATCGGTTCCTATGGAAGATTAAGGGAATTGTCTGCAGGCAAGGACTCGACCATCGGCCACTGGGAGCTTGCAGGAGTATATTCTTCGACACCTCTTCCCACATATCCCGACGGGTTCCCTGAATATATTCTCGAGAAGATAAAGCAAGTGTCAGGAAGAGGCGTGCTTTGCAATAAGCCTTACAGCGGAACGCAGGTAATTGCTGATTACGGCAAGCAGCACTTGGAGACAGGCGACCTTATCGTATACACTTCTGCCGATTCTGTTCTGCAGATAGCTGCACATGAGCAGGTGGTTCCTCTTGAAGAACTCTACGATATCTGCGGAAAGTGCCGCGAGTTCATGGCAGGCGAAGACGGTGTCGGAAGAGTCATAGCAAGACCTTTCGTCGGATCTTCTGAAGAAGGCTTCACAAGAACTCCGAACCGCAAGGATTTCTCCTTGCCCGCACCTGCTTCGACCATGACGGACATTCTTAAGGATCAGGGTCTCGACGTTATATCTATAGGTAAGATAAAGGATCTGTTCGCATACAGAGGTCTTACCGAGACGCATGCGACAGAAGACAACACGGACGGCATACACAGACTTGTTGATATGCTCGACGTGGACTTCAACGGACTGTGCTTCGTTAACCTTGTCGACTTCGACATGAAGTACGGACACAGAAACGATATCCCCGGATATGCGAAAGCCATGCACGAGTTTGATGATGCTCTCGAGAAGATAATCCCGCTTCTCGGGCCCGACGATCTTCTCATGATAACTGCAGATCACGGCTGCGATCCTTCGACTCCTTCGACCGACCACAGCAGGGAGTGTGTACCGCTTCTTATCTACGGCGCAGGTTACGATGTTCCTCATAACATGGGTGAGATTGCAGGCTTCGGCGTAGTATCTTCTATCGTTTACAGCGCGCTGCTCTCACGCACTTTCCCTTCGAATGTACAGCGCATTCCTCATGAGCTCGACAGCAATAACATCTACTCTTATGTAGACATGACTAACCTTAAGACAACAGCAACAACAAAGGATATCTATGCTCTCGTTGATGATGCGATCGAGAAGGGTGCGGCATCAGTCTGCGTTCAGCCATGCTACGTCAGGGATGCGGCACAGAGGGCTGACGGCAGACTTAATATCTGTACGGTAATCGGTTTCCCGAACGGTTATTCCACTACGGCTGTTAAGAAGTTCGAGGCTGAAGATGCCATCAGCAACGGTGCGACGGAGATCGACATGGTCATCAACGTTAACTTCATCAAGTCCAGAAGATTCGATGAGGCGGCCCTTGAGATTGGCATTATCGCAGAGGCTGTCCATGCCAAGGGTGCGATCCTTAAGGTAATCATCGAGACATGTCTTCTTACGGATACAGAGAAGAAGATGCTTTGTAATATAGTCACCGTTCAGGGCGCTGACTTCATCAAGACTTCCACTGGCTTCGGTTCCGCCGGTGCGACAGTAGAGGACGTCAAGCTGATGCGTCATTTCTCAGGAGCGACAGTTGAGGTCAAGGCGGCAGGCGGCATAAGAGATGAGCAGACTGCAAAAGCCATGATCGAGGCGGGTGCAACGAGAATAGGTGCTTCAGGAATTAAGTGATGTATAATAGTGACCTATGAATGAGAACGATAATACTGAAGAATTAAGTTTTAAAGATTTTGATCTGTCGCCTGAGATAAAGGATGCATTAAGAAAGATGGGCGTTAAGCGCCCGACTACTATCCAGCAGAAGGCGATCCCGCTGCTCATGGATGATATGAGCCTTATCGCGAAGGCGCCTACCGGTACAGGTAAGACGTTTGCCTTCGCTATACCGATACTTGAGTATCTCAACATGAAGGTCGACTTCGTACAGGCTCTTATCCTGTGTCCCACAAGAGAGCTTGCACTTCAAATCGCATCTGAGATAAAGAACCTCGCAAGGTTCATCGACGGATTCAACGTATGTGCAGTCATCGGCGGACAGAACATCAAGACTCAGCAGAATAAGCTTAAGAAGAACCCTCAGGTTGTCGTAGCGACACCGGGAAGACTTCTTGATCTTGTCGGAAGAAATCTGATCGATATAAGCGGCATCTACACACTTGTTCTCGATGAGGCTGATGAGATGCTCAAGATGGGTTTCATTAAAGACATCAAGCGCATTATCGAATTGACTCCCAAGGATAAGCAGATGGCTTTGTTCTCTGCTACCATGCCCCGTGAGATCCTTGATATCACATGGCAGTTCATGGAGGGCGCGGCTCAGATCGATGTCATGCCCAAGGCTGAGGATCATCCTAATATCGATGAGTTCATCATCGAGGTTCCGGAGAAGGATAAAGTCGGAGCTATCATCAGTGTGCTTGATGCCGAGAACATTAAGAAGGGCATCGTATTCTGCAATACAAGGACTCAGACAGAGAAGGTTCTAAGAAAGCTCGAGACACACGGTATCTCTTGTGACATTTTACACGGCAGCATCGGTCAGGGCGGACGCAACCGCGTCATGGACGGCTTCCGTAAGAACAAGTTCGATGTTCTCGTAGCAACCGATGTTGTTGCCAGAGGTATCGATGTCGATGATGTTGAGGCAGTCTTTAATTACGACATTCCGAATGAGAATGAGTTCTACCTGCACAGGATAGGCAGGACGGGACGTGCGGGAAGATCCGGCAAGGCGTTTTCTCTTGTTGCTTACATGGACAAGAAGCGCATGGATGAGATCATAAGATATACCGCATGCAACCCCGAGATCTACAATTTGCGCGGAAGTTTATAAAAAAACAACGAATTTGTTATTTGTTGTCTTTATTCGTGGTTTAAAATATCAAGTATCTAATGCCACGGAGGTATTTTTATGCCCGCACTGACACTTGACTGGAATAAGTACAAGAATGCAGCCATACATATTGCCCGTGAGGGTTCGGTTCTTCTTAAGAACGACAGAGATGCTCTTCCCGTAAGTAAAGATGCTAAGATCGCATTGTTCGGCAGGATGCAGGGTAACTACTATAAGAGCGGTACCGGTTCCGGCGGCATGGTTAATGTAAATCACGTTTACGATATAAGAGAAGGCCTCAAGGAAGCAGGCGCCAAGCTTGATGAGGAGCTTATCTCCATCTACAACGAGTGGGAGAAGGAAAACCCAGTAGATCCCGGTGTAGGCTGGGGACAGGAGAGATGGTCACAGGAAGAGATGCCTGTTGATGACGATCTCGCTTCCCGCATGGCAGCTAATAATGATGTCGCGGTTATCGTTATCGCAAGAACTGCAGGTGAGGACCGCGACAATACAGCTCAGAAGGGTGCATACTACTTATCTGACGGCGAGGAGCAGATGCTCGAGAAAGTCTGCAAGGCTTTTGCCAAGACAGTTGTTCTTCTTAATGTAGGTAATACCATTGATATGTCATGGGTATCTAAGTACGAGCCCGCGGCCGTCATGTATGTATGGCAGGCTGGTATGTACGGCGGACTTGCAGTCGGTGACCTCGTTATGGGTGCCGCTTCTCCTTCAGGATGTCTCACAGACACTATCGCATACAGCCTCGAGGACTATCCTTCAGGTAAGAACTTTGGTGCCGGCGACGGCCTTAAAGATATCTATGCTGAGGATATTTTCGTAGGATACAGATTTTTCTCTACTTTCGCTCCCGAGAAGGTGCAGTATCCCTTCGGATTTGGCCTTACATACACGACTTTTGACGTAGCGTGCGAGAGTTTCGCTGAGAGTAACGGCAACGTCACGGTAAAAGCGAAGGTAACAAACACAGGCAATTTCACGTCTGCCAAGGCTGTCATGCTCTACGCTGATGCTCCTGCAGGCGTTCTCACGAAGTCTTCGAGAGTGCTTATCGGTTTCGCGAAGACAGGGGACATCGCGCCCGGCGGCAGCGAGACGGTAACCATAGAGGCGCCCGCCACAAGATATGCGTCCTACGATGACGACGGCAGACTCGGTCACGGCACAGGCTTCATGCTCGAAAAGGGTGTGTACACTTTCATCCTCGGCGACAGCGTTGCCGAAGGTAAAGAAGCAGGCAGGATGGATCTTGCTGATGATGTTGTCATCGAGAGCTTAAAGTCTGCATTAAAGCCCGTCGAGTCTTTCAAGAGAATGACAAACGACGGCGAGGAAGATGTTCCTGTAAGAACACACGAGAACGTGGAAGACCGTCTCGAGGGATTAAGACCTGAGATCCCCCAGACAGGTGACAAGGGTATCAAGCTTGCTGATGTTAAGACTGGAAAGAATACACTCGATGAGTTTACGGCTCAGCTCACGGATGCAGACCTGTCCCTCATGATCAGAGGTGAGGGCATGAGCAGCCCGAAGGTAACAACGGGTACTGCGGGTGCTTTCGCAGGCCTTACCAAGCATCACATGGAGCTTGGCATCCCGACTGTATGCTGCGCTGACGGTCCTTCCGGTATGCGTATCGACAGCGGTAAGAAGGCGTTCTCTTTGCCTAGCGGCGCATGCATCGCATCTTCTTTCAATACTAAGATCGTAGAAGAACTGTTTACATACTTTGGTATCGAGATGGTAAGCAATCAGGTTGATGCCATCTTGGGTCCCGGAATGAATATCCACAGATTCCCGTTGAACGGAAGAAACTTCGAGTATTTCTCAGAGGATCCTGTCGTAACGGGTATCATGGCTGCAGCTCAGCTTAACGGACTTCACAAGAACGGTGTGACTGCCGTTATCAAGCACTTCTGCGGCAATAACCGTGAGACACACAGAAGATTCATGGATTCCGTTATCTCCGAGAAGGCTCTCCGTGAGATCTATCTCAAGGGCTTCGAGATCGCAGTTAAGGAAGGAAATGCAAGAAGCATCATGTCCGTTTATAACAAGATAAACGGAGTATACGGAACCGCGAACTATGAGCTGAATACAGAGATATTAAGAAACCAGTGGGGTTATACAGGTCTTGTAATGACAGACTGGTGGGCATTCATCGAGAAGGTTCCCGAGATGATGCACAGATCTGAGGCTTTGACGGAGCACTCTCTTATGGCTAAGGCCCAGTGCGATATATTCATGGTCTGCTCTCAGGTTGAAGAAGGCAATGTCGATGAGAGTGATATCGTAGAGAATCTTAAGAACGGTCATACTGACAGAGTAACCCGTGCTGAACTTCAGCGTAATGCGCAGAACATCTTAAGATACACCTTGCAGACTCCCGCTATGGACAGGCTCATGGGCAATGAGACAAAGGTAGAACATATCGATTGTCCGTTCGCAGATGATGTAGTCGTAACCAAGGTAGACAGCTACTACAAGCTGTCGGCTGACAAGGAGTCTATCATCGAGGTTGATGTTGATACATCGACAGGCGCTGACTTCACGTTCGGTATCGATTCTGATGATCCGGGAAGATATGGTGTAATTCTCACGGCAAGATCTGATCTTAACGCTTTGGCTCAGATCCCGATGACTGTTTACTGCTCAAGCATTCCGTTCAGCGTTGTTACATGGAACGGTCTTGAGGGACACACGGGCACAAAGGAGGCAGAGTTCCTCATGCTGTCCAGATACAATGTATTCAGACTTCACTTCGGAGCTCCCGGCGTAAAGCTTATTTCCATCAAGGTTAAGCTCAAGGTGAGGGCGGAAGACGATCCGTTCTTTAAGGGCGAGTGATAAGCCGTTTAATATGCTAAAATAATAGTCGGTCGCATGGGCGGCCGGCTATTTTTCTTTAAGGAGGCTTCAGATGAGAAGAGATTACTTCGTATGTGTATTCTTACTGTGCATATGCGTATCACTCTTTTATGTATGCTTCCTTCCGCTGTATTTTGTTTACGGCGAGATAGTACCGCGCGAATTCGGTCCGGTGGAGACAGCTTTCTCTTGGGTATATCTGATATTGGTATTCGGCGTACTTCCTGTATATGCTGCTTGGAAGAAGAAATTCTGGATGTCTGCAGGACTTGCAGCATATGGTATCGTAGCAGCTTTCCCCGTATGGGTTCTGCCCGGTTTGGCTGATAAGCTTGGAGGTGATGATGCGAGCATCGTTGCCGTAATATGGGCATTCATTCTTAAGGCTATCTACGGTATGGCTGAGGCCCCGTTCGCTCCTATTACAAGAGCGTTGGGAGACAAGTTTGTCGAGACTTTACCCAGAAGGATAATGCCTGTGGCACTCATCCTTTATGTAGGATGTCAGCTGTTCAGATTCTACCGTAATGCTTACAGACAGGAGCAGCTCGATCCCATGAAGGCTCTCGACAAGACATCTATTGAGAATAATGCGACCGGTATCGGTTCGAAGTCGGTAAGAAAGGCTGCTATGCCTGAAGTCCTCGGAACGGTCATTACGGCACCTGCACCTGCGGCTCCCGCTGCACCGGAGGAGAACAAAGAGACTTCTTTACCTGAGGAATAGGTTTATTATATAATCTATCGAATTTGTTTAGTCGGAGTATAAGGAATGGCAAAGAACAACAAGCACTGGGAAAAGATGATGTCGAGTGACAGCGACCGTAAAGTCGCCAAGTCCGGTCAGGATCCTCTCGAGATCGGTCTTTCCGAGATGAGCTGGTTCCAAAGACAGACCAGGAAAGTAAAAAGAACTATCGAGAAGACACGTGAGACATTCGGCGAGGAAGTCGGAAACTCCATTACTTCAGGTGTTCTTGCTATCTACTTCCTGTTCATGATTCCTTTTGCTTCCGTTCATGCATATGTAAAGGCTCCCGAAGGATTCGCACTTGAGGATTCGATCAGCGTATCCGCTTTCATGGTCTTCGGATTCCTTGCATTTTTGTTCACGACTATCTATCACTTCCAGAAGCCCGGATCTCTTCACAAGAGAGTATTCGCGAAGCTTGACCATATCATGGTCTATTATTCGATCCTTGGTGTATTCACACCTCTTTGTCTTTCTCTGGTAGGAGGGGGACTTGGAATAGGTATCCTTATAGCCGAGCTTGCACTTGCGCTTCTTGGAACATTCCTCATGATATTCATGTATCCCGATAACAAGATCGGTACGAGATTTGCCGTTTTGGTCTACGCTGTAATGGGCATTCTCGGTCTGTTCATCCTTAAGCCTTTGCACGCTGCGGCTACACCCGCATCTTTCTGGCTTATCATATCGGGTACACTCGTATATGTTCTCGGCTTGTTCTTCTATTCAGGTAAGAAGTTCAAGTTCTCACATATGGTATGGCATCTGCTCGTAGCTGTCGCAGAAGTCTGCTATGTGCTTGCTCTTGTTTATTTCTTCAGATAAGAAGGATAGTCATATGTACAGATTATTAATCATTAACCCCGGGTCCACCTCAACGAAGGTAAGCCTTTTCGAGGACGAAGTTTCTGTCTTCGAGAAGAGCCTTTTCCACGATGCTGACGAGCTTTTGAAGTTCCCGCACGTAAACCTGCAGATACCTTTTCGCTATAAGGTAATCACAGACATGCTCGCGGAGGAGAACGTGGCTCCCGAGAGCATCGATGCTTTTGTAGGAAGAGGCGGAAGTGCATGCACACAGCCCGGCGGTATCACGAAGATAGACCAGAAGCTTTACGACGACACTGAAGCAGCTGTCGGAGGCTCTGAACATCCCGCTAAGCTCGGTGTAATGCTCGCATGGAAGTTCGCGCAGGAGTACAA
This sequence comes from Clostridiales bacterium, assembly GCA_017552455.1. Classification (GTDB taxonomy): domain Bacteria; phylum Bacillota; class Clostridia; order Saccharofermentanales; family Saccharofermentanaceae; genus Saccharofermentans. The sequence continues at coordinate 14,064 of JAFZPX010000006.1, forward strand.
CAAGCCTGCATACACGTTGAACCCTACGAATGTTGACGAGTACTGCGATTACGCAAGACTTACGGGTATCAAGGGCGTGTACCGCGTATCACACTCACACGTTCTTAATCAGAAGGCAGTAGCTGAGTACCATGCGAAAAAGCTTGGTAAGAAGTACGAGGACATGAATCTCATCGTAGCTCATATAGATGGCGGTATAACTGTCGCTGCACACGATCACGGAAAGATGATCGACGGCAACATGGGTGCTGACGGTGAGGGTGCATTTACTCCCACAAGAATCGGCTCCGTACCTGTACTGGCGCTGCTCGATTATATCGACGAGAACGGTACAGATGCAGTAAGACTTCGCTGCTCCAGAGCAGGCGGCTTTGTTGACCTGTTCGGAACCGCAAACTCCGATACTATCCACGAGCTTGTTGAAGAGGATGACTTTAAGGCGTCCCTCGTATGGAACACAATGCTCTACCAGATCTGCAAGATGATCGGTGAGATGAGTACTGTACTGTGCGGTAAGGTTGACGGCATTCTCCTTACAGGCGGTCTTTTAAGATTCGACGATGTACGTGCAACCATCGAGAAACGTTGCGGCTTTATCGCGCCTATAAGCGTATACCCCGGTGAGATGGAGCAGGAGGCTTTGGCACTTCCTGCACTCGAGGTTCTGCGCGGACAGAAGGAGCCCCTTACATACACAGGAAAGAATGTATGGGAAGGCTTCAAAGGAATAGACCTTTAATAACGACAGGAGGGCTTTAATATGAGCAAGCTCATCGAGAAGATCAAGGCAAAGGCATCATCCGACATCAAGCGTATCGTGCTTCCTGAGGGAGACGAGAAGCGTACAGTCCAGGCGGCTGCTATCCTTAAGAAGGACGGCATAGCTGAGCCGGTCCTTATCGGAGATCCTGCTTCCGTTAATAAGACTGCAGCTGAGGTAGGCGCAGACATAACGGGCATCGAGATCGTCGATCCTGCTTCAAGCGACAAGGCCTCTTCCTATGCAGATACACTTTATGAGCTTCGTAAGGCTAAGGGCGTTACACCCGAAGATGCTGTTAAGCTCGTAGCTGATCCTATGTATTTCGGTATAATGATGATTAAGTGCGGCGATGCAGACGGACTCGTTTCCGGCGCCGTTCACACAACGGGCGACATGCTCCGTCCTGCTTTGCAGATCATAAAGACAAAGCCCGAGATGAAGGTTGTTTCTTCAAGCTTCCTCATGGACTGCCCGAATCCCGAACTCGGTGAGGACGGCCTTCTTGTCTATGCTGACTGCGTTGTTATGCCGTGCCCCACAGCAGAGGAACTTGCATATATCGCGATAGCTACAGCAGACACGGCAAAGAGACTGTGCGGCTTTACTGAGCCCCGCGTCGCAATGCTTTCATTCTCAACTAAGGGATCTGCCAAGCATGACCTCGTAAGCAAGGTTCAGGAAGCTGTAACTAAGGCTCATGAGCTCGCCCCCGATCTTTTGCTCGATGGTGAGATGCAGTTTGATGCGGCACTTGTTCCTGAGATCGGTCAGAGCAAGGCACCCGGCAGCCCTGTTGCAGGACGTGCCAACATCCTTGTTTTCCCTGACCTTCAGGCAGGAAACATAGGCTATAAGATCACACAGAGAATCGGAGGCGCGGAGTGTTTCGCTGTTCTGCAGGGTTTGAATGCACCTTGTAATGACCTCTCCCGCGGCTGTTCTGTAGAAGATATCGTTAATACCGTAGCTATGACTGCCGTTCAGGCACAGGACGCTTAAGCGGTATAATCGAATTAACCATCAGCACTTAGGAGGTGCCTTATGTCAGAAGTTTATCCTGTTATTGATTATGAAGATATGATCGCTGATCTTACTGATGATGTGGAAGGCGGTTTTGTAAAGAAGGATGCGACACTTTATATCGTAAGGCAGAGTAAGCCCGTGTACTGCGAGGCTCTGGGTGCCGAGGTCCGTCCCGTTATCGATTATTTCTATGAGACTCCCAAGCTTTTCCCTGAGCTTAAGGAGATGACAGTAGATGACTGCAAGAAGATCTGCTTTGCCAAGCTCGATGAGATCGAGGACGAGGCTATGAGAGCTGCAGTTAACCTCATTATCGAGGACCTTAAGGACTACACTAAGGGCAATCCCGGCAGGAATGAGCGCAAGTGTAAGGTTGTTTTCGAGGCGGAGTCCCTTATCCCGATGATGGTCTACTATGACGATACTGAAGCAGGAAACGAAGTCGAGAGCATAACGGTTGCCGATCTCGTGTCGGAGCTTTATAAATCTTCTAACTGAAAGTATAGATTTTTACCTACAAAGTCACCTCTTTTTGCTTTATAATCTCTTTTAATGGCGAAAATTTTCTAAAGGAGTGTGACACTAATGAAAGTACAGTTCACCGAGACGGTAGTACGTGATGCTCAGCAGTCGCTTATCGCGACCCGTATGCCGTTCTCAGACTTCGAAGACATCCTCGAGACGATGGACAATGCTGGCTATCACTCGATCGAGTGCTGGGGAGGAGCTACATTTGATTCCTGCCTGCGTTTCTTGGACGAGGACCCGTGGGAGAGACTTCGTAAGATTAAAGCAATTTGTAAGAAGACACCTTTGCAGATGCTTCTTAGAGGACAGAATATCCTCGGATACAAGCATTATCCCGATGATGTTGTAAGACTCTTCGTAAGAAAATCCGCCGAGAACGGCATGGATATCTTCAGAATATTCGATGCCTTGAATGACTTCAGAAATATCGAGGTCGCAGTAGATGAGACATTAAAGTGCGGTAAGCACGCTCAGGGGTGCATCTGCTATACGACCAGTCCCGTTCACACAGTAGAACAGTACGCCGAGATGGGTAAGGAACTTGAGAAGATGGGCGTTAACTCCATCTGCATCAAGGACATGGCAGGTATCTGCGGCCCTCAGGAAGCATATGACCTCGTTAAGGCTTTGAAGGCTTCCGTTAAGGTTCCGATCTATTTCCACACACATCACACAACAGGTCTCGGCCCCATGACTTACCTCAAGGCTATCGAGGCAGGCCTGGATGGTATCGATACTGCAATCTCTCCTATGGCCGGCGGTACATCACAGCCTGCTACAGAGACAATGAAGTATGCACTTGAGCAGCTCGGATATGAGACAGACCTCGATTCCGCATGCCTCAAGAAGATCGCTGATCACTTTGCTCCTATCAAGGACAGATTCATCAAGGAAGGCACACTTAATCCTAAGTCCATGGGTATCCGTACAGATATCCTCGAGTATCAGTTGCCCGGCGGTATGTTCTCTAACATGCTCAAGCAGATGACAGACATGAAGGCTCAGGATAAGTTCGAAGAAGCTCTTGCTGAGATTCCTAACGTTCGTAAGGATCTGGGTTATCCTCCGCTTGTTACTCCTATGTCCCAGCTCGTTGGTACACAGGCAGTTAACAACGTCCTCATGGGCAAGTATAAGAATGTAACTAAGGACACTAAGGCTTACTTGAGAGGTGAGTACGGCCGTGCTCCGGGTGAAGTTAATAAGGAACTTATCGCTAAGTTCTGGAAGGACGATGAGATCATCACATGCAGATACGCTGATACACTTGAGCCTGCATTCGAGAAGACGAAGGCTGAGCTCGGTGATAAGGCAAGATGCGATTAGGATGTCCTCTCCTACATCTCTTTCCCTCAGGTTGCAGAGAAGTTCTTCGAAGCACGTGAAGAGAAGGAGTCCAACACAGTCAATTACACGATCGAGAAGAAGGAGGATTGATGATGGGTTCCATTATCTGTTTTGCCTCTGAGAATGGCGGTGAGACATTCACACTGTTCCAGCCCCAGATGGGTACTGGTGAGATGTTCATGAATGCCGGCACTGTTATGCTCGTCGTATTCGGTGTTCTCTTCCTGATGTACATCTTGATCTCCATCGCAGGTAAGGTAATTGCCGGTGTATCCGGTATCGTTATCAGCGGTCCCAAGAACGAAGAGACTAAGGTCGAGGCTAAGGCTGCACCTGCAGCTGAAGTTAAGGCCGAGGACCCGGGTGAGGAGTTCTCTTCCGGAACACTGAAGCTCAAGGGCTGTGATGAGAAGACGGCTGCCATGATCATGGCTATCGTTTCTGACAACACGGGAATCCCGCTGTCTGAACTCGTATTCAAGTCGATCAAGCTCGTTGACGAGAAATAAGGAGAGGTAATAATCATGATTTATAACGTAACAATCAATGACAAAGTATATGAAGTAGAGGTCGAGAAGGGTAAGGCTAACCTTATCAGGACAACAGCTGTTCAGGCAGCTCCCGCTCCCGCAGCGGCTGCACCTGTTGCTGCGGCTCCTGCTGCTGCACCCGTACCTGCCGCTCCCGCTGCACCTGCAGCTTCCGTTCAGGCAGGCACAACTCCTGTTAACTCACCTATGCCCGGTACTATCCTTGATGTAAAGGTTGCTGTAGGCCAGGCAGTTAAGGAGGGTGATCTTGTAGTTATTCTTGAGGCAATGAAGATGGAGAACGAGATCTACGCACCTTGCGCAGGTACAGTAGCTCAGGTTCTTACAGCGAAGGGCGCTTCTGTTGATACAGGTGCTCCTCTTGTGACCATTTCCTGATCCCGGAGGTTGCACAACAATGATTGAAGTTTTATTAGACCTTTGGAATAACTCGGGTATAGCCCAGTTTTTCATAGATGACGGATGGAAGAACGCACTGATGATTGTTGCTGCGTTTGTTCTGTTCTATCTGGCTATCAGGAAAGAATTCGAGCCTTTGCTCCTTCTTCCTATCGCTTTCGGAATGCTTCTTACGAATCTCCCTTGGCCGGGCGGCGGAATCTTCCACCCCGAATGGTTCAACGGTGAGATCAACTGGGCAGCCCTCGGCGGTGCATTCACCGATGCGGCGGGTAACCATATAGAGCCCGGTTTGTTCGACTTCCTCTATATAGGTGTTAAGCTTGATATCTTCCCGTGCCTTATCTTCATGGCGGTAGGTGCCATGACAGACTTCGGCCCCCTGATCTCAAGACCTTCGTCTTTCTTCATGGGTGCAGGTGCTCAGTTTGGTATCTCATTCGCATTCGTAGTAGCTATCCTTCTTGGATTCTCACCTGAGGGTGCAGCTTCCATCGGTATCATCGGCGGTGCTGACGGCCCGACGGCTATCTACCTTACAAGTAAGCTCGCACCTGAGCTCCTCGGTGCTATCGCTGTAGCAGCTTATTCGTACATGGCTTTGATCCCGATGATCCAGCCGTTCTTCATGAAGCTTCTTACTACTAAGAAGATGCGTCAGGTTAAGATGGAGCAGGCAAGACCCGTATCCAAGATCGAGAAGATCTGCTTCCCTATCATCGTAACTGTAGTATGCGTACTGATCCTTCCTTCAGTTGCTCCGCTCCTCGGTTGCCTTATGCTCGGTAACCTGTTCAAGGAGTCCGGTGTTACTGACAGACTTTCAGACACAGCTCAGAACGCTATGTGTAACACAGTAACCATCATGCTCGGTGTAGCAGTAGGAGGTACAGCTGTAGGTCAGAACTTCTTAAGCGTTCAGACACTGCTTATCATCGGTCTCGGACTTGCTGCATTCGCATTCGCTACGATCGGCGGTCTTATCATCGGCGACATCATGTATTTTGCTACAAAGGGTAAGATCAATCCTTTGATCGGTGCAGCTGGCGTTTCCGCTGTTCCTATGGCAGCCCGTGTAGCTTCCAAGGTAGGTCAGAAGGAGAATCCTTCCAACTTCCTTCTCATGCACGCCATGGGTCCTAACGTAGCAGGCGTTATCGGTTCTGCTATCGCAGCAGGTATCCTGCTCACATTGTTCGGCTGATAAGGTTTGACATTAAAGCATCAGAGGCGGCGTCGTGAGGCGCCGCTTTTTGTATAATGAAAGTGGCACGAAAGCAACCTGTGATTGGTGGCTTATGGATGCCCGGCTTTGTATATTGTTCACGGAGGTGATGATAATGATCTTTTCCGAGAAACTTCAGATATTAAGAAAGAATAAGGGATTAACGCAGGAAGCACTTGCAGATAAGCTAGGTGTATCAAGGCAGGCGGTTGCCAAGTGGGAGGCAGGACAGGTCTATCCTGACATAGCTAATCTTATACAGATAAGTGATCTTATGAATGTCAGTGTTGATTATCTGGTTAAGGATCAGGATTGCTCGGTCAGCGTTAAGCCGCATGAGGCAACTGAACTTGATGAGCTGATCGCGTTCAGGCTTGAAGCCAATGTACACACATATGCCAATTTCGAGAACGAGGTCGATCCCACAAGACCAGGATCTCACGATTACAGATATGAGAACGGCAAGTATATGTACCACGACACTTATGTCGGTGGCGAAGAGTTCGCGGGGGAAGAGGCTGTATGGAAAGGCGGCGTGACCGTTTATGCGATGAACTATCTGGGCAGAGTGCTGTCAGATGGTTTCAGCGGGAATTTTCTGAAAGAAGCTCTTCGTGCCGCTGATATGAAGATGCCTTATAGAGGACCTGAATTATATCAGTCAGGTGAATTTACTTACCGCTGTAAAGTTACAGGAGACTTTACCTGGTTCCAGGGTTATGAGGAGATATACAAGGAAGATACCAAGGTTTATGAGTGCGTCTTCCACGGCGGTCTAGTCAGATGAATGTTGGTTACAGTACTAAATTCCGCTTTTTGTATAAAATAGTACTGTTGGACCTGATAAAGAACATAAAATAAACGGAGATCGCTTATGACACTTACAGAAAGAGCAGATAAGGCAGTAGAACTTAAGACAATGGGCGGATATAACTGCGCACAGGCTGTTACGGCAGCTCTAGCAGACCAGACGAGCCTTACCGAAGAGCAGCTTAAGCAGGTATCTGCAGGCTTCTGTGTCGGAATGGGCAATCTCGAGGCCACTTGCGGTGCTCTTATCGGAGCAGGCATGATCGCTGGTCTTAAGACAGAAGGTAAGGCAACTGTTAAGGTTACCCGACAGCTCCAGGAGACCTTCAACGACAGGTGCGGTGCCATAAAGTGCAAGGATCTTAAGACTATGACCGGCGACAAGCCTCTTTGCTCCTGTGAGGACTGCGTTCGTAATGCCGTTATGATCTACGGTGAGCTAATGGGGCTCGAATAAGGCTTAAAAAGGCTCTTTACATTATTTCAAAGCGGGTGTACACTTAATTGCTTTTCGCGAAAAGGGTTAATGCGCCCTTTTTCAGAAAGAAATACTTAAGAAAGGAGATGTATTGATGCCGACGTTCAATCAATTGGTAAAGTCGGGAAGACACGACAAGACATACAAGTCAGCTTCCCCGGCTCTGCAGGCTGGAATCAACACGATCCACAACAAGGAGACACAGGTTTTTGCTCCCCAGAAGCGTGGCGTGTGCACAGTTGTTAAGACAACTACACCTAAGAAGCCTAATTCCGCTCTTCGTAAGGTTGCCCGTGTACGTTTAACAAACGGCTACGAGGTTACAGCTTACATTCCCGGAATCGGCCACAATCTGCAGGAGCACTCCGTTGTTCTCATCAGAGGCGGACGTGTAAAGGATCTCCCTGGTGTTCGTTACCACATCATCAGAGGAACTCTTGATACAGCAGGTGTCGCTAACCGTATGCAGGGTAGATCCAAGTACGGTGCTAAGAAGCCGAAGGCTGCTAAGGTTAAGAAGTGATCCTATTTAAGTAGGATTGGACAAATTAAGTGATCAGTACATTGTTCATAAAGGGACATTGCTACTTGACCGCACAACACGTGTCCAAAGGCAAAACTGAAACGTGAGTACCTATGGTTTCAGAAAACTGAATATCATGCAAGTAGGGAAGCAAAGTGCCAAGAAAGGGCAATATCCCAGTTAGAAAAGTGCTCCCGGATCCGCTCTATAACGATGTAAGAGTTTCCAAGCTCATCAACAACGTTATGCTCGACGGTAAGAAGGGACTTGCACAGAAGATCGTCTACGAAGCCTTTGATTCAATCAAAGAGAAGACAGGCGAGCAGCCTATTGAAGTATTCAATAAGGCTCTTGAGAACGTAATGCCTCAGCTTGAGTGTAAGGCAAGACGTGTAGGTGGTGCCAACTATCAGGTACCTATCGACGTTAGACCTGAGAGAAGACTTACATTGGGCCTTCGCTGGATCGTAGCTTATGCAAGATCCAGAAGCGAGAAGACAATGAAGGAAAGACTCGCAGCTGAGCTCATGGATGCAGCTAACGGTGCAGGCGGCGCATTCAAGAGAAAAGAAGAAATGCACAGAATGGCAGATGCTAACAGAGCATTTGCTCATTACAAGTGGTAATCGATAAGGAGTTATGACATGAATAGAGAATATCCTCTCGAGAAAACGAGAAATATCGGTATCATGGCTCATATCGATGCAGGTAAGACAACAACAACAGAGCGTATCCTCTACTACACAGGTATCAACCGTGTATTGGGAGAGGTTCACGACGGTGCAGCTACGATGGACTGGATGGTTCAGGAGCAGGAGAGAGGTATCACAATTACTTCCGCTGCTACAACAGCTCCCTGGAAGGGCAACAGAATCAACATCATCGATACTCCCGGACACGTTGACTTCACAGTTGAGGTTGAAAGATCTCTCCGTGTTCTCGACGGCGCTGTTACAGTTATGTCTGCCAGAGGAGGTGTTGAGCCTCAGACAGAGACTGTATGGAGACAGGCTGAGCACTACGGTGTTCCCCGTATGGTATTCGTCAACAAGATGGATATCGTCGGTGCTGACTTCTTCCATGTAGTAGATATGATTAAGGACCGTCTTAAGAACGAGTCCGTTGCTATTCAGGTACCTATCGGTAAGGAAGACACATTCTCAGGTATCATCGATCTTATGACGATGAAGGCTGAGGTCTACTTAAGCGAAGATGGTAAGGAATACGAGGAAAGAGAAGTTCCTGAGGACATGCTCGACTTCGTAAAGGCAAAGAGAGAAGAGATGGTTGAGAAGATCGCTGAGACAGACGATGAACTCACAATGAAGTATCTTGACGGAGAAGAGCTCTCCATCGAAGAACTCAAGACTGCTCTTCGTAAGGCAACAGTAGAGTGTAAGCTCATCCCTGTTACATGCGGTACTTCACTGCGTAACAAGGGTGTTCAGCTCCTCCTCGATGCTATCATCGACTACATGCCTTCACCTCTCGATGTTCCTGCTATCAAGGGTGTTAATCCTGAGACAAACGAAGAGGAAGAGAGACCTTCTTCTGACGAAGAGCCTTTCGCAGCTCTTGCATTCAAGATCGCGACAGACCCCTTCGTTGGTAAGCTTTGCTTCTTCCGTGTATACTCCGGTGTTCTTACAGCAGGTTCTTATGTACTTAACGCTGGTAAGAATAAGAAGGAGAGAATCGGACGTATCGTTCAGATGCACGCTAACGATCGTAAGGAGATCACAGAAGTATTCTCCGGAGATATCGCAGCAGCTATCGGACTTAAGCTGACAACAACAGGTGACACACTCTGCGATGAGGATCACCCTATCGTTCTTGAGTCCATGGAATTCCCTGAGCCGGTTATCGAAGAGGCTATCGAGCCTAAGAGCCGTGCATCTCAGGAGAAGATGATCATCGCTCTGCAGAAGCTTGCTGAAGAAGATCCTACATTCCGTACTTATACAAACCAGGAGACAGGACAGACAATCATTGCCGGTATGGGTGAGCTTCACCTCGACATCATTGTTGACCGTCTCATCCGTGAGTTTAAGGTAGAGGCTAACATCGGTGCTCCTCAGGTTTCCTATAAGGAGACAATCACGAAGACAGTTGAGGCACAGGGTAAGTTCGTACGTCAGTCTGGTGGTCACGGTCAGTACGGTGACTGCTGGCTCAGACTCGAGCCCAGACAGCCCGGTGAGGGTTATGAGTTCGTCAACGAGACAGTCGGCGGATCCATCCCTAAGGAGTTTATCGCTCCTATCGACGCAGGTGTTCGTGAAGCAATGCAGGCAGGTGTACTCGGCGGTTATCCTGTAGTTGACGTAAAGGTAACAGTATTCGACGGTTCCTTCCACGATGTCGACTCTTCAGAGACTGCATTTAAGATCGCAGGATCCATGGGATTCAAGGCAGGTATGCAGAAGGCTGCTCCTGCACTTCTTGAGCCTATCATGAAGGTTGACGTTGAGGTTCCGGATGATTATCTCGGAGACGTTATCGGCGGTCTTAACGCTCGCCGTGGCGCTATCAAGGAGATCGAGCCTATGAACGGAACACAGCAGATCCACGCAGAGGTACCTCTTGCAAACATGTTCGGATATGCTACAGACCTCCGTTCCTCTACACAGGGACGTGGAACGTTCATTATGCAGATCTCGCACTTCGCACCTTGTCCGAAGAGCATCATGGAAGAAATATTGAAGAAATAATTCAGTTCTAGACAGGCGGTAACACTTGAAAAACAAGGTTCTTACTTGTAAAATAGGTGCTATCGCTTGATCAAGAAGCTGATAAAGAGAAAAATGATCTACGGATCAACAGAATTCTTAGGAGGAATTTAAACAATGGCTAAGGAAAAGTTCGTACGTAACAAGCCGCACGTAAACATCGGAACGATTGGTCACGTTGACCACGGTAAGACAACTCTTACAGCTGCAATCACGAAGGTTCTGTCCTTCAAGGGCGGCGCTAAGTTCGAGGATTACTCCCAGATCGACAGCGCACCGGAGGAAAGAGCTCGTGGTATCACGATCAACACAGCACACGTTGAGTATGAGACAGAGTCTCGTCACTATGCACACGTTGACTGCCCTGGACACGCTGACTATGTTAAGAAC
>JAFZPX010000045.1 GCA_017552455.1 Clostridiales bacterium
CTAACGACTCCGTTATCTTCTTCAACTTCCGTCCTGACCGTGCACGTGAGATCACAAAGGCATTCTGCTTCTCCGATGAGGATATCGCAGCAGCAGAGGGTGATGCAGCAGATCCTAAGTGCATCAAGTTCCTTAAGAGAGCAAACGGCTTCATGCCTCTTACATATGTATGCTTCAAGGACTACGACGAGACGATCCCCAACAAGTTCGTTGCATTCAAGAAGGAAGAGATCACAAATACACTCGGTGAGTACCTTGCAAAGAACGGCCTGAAGCAGCTCCGACTTGCTGAGACAGAGAAGTATGCACACGTTACATTCTTCTTCAACGGCGGTATCGAAGAGCCTAACCAGGGCGAGGACAGAACACTTGTTAATTCACCCAAGGTTGCTACATACGATCTTAAGCCCGAGATGAGCGCACCTGAGGTTTCCGAGAAGCTCGATGCAGCTATCACATCCGGCGAGTATGACGTAATCATCATCAACTTCGCTAACCCTGACATGGTAGGCCACACAGGTGTTATCGAGGCAGCTGTTAAGGCTGTTGAGAGAATCGACCAGTGCGTAGGCGCTGCAGTTGATGCAGTTAAGAAGATGGACGGCGTCCTCTTCATCTGCGCTGACCACGGTAATGCCGAGCAGATGATCAACTACGAGACAAAGGCACCTCACACAGCTCACACAACTAACCCCGTTCCGTTCATCCTCGTTAACTACGATGATGCATACACACTCCGTGAGGGCGGCAAGCTGTGCGACATCGCACCTACACTTCTCGAGATCATGGGCCTGCCTCAGCCTGCTGAGATGACAGGTAAGTCACTTCTTATCAAGAAGTATTAAGCTTATATCGCAAAGCAAAACAAAAGGCGATCCAATCGGATCGCCTTTCTATATTTGCTTTCTTTCTTACCGGAATTAAACGTTAACTCCGTAGAATGCGCACTTGGAAGCCCATGCATCAGTGCCTGCAAGATCCTCGATAACGGTCTGTAAGGAAGTACCGTAGGTAAGATTAGAGAGGATCTCCTCTTCTGAATCAGAATCGAATACGTCATTAAGGATTGATGCATACTCTTCGTCAGTCATATTACGGTCTACAAGCTCTGAGCTTGTAAGGATCATTGTTGCTACCTCGGAAGCAGAGATATTACGGTTGAGCATCATGTCTACCCAGTAGTCTGTCTCCTCTACGCTAATGTTACGTCCGAGACCCTCAAGATAGAGGTGACCTACGAAGTTTCTGACAGAAAGAGCCTTAATCTGCTCAGCTGAAAGAGAGATTTCAACAGGTGTTGCTGTCAGCTCTGTGTTCTCGATATCAGTATTGAAACTCATAGTGAATCTTACAGGCTCTTCCTCTTCCGGATCGATAACGATCTCGGGCATTGAAGGGATTGCTTCGCCGTCATCAAGATCGGAACAGTCAACGTACATATCAAAGAGTACCGGTGTTTCATCTTCTTCGTCGTCGATAACGATCTTAGGCATGGCAACTGTCTCAGGCTTAATGACAGGGAAATTCAGAACGTCATCAATATCAACAGGATCAGCGCTTTCCTCGCGAGTTGCTGTTACTGTAAATTCTCTGGAACCGCTGTCCTCCAAGATTGTGAATCCCATAAAGTCATCAGCGTAAACCGATACACCATATTCAGTTCCTGCTTCAAGATAGACACCCGGAATTGAGTAGGAATTCCAAGGTCCGCTAACCGATGTGATTGATTCTCCGGTGGTTTCGTTTGTGATGAATAATTCCTTGGGATAATCACCGGGATTCTGAGCGCTGAAGTCGATGGAATAGTAACCGGATTCAGATACAGTCATTGTCTTGTTATCTCCGGTATAGTTGAAATAAACCAGGGCATGACTTCTTCTGGCTCTGACCGAGAAAGAATCGCTGTATCCCTGATCTGCAGTCTCTGCAGCGAATACTGTGAGACCTCCGGTTGCCATTACTGTTGCGAGTGCAATACCTGCGACCTTTGTTGCAATCTTGTTAAGTGCCTTCATTGTTTTGTTCTCCTTTGGTTTAACCTGTTTTTGTTTGCTTTTTCAATCAACAAGCCCATTAAACAACCGGCTGAAAGCCAAACCAATATGCAATGTAGGGTCCAAATGTCGCTTAATGAACACTTGGACGCTGATGTGTTGGATTATGTATAAAAACACCCTATAATCAGTCTATGAATTACAGAAAAGACAAACACGGAGACGACATCTCTATCCTGGGCTACGGCTGCATGCGCTTTACAACTAAAGCAGGCAAGATCGATATGCCCAAGGCTTCGCGTGAGATCATGCTCGCGATAGAGAACGGCGTTAACTATTTCGATACAGCTTATATCTACCCCGGAAGTGAAGTGGCATTAGGACAGATCCTTGAGGAGAACGGTGTGCGCGACAAAGTAAAGATCGCGACCAAGCTTCCGCAGTATCTTGTAGGAAGCAATCCGAAGGCTTTGGATAAGTTCTTTGAAGAAGAGAAGAAGAGGCTTCGCACGGATTATGTCGACTACTATCTGATGCACCACTTAACGGATGTATCTGCGTGGAACAAGCTTAAGGCTGTTGGTGCCAGAGAGTGGCTCGAGGGCAAGAAGGCAAGCGGCGAGATCCGTAATGTGGGTTTCTCGTATCACGGCGACACAGAGGGCTTCCTCGGAATTCTTAATGACTACGACTGGGACTTCTGTCAGATCCAGTATAACTACATGGACGAGAATACACAGGCGGGTGTAGTGGGACTTAAGGCTGCTGCCGAGAAAGGTATCCCTGTGGTTATCATGGAGCCTCTGCGCGGAGGAAAGCTCGCGAATCTTCCTTCCGGTGCGCAAAAGCTGCTTGCTAAGGACCCCAAGGGGCGCAATGCTCCGCGTCTTGCTTTCGAGTGGCTTTGGAACCAGCCTGAAGTTACGTGTGTGCTGTCGGGCATGAACTCGGAAGAAATGGTGCTCGAGAACGTAAAGACTGCCTCTGAAGTGCAGGCAGGAGCGTTTACGGATGAGGAGTACAAACTCATCGAGGGCATCAAGGAAGAGATAAGAAAGACCACAAAGGTTAACTGCACAGGATGCCGTTACTGTATGCCGTGCCCCAAGGGTGTAGATATTCCGGGCGTCTTCAGGTGTTATAACCATATATATTCAGAAGGCGTGAGCAGCGGACGTACGGAGTTTATACAGTCTATCGCGCTTCAGGATAAACCCGGCCTGCCTTCTCTATGTGTACAGTGCGGAAAGTGTGAGAAACATTGCCCGCAGAGCATTCCGATCATAAAGACTTTGAAGGAAGCTGATAAGAAGCTTGAACCTTGGTATATGAAGCTTGCGATCAAGATCGGAAGGAAATTTATTCTTTGAAATTCCTTAATAATTTGTTGCTATTCTCGGTTGTATAATGACCGCAGATTATGCTTCAAATAAAGAATATACATAAGGAATATAAGACGGGAACACTCGTACAGAAAGCTCTCGATGATGTCTCTTTGAATTTAAGAGACAATGAGTTCGTTGCGATCTTAGGACCGTCCGGTTCCGGTAAAACGACACTTCTTAATATCGTCGGAGGTCTCGACCGTTATGATTCGGGAGACCTTATCATCAACGGTGTATCCACTAAGCGTTATAAGGACCGTGACTGGGATTCGTATCGTAATCACACGATAGGTTTTGTATTCCAAAGCTATAACCTCATACCGCATCAGACACTGCTTGCGAATGTCGAGCTTGCACTGACTATATCAGGTGTAGGCCGCAAGGAAAGAAAGCAGCGTGCTCTCGAGGCGCTTGATAAGGTCGGTCTTGCCGAGCAGGCGCATAAGAAGCCTAATCAGCTGTCGGGCGGTCAGATGCAGCGTGTCGCGATCGCCAGAGCGCTTGTTAATAATCCGGATATCCTGCTTGCTGATGAGCCGACGGGTGCTCTTGATACAGTTACCAGTGTTCAGGTCATGGATCTTCTCAAGGAAGTTGCCCAAGACCGTCTCGTTGTTATGGTCACGCATAATCCGGAACTTGCAGAAGAATATGCCAACCGTATAGTCAGACTTAAGGATGGAAAGATCATCTCGGATTCGAATCCTTTTGATCCTGACACGAGTGCGGTACAGCCTGTACATAAGAATCTTGGCAAGGCTGTAATGTCTTTCTTTACGGCTTTGGGACTGTCCTTTAATAACCTGCTTACCAAGAAGGCGAGGACGTTACTTGTGTCGTTCGCAGGTTCTATCGGAATTATCGGTATCGCATTGATACTCGCGCTTTCTAACGGCGCGAACAAATACATAAAGGATACAGAAGAGCAGACTCTGTCTGAGTACCCGCTGCAGATAACCTCAACGAGTTTCTCGCTGACGTCGATGCTGTCTACAAGAGAACAGATGACGGCGGAGCATGAAGGAACGGTTCTTGAGGTGTCTGCCGTAAATAATATTTTCGCTATGTTCGGAAGTAACGATCTGGCGTCGCTTAGAGACTACTTCGAGAACTACAGTGATGTACATGATTACGCGCGTGCCGTGGAGTACAGCTATAACCTGACGCCGCAGATATTTACTTTGAATGAAGAGGAACATACGGCGAGGGGAGTTAATCCTAACCACGACTTTGATGCGCTGGGTTTGGGGACGGGCGGCTATATCGCATCGATGATGTCGTCCTCGATGTATTCGATGGATGTTTTCCATGTGCTGCCTAGTGAGCCGTCTCTTTATGAGGGACAGTATGAGGTGCTCGCGGGCAGATGGCCCGAGAGTAGTAGCGAGGCGGTGCTTGTTCTTAATCAGAATGGTGCTGTGTCGGACTATATCATCTATACGTTTAATCTGCGTGATCCTGAAGAGCTGACGCAGATGGTAAATGAGTTTGTAGAGGGCGGCACCTTCGAGGGTGATTCAGAGTCAAGACAGTGGGAGTACGACGACTTCTTAGGCTTTGATTTCCATGTTATCGGCGCCTATCAGTACTATGAATATGATGAGGTTCTCGGGTTCTATGCAGACAGGACTGAAGATCGTGATTATATCTATGATGTCGTAAGTAACGATTCGAGGGATCTGACTGTCGTAGGTATCGTTCAGCCTGCGCCGGATGCCGATATCTATATGCTGTCTGACGGTGTGTATTACCGCGCGGATCTGATCACGGAATTGATGGAGGATGCAGCGGATTCACAGATCGTTCAGGATCAGCTCGCTGATATGGATATCAATGTGCTGACAGGCGAGAGGTTCGATGCGGAAGAGAACGGTATCGATATGGGTTCGCTGTTTACGATCAACGAGGATGCAATTGCTGATGCGTTTATCTTTGATGAAGAATCGTTCCAGCTGGATGCAAGTTCTTTCTCTGATATAGATCTGTCCGGTATAGATCTGGTCGGTGCTTTCCAGGGCGCGATTCCTGAGCTTACAGAGGATGATATCAGGTCTGTTGTTGATTCGATCGATCTGCAGGTCGATCAGGAGGCATTGGCTTCCTTGATGACTGAGGTCGCGCAGGGTTATGCGGAGTATGCAGCTTCGGATCCGACGACTGATTATTCGACTTATCCTGATGCACTTAACCAGTATTTCAATTCTGAAGAAGGTCAGCAGATGCTCGCTTCCCAGGCTATGATACTTGCGGCTCAGCGTAATCCCGACGGCTCTGTGCCTCCTGAGGCGATGCAGGCTTATACGGATAATGTAATGGCAGGTTATGCAGAATATGCTGCGGCAAATAATCTTCCGGATGCTGCATCGGTCAGAGGTTCTTACGACGAATACATGAACTCCGAGTCGACACGTGAGACTATTCGTAACGGTCTTGCTGAAGCAATTAATATGGATGAACTTCAGGAGCAACTCGCGCAGGGAATGGCACCTTATACGGACCGATTGAATGCGTCTTTGAATGCTGCGATGAACAACGTAATGGCAAGTGTAGGAGAGGCGATATCAGAGCAGATAGGCGAAGTTATGCGGGATTCGATGTCCAATATGGGCGATGCGATCTCTGTTGATCAAGATGCTTTTGCAGCCGCATTCGAGATGAACTTTGATGAGACTCAGATGCAGGCGATGTTCACGCAGCTCATGAGCACGGAGATGTCGTCTGCGGCTAATAATCTCTCGGCTTTCGGATATGTGGATGTTGATAACTTAAGTTCGATTACGATCTATCCTAACGACTTCGAGGCGAAGGAGCATATTACGGGTATTATCGATGAATATAACGCGCAGGCTGATGAGAACGAGAAGATATCATATACGGATATCGTTGGAACGCTCATGAGTTCCGTTACCAAGATCGTCGATGCGATCAGTTATGTATTGGTGGCATTCGTATCGATCTCACTGATCGTATCTTCGATCATGATCGGTGTAATTACATATATCTCAGTACTTGAGCGCCGTAAGGAGATCGGAATACTTCGTGCGATGGGTGCATCAAAGCGTAATATCAGCCAGGTGTTCAATGCGGAGACCCTTATAACGGGCTTCCTTGCGGGTTTTCTGGGCGTTACAGTGTCGCTTCTTTTGCTGATTCCCGGCAACATGATAATCCGCCATGTTACGGGCATTGCGATCCTTAAGGCTTATCTGACTCCTGTTGAGAGCGTGTCTCTTGTTTTGCTGTCGATCATTCTTACTATTATCGGCGGTCTCATACCTTCTCAAAAGGCTGCCAAAAGCGATCCCGTTACTGCACTACGAACGGAATAATTGTGGTATTATAGTTAAGTATCTTTATTCGGAGGTCGTGTTATGCTAGGTAAAGGCAGAGAGGCGCTGAGTTATTTCATTGAACGTGCTAACAAGTATTGGGACCCTTCCAATGCTGCGAAGCTCCAGACTTTCATAGATGATCCCGAGAATACTCTTCCGTCAACAACTAAGCTTATCGTTGTAGAGGGTGGTTCCGCTGAAGACAGAAAGCAGCTGTGCTATGCACTGAGAAATAAGCTCGACGGTCTTCATACAGTTATCGTAATCGTCAGCGGTGAGCCCACATTGTTCGCGACAAGCGAGCTTGTCGGAATCGAGAAGAATATCGTTGAGACATCCGAGACGCTGGTAAGCCTTTCAGGCGATCCCGATTACATCATTCTTCACGGTAACTTCATGGATGTTGAATACACATCACTTCACGGTCTGTTCGACATCGTATTCAGAAAGCACTATTACGCTAAGGTTCAGGGCGATTCCGTCGAATCTAACGCCAATGCGATCTTCAATGACGTAATGGAGAGATTAAGATAATAGTAATTACGTTGATCTTTCAGTCCACCGGCTCCCCGGTGGACTTTTTTGTGGCAAATAAATCATCTGACCGGCAACTCAACGACTTCTACGTTCGTTCCATGCTCCCTGATCAAGTTGATCATATCTTCCGCCTTAACAAAGACCGTCGCGGTATTATCATTGGGGTGACACCCGATTAGATAAGGCTCCTTAAGGAAATCGGCATCCAGATAAAACTTAACGTCGCACGCCTCATTGCTTAACAATCCAAAAGGACACACCGATCCGGGGATAAGGTCCAGCTTCTCCTTCAGTGCTTCAGGGCTTCCGAACGACAGCGGCCTGAGCTCATGCTCCCTTCTGAACGCCTTCAAGTCCACCTTCTTATTGCCTCTAACCGTGATCAGATAGTAGTTCTGCTTCTTATCATCCCTCACGAAAAGGTTCTTCGCGTCAGCCTCCGGGTGCGGCAGCTCTACCCCGTGATCTTCACCCATGTGAAACACAGCAGGGTGTTCAACCGCCTCAAACTCTATATTTTTTGCCTTTAAAAGTTCATATACTTCCTGCTTAGTCATGTATAGGAGTATATCATTCCTGATACTCTTTTCTAACTACAAATCCAGTGCCACTTTCCGTAAGTTGTCACCGTTTTTGGCGCTGAGAGCTTCATAGCTACAAATCCAGTGCCACTTTTTGAAAAAAGTCACCGAATCTGGCACTGAGAGTAAATGTCCAATGGGGTCAGCGGGATAGGTCTTTTACAATCTCGGAGGCCATGATGAGGCCTGCGACTGAGGGCGTGAAGGCTGATGAGCCGGGGACATGGCGTCCTGCCGGGTCAGCTTCGCCGCCGACTATATTTTTAATAGGTTCTTCCTTCGAATAGACAACTTTAACATTGTTAATCTCGCGCTTTTTAAGCTCGCGGCGCATGGCTTTGGCGAGCGGACAGACTGATGTTTTGCTGATATCAGCCACTTCGAACATCTCAGGGTGAAGCTTGCCGCCCGCGCCCATTGATGAGATGACCGGTACCCCCGCAGCCTTGGCACGGGCGATGATCTCAGTCTTGGCGGCTACCGTATCAACACAGTCAGCGACGTAATCATAAGATGAGAAATCAAATTGATCAGCAGTATCAGGCAGGAAGAAGCACTTCTTGACCGTTACAACGGCTGACGGATTGATATCGTGGATTCTGTCAGCCATTACATCGACCTTATTTAATCCGATCGTGGAATGAAGGGCGATTATCTGACGGTTCAGATTAGTTACAGATACCACATCGTTATCAACCAGGACGAACGAGCCGACGCCTGATCTCGCGAGTGCTTCAGCCACATAGCCGCCAACGCCGCCGACACCGAAGATCGCGACGGTCGCGGAACTTAATTTATCTATAGCATGCGCACCGAGCAGAAGCTCAAGTCTCTCGAACTGATTATCCATAGCGTCTATTTTACAGGCAATTCCCGCCAAAAGACAACGCCCGCCTCATA
>JAFZPX010000046.1 GCA_017552455.1 Clostridiales bacterium
ATAAGGTTCCGAGATATGTTGATTTTGTTGATTCTTTCCCGATGAATGCAGCAGGAAAGATCCTGAAATATAAGATGAGACAAGAGGCTGTAGCAAGACACGGTCTTGAGAATGCAAGCAAGATTGTAACTGCTTAAAAATAACTCTTGACTTAGGGAATAACTATTTATATACTTACTAAGCGTTTGAACCGCGAAGGTGATGATGTGGGCCTTTAGCTCAGTTGGTTAGAGCTCCCGGCTCATAACCGGTAGGTCCCGGGTTCGAGTCCCTGAAGGCCCACCACTTTCACCGGCGCATGTTTGACAAAAGTATATATGGGAAGATTCCCGAGTGGCTAAAGGGAGCAGACTGTAAATCTGCCGTCTACGACTTCGGTGGTTCGAATCCACCTCTTCCCACCAATAAGGGTTTGCAGGAAACTGCAGACCCTTTTGTTTTGTCTGGAAAAGCCCGTGTTTACTGGGCTGACGCAGATTTACCAGCAAAAAAGACAAATCTCAAACTCTGTATAAACCTGTATATAAACCGAATAAATTGGTTTAAATTTAGGTTTAAGCTTTGAAATCACATCGCCGGCTTCTCAAAATGATACAATGATCAGTCTTTTCTTCTTTTGAGTTTTCATTTCATTAATAAAAGCCCCCTTGAAATTCCAATACCTCGTGATATGATGTATAACGTAAGAAGCAGTATTACGGAACGGGAGGTATATATGAAGAAGATATTTAGAGTTATCGGGAAAGTCTTACTGATCCTGCTGGCAGCGTTCGCGGCTTTTCTGCTGGTTATGTTTGTCTACAATCAAATCATGCTTAAGAAAGAGGCGGTGATCTTTGAAAATCCGCCTGTAGGTCAGTTCGTTGAGGTCGACGGGCACAACATGTGCATCTATACAGAAGGTGAGGGGGACCATACATTGGTATTCTTGTCAGGTTCCGGAATTTCCTCGCCCATATACGATTTCAAGTCTCTGTACTCGTTGCTGTCTGACGACTACCGTATAGTTGTTGTAGAGAAATTCGGTTACGGCTTCAGTGACGTTGTCGAGGGTGAGAGGTCGATCAGCACTATCTTAAGACAGGACAGAGAAGCGCTTGCACTGAGCGGAATCGAAGGACCTTTTATTCTGTGTCCCCACTCATTCTCGGCACTTGAGGCTTTGATGTGGGCACAGCAGTACCCGGATGAGATCGAGGCTATCGTGGGACTTGATATGGCTGTCCCGCAGACTTATGAGAACTATGACCCCAATAATCATTCTTATGATGCGCAATACCTGCTCATCAAGGCTTTGCGCCTGTCCGGCATATGCAGACTGTTTCCCGATGACGTGCTCCTGTATACGGAAGGATTGACGGAAGAAGATATTCAGACTTTCAGACAGATCATGTATGCGAGACTGCTGAATGAGACCGTTATGAATGAAGGTAATGATATCCCGGAAGTCAGTGAGCAGATCATGAATGCTCCGCAGCCTGATATTCCGATGCTGCTTTTCGTTGCGGACGGAGGCGAGGCGGATGTGGACCTGTGGCACAGACAGACAAATGATTTCGTGCAGGAGCAGGTAAACGCAAGAGTAGTAGAACTCGACTGCGGTCACTTGGTTTATGACTTCGAGCAGGAAAGGATCGCCGCCGACATGAGAGTATTCATCGAAAACCTGGACGCATGAGGGAGGATATTAAATGAAAAAGAAAATCTTAACAGCAATCTGTGTGTTACTCGTTTTATGTATCGGGTTCGCGGCGTTCTGGTATTTTACGTACCTGTATAAATACAATCAGATCGTTGAATTCAGGAATGACAGAGATCAGGATATTTACATGCTGGGTACATACCATTCACAGCATTTCAACAAGAGTATGGGCTATTCCATGGCGGATATCGTGAACTGCATTAATAATGTGGATCCCGATGTTGTGCTGATCGAAGCGAGGGAAGAAACATTCGATGCATACGGTGCCATTGACGGACCGATCGATATGATCCTCGCGTACAGCTACTGTGTTGAGGCGGGAATAGATGTCGGTATGATCGATTACTGGAAGATCGATGATGATACAAGACCTAATACTACCGATGAGTACAGAGATGATATGATCCATGCCAACATCCTGGAGAAACTGGATTCGTTTGATGAGGGAAGCCGCGTAATGATCATCTGCGGTGATACGCATCTTCATGAGCAGACAAAAAGATTCAAGGCTGACGGTTACGAGTGGGTGAGTATTCAGAACAGAAGAAGCCTTTTCGAGGGGGAGGGAGAGTTCGAATATCCCGAGATTATGTCCGAAGTTATCGAGGGCAAGATCGCATATCTGACGGTGTTCGCGGATGATGAGATAAACAATAATGTTGAAGACGAGCGCATACGTCAGGAGTGGTTTAGTGCTACTTCCAATCTTGCCGATACCTTACAAAGACAGCTTGTGTTGGTTGAGAATAACGAGTTATATTACTCATGATATGTCCATAGGATTAAAGAAAAATTTAGTTAAACTTGAAGTTCATCAGGATACTTGGGATATTGAAGGTGTTAACATCTGTAAGAAACTCAAGGATATCCTTGGTGATGATATAGTAGATGCTCAGCATGTCGGAAGTACATCAATCCGATGTATTTGTGCTAAGCCGATCATAGATATTGCGGTCGCTGTAAGAGATTTTCAGGACATTATGAAGCATAATGAAGAGCTTGCAGAAAACGGAATTGTATACAGAAGACAGGATGTTCCGGGACAGCATCTTTACCGCTGCGGCGATCTTGATCATGAAATAGTTACTCATTTTATACATGTGGTTATCGCTGATTCGGAAGACTGGCATAATTACATTAATTTCAGAGATTATCTGAATGCACATCCGGAGGGTGCAAAAGCATATGAACGACTAAAGGAAGATTTGTGTTCAAAATACCCTGAAGATAGGAATTCGTATGTTGACGGTAAAAAAGAACTTGTTGCCGAATTACTTGTCAAAGCAAAAAGATGGAGGGAAGTACAATAGCTATATGAGCGATCTGAAAATAAGACATAATGAATTAACGGCAGAAGAGTTTATTCAATTGTGGAATTCTGTATGGGGCGAAGGTCCATCTTTGGAACAGACAGAGCTTGCTATGAATAATACTTTATTTAGAGTTTCTATATTTGATGGCGATGAGATTGTTGCTATGGCAAGAGTTATCGGAGATATGGGGCTTTGTTACTATATTAAAGACGTTATTGTGCTGCCTGAATACCAGGGACGAGGTATTGGCAGAATGCTGATTGATGAGCTGTTTAAGTTTATTAATGAGCATGGTGTTCCTGATACGCAGATATTTGTTGAACTATGTGCTATGCCGGATAAGATACCGTTCTATGAAAAGTTCGGATTCTCTGCCAATGAGGCGCAGAGGCTGAGGATTATGTATTATGTAGATAAATAATCCATGGAATGCACGATTATGATGAGTACATGCTTTCGGCGGGCAGAGGGTTAAAGGAGATTAATATGGCTAATCCTTGGGAAGAGATAAAGCTTGATGATTATGAGAATCATATGAGTCTGGATTCTGTTAAGCAGCTTCAGACAATGAATATGATCATGAAGTCACAGTTTAGTGATTATCCTGTCGATTCGGCGATTGTGTTTGGAATTGCAGGCGGTAACGGTTTGGAGCATGTTGAACGAAAAAAGTATCGCACGGTTTACGGAGTTGATATTAACGAAGAATATTTGCGCGTAGTGGAGCGGAGATATGCCGATATATCAGATGTACTCAGATGTTTGAAGATTGATCTGATTAATGAATCTGACAAGCTGCCGCACGCAGGTTTGGTAATAGCCAATCTTCTTATCGAGTATATCGGCTATGAGGTCTTTAAGAATGCATTAGTTAATGTTGATCCTGACTATGTATCCTGCGTAATACAAATCAATACGGATACAAAGCAATGGGTCTCAGATTCGCCGTATCTTCATTCGTTCGACAGATTGGATGAAGTGCACCATCAGATGGAAGAGTCTGCATTGGATGCAGCAATGAATGAGATTAAATATACGAAGATACTTTCTCATAAAGAGCCGTTGCCCAACGGAAAAGCTCTGTTGAGATTAGATTATAATAAAAAGCGATAAGTATGAGGGATAGTCAAAATGAATGAATTTAACGAATATGTACGAGAGTGTTTTTCTGCAGTAGGGGATGTTGTCATCAAATCCATGATGGGCGGTTACCTAGTCTACTTCAATGGTAAGCTGATAGGTGACATTTGCGGTAACGAACTGTTTTTAAAGAGAACGACGACATCGGACAGACTTCTTGCGGATTCTGAACTTCGTTATCCTTATGAAGGTTCAAAAACACTGATGCATGTATTCGACAGATTTGAGGATACTGACATGATTGAAGAATTGCTTGTAGGCATGTACGCGGAACTGCCAGAGAAGAAAGCAAAGAAATCCAAATAAGACGGATTAATTATGAAAATAGAGTATAAACAAGCGTCCATAGAAGACGCAGCACTATTGGTAGATATCTATAACGCTTCATTCTATGATGATTATGTGCGATTCGGTTCGTGTCCTGGATATGGACAAACAATAGAAATGATGGAAGCATCTATCGGTAATCATCTGAAGCACATCATACTATGTGATGATGAACCTGTCGGTTGTATATCGTGTATAAGCATGGGTGATGGAGTATATGAGGTCGGTTGTTTGTGTGTGATCCCCGAGTATCAGGGCAAGGGAATAGGGACGCAGGCAATTCGATTTGTTAAGTCTTTCTATGAGGACTGGAATAGGCTCACTTTGGTAACACCGATAGACAAGAAAGAGAATGTGAAGTTTTATACTGAGAAATGCGGATTCCGAATAGAATCGACCGAAAGAGACGGTAACGTAGATCTTTACCGATTTGTAGCTGAAAGATAAATAAAGGAGAAGAAGTATGTGCCTATTTTGCGACATAGCCAACCATAAGATGACTGAAGCTCATATTGTAAATGAGACTGAGATGACCATATCATTTCTGGATATTGCCCCGGCTAATGAAGGTCACGTCCTGATTATTCCGAAGATGCATGTGGATTCTATCGTGGACCTTCCCGATGAATATGTTTTGGATATAACCGATGTTTCCAGAAAGATCATAAAAGCTTTCGGTAAAGTCTACGGGGCAAAAGGCTACGGTGTTATGCAGAACGGCGGCGCTAACTGTGAGTTCGGTCATTTCCACTTTCATGTATTTCCGAGACTTGAGAACGACGGTTACGACTGGATATATCCTGAGGGAGAAAAAGAAGTTTCCGAGAATGTTGCTGCTAAGCTTCGAGAAGCCATGATTTTCGGAAATGAAAACAAATACAAACAAATGATTGACTAAGAAAATACGCCTTGCTAATATATCTTCATGATTAATCTTGAAAGACGTAAACAGATACTTGATATCCTCGAATCTGAGGGTTCCATCAACACAAATGATCTATCGGTAAGACTTGGCGTTACAGGTGCTACTATAAGGACCGATCTTAGGGATCTCGCGAGGGAGGGCGCGATCGTAAGATACCACGGCGGAGTAAGGCTTCCTGAGAGACAAAGAGATGAAGTGAGCGAGAACTATATGGTCCGCTCAGTAACCAATATCGATCTTAAGAAGCAGATAGGTAAGAGAGCTGCTCTCCTGGTAGGGAACGGCGATACGATTTTCATGGATGCAAGTTCAACTGCTTTTCATATGATCCCTTTCCTTGAGAATACGATCGATGTAACGGTTATCACTAACGGTATAAATACAGCTATAGAGCTTCAAAGATATAATAATTTCAAATCTATTATTCTTATTGGAGGTATGCTCAGACCTCATTCAGGTACTATCGAGGGCGTAATGAGCCGTGAGATGATCAGCAGACTTTCAGCTGAATACTATTTTGTTTCAGGTAACGGTTTTTCAGCTGATGCAGGTCTTTCAGGTAATAACTTCTTCGAGCTTGAGCTTAAGAGAATATGTGTTGAAAGAAGCAAGAATATCGTTGCACTTGTAGATTCTACTAAGATCGGCGATGACTCAGCTTCGGTTTTCATTACACCTAATAAGATCGATTATCTGATTACTGATGATCAGATATCCCAGCAGACAGCTGATTACATAAGATCCAAGAAGATCAATCTTGTTATAGCAGGGGAGGACAGAAGGTGATCCAAGTCAATGCTATAACTCTTCCAAGCTGGATAGGTAATAAGGCTGTATTCCAGCAGAACGTTCCGTTTGTGATCGAAGGTACGGCTGCACCTTCAGCTACTATCACACTCGAGATCTCGAAGGATCCTACGGACGGCCGTAAAGTCTCTAAGCTCGATACCGATTACGGTGTCATCTTAAGCCTTGAGACAACGACTTCTGATAAGGGTCATTTCCGTTTTAGTATTCCTGCTTATAAAGCTTCTACTGATACATATACTTTTGTATTTAAGTGTTTTTCAAATGTAGTCAGCTTTAACGATATCCGATGCGGCGATGTATGGGTGTTCTTAGGTAATGATTATCTTTGCATTCCCATGAAGAATGCTAATGCTCCCAAGACTCCTCTTAAGCGTCATGTAATGACTAACTTGAGATTCTTTACGCCTTCAAGAAGCGGACTTGAGTCTGAAGAGGAAGACATCGAGTTTGAACCTAAGACGCACTTTAAGGACGCAAACTGGATTAAGATAACAGATACTAAGAAACTTGCGGATGTTTCTTCATCAGCATTTTCATTTGCTTATACAATTGCAGATCAGGTCAACTATCCTATCGGTGTCGTTGATCTGTCGACCCCCGGATCTACTATCCTTAACTGGATTTCTGATGAAGTTATCGAGAATCAGACCGCTCTGCGTGATTACCTTACAGAATTAGGTCTTACCACTGACGAGGAAAGATACAAGGCTCTCATCAAGAGAGACCGTCAGATTCGTCGTGAAGAGCAGCTTAAGTCCGATGTCTCCAAGGGCAGAGAGAATCTTGATTTTGACCTCGATAAGGAAAAAGAGTATTCGGAGATTCTCGGAGAGAAAACTGCAGCCGAGAATATTGAAGCTGCCGCAGAACTCGATTTCCCGTCATCTAGCAGTTCATCTTTCAACAAGAAGATCGTACCCGAACAGGGAAGTCAGTCTTCTGCTAAGGCACTCGACTTTAACATGGTATCGAGCATGCAGGAGAAGACAGGAAAAGTTGCTAACATTGATGATTCACAGTTCATCAAGAAGAAGTTCCGTCTTTCCACTTTGTACAGATGTAAGCTTGCAGCTTTGTCCGGTCTGTCGGTAAGAGGTATGTGTTTCTCTCCTGAAGCTGAAGAGCAGTTGTTCGGAAGATATGATCTGCTTCTTATGGGACTTCTCGGTACATTGTCACAGACATTCGAGCCTAAGGAAGTTTACGATGACAGCCTTATGCCGTCGATCCTGTTTGTAACTATGCATCCTAAGTGCGTAGACAGGGATTTCCCTTATAAGGTCCTTGAGTTCAATGAGAACCTTCGTGAATTCACAGGTAAGCTTAATATGCCCAGCGGCCTTATCAGCTTGCACGATCTGTTGCTGCCTGATAAGACAAAGTCATTTACGCTTGGTATCAGACTTGCGGTTATCGCATTGGGACTTCACGTTACTCCCAAGATGCCTAAGTCTTGCCCTGAGTGTATCGGCGTTGAGAAAGCCGGTAATAAGCTCATTCTCGAGTTCGAGAATCTTGCAGACGGCTTAAGACTCGCAGAAGGAAAGTGTGAGCTTCGTGGCTTTGCAGTATGCGGTGAGGATAGAATCTTCTATCCTGCACAGGCGCGTATCCTGCACGGCGTAAGAGTTATGGTCTGGAGAGATGATATCGAAGAGCCTGTAAGTGTAACTTACGGATTCTCTCCGTTCCCTCATGATGCGACATTCAAGAATCTTAATGACCTTCCTGTTATGCCTTTCAGATTTGACAGGCTTCCTGCATACTATGCTCCGGATCTCTACTTCTCAAGCTGTGATGATCTCGAGCTTATCGGTATGAAGGAGTGGGGAGAAGACTTCGAAGTCCTTAAGGTTTTCAGAACCTTTAAGGGTAACGGCGTAATCTCTACAGACAATATGAATAAGTCTGAAGGAAGCTCATCACTTCATATCAGATATGAGACAGAGAATTCACTTTATGGCTTCGAGCCTAATCTCGACTATGCATCCCTGATGGGACCTTTGATCATCAGAAATAAGCGTAAGATGGTCATCGACGTCTTCAATCCGGATGCCGTAAAGAAAGAACTTCGCGTCTCAGGCTTCGTTACCAAGGAGATCCGTCAGTCTTTGAACTGGCAGAGGCTTGAGATAGAATGGAACAAGGACGAAGACATCGTTCTTGAACATTTGAGGTTCACTATTGTAGATGCTTCCAAGAATGGTGAGATCTACATCGATAATATTAGATTTATGTAAGGAAACAATATATGTTTGATAAGCTTCTGCCAGTGCTCGAAGAAAGTATGAAGAACGACAGCGGTTCTATGCCCGTTGTTTTCGAAGGACTCGAGCAGATAAGAGAGAAGAAGGAAGTAAACGCTGAGATGAGCGTGCATCCTTTCCATGAACTCTTTTACTTAAGAAGCGGTAAGGTCGAGTTCATCTTCGAGAATACAAGTCTCGTGATCGAACCCGGTACAACTCTTATCATCAAGCCTCACACGGCGCATAAGATCCGCGTTATTTCAAAGGTCGCAGACACGATCGGACTTTACTTCGGTTTCAGCAAGCCTAATAACCCGGGTACAGCGCAGCCCTCGCTAGAGAGCTTCCTTGAGTTCGCGGGTAGCGAAGAGGCTAGTGTTCAGAGTGATTACGGTAATCATTCTTTCATTACTTTGTCCGGTACTTATAAGAAGACTATCGGCAGCCTTCTCGATCGTATTGTTGATGAGAAGAAGGAAGACGCTTTCAACAAGGACCTCATGATGGAAGTCCTTACTGTAGAGCTTATGCTTACTTTGTCCCGCGCCATGAAGAAGGAGTGGGAGGCTTCGCTCAAGGTTCGTAACGGAAAGGCTCGTGAGCTTGTGCTCATTGCCTGCGATTATATTGATCAGAACTATGAGAGAGGTATCACTGTCGCAGAGGCAGCTTCGTATGTTTTCCTAAGCCAGGGATACTTTACGAGAGCTTTTCGAGATGAGATAGGCGTAAGCCCCATGACGTACCTTATGAAGAAGAGGATAGATAAGGCGTGCGAGCTTCTGGAGAACGATGAGATCAAAGTGTCCGGTATCGCTTCGCAGGCAGGTTTCTCGAGCCCTCAAAGATTTAATGTTGCCTTTAAGAAACTTATGGGCATGACTCCGCTCGAGTACAGAAAATCAAGAATAGGAAGAGGGTGAGCTCTTGTACGACTATAAGAATGATGACGGTATTCCGGCAGAGAGCCGCGAGAATATGGATCTGCCTGCTATCGAGGATGCGGTAAGAACTATCCTTAAGGCTGTTGGCGAGGATCCTGACAGGGAAGGTATTCAGGAGACACCTCAGAGAGTTGCAAGAATGTATGCCGAGATCTTCTCGGGTCTTCACCGTGACATCAACAAGGACATAAAGGTTTTCACGGAAGAGGGCAACGACGAGATGATCCTTATCGGCGACATCCCGTTCTACTCCATGTGTGAGCATCATCTGCTGCCTTTCCACGGAAAGTGCCACGTTGTATACATCCCTAAGGACGGAAAAATCCTTGGCCTGTCGAAAGTAGCACGTATCGTGGATACACTCTCTCGTAAGCCGCAGATTCAGGAGCGCCTTACAAGCCAGATCGCAGACACCATCGAAAAGGCGGTGGACGCCCGCGCAGTATGCGTTGTAATTGAGGCCGAGCATCTTTGCATGACCATGAGAGGTATAAGAAAGCCCGGCTCTAAGACAGTTACTTCTGCTATGAGAGGCGGCTGCCGTTCTGACCTCCGTACACGTAATGAGGCATTAGCTCTTATCAACCGCCAGAGGAACGGCTGATGAATGATGTCATAATTTACGGAATACTTAATGTAACTCCGGACTCTTTCTCTGACGGCGGAAAGTTCTTTGATCCGTCTGTTGCCTGCGAACATGCACTCGCGATGAAGGCTGACGGCGCAGATGTAATCGACATCGGCGGAATGTCAACGCGTCCCGGATTCGAAGATGTTCCCGAGGAAGAGGAGATAAGAAGAGTAGTCCCTGTCATTAAGGCTATCAAGGAGAAAGATCCTTCCTGCGTGATATCTGTAGATACTTTCAGAGCAGGCACAGCTGAGGCTTCTTTGAAGGCCGGTGCAGATATAATCAACGACATTACAGGCCTTATGGGCGATCCTGATATGGGAAAGGTTATCACGAAGTATAAGGCAAAGGCAGTTCTTATGAGAGACGGATTCGGAGATCTCGATGAAGGATGGGAAGTTATGCTTCAAAGAACTGTTGATGCGGCAAAGACAGCTGGAATCGATGACAGCCTTATCGTGCTTGATCCCGGCGTCGGATTTACAAAGACTCGCGAGCAGGATTTAGAGCTTATTAATGCGATCCCCGATATGAAAGCCAAGTGGGGTTACCCCATATTCTTAGGCGTATCCCGTAAGAGAGTTACGGCTGATTTCTATAAGGGGGACACTAAGGCTGACGAGAGACTCGGCGCATCGCTTGCACTCGCACTTTACGGTGTGGAGAAGGGCGCGACAGAGA
This sequence comes from Clostridiales bacterium, assembly GCA_017552455.1. Classification (GTDB taxonomy): domain Bacteria; phylum Bacillota; class Clostridia; order Saccharofermentanales; family Saccharofermentanaceae; genus Saccharofermentans. The sequence goes on from JAFZPX010000046.1 coordinate 10,723, forward strand.
TTAGAGTTCATGATGTTAAGGACACATATGCCGCTGTGAAAGCATGGGAGAGAATGCATGGATAAGATAAGTCTCAAGGAGATGAAGCTTTACGGGTTTACAGGCTGTCTTCCCGAAGAGAAGAAGAACGGTCAGTATTTCTATGTGAGTATTGACATGATGTTCCGCGAGCTTAAAGGTGCAGTTACGGACGAGCTTTCAGATACGGTTAATTATGCTGAAGTATACAGCATTGCCGAATCAATCGTTAAGGATTCAAGCTTTGATCTGATTGAGCATCTGGCTTATGAGATCGGAAGAAAGGTTATCTCCTCCTGTGAGATGATCGACGCGGTTAAGGTCCTCGTAAGAAAGCCTGATGCGCCTGTTGACGGTATCTTTGAATCCATGGAGACCGAGATCACGGTCAGAAGAAGTGAAGCAGTTATTAGCTTTGGCAGCAACATGGGAGACAGTGAGCAGACTATAAGACTTGCCATCGATGCTATTAAGCAGATTGAAGGCGTTGAGGTGAAGAGATGTTCTTCGCTTTATTGGACAGAGCCTGTCGGTTACGAGAATCAGGATGATTTCCTTAACGGCTGCCTTGTAATCAGTACCTATCTTAAGCCTACGGAGCTTCTTCATGAATTGCAGAGGATAGAGCTCGACTTGGGACGCGTAAGGACCATAAAGAACGGACCGAGAACCATAGATCTTGATATCTTGCTCATGTCAGGGGTAAGACTTGATACAGAAGAACTCACTATTCCTCATCCGAGAATGTATGAGAGAGCTTTTGTGCTGGTTCCGTTGAAGGAATTAGGCCTTTATAACGGCACGATACCTGATGATAAGGCTGTAAGACCTTCAGGCATTAAGTTTGAAGTTTAAGGGATAACAATATATAATTCACGGGTAATATCGAATAAGGAGAGATCTGATGGCGGAAGAGAATTTGGCACCGGCACCTTCTGATAACAACAGAAACAGCTCTAACGGACAGAACCGCGGACAGAATAACAGGAACCGTAACAGGAACCGTAACCGTAACAGGAATAATCCTAACAGAGAGAACGGCAATCGTCAGGAAAGAGGCGAGAACCGTGGTAATAATGAGAATCGCGGAAACAACGAGAACAGAAAGCCTCGTGAGAACAAGCCCAGGAAAGAGGGCTTTGAGAACCGCGAGAACAGAGATAATCGCGATAACAGAAACAGAAAGCAGCACAGGAGAAGCATCGAGCCTGTGAAGCCTATTAAGCCTGCTGAAGAGACAGTGGCTGATATTAAGGCTGATAACGATAGAATTGAGAAAGAGATTTGGATCGAGATCGCTGAGATCCATACGATTAAGCTTGAATGAGCAAGGGACTTTTCATTACATTTGAAGGAATAGACGGCTGCGGCAAGAGCACGCAGCTTAATCTTCTTAAGGAAGAATTCACTAAGCAGGGTATTGAGTTTATCGAAGTTCGTGAGCCGGGCGGAACCAGAGTCGGTGAGAAGATCAGAACGATCCTTCTTGACCGTAAGAATGATTCCATGACAAGAATGGCTGAACTGCTCCTGTTTGAGGCTGCAAGAGCACAGATTACAGAGGAAGTTATTATTCCTGCTCTCGAGAAGGGCGTTAACGTAATCTGCGACAGATTCTACGATTCAACTACTGCATATCAGGGATATGCCAATAAGATGGGAAGAGATCTTACGGATTTCCTTAATCTTAAGGCTACTAACGAGACATACCCTGATATAACACTTCTTCTTGATATCGACCCTGAGACCGCGTGCAGGAGACGTTCCGAGAGGGGCGAGGCTGACCGCATTGAAGCTCTGGGACTTGCATATCAGGAGGCAGTAAGAGAAGGATATCTCGAACTTGCCAAGAGTGAGGAGCGTATCAAGGTTCTTGATGCAGACCGCACTCCTGAAGCTATCTACGAGGAAATACATAATCTCATATGGGATTTGATCAGCTGACAGGGCAGGAGGCAGTAAAAGCCAGACTCAAGGACATCACGTCCGCGCCTTCAGCATGCTCTCTTCTTTTCTCAGGACCTGAGGGTATAGGAAAACACCTCTACGCACGCGAGACGGCGAAAGCTGTTCTTTGCATGGACAGAAAGCCGGAAGGCGCCTGCGGAAAGTGCGCTTCGTGTAAGTATATCGAGGCGGGAACGCATCCTGACCTGGTTGAGGTGGAACCCACAGAGGGAAGAAAGAATATAAGGATCGCGGACCTTCGCGAGGTTGTAAGAGATGCGCAGGTAAAGCCGCAGATCTCCGCTAAGAAAGTCATTATTGTAAATGCCGATAAGACGATGAGCGATTGTCAGAATCTAATGCTCAAGTCTTTGGAAGAGCCTGATGAGCACTTAGTTTACATCTTACTGTGCTCTGATACATCTAAGCTTCTAAGGACAATTCTGTCGAGAGTAACGGAGCTTAACTTCCGTGAGTATAACGATGAGCAGATGAGAAGCATCCTTAAGCAGAACGGAGCTTCTGATCTTGATGAGGATAAGATATCTTTCTTGATTACGTTCTCATCCGGTATCCCGGGCAAGGCGCTCTCGCTTATTAACGATCCTGACTTTATGGAGGAGCGCGATTACATCTTCGATATGATGATGAGGATGCCCAGAATGGGGTATACCGATATTCTTTATGATGAATTTTCTTACTTTGATAAGAATCGTGATAAGATGGATGAGTTGTTGCTGCTGATGGTGTGGACTTTGGGTGATATGGCTGCTGCCATAGCGACTCCCGATCCCGCCGGTATCAAGAATGCCGACAAGAAAACGCAGATCAAGAGATTTGTGTCTGATAATCCGGCAGTTACTTTGATCAACATCAGCAATGCTGAGAAAGCTATAACCGATTATATTGACGGTTCACGTGTTAATACGAGCTTCGAGACAGCATGCTGCAATATGCTCTTACGCATACATAAGGAGCTTTGTTATGAAAAAGATCGTTAACTTGAGTTTCCGTGAAGGCGGAAAGACAACGAAATATACATGCGACGGGATGGATCTTAAGCCCGGCGATTATGTAATGGCTCAGAATATGGGCACGCTTGATCTTGGAAGAGTCATCGGAGTACCCATGGAGCTTGAAGATAGACTTCTTGGCGATGATATCGAGCCTGTTATGAGACTTGCTACATCCAAGGAAATCGAGCGCGGTGAGCTTAAGAAGACAAAGGAGAAGGAAGCTTATGATCTCTGCCTTGAACTCATAGGCAAGCATAATCTCGATATGAACCTCCTCGATGCCGTATTTACATTCGACGGCAAGAAGGTAACGTTCTTCTTTACATCAGACAATAGAGTAGACTTCAGGGAGCTCGTTAAGGATCTCGTTTCCTCGTTCCGCGCAAGGATCGAGCTTCGCCAGATCGGTTCAAGAGATCAGGCTAAGCTTGTCGGCGGTATCGGCATGTGCGGAAGAGAACTTTGCTGCTGCACATTCCTTAATAAGTTCGCGCCTGTAACGCTTCGTACAGCCCGTGATCAGGGTATGTCCCTTAACCCCGGTAAGCTTAACGGCGCCTGCGGAAGACTTATGTGCTGCCTCCAGTTCGAGAAGGAAGCATATGCGGATGCAAGAAAGCGTCTTCCCAAGCAGGGAAAGAAGATCAGAACGCCTGATGGCATGGGTGTAGTAGCAGACGTTAACTACATTGCAGAGAAGGTAACTGTTAAGTTCGTTGAGGATGATACATATACACTCGAGACTTACGATTGGGAAGGACTTGCACCTTTGAATCACGATATGAATGCAGGCTGCCCAAATTGTCCCCGTAAAGCTGCTGAGTCTGAAGAAGACGAAAGTACAGAAGAATAATTATCGTTTTTGAATTCTTTGTAAATGAGGGTTCAGTCTTTTGATATTTTCGCTCAGTTTGTGTAAAATTATCGCGTAGAATAAAACAGGAGGTTAGCAAACATGGCATATGTGATTTCAGATTCTTGCATCTCTTGCGGAACATGCGCTGACGGTTGCCCCGTTGCAGCTATTTCATCCGGTGATGCACAGTACACGATCGACGCTGAGACTTGCATTTCTTGCGGCGCATGCGCGGGTGTTTGCCCCGTATCTGCGATTTCCGAGGAATAAGAGTTATCTACCAAAAGAGATCAAAGATGAGCTGTCCCGTCTGGGGCAGCTCTTTTAACGTAATGTATAATGAGAGCGATGGATTCGAATAATCTTACATTAGAAGACTTGGGTCGTAAGGGGTACAAGATGTATCAGTTAAAGGACGGGTTCCGGTTTGGGACGGACACCGTGCTTTTGGCGTGGTTCACGGCTTCTTTTGTAAAAGGATCGGCTCCGGTAAAAATGCTTGAGCTTGGCGCTAACTGCGGCGCTGCTACGCTTCTTATTTCTGCTCGAAAAGAGTCTGTAAGCATAGACGCACTCGAGATAGACGCGGACGCTTGTGAAGTTCTTAGGAAGAACATAGAGCTTAACGGGCTTAATGAAAGTGTAGAAGCATACGAGGGGGATGTTCGTGAACTCCCGCAGAACGTTAGGCAAAAGCAGTATGACTTGGTATTCATGAATCCTCCGTTCTTTAAGGAGACTACGGGACCTTCTTCCGCTAAGGTGGGACGATGTGAGCTTAACGGATGTCTTGAGGATTTTATTAAAGCCGGGGCATCACGTCTTATTCCGTCTTCCGGAATAATGACAGTTGTTATGACAGCCTCAAGAGCTGATGAAGTAATGAAGTTTATGTCTGACAACGGAGTTAAGTCTTTCAGGTTTATGTCGGTTCATCCCGCTCATGATAAGAAAGCCGAGATGGTGCTTATCGCCGGTAAGAAGACGAATGCTGATACACAGCTTGAGATAATGGCTCCTTTGATATTAAATGATAAGGACAGAATGAAAGATATCTACGATAAGGAGCATACAGATTGCTTTATCTAGTTGGTACACCTATAGGTAACATGGGAGATATAACAAGCCGCGCTGTTGAGATTCTAAGCGAGGTTGACTATATCGCATGTGAAGATACGAGAGTTACAGGAATTCTTCTTAAGAATCTTGAGATCGAAGGTAAGAAGCTTATCTCTTACCATGAGCATAACAAGGTGTCCAAAGGACAGGATATCGTTCAGTTACTTAAGCAGGGCCTTAATGTGGCACAGGTCTCTGATGCAGGAATGCCTGCTGTAAGTGATCCGGGAGAAGACCTTGTTAAGCTGTGTATAGAAGAAGGACTGGAGTTTACAGTAGTTCCCGGTCCCGTTGCAGCTATAACAGCACTTGTTATGAGCGGGCTTTCGACGAGGTATTACCATTTCGAAGGGTTTCTGCCTAACGCGGGTTCTGACAGGAAGAAGAGACTTAAGAAGCTTGACGAGTACGAGGAGACCATAGTTCTCTATGAGGCTCCGCACAGGCTTAAGAAACTTGTGTCTGAATTGAAGGCAGAAGGCTTTGGTGCCTCGAAGGCTTCTTTTTGCAGGGAACTTACGAAGAAGTATGAAGAAGTGCTCAGGATGACCATTGATGAGGCTTGTGAATACTATGAGAGTAATGAGCCCCGCGGAGAATACGTTGTGTGCCTTGAGCCTATCGTGCATGAGAAGAAAGTTCTCGATGATGCGGATATTGAGCAGCAGGTAAGGCAGATGAGGGATTCAGGTATGCCTGTTAAGAAGATCGCGGAAGTTTTGTCGGCTGATACCGGTGTTTCCAAAAAAGAAATGTACTCGAGGGCCCTCAATCTGTTAAAATAATAAGGTAACCTCGGAGGATACCTTATGAATGATTCCAACGGAGAGAAGCTCAGCAGAGAGGTACTGATCTCTTACGCTAAGGACTTGTCACTGAAGAAGTACATCCCTTTGGTTGAGGGCGCTTTTCTCGCGGTCGCGGTTATAGATCCATGGGAGAAAGAGATATGTTTCTCGGACGGGATGGGTAACATCCTGGGCCTTGCAGCGGGTTCTTTCATGTATCTGTCGCAGTTTTATCAGTATATTCCCAGTTCTGAACGTGCACCTATTACTGCTAGGTATGAGTCTGTAATCAGTGAGTTGATGGAGAGGGATACTCCTACTATTACCATCGCACACAAGCTTACAGGAGTTAACTCGGCTTTGTATGATATCGAGATCACGATGAGAGTGGATACCCTTGATAAGTCGCGTTTTATTCTGGCTGTGATCAAGGATACGACTCCTGATATGAAGCTGACGGCCTTCAAGGAATTGTTCGGACCTGATATCAAGTCTTATCTGTTCGTGTACGATACGCAGAGGGATGTCTGCTATCTTAGCGATAAGTTCGTTAAGGAGTTTGACTTAAGTTCCCCCGAGATGCATAAGTTCACGGAGAAGTACCGTAAATACGTTCATCCTGACGACTCAGAGATATTGCACGAAGCAATCCTCAGATATCTTGAGGATAATACATACGATGTAAGCTTGCAGGTAAGATTCCTGGCTCCGGGAAGAGGCGAGATATACCTTCGTACTGACGGTTTCTCTGATTACGGCAGTGAAGGCAGATACATCTCAGGTATCTTCTCTGATGTAACCTCGTTCATTAATGATGATTTCCTTTGGGATAACATGATCGATGGTCTTAATGCGGCGATCTTCAATACAGATCTTAATCGTAACGTAACTACGATATCTAAGAATATTCATGCTATTTTCCCGGATTTTCCTTTGATGGTAGCTGGCGACTTTATTGAGACTCTGATTCCGTATGTGGTTCAGACTGACAGACAGCGCCTGAGAAATATTCTTAACCGTTCTGTTCAGGAGAACGGAACAAGATTTGCTATCGAAGTCCGTATAAGAAACGAAGAAGGTAAATCATCGTGGGTAGCAATAAGAGGTAAATCCTTCGAGAATAAGAATACGATGACCAGGATGCTTACAGGAAGTATCCTTGACCTGTCAGCTATGAATGAGGTTAAGGAGAGCTTCGAGAAGGCAGGATCCTCGCATCAGATAACAGGTCTTCCTACAGGACAGAGACTGTCGCGTGATGTTGAGATTGTTATCCGTGATGCCAATGTGAGCTGTGCAGCGGTCATTATGTTTGATATCAATGACTTCCATGAGTTCACGGATCGTTATGGAAAAGATGCGGGAGATAAGATACTGCGTAAGTTAGCGGACCTTATCAACGAGAGTCTTCCTGACAGAGCTAAGCTTTATCACATCGGAACGGATAACTTCGCGGTATTGTGGCCTGATTCATCTCAGATCAAAGCAGGGAATTACATGAGAGATGTTATCGCTCAGTCTGAAGAACCTTTCTCAATAGACGGAGCCAAGCTGTTTATCAATCTCATTGCTTCTGCTGCATTCTATCCTGAGGGCAGGACGCCTGAAGAACTCTTAAGCCAGGCGGAGATTACTCTGCATAAGGTAAAGGAAGACAAGACTTTAAGGTATGCTGTATTCTCTCCTGCGGATAAGAATGAGCTTCGTGAGAAGCTTGATTTCCAGACTACTATATCTTCGAATATCATCAACGGTTTCGAGAACTTCATGCTTTATTATCAGCCGCTGACTGATGCCAAGACAGGTAAGCTTAAGGGCGCTGAAGCACTGCTTCGATGGATCAAGCCTAACGGTAATCCTGAGAATCCTGAAAGAGTCGTAGCAGCTCTTGAGGCCATTAATCAGATGGAAGCTGTAGGACACTGGATCCTTGAAGAAGCGATCAAGCAGTGCAGTGAATGGATATCCAAGGGTGCTCCCAAGGACTTCTATGTTCACGTTAATGCGACGGCAGACGATCTTATAACTGAAGACTATGTTCCGCGTCTTATAGGTCTGCTTAAGAAGTATAACCTTAAGCCACAGAACATTCTTGTTGAGCTTACTGAGACTTCTTTGATGCAGAATATGGCCTTGTGCAGGGATAATCTTGATCTTTTGCATAAGAATGAGATCAGAACCGCACTCGATGACTTCGGTTCCGGTTATTCTTCGTTCAATTATCTTAAGGAATTGCCTGTCGATGAGATCAAGATCGACAAGACCTTCGTAGAAGATATGCTCTCTAATAAGTTCGATAATACTTTCATCTCCGCTATGACAATGCTCGCACACTCCATAGGTAAGGGCGTTGTAGTCGAAGGCGTAGAGACTGAGGAGCAGTATAAGCTGCTCAGGGACATGGATGCAGACCTAATTCAGGGCTATTACTTCGGTAAGCCGATGTCCGTATTTGCTTTCTGGAATAAATACTTCATTTGATGTATAGTAGATAAGTTAATTATCTATCAGGAGGGGTTATTGCTCTATGTCAGAGAAAACACCGTTTTACATTACTACGCCCATTTATTATCCTTCGGGCAACCCGCACATCGGTCATTGTTATTCCACCATCGCCTGCGATGTTGTTGCAAGAATGAAGCGAATGCAGGGCTACGATGTAATGTTCCTGACAGGAACTGACGAGCATGGTCAGAAGATCGAGAAGAAGGCTCAGGAGCTCGGCACAACACCTAAGGCTTATGTTGACGAGATCGTTGCTAACTTTAAGAAGCTTTGGGGCACACTCGGTATCACATACGACAGATTCATCAGAACTACTGATGATTATCATATCGAATCCGTACAGAAGATCTTCAAGAAGCTTTACGATACAGGCTATATCTACAAGAGTGAGTATAAGGGTAAGTACTGCACACCCTGTGAGTCTTTCTGGACTGAATCTCAGCTTGTTGACGGCAAGTGCCCTGACTGTGGCCGTGAGGTAACAGATGCATCTGAAGAAGCTTACTTCTTCAAGCTTTCACAGTTCGCTCCTAAGCTCAAGGAGCTTCTCCTTGATGAGCAGAAGGACTTCCTTAACCCTAAGTCCAGAGTTAATGAGATGATCAACAACTTCATCGAGCCCGGACTTCAGGATCTTTGTGTATCCAGAACAAGCTTTACATGGGGTATTCCCGTAGACTTTGATGAGGGTCATATCGTTTATGTATGGATCGACGCTCTATCAAACTATATCACTGCATTGGGATACCTTAACGACACATATAACGATTACGATAAGTACTGGCCTGCAGATATGCATGTAATGGCTAAGGAGATCGTAAGATTCCATTCGCTTATCTGGCCTGCAATCCTTATGGCACTTGATCTGCCGCTTCCTAAGAAGGTTTACGGTCACGGCTGGATCACATTCGGTGACGGCGGAAAGATGAGTAAGTCTAAGGGTAACGTTATCGATCCTTTCGTGTTGAGCGAGAGATACGGTGTTGATTCACTCCGTTATCATCTGCTCCGCGAGATGGTGTTCGGATCTGACTGCCCGTACTCCAACGAGCAGATGTTCAACAGATATAACAGTGATCTTGCTAACGACTTGGGTAATCTCGTTTCAAGAACAGTTGCAATGGCTGAGAAGTACTTCGGTGGTACTCTCCCCGAGGACAAGGAGTTCAACGAGTCTGATGAGGAGCTTCTGTCCATGACAGATGAGCTTCCTGCATTTGTTGATGATGCATTCACAACATTGAGATTCTCAGAAGGCCTCGAGAAGATCTTCCGTGTAATCGCACGTGCAAATAAGTACATCGATGAGAATGAGCCTTGGATCCTTGCTAAGGATGAGGCTAAGAAGCCGAGACTTGCTGCAGTTCTTTACAATCTGCTTGATACAGTAAGACGCTGCTCCATTCTGCTTACACCCGTTATGCCTCATATCTGCCCCGAGATCTTCGAGCAGATCGGTGCTGACGAGTCCGTAACAACATGGGATGCTGCTAAGTCACGTCATCTTCTTCCTGCTGCAGTTACAGTTAAGAAGGGAAGAGTGCTTTTCCCTCGTATCGATGTAGAGAAGGAAATTGAAGAGCTTGATGCTATGAACAAGCCCGCACGTGAGCTTCCGGCTGAGCCTGCAAAGGAAATCACAAATTTCGATAATTTCGCTGCTTTGGATTTAAGAGCAGTAAAGGTTCTTTCCTGCGAGCGCGTACCTAAGTCCGATAAGCTTTTGAAGTTCATCGTAGACGACGGCTTCGGCGAGAGACAGGTTCTGTCCGGCATCGCGAAATACTATGAGCCCGATCAGCTTGTAGGCAAGACTTTGGCTATGATCATCAACCTCGCTCCGAGAAAGATGATGGGACTTGAAAGTAACGGTATGATCATGTCTGTCCGTGACGGCGATAAGTTCAGAGTAGTCGAGTTCGGTGACGACATTAAGCCCGGAGCTGATATCTCCTGATGTCTCACAAGCATCGAGATACAGAATATCCTAAGGGACTTACAGAAGTATTTGATACACACGCGCATCTTTATGATGCGCGTATTTTTGATGATGCCGAGGGTGTGCTTGAACGTGCGCTTGAGTGCGGCGTAGATACAATACTCATTCCTGCCGATAACGAAGCCACAAGCCGTCTTGCTGTGGAATATGTGCAGAAGTGGGACGGGTATAAAGGGATCGACATTCATTGCTCTGTAGGCGTGCATCCACATGAGGCATCGTCCTATACCGAAGACACGGAAGCATTCCTTCGCGACATGCTTTCTAAGCGCGATCGGTACAAGATAAAGGCGATAGGTGAGATAGGACTAGATTACTATTACGATCTGTCGCCCCGTGAGGTTCAGCGTGAGGTGTTTAAGAAGCAGTTAAAGCTTGCCTATGAGCTCGATATTCCGTTTATACTGCACGAGCGTGATGCGGCGCAGGATTGCCTTGATATCCTGCTTGAAGCGAAGAAGGAGGGCATACTCCTAGAGACTCCCGGTGTGTGTCACTGCTGCACTTGTTCAGCTGAGATCGCTAAGCAGCTTATCAAGCTTGGATTCTATATAGGTTTTGACGGACCTCTTACTTTTAAGAATAACAAGAAGACTCCAAGGACATTGGAAGTTTGTCCATTAGAGCGTATAGTAGTTGAGACGGATTCTCCTTATCTTGCTCCGGAACCTAACAGAGGCAAGAATAATGAGCCGGCATTTGTGCCGTTTGTGGTGGAGAAGGTCGCGCAGCTTAAGGGAATGACTTCTCAAGAAGTTGCACGCATAACAAAAGACAACGGAAAGCAATTATTCCGAATCATATGAGGTGAGATGATGGAGAAGAAAGAGAAGATTCTGGTAGCCGTAACAATCCTGATGGTGGCAATCCTTGCAGCGTGTTTCTACTATGACAGAAATTCTGCTTTGATTCATAGAACGCTCCCTTATAAGCTTCCTGATGATGTTAAGCTCGTAGATATCGATAAGCATGGTTTCCTGTTCTACAGAGTTAGCTATGAGGCTAAGTATGAGATCAATGCTTACAATCCGGAAGAGATTCTCACATTCTTTGTACAGGCTTACGGTGATTCAGGACAGATGCTTTCTAATTCTGATTATCAGACTATGTCTGCTTATATGTTCGAGAACTATTATTCATATGTAGACCTCAAGCCTAATCCTGCTCCGGGCTCCGGTGTATGGATGCAGGAGGCCGATCTTGTGGACGGTCATCATGTATTAAACTTCATCGTTCTCGAGCCTAACGAGCACGCTTATCTTTACGTTTATTACACAAGGTAAATAGAGGAAAAAATAAATACAAAAAATAGTTGAAAAATAAGTTGACATCCATAGTGACTTTCGATATACTTCTTTTGCGCTTCGAAGAGGAGCGCACACCAGCAACTAGTATGGAAGCTTAGCTCAGCTGGGAGAGCATCTGCCTTACAAGCAGAGGGTCACAGGTTCGAGCCCTGTAGTTTCCACCAAATGGCGCAGTAGTTCAGCTGGTTAGAATGCCAGCCTGTCACGCTGGAGGTCGAGGGTTCGAGCCCCTTCTGCGTCGCCAATTATCACCGGTTCTACGGAACCGGTAATAATTTGCTCAGATAGCTCAGTCGGTAGAGCAGGGGACTGAAAATCCCCGTGTCGGCAGTTCGATTCTGTCTCTGAGCACCAATAAAGCTCCGCATCTGCGGAGCTTTTTGTTTTGCTTATTTTGGCCAAGCGCCTCTGTTAATATCTCATTCCGGAGATCTGCCACTCACCATCAATTCTTGTAAGGTAGATATGAGTTGTTGTAGGTACAATCTCAGGATCAGGCCACATCTGCATCTCCTGCTCGACGTAAACCTGCATATAGACTGTATCCTCATTATATGCAATGAATTCCTGTACTTCCTCATTCTGCATCGTTACTGCACCGTGTCCCGTAAAGTAACGAAGAGCAGTACTTCTGCTTATATAGTTATAAGCAAGGCTGTCCGGAGGGAAGAACGGATCAAGTGCTGTAAGGTCAGCATCCATCGAGATTACGTTAGCGAACGTTGTTGTGAAATCTATACCAAACTGTTCGAGAGTTTCTCTCTCAGGATGGTTCGATGAATAATTCGCGTTATAACGGTCGAGTTCGGCGTTATATTCAACAGGACTGTCAGCGCCGGAATAATCCTTAACTTCAACCGTAGGCTCGTAATACAGGCCGGAGATCGCGTATGTGGTGAATCCCGGGATAGAACCGCCATACGGCTCAACATACTGCAGCTCATCCTCATCTACGGGCAGCTGCTCTGTGATATAAGTATCATCAAGTTGAATACCGTTTATATAAACAGTGGAGTTTGAAGGGATTGTTATCATAGCGCCTTCAAGAGGGAGAACAGGGAAGGAGATATCAGCCAAAGCCCATACAGGGTTGCCGTATTCTTTCTGTCCTACTCTTTGCAATGCTACAGTACCGACAACAAAGCCATCTGCTTCTATCGCGTATGTAGGCCTGTCAGCTGTGTATTCGCCGGACTCAACATATGTAAGTGTCTTTCCCTCGATCATGGAAAGCATATACGTCTTTATCGCGTCTTCAGATTCAAACTGGGATACCGTAGGATGCTCAGGCATGTTCTGCCAGATGTATTCGATATCGTAAGACTGGAAATGAGTGAAGATCTCATCCATTACCAGAACCGGCTGGGATGACTGATAGGATGCCTCATACTCGATGAGGAAGTTTGTAAACTTGTTATATCCGTAGAGGATCGCACCAGTCACACCTATGAGCCATACACAGAGTATCGCTACATAGACATGGAATTTCTTCTTACCGTTTTTCTTCTTTGCTTTCTGCTTAGGCCTTTCAGATGAATCACCATTAACGAAAGGTGATGATTCTGATCTGACTACAGGTGTGCTCATGCGAGCGGATTCTGAGGAGTAACTCTTATTCTGATCATGCTTCTTCATTGGACACCTCCTCAGAAGCAGCAGATTCATTAAGAGGGAGTACTACCCACGCTGTAGGTATCGCTCTGTCTCCTCTGATGTTAGCATTATCAACGATCTCTTCGCCGTTGTAGATCATTGACGAAGACATTCCTCCGTCAAGATTGAATGCATTAACAGCGCCGTACTCGACCATGATGTCGATAAGGTCAGCCATTGTTGCGCCCATTGATGTAGATCTTCTTCCTTCGATAGCAAGCATGAGTACAGCACCGTCTGCTCTCTGTCCGATTGCAGTACGGGGGTTAAGACCTCCGCCAACACCGCTGTAGTTAGCTGCAACACCGTTTACGATGAGCGCCGGTCCGAAAGAAACAGCATCGCGAAGACCGATACTCTCGGCATAGCTTCCGCCGAAGGTTCCTACTACAAGAATGTCATCCTGCGTGAAACCTACAGTAGGGAGGCTTGTTCTAGTCTGATAGATGGGGTTGCCGTTCTCGTCAGTACCTGCTTCGTAGTATTCGTCAACATGATCTGCACGAAGAACGCCCTGGCTCATTACAACACCTACAGGCCAGCCGCCGATACCAAGACCGCTCTCGTCCTCATACTGGCCACCGTTGATTCCTGCGACAGCACCATACTTGTCAATAAGCTCCTGAAGCGTCATGCCGGCTCCGGAATGAGTGTAATTGTCGATCGTAGCGCAGATAACACGGGAAGGATCGTATACGATCATCATCTGTCCGTGATACATAGGGCCTGATATCTCGTGGATCTCGATTCCGTCTCCGTCAGGATCAAGGTTGGTCTCAGCCTCGATTCCTGCCTGAGCAGCAGCGGCAGCTGCGGCTTCAGCCTCGTCTCTCATAACGCTGACGAGTGCAGGGTCAGTTATCTGGTCAAACTCGATTGTCTTATTGTTAGCCAGAATCTCATTAATCTGTTCGTCAGTAAGAACCATTCTTGCTGCGATAGGGCCTGCAGATGATTCCATAAGGGAAGTAACGAATATCTGTCTGAAATGATCTGAAGGACCGTCTACAGCTATCCTTAATCCGCCGTAAAGACCGACAAACAGGATAGCCAGCGTGGTAATCAGATACAGGAAAAAACCGCCGATTATCTTAAGAAATGTCTTCATAATTCTCCTCAAAAAGTCAAATCTATATTATTTTTAATATTATTTTACAGAAAACTTGTAAAAAACAACACGTAAATTATAATATATTTCGTTGCTCATAAAATGGGAGGGGATATTTGTGGATAAATCATTCTCAAGAAGCACTGATGAAGTAATTAAAGAACTTAAAACCGAACCTGCGGTTGGCCTTACGAAGCAGGAAGCTGAAGAAAGGCTTGCGAAGTTCGGTCCTAATTCGCTTGGTGAAGAGCAGAAAGTACCTCTTTGGAAGAGATTCCTTGCTCAGTTTGCCGATGCGATGGTAATTATCCTGATCGCGGCAGCTATTCTGTCTGCGTTTATGGCAATCAAGAATAATGAGGGCTTAGAAGGCTGGATCGATGTATTTGTAATCCTCGCCATCGTTATCCTTAATGCGATCCTCGGCGTTTATCAGGAAGGTAAGGCTGACCAGGCTTTGGCAGCTTTGAAGAAGATGAGTTCACCTCAGACTAAGGTCGTAAGAGACGGTGAAGTCGTAATGGTAGATTCTGAGAATATCGTAGAGGGTGATATCATCTCGATCGATGCCGGAGATGCTATCTCCGCTGATATCAGACTTCTTTCTTCCAATTCTCTTAAGGCAGAGGAGGCTTCACTTACAGGTGAGTCTGTAGCTGTTGATAAGGACGCAGATCTGATCCTCGGTGAGGATTGTTCTCTCGGTGACCGTAAGAACATGCTGTTCATGGGCACTTCCGTTACATATGGAAGAGCAACAGGTGTTGTAGTAGGAACGGGAAAGAATACTGAGCTTGGTAAGATCGCCAATAAGCTTTCGAATATGGAAGATGAGGTTACACCTCTGCAGAAGAACCTCAATCACTTGGGTAAGATCCTGGCAGTTGTATGCATCATCGTATGTATCATTGTATTCGTAGTGGATGTTTTCGTTCAGAAGGAGACAGTAGCGGAAGCACTTATGACAGCTGTATCCCTTGCTGTTGCTGCTATACCTGAAGGTCTTGCTGCCGTAGTTACTATCGTACTTTCCATAGGTATGACGAAGATGGCGGAGAACAATGCTATCGTAAAGAGACTTCTGGCTGTAGAGACGCTCGGCTGCGTAGATGTTATCTGCTCTGATAAGACAGGTACACTTACACAGAATCAGATGACGGTTAAGGTTCTCTACGACGGTGAGAGAATTGTTGACGTTGACGGTAACGGATATGCTCCTGAAGGAAAGCTTCGTAACAAGGATGATTCCGAAGTAAAGCCTGAAGGCAAGATCGAGACTTTGATCAGGGCTGCAGTTCTTTGTAACGATGCAAGTATCGTTAAGAACGAGTCCGGTGAATACACATGTATCGGTGATCCTACTGAAGGTGCTCTTACAACGCTCGGCATGAAGACGGGTATGGAGCGCGTTAAGACAATGGATAAGTTTCAAAGAATCACGGAGCTTCCGTTCGATTCTGACAGAAAGATGATGACCACCTACCATACAGGTGTTCAGGAGGGAAAGCTCGTTTCTTATACAAAGGGCGGTCCCGATATCGTTATCAGCAGGTGTGCTTTCTATGAGACTTCTGACGGTCCTGTCCCTATGACAGACGAGATCAGAAAGAAGATCGAGAAGCAGAATCACGACTTTGCATGCCAGGCTATCAGAGTTCTTGCATTCGCATACAGAGTTCACAACAAGGGAACTACAGCTGATTTTGATCATGAGAAAGACATGATTTTCATCGGTCTTGTCGGTATGATCGACCCTGAACGTAAAGAGGCTAAGGATGCTATCGCTGTATGTAAGGAAGCAGGCATCAGAACCGTTATGATCACGGGCGACTATAAGGATTCAGCTGTTGCAATCGCTAATAACCTTGAGATGATGAGTGAGGACTCCATGGCCTTGTCAGGTTCCGAGCTCGACAAGATCTCCGACGAGGAGCTCCTCAAGGCTTGTGAGAATACAAATGTATATGCAAGAGTTTCACCTGAGCATAAGGTTCGTATTGTAACTGCATTGAAGAAGAACGATCACATCGCTTCTATGACAGGTGACGGTGTTAACGACGCCATGGCATTGAAGTCCGCTGATATCGGCGTTGCAATGGGTATCACAGGTACTGACGTTGCTAAGAATTCCGCTGATATGATCCTCATGGATGACAACTTCGCGACTATCGTAAAGGCAGTCGAGGAGGGAAGAATAATCTACTCGAACATCAGAAAGTTCGTTGGTTTCCTTCTGTCCTGTAACGTAGGTGAGATCCTTGTTATCTTCCTGCTGTCGCTTATACCTAACACTTTCATTCCGGGTATCGCGGCTCCTCTTACAGCAATTCAGCTTTTGTGGCTCAATCTCGTTACGGATTCATTCCCGGCTCTTGCCCTCGGTCGCGAAAAGGGTGAGCCCGGCATCATGAAGCTTCCTCCCAGACCTAAGGGAGAGCCTATCATCAACAAGAGCATGCTTGTGCAGATCTTCGTTCAGGCTACAGCTATCTTTGCCTGCGTTGCAGCTGCATTCCTCATTCCTCTTACAAGAAACAACGGTTTCTTCTTCTCCACGGATATTGTGGCTCTTACAGGTGCAAGAACGGTTGCTTTCGCCACTTTGATCCTCGCTGAGCTGCTTCGTGCTTTCGCAGCAAGATCTGAGAGAATGTCGGTATTTAAGCTCGGACTGTTTACAAACAAGATGATGAATACGGCTGTAGCGGTTTCACTTGTAATGCTTCTGGCTGTTATTTATATTCCGGGAGTAAACAAGATATTTGATAATATCGCATTGAATCCGTCCGCATGGCTTGTTATCGTGCCTTTGTCTCTCGTGCCTTTCACGGTAAGTGAGGTATTCAAGGCAATAAAGGCTAAAGTAACTGCAAAATAAGGTTTGCACATTAATTATACGTATGATATTATCTTACGGCTGAAAGTATAAGGAGGCTTATAAATGAGCGCACTTGACGTTATTTTATCTATACTTGATATAGTGTTGGGATTAACAATGGTTATTCTTTTCCTCGTTCAGGAAGGTAATGACCAGGGTATGGGTGCCATCACAGGTGCTTCCAACGACTCTTATTACAGCAAGTCAAAGGGTCAGACACTTGAGGAGAGACTGAAGCAGGCAACTAAGGTTGTAGCTGTTCTGTTCGCTTTCATGTCTATTGTTTTGTACATTGCAGTAACAAAGGGTTTCTGATAAAGGTTACAATTTGATCGAAGTGCGGCTGTACCGTATGGTACGGCCGTCTTTTTTGTTATAATTTTTGAGTAAGGGATAAACGGAGGAATTATTAATGGCATGGGGTAAGAAGAGCAGTTATGCTTTGAATATGAGCCTGAAACAGCAGGCGAGAAGAGCTGCAGCAGAAGGCGTTAGCAGCGAAGCCCCGAAGAATTTTGCTGATTTGGCTCCCAGAGGACCTTTGCAGGTTAAGAATCAGGTGATTGGCCGCCTTGTCCAGAACGGTGAGGGCGGAGATGTTTATCCCGATCAGGCTTTCAGAGAGACTAACTTCGGCGTTATTCATATTGATAAGAACAACCTTAACGGTGCTCCGTTCAAGATGACGGTAGTCTGTGAGGTCTTAAATCCCGACAATACGAACAAGGATTTCCGCGGTAAGATCGTTGAAGTTCTTGGCGATATGGGCAATAACGATGTAAGAATGCTGTCTGTATTAAGGCAGTACGGATTGTCGCAGACTTTCCCTGATCAGGTTAATGATGAGATAAAGGATCTTCCTGTTAATCCTGAACCTCAGATGATCGATGAGCAGATAGAGCTTGGAAGAAGGGACCTTCGTGACCTTCTGACCATAACAATCGACGGTGAGGATGCCAAGGATCTTGATGATGCCATCTCGATCAAGAAACTTCAGAACGGTAATTACAAGTTATATGTTCATATAGCCGATGTCTCGAATTATGTAAGAGAGAATACGGCTCTTGATGATGAAGCCAGACTTCGCGGTACTTCAGTTTATCTTGTCGACAGAGTCATTCCGATGCTTCCGCCTAAGCTGTCTAACGGCCTTTGCAGCCTTAATCCTAATGTTGACCGCCTCACTATGACAGCTGAGATGTATGTCGGTCCTGACGGTATTACTTATGACGGTGATGTATATGAGAGTGTCATCAGATCTGACAGGAGAATGAGTTATAACGAGGTTTACCGCATTCTCACTGAAGAGAAAGAATCCGATGAAGAAGAGTACGGCGATATCGTGCCGATGCTCTATGAGATGAAGATCCTTGCGGAAACCCTGAAGAGAATGAGAGACGGCAGGGGAGCTATTAACTTTGATTTCCCTGAGACGGATGTCATCCTTGATAATGACGGTAATCCCACTGAGATAATGGCTCATCCTATCACATTCGCGAACGGTATCATCGAACAGTTTATGATCTGTGCCAATGAGTTCGTGGCGGAGAAGTTCTGCAGAATGAACTGGCCCTTCGTTTACAGAATTCACGAGGATCCGGATCCTATTAAACTTGCCAGATTTACACGTATCGCGAGATCGTTCGGTGCTTCAGGCAAGCTGTCTGGTAATGTAAGCCCTATGGATATCGTTATCTTCATGGACGGAGTAAGTGACGATACGGCTAAGCCCATGCTCGATCAGGTGCTCTTAAGATCCATGGCAAAGGCTTGTTACAGCGAGAGAAACCTCGGTCACTTCGGCCTTGCATCCCAGTATTATTGCCATTTCACGAGCCCTATCAGAAGATACCCCGATCTTTATATACACAGGATAATCAAGAGTTACCTTCACAGAGAAGAAAAGAAAAAACACTTTGGCGGTCTTGTTGCCGCTGTGGCTGATCACAGTTCTGATATGGAGCGTAACAGCGTTGATGCGGAAAGAGCATCGAAGAATATCAAGATCTGTGAGTATATGAGCAAGCATCTCGGAGAGCATTACGAGGGATTGATAACTTCGATCATCCCGTCAGGTATTTTTGTTATGCTCGACAGCACGGCCGAGGGATTTGTTCCCTTCAGAACCATGTCCGATCACTACATTTTTGATGAGCGTATGTACCGCGCTATCGGTGCAAGAGGCGGCATGAAGCTTACCATCGGAATGAAGGTGAAGGTGGTCGTAGCTGCTGTCGACATGGATGCAGCCAAGATAGACTTCGCTTTCGAGGAGGGCTTCGAGAGAGGAAACTCTAAGAACTCCAATAAAAATGCCGGGGATAAAGGTCCCGGCAGAAGAAAGATCAAGAGAAATCGTAAGGGAAGACGCTGAGCTTCCCTTTTTAATTACTTAACGATGAATGCGTCGATTGCCTTAAGGAAGTCATCGCAGTCATCAGAAAAAATCTGGCACTCGAGCTTCTCGGAAGGAACGATACTGAAGATGCCCATGAGGCTCTTAGCGTCTACATTGTATCTTCCTGATATGAGATCGATGTCGTAGCTGCAGTAATTAGCTGCCGTAACAAAGTCCTTTACATCGTTGATGGTCATAAGTCTTACATTAATCTTCTTCATTTGAAACCTCCTTGAAGAAACTTGTGAATTTGTTAGTTATAACATCCCAAGTGAAACGCTCAAGCACATAATCTCTTCCTGTCTTGCCCATGGTATCGGCAGTCTCAGGGTTCTCGATATAGTACTTAACCGCACCCTCGAAGTCATAGAAATCTTTGAAATACAGTCCGGAGTTGGACTCCTGCGCGAAAGCACAGGTTACATCGCAGTTCTCGTGAACGAGTACAGGCCTTCCGCAAAGCCAGCTCTCCATGATAACTATCGAGAAACTCTCGTGCGTAGAAGGCTGGCACATACAAAGGGAAGCGGCACAAGCATCGTACTTGTCTGCTCTGTCTACAAATCCCAGGTCAATGATCTGTGAAGCGTAGTCCTTAGGAATCTCGATGTCTCCACCGCCTATGAGTATGAGCTTTAAGCTGTCACAGGAAGGGTTACGTTTCTTGAACTCGCAGAAATACTGAATGAGGATATCAACATTCTTTCCTGCATCCTTGCGTCCTGCATAGAGAATGAAAGGATCGTTGATTTTGTACTTCTCTCTGAATCTTGATGCTACCGGATCAAAATCAGAATCTACGCCGGCTCCGAGTACAGCCTGCTTAACGGAAGAAAGGTCATAAAGCTCGTTAGCAAGCTTCATCTCAGGCGTCGACAGGTAGATCATGCCGGCAAGCTTGCTGAATACATCATTCCAAAGCGTCATGTGAGCATAAGCTTCTTCGTGCAGGCAGGGGATGAGAACAGACTTCTCAGGAGCTGCCTTTATGCCGTAGTAAGCAGTGCCGAACATATACGGAATATGAACGAAGAGTGCGTAATCGTCTTTATGCTCTTCGATATACTCATAAAGCTTTGGAGAATTAACCATCTCCTGCATAAAGATCTGCTCTTCCTCGGGTGAGACGGGAGAACCCTTGATAAACTTGAGATTAACCTGATCAAAAGCCGCAGTATCTCTCTTACGGGCAGGGAAGCGGATGACTTTAATGCCGCCTTCGTCTGCTTCGCCCGGCTTATAGAAGTTAACAGACCAGTCTGAAGAGAACTCTTTGACGCATGTTGTCAGTATCTCAAGTTCAACCCCGGAAGCTGCAAGATGCTTAGCGATACCGCGCAGTTCAGTCTCTGCGCCGCCTCTGACTTTGTCGCTGTACCAGGGGATAACAAAACCTATCTTTTTCATGGCGCTATTATAATAAAATATAGTGTTGTTTGACAACCCGAGTGTTATGTAATAACATCTTCGAGTATTTTTCTTAATATAAAAAGTCTAATGGGGTTATTTACTATGTCAAACATCTACAGAGACAAGGTAATAAACGAGATTTCCGAGAAGGACGTTGGTTCCACTATCCGTGCATGCGGATGGATCGAGAATATCCGTGATCACGGCGGTGTTTCATTCATCGATCTTCGCGATCAGTATGGTGTTCTTCAGGTCGTTATGAGAGATACGGCTCTTCTGGACGGACTCGTTAAGGAAGAGTGTATCTCAGTTGAGGGTGTCATTGAGCACAGAGATGAAGAGACTTATAATCCCAAGATCGAGACAGGTACGATCGAGCTCGACTGCAAGAAGGTCGATGTCTTGGGTAAGATCTACTCACAGCTCCCTTTCGAAGTTCAGACAAGCAAGGAGATCCGTGAGGACGTAAGACTTAAGTACCGTTATCTCGATCTTCGTAATAAGAAGGTTAAGGAGAATATCCTTTTCAGATCAAAGGTTATCTCTTTCTTGAGATCTACAATGGAAGAGATGGGATTCGTAGAGTTCCAGACACCTATCCTTACTTCATCTTCACCTGAGGGTGCACGTGACTATATCGTACCTTCAAGAAAGTACAAGGGTAAGTTCTATGCTCTTCCGCAGGCTCCTCAGCAGTTCAAGCAGCTTCTGATGGTATCCGGTTTTGATAAGTACTATCAGATCGCACCTTGCTTCAGAGATGAGGATGCAAGAGCAGACAGATCTCCCGGAGAGTTCTACCAGCTCGACTTCGAGATGAGCTTTGCAACTCAGGAGGACGTATTCGCTGCAGGTGAGGAAGTACTTACAAAGGTATTCAAGAAGTTCGCACCCGAGGGCGCAGTTGTTACTGAGGCACCTTACCCGATCATCCCTTACAAGCAGGCTATGCTCGAGTTCGGATGCGATAAGCCTGACTTGAGAAACCCTCTTAGAATTATCGACGTTACTGAGTTCTTCTCACGTTGTACATTCAAGGCTTTCATCGGCAAGACAGTACGTGCTATCAATGTTCATGCCAAGCTTTCCAAGGGTCAGCATGAGAAGATGCTCAAGTTTGCTCAGGACGAGCTCGGTATGGGCGGTCTTGGCTACCTTGAGGTTCTCGAGGATATGTCTTACAAGGGACCTATCGATAAGTTCATTCCTGACGATATGAAGAAGGACCTTGCAGATCTTGCAGGCCTTCAGGCTGGTGATACTATCTTCTTCATCGCTGATACAGAAGCTAAGGCTAACGAGTGCGCTGGTAAGATCAGAAATGAGCTCGGTGCAAGACTCGACCTTATCGAGAAGAATGCTTACCGTTTCTGCTATGTAAACGATTTCCCGATGTATGAGTATGACAAGGAGACAAAGAAGTACATCTTCACACACAATCCTTTCTCCATGCCTCAGGGCGGTCTCGAGGCTCTTAACACAAAGCAGCCTGAGGAGATCCTTGCTTACCAGTACGATATCGTATGTAACGGTGTAGAGCTTTCTTCCGGTGCTGTAAGAAACCACGACGTCGAGATCATGAAGAAGGCTTTCGAGATTGCAGGCTACACAGAGGAAGACCTGAAGCAGAGATTCGGTGCTCTCTACAATGCATTCCAGTATGGTGCACCTCCGCATGCAGGTATGGCTCCCGGCGTTGACCGTATGATCATGCTCATGAGAAATGAGGAGTCCATCCGTGAAGTTATCGCATTCCCTATGAACGGTAATGCTCAGGATCTCCTGTGCGGAGCTCCCGGTGACGTTACAGAGCAGCAGCTTCGTGAGGTTCACATAAAGGTTAGACAGTGATGTCTTCCAAAGGCAAAGTTTATTTTTACACGCTCGGGTGTCGCGTCAATCAGTATGAGACTGATGCGGCACGCGAGCTGTTTTTATCCGCAGGATACGAGTGCACGACAGATGTTACCGAGGCGGATATCTGCGTTATCAACACATGCACTGTAACGGGAGAGGCAGACCGTAAGTCCAGGCAGAACCTAAGGGGAGCTGCAAGGCTTAACCCCGATGCGGTAATAGTTGCGATGGGCTGCGCATCTGAGATGGCAGACGGCCAGATCGATGCAGATGTAGTTCTCGGCACACGCGACAAGAATGAGATCGTAACCCGCGTAGAAGAGTTCCTTTCCGCTCGAAAAGCTATAACACACAAAACTTCACACGAGCGTCCTACTTTGACAAAGCATGATGATTACCACGACTTCGGTACCATCATCTCGCCCGAGGGAAGCCGCGCTTTCATGAAGATCGAAGACGGCTGTAACAACTTCTGCACATACTGCATTATTCCCTTCGCGCGCGGCAGAGTGGCGTCACGTTCCCGCGAGAGTATAAGGGAAGAAGCCCGTAATCTGGCTTCTTTGGGTTATAAAGAAATCATTGTTTCCGGCATAGAGGTCTGCTCTTACGGTTCAGACAGAGGAGAGGGAATTGAGTCTTTTCTTGGAGTTTTGCAGGATGTAGCTGCAATCGAAGGTGTTAAGAGACTTCGCATAGGATCTCTTGAACCCTCGAGTCTTACAGAAGAGTTTATTGAAGGAATAGGTAAGATAGATAAGCTGTGCCCGCACTTTCATCTGTCTTTGCAAAGCGGAAGTGATACGGTCCTTAAGAGGATGAACAGGAAGTACGACACAGCGTTATACCTTGAGAAAGCAAGGCTTCTTCGTGAACAGTTCCCGACTTTGAAACTTACTACCGATATTATCGTAGGCTTCCCGGGCGAGACTGACGAGGAGTTTAACGAGACGGTCGAGTTTGTTAAGACGTGCGGCATTGATAAGGTGCATGTATTCCCGTATTCCATAAGGAAAGGCACAAAAGCTGCAAGTATGCCGCAGGTTGACGGTACTTTAAAGAAGAACAGGTGTGAGGTATTACGCAAACTTTCGGACGAGCAGGAGAGCCTTTTCGCGCAGGGGCAGAAGGGCAAAGTGCAGGAAGTTCTGATCGAAGCGGACCACGGAGACATGTATGTGGGCTATACACGCGAATATATAAAGGCGCACATCAATAATGACAGACCGCTTGAGATAGGTTCTATCGTAAAGGTGCAGGCTGTCGACACGCTGTATTCTTCACTGATTTGTAAAGTTTTTTAAAAGATAAAAAATACTTATATTTTTTAGTTTTAATGTGTTAGAATGAATCTATAGTAATGGATGCGGAGGCATTGAGTTGGATACTGAGACAACCAAGTTTAATTTTTCCGTTGATAAGTCTGCAAATGCCAGAGAGCTTATGACTTATGTGCTTTATGCACTCAAGGAGAAGGGATATAACCCGATCAATCAGTTGGTCGGTTACTTTATCTCGGGAGATCCTACTTATATCACGAGTTATAAGGGCGCTAGAGGCGTTATTAAGAGGATCGACAGAGACGAGCTTCTTGAGGTTATTATCTCAGAGTACTGCAGCAAGCTTTAATGGAAGATACATAAGATATATACGCGGCACTGGGCTTTATGGTGCCGCTTTTTTATTAAGTTTGATATAAGCGAGGAGTGTTTATGGGTAAAGGAAGATGGATGGGTATCGACTTCGGAATGAAGCATATCGGTGTTGCTCTGTCTGACGAGTTATGGATAACAGCATCCGGATTTGAGACCGTTAACTGGAACGGACAGGATGATAGTTGGGCGGTAAACAGGATTGCCGAGATTGTTAAAGAGAAGAATGTAACGGGTATAGTGCTTGGAAAGCCTGCGAGAACGGACGGTTCTGTATCACATACAGAAGAAGTTGCGATCGAGTTCGGCAAGAAGGTAGAAGAGGCGACAGGAATCACGCCTGTTATGAAGGACGAAAGATACACGACAGTACTTGCTTCCCAGTTTATGAGAGAAGTCGGGAAGTCTGCCAAGAAACAAAGACCGGTTATCGATCAGGTCGCTGCCGAGATAATACTGTCTGATTATCTTGAGACCCTGCGATAAGCGAATCATTATGCTATACTTTTAAATAATATAAAGAACGGAGAATTACTATGGACGAAGATATCATCACAATGGTTAACGAAGAAACAGGTGAGGAGATCGAACTTCGCATTATCGATAACTTCGATATGGAAGACAGAACATTCGGCGTTTTCCTTACACTTACTGAAGATGAGGATGAGGCAGAGATCGTTATCCTCGAGATAATCGAAGAGGGTGAGGATACACTCCTTCAGTCTCTCGACGAGAGCGAAGAGGACGCTGTTTATGATTACTACGACAGCCTTTGCGACGCTGAAGAGAACGAAGAACCTGAGCAGTAAATGAAGACTAACCAGAGAACAGGTTTTTTCAAGAGTCTGTTCGGGTTAAGGGATAAGTCTCCCGTTATTACCCGTAAGAAGACAGGAGCTGAAGACGAGCTGATCGTTATTCGTGATGTCTCAACGAATAAGGATTACTTCCTGTCAGTTATCGACGACTTCTTCTATAAAGAGAAGGAGTACATCGTTATGTATAACTATGCTCCTGATAACGGTAATCACGATAATCCCGAATTGGTCATCATGGAGACTAAGTTCAATGAGAAGGGTGATCAGATATTCATCTCCATAAGAGATAAGAATGAACTTGAAGTGGCCTTCTCGTTGTTTATGAGACGCTATTATGATTCGGATGTTCCGGACAGACAGGACAGAGTCGGAGTCAGATAAAGTCTTATGAATAAGGCTATCGATTATATCGGCGTGTTCTTCAGAGTCTTGATCGCGGTACTGATCTTCCTTGTAGTTCAGATTGCCGTGATCGAGGCTTTTACATTCTTGGGAATTGACTTAAAGATCTACAAGGGACTGTTTACAGCGGTCTATTCCATCGTATGTATCTTGGCTTTTGTTTTTTACGATAAGGTCAGATCATATAAGCGAGAGAAACTGATCCGTACTGATAAAGTAGGTGCTCATAAGTTCATCGCTGCAGTGGTTCTTGCTTTCGGTCTTCTGGGGATCGTTACTGTTTATATGTACATAGCAACATGGCTGTCCGCTTTATTTGCTCCTGTTGCCGAGCATATGAATGAGTATTCAGACCGTATGGACAGATTCTCTGATGTTGATACAGCCATCGTTCCTTATTGGGATTCATTGATTGGGTTTATTGCTTCTTTCATGTTAGTTCCGTTAGCAGAAGAGCTTACATTCCGAGGAGCTATATTCGGCGAGTTCATGTGCAAATTCAATGCGATCATTTCAGCTTTGTTATCCTCGCTGGTGTTCGCACTTTTGCATGGTATATCAGTTCAGATCGGATATGCTCTGATATGCGGTGTGATAATGGCACTTGCTTACCACTATACCGGTTCGATATGGATTACATATATCATTCATGCATCATTTAATCTGTTTGGTTCTGCGCTGTTCACACTCCTGGACAGCGGTATATTCGGGCAGATGGAGGTCGCAGCGAATATTGCTGCATTCCATGCTTCGATAATTGAGGTTATCTGTATCGTGCCTGCTGCAGCTGCTTTTATCCTTCTGTATAAGGACTATAAAGATGAGCAGAAAACTGCCACACCGATTGAAGCCGTTGCTGAGCCGGAGGTTGCAGTATGAATCAGCTGTCCAGATTCAGATTCGGTAATCTTCATAAGAGAAGGATCCTCGTAGTTATAAGCATGATCCTGCTGATGATATTTACATCAGTGCTTTTCCTGACTTTTATCGGATTCTTCGGCAGCCGTGCTGAACTTGTAAGAGTAAGGGCAACTGCTGAGCTGACGGCAGGAAGATCTGACGGTGTCGGTATCAATGTTCTTGAGATACCTGATACGAATATCATTGATGATCCGTTCTTCGGTAAGAACGATAACTGCATATCCGCCCAGGTATCAGAGACACAGGGATATTACATCTACTTCGATCCTGATGAAGCAGCTTCACTGTCAGGCGTCACAGCAGGTAACAGTGTAGATATCCTTTCTATCGACGGTACCGGAAAGATGGGATTAAGGTATAGCGGCCAAGTAATGGGTTATACAGATACAGTGTTCGGCGTGCCTGTAGCGATCGAAGATCAGTCAGCTATGTGGCTTAATGATCCTGTCGTTAAGTGTATGGAGTCATCAGGATCTTTGTATCTTATTACTCAAAGCGGAAAGCTGATCAGTGATGCCGCAGTTTCTCCTTCTGTGATTGAATCTGAGGATCCTTTTGTTGATATGTGTGCAGAAGGTATCTCAGTATATGCACTTACACTTCACGGAAACATTTATATCTCTACTGATGCAGGTCAATTCACTCTCCTTGGAACATGCACACAGCAGGAGGGTAAAGAGTCGCAGTATATTACGGTTTCTAACGGTAATATCAATATTCTGTTTACTGATGGCACAATCGCTGCATTTGCTCCTACTGGGCCTCAGACTGTGGGAGATATACAAACCGATAAAGCTGCATCAGGTGATGGCTTTATGATAGTCTGCTCCGGCAATGAGGTGTATGTCAGCCGTAATGGTCTGTTCATGGAGTTAGTTGACGGTGTCAGCGATTTTATGCGTGAAGGGGATCAGGTCGTTGATCTTGAAGCTAATGATAATGCTGCATTTATCCTCACATCATACGGTAAGCTCATTAAGGTTGATATGTCTTATGACGAACCTTTGGTAACGTCCAGAGATATCTCGTCGGTCGAGCCTGTAAGCATCTGCCCGTCAGGTAGTAATGCTGTTATTGTCGCAGCATCAGATAATCAGGCTTATTATGTATCACTGTCCAGCGGCAATCCCAGATCTCTTGGTATGACTGGCGTTTCTGTAGATGACGTCTTCCAGTATGGTGAGGATTCATACATTGTCAGAAGCGGTAATATCCTTTATGAAGTATCGCTGATGTCTGCAGTAGAAGTAGATCTTCCTATTGCTGACGATCTTGTCCTTGAAGGCGATATCTGCATGATAAAGAACTCCACTGCGGATACACATGCGTGGGATCTTTACGGCTCTACAGAGCTTGTTACTCAGACAAGCGGCGTGAGCCTGATCGGAACGGGCAACGGACAGCACGCGATGTCGAGACTGCTGGAAGAGCCTTCTTCTGCGCTTTTCGAGAAAAATCTGTTCTACAGGGTAGAGGTTACGCTGTCTTCGTCAACGCCGGACGCTTCCTGCTATGTATGGCTTGAGGGAGATACATTCGGCAACGAGGGCCTGCACATCACTGATATCGGTGATCAGCCAAGATCTTATTCATATGTATTTGTAGTTACTGAGAATATGCTTTCTGATGAGTCGCTGAGATTTAATATCTCATTCGAAGGCGATGCTGTTGTTAACGTTCATAACGTCTATGTTGGTCTGGACAGATACGATATCAATTCTGTTCCTACAGAGTTTACTGATAACGTTATCGCATGTGCGCCTTCTGCCTTAAGATTCCCGTCGATAGTACCGGGAAGCGACGATTATTGTGAAGAGACATTCTATGGTGTAAGCGCAGCCTCTTTGGAGCGAGCTATGATCCTCAGTAAGGATTCGGGTGCTAACCCTTGGCTTGTTATGGGACCTTATGTCACACAGAGCGATGTTGATGCGTTCTTAGGTTATGTCTGCGGTTCTGTCTCGGATGAATACGGTCGCCGCAGAATAGATAACGGAACTGCTTTGCCGTGGAGCAGACAGTTCGAGACTATCTATGTTGAGATCAATGACAGCGATAATGTTTTCCCCACTGATTCACAACGAGGTGCTTACGTTTCTTATGTCATAAGCCTCTTTGCCAAGTCTGAGTTCTATATTGCTATCAAGGATAGGATCGTCTTTATTGACGGCATGAACTATGAGGGAGGAGTAATGCTCTCTGATGCGGACCGTCATGCGACCGGTATAGTGCTTGATGCGGTTGAGAATGAAGGCGTTGAGCTTTCCTTTGTAGACTCAGTATATGCATCGATAGATAATGCGATTTATCAAGCTCCGAGAATGGGTGGAAACGGCACAAACAGCGGTGAATATGTTTCCTCAGTAAGAATAGGTTCTTCCATTGTTGCGGGTAACTACAGTGCTGCCGATATAGTCTCGGCAATTATCAGAGCTGAATCCATGTATTCGGATATCATCATGATTGATTCTGATATGTCTTCTTGCGGATTGATATCGACGCTGAGACCTTTGATCAATGGTGATCTTATGTACTGCGAGATAATGGAGCCGCTTGATCCGTCTTCGAGATTCTCTGCAGAGAGCTTTAATGAAGCTTGCGAGACCATTCTTATCGATAAGCCTGATAGTATAGTTATGGTTGTAGCAAACCATTCGGATACTTTGCAGCAGTTCGTTGTATTAAGCGATGCTTATGATACTTCGGATGGTTTTTACCGAAGGTATTCCTCGCAGGGTGCACTTCTAATGGAAAGGGACCTCAACAGACTTGGTCTCCGCCTCGTTCTTCAGGCAGGCGAGTACATGGTCATCGAGATCCCCAAATAATCAGTTAATACCTGTAACTGTGTAATCGAGATCAGTAATTGTCTTAGTAAGCATCTCGTCGGTAACGTCGCCGTCGAGCTCTACTGTTGCTGTACCTGCTTCGTGAGAAGCTTTAGCTGTTACTACACCGGGTATATCCATAAGTGCGTTTCTTACAGCCTTCTCGCAGTGCTTGCACATCATGCCTTCGATGCTTATTGTCTTTGTTGCCATAGTGGTTCCTCCTGTTATCTCCTGCGGTAATTCCGCCTGTGCGTTTCTTCTATCATACTTGTCTTTGCCCGGCTCGAAAAGGTTAATCCTCAAAGCATTCATACATACGGTAAAGCTTGAGATGCTCATGGCCGCTGCACCCAGTACGGGGCTCATGTTGATGCCGAACCCTGAAAGGGCACCTGCAGCGATAGGGATGAGCAGGATGTTATAGATAAAGGCCCAGAATAGATTCTCGTGGATGTTCTTAACGGTCTTGTGAGAAAGTCTTATCGCAGCGGGTACATCCGTAAGGATGGATCTCACAAGCACAATATCTGCAGCATCTATTGCTACATCAGTACCTGCACCAATAGCAATTCCGATATCCGCACTCGTAAGAGCGGGAGCGTCGTTGATTCCGTCTCCGACCATCGCAACTTTGCCGTAGTTCTTAAGCTCATTGATTACTCTGTTCTTACCCTCGGGAAGAACGCCTGCAACTACTCTGTCGACACCCGCTTTCTTGGCTATCGCATTTGCGGTACGCTCATTGTCTCCTGTCAGCATAACAGTCGTGATGCCCATGTTATGAATCTGTCTGATGGCTTCCTGAGATTCTTCCTTGATCGTATCGGCTACCGCTATGATTCCTAAGAATCTGTCTTCCTGTGCGAAGAAGAGGGGAGTCTTGCCCTCGTTAGAAATATTAACTGATTCTAAGATTGCCTCATCGGGTACTTTAATAACGCTAATTATATAGTCTTTGTTTCCGCCGAAGGTTTTCTTGCCGTTGACTGTACCGGTAAGACCCTTGCCGGGAACGGCCGTAAAATCCTTACATTCATATGTATCTTCAGAATAGGCGACAACAGCCTTTGCCAGAGGGTGCTCTGACTTGCTCTCGAGACTTGCAGCAAGCTTTAGCAATTCAGACTTTTCGAGGCCTGAAGCAGGGACGATGTCTGTTACTGAAGGTTCGCCGCACGTTATGGTTCCTGTCTTGTCGAGAGCCACGATCTGTATCTTCTCGGTCTGTTCAAGAGCAGTTGCAGTCTTGAAGAGGATGCTGTTCTTGGCTCCTACGCCGTTTCCTGCCATGATCGCAACGGGTGTGGCAAGTCCCAATGCGCATGGACAGCTTACAACGAGCACTGCGATACCGTGTGTAAGCGCAGTGGAGAAAGACTCTCCTATGATAAGCCAGATGATGGTAACCAAGAGGGCAACTCCTAATACTGCAGGAACGAATATACCTGATATCTTATCGGCAATTCTTGCTATAGGAGCTTTGCTCGAGGCACTGTCGCTTACCATCTTTATTATCTGTGATATGGTCGTATCTTCGCCGACCCTTGTGGCACGGCACTTGATAAAGCCTGTCTGATTGATTGTGGCAGCGGAGACTTTGTCGCCTGTGAATTTATCTACAGGTATTGATTCGCCTGTAAGAGCTGATTCGTTTACTGTACTTGTGCCTTCTTCTATGATGCCGTCGACAGGGATGCTCTCGCCGGGTCTGACCACGAAGATATCATTTACCTTAACATCTTCGATGCCTACCGTTGTCTCCTGACCGTCCTTGATGACAACGGCTGTCTTGGGAGCGAGATCCATCAGGCTCTTAAGAGCATTTGTGGTGCGACCCTTGGATATGGATTCCAGAAGTTTACCAACCGTAATAAGTGTGACGATCATTGCAGCTGAATCGTAGTAACCGTAAAGGAATGATACGGCAGAACCCATTGCAACGAGTGTATCCATATTAGGTGCTCGATGTATAGCTGATTTGAAACCGCTTATGAAGAACTTGTTGTTAATTATGAGAATGGCAAGAGCTAAGACCATCTGTATGATTGGTCTGTCCATTCCTGCGATCATTAGTATGATGAGAAGTATAACAGATGCGATGAGACGCTTTATAAGAACAGGTTTCTCCTTGTTCTCGAGTGACTTGCTGTCCTCTTTGCCGGTACTGAGGCGCGCTCCATAACCGGCATTCTCTACAGCGCTGATTATATCTTCATGAGATGCCGTGCCTTCAACTGTCATTGAGTTGGTAAGAAGGGAGACGGTGCAGGAATCTACTCCGGGAACGCTGTTCACGGCCTTTTCGACATGTGCCTGACATGCGGCACAACTCATTCCTGTTACATCGTACTTCGCCATATTACTTCATCATCTTCTGCAGAAGCTCTACGAGCTCGTCTATCTTCTCGTCGGAACCGTTCTTAACGTCATCCTTTACGCACGACTTTATGTGGCTTCCAAGCAGTACCTTCGAAAAGGAGTTGAGCGAGCATCTTGCAGCATTAACCTGGGTTAAGATGTCTACGCAGTAAGCGCCTTCATCGACCATCTTATGTATGCCTCTGATCTGACCTTCGATCCTGTTAAGACGGCTTATAAGATCCTTGATCTCATCTTCGCTTCTGTCTTTGTGTTCGCAGTGAGGACATTTTTTACCGTTGCTCATATACTGCCTCCGATATACCCCTAGGGGGTATGTTATATACGGATATTAATCTTTGCCCAAAGAGATGTCAATCAATTATAATTGTCATATGGACGGCAGAGCGGAGCATTCGATATTCAGGCTTATATGACGCGCGGAGTGGAGCGTGTTGTTGCCGATGCGGTTCGTGCAACGCTTAAAAATCCCAAGGAAAGCATCTTTATGGCTAAGTTTGCCGCAGCGTCCCGCCGTGCATCCGCAAGACGCAGGGAGGCTGAGGAGAAAGGTGAACATATACCGGCTTTTCTTATCGCGAGCATTACTTCCCAGTGCAATCTTCACTGCGCCGGCTGCTATTCAAGGTGTAATAATGCGACCTCGGATGAGACTCCGGTTAATCTTCTGACCCAAGATGACTGGAATAAGATATTCGCTGAAGCAAATTATATCGGTATCAGCTTTATTCTTCTTGCAGGCGGTGAGCCTATGCTCAGACGTGATGTTATAGAAGCGGCAGGGAACATCCCTGATATCCTTTTTCCGGTCTTTACCAACGGAACATTCATGAACGACCGGTACCTTGATCTTCTCGATGAACACAGGAATCTTATCCCGATTATCAGCCTGGAAGGAGACAGGGAAGTTACGGACAGGCGAAGGGGAGACGGGGTCTACGATAAGCTTGTAACTGCTATGGACAGACTTAATGGCAGAGGAATTATCTTCGGGGCTTCGGTTACGGTTACTGCTGAGAATCTTAATGATGTTCTGTCGGATAGATTTGTAAGCGATCTGTCGGCGCGCGGCTGTAAAGCTGTTATATATGTGGAGTATGTTCCGGTCGAAGAAGAAAGCATTGATCTTGCACCCGGCGATAAAGAACGTGAGGTTATTGAAGGAAGGATATCGGATCTTCGCCGCGATTATCAGCAGATGCTGTTTATCTCGTTCCCGGGTGATGAGAAAAGCTCAGGCGGCTGCGTGGCTGCGGGCAGAGGTTTCTTCCATATAAATGCATACGGTGGCGCAGAACCTTGTCCTTTTTCTCCGTATTCTGATATCTATGTGAAAGATACATCCCTTAAAGATGCAATCGATTCAGTTTTTTTCCGTAAACTACGTGCCGGCGGATATCTTTTGGATGAACATATCGGCGGATGTACTCTTGCTGCGAAAAAAGACGAAGTACAGCGTTTGCTACAAGAAAAGTAAAATCTTACTGACAATTAACAAATTGTTGATACAATTTTACATCTATACGGGTAAACTCTTATCGATAACTTTTAAATTATAGGAGGAGTCCTAATGCTTTTTGATGCGGTAATCAAGATCAGACGCTCATCTATTCTTGCCGCGATCTTACTGGCATGTCTGGGTGTGGTACTGCTCATGTGTCCCGAGCAGTACATCGAGACACTCGTAATGTTCGCAGGTTATGTCATGATCGTTTTTTCGTTGGAACAGAGCTTGGAGTTTCTTAACAGCAAGCGGTCGATAATGAGTTATATCTCGTTCACGCTGGCGCTGGTAGTGGGACTTGTGGGACTTGCGGTGCTCGTGTTTAACCAGGATGTCTTGTATACGCTTTGCTGGGCGTTCGGCGTGTTGCTTATAGTGGACGGCGGCAACACCTGTTACTACGCTCTGACCTTCGCCAAGAGGGCGAGCCGTCCGGGTTGGTCCATACTTGTAATCCTCTCGACGATCCTTATCATCTTCGGACTTTTGCTGATCGTCGGAATCATCTATTTCAATCATTCGGTACTGGCATCACCTTTGTTCCTCATGAAGATAATCGGAATCTCTGTTTTATTCTGTGCGATCGTAAGTGCGGTAAGGCTTCTGTGGATCCTGCCGGTTAAGGAAGGAGGCGAAGCTAATGAAGAAGCATGAGCAGCCTAAGAACAAACTGGAGCAGACAAAGGAGCTTATAGCCGGCAAAAGAGCTCAGAACCGCGAGAATGCGAGACTGCGCTACAACGCCACCAAGATGAAGATTGAAGACCGTAAGGCGCATCTGCAGGCGGCATCGCAGGAGATGAGCGATGACTTGAGAAGACTTCTGTCGAAGGAGCTCGAAGATAAGGAAAAGAACGAGAAGACCCGCGGGTCCGAGATGCTCAGTATTTTCGCCGCGCATAACTACTATGCAGACGGTCTTACTCCCGTAGAGCTTCGAACGACACTCGAGGACTTGGGTCCCACTTACGTTAAGATCGGACAGATCATGTCGAGCCGTGTCGACTTGCTGCCGGAGGAGTACTGCAAGGAACTCGAGAAGCTTCGTTCCAACGTAAAGCCGCTTGATGCCGAGGTCGTCCGCGCGATGATCGAGCAGGAGACAGGCAAGAAGATCGATGAGATCTACAGCGAGTTCTCGGATAAGCCTCTGGGTTCCGCTTCGATCGGACAGGTTCATTTCGGTGTGTTAAAGGACGGTACCAAGGTCGTAACCAAGGTACAGCGTCCGCTCATCGCAGACATGGTAGTAAAGGACTTTGAACTTCTTAAGAAGCTCGGAGGCGTCGCGAATGTCGTTACCGAGGGCAGCGGCTCCAAGACCTTGGATCTTGTCTCCGTTCTCGAGGAGCTTGAGAAGGTTACTTACGAAGAGCTCGACTTCCGCGTAGAGGCGGAGAGAACGAAGTTCTTCAAGGAGCACTGTGTCGAGGACGAGAATGTAATTGCGTGTCCTACGGTTATCGACGAGCTCACCACGTCGCGCATCTTCACGATGACTTTTGTAGACGGCGTTACGCTCGCAAAAAAGGATGTTCTCATCGAGAAGGGCTATGACCTCAATGCCATCGGTCAGGCTGTAGTAAGCAACTTCGTTCATCAGGTAATGGATGTCGGATTCTTCCACGCAGACCCGCACCAGGGCAATATCATGGTAAGTGAGGGCATACCTTACTGGATCGACTTCGGCATGATCGGTCAGGTCACCGAGCAGGATATGAACTTCATCATCAGCATGATCACATCACTGCTTAAGGGTGACGCGGAGGAGCTCGTAAAGGGTGTTGAGTCCATCGGTGCGACCTCACCCGACACGGATCACGATAAGATCCTGGAAGGTGCGGAGAAGCTTCTTAGTAAGTATTCCGACGTTACGAGTGTCAACGACCTCGATGTAATGGTCCTCTTTAATGAGGTCACGGATCTTGCCAAGGAGAATAATGTCGAGCTTCCCGGGCGTTTCACGATGCTCGGCAGGTCGGTCATCACGATCGAGGGAGTTATCGAGGACATCTGTCCCGAGCTTAATCTGCTTGAGCTTCTGACGGCGAAGATCTCCGACAGGATCAAGAAGAGCTTCGACCTTAAGAAGACTGCTATCGACTTCGGCAAGGGCGTGCTCGATGTAGGCAGTAAGACGGTAAAGATTCCGGCACAGATCTCGGATATGCTGGGTAACATTAACCGCGGCAAGCTCAAGGTCAACATGGAGGTTACGGGACTCGATGAGCCTCTCGACAGGATCGGTGAGTTCCTGCGCTATTCACTGCTTCTTATCGTGGCATGCGTGGTGTTCCTCGGAAGCTGCGTACTGTGTCTTGCGAAGATCGAGCCCATGGCTGCGGGTAACGTGCCGATCCTGGCGCTCGCGGGAATCCTGTTCTCGATAGCACTCGGCATCTTCTCTGTAAAGAAGCTGTGGAAGAAGTGATATGAGCAGGAACTCTAAGATCGAGCGCTACCACGGTCAGGGCGAGGGCGTAAACGAGAAGAACATAGAGCGTTACGGCTATCCCAAGTATTCGCTGTATTCGACTCGCAGGATCCTGTCGAGAAAGCAGCAGATCGAGGTCACGGACGAAGACGGCAACGTGCTTTACATGTCGGAATCCGAGCCTATGATCCTGCTCGACAAGACTCTGATCACGGACGCGGACGGCAACGAGGTGGCGCGCTTCGAGAGAAGACCCAACGTCATACGCGAGAAGCATGTCCTCACCATGAGTTCCGGCATGGAGCTCCTGCTCGAAAAGGAGCCGCTCCACATTATCAAAGAGATAACCAATATAAAGAAGCTCGACTGGCAGCTTAAAGGCAACGTGGGAAGGCTTAACTTCGAGATAGTGGATATATTCGGGCAGGTCGTCGCGGTCATCGGCCAGAAGAGGGTGTCAAAGGACGATAAGTACAGCATCGACATCTATCAGGATGAGTGTGCGGATGTTGTGGCCTGCATACTTATCATCCTCATGCATATAGTGCGTGACCGTAACATCAAGGGCGCGGCCAAGGCTCTGAAGAAGGCGGGTCCCAAATAACAATTGTAAAAGAAACTTGTTAATAATTTGGTAATACGGAGTTCAATAGCAGGCAACAATCATTTGTTAAATTATTTTTATACATTTACGGAGGTAAATCATTATGGCAATTAAAGCACGCATGGAACAGGCCCAGGCCAGGATCAAGGAGACAAAGGCCAAGGTAAAGGATGCAGGTGAGACAGCAGCGATCGCTGCCATGCTTACCAAGGACGAGATCGACAAGAAGATCGCTGACTCCAAGGGCGAGCTCGTCGCAGCTCAGGAGAATGTACGTATCGCTTCCGAACGCCGTAAGAGCAAGCTCAGCTCCGAGCTTATCAAGGCTCAGATGACGATCGCAGCTGCCAAGCAGGCTATCACCGACAAGAAGGAAGCTGTCGACAAGGAGAAGAGGATCGCACGTATCGACGATCTCATCAGCTACTCCGAGTGCTGTGAAGCCATGGCTGTACAGATTCTTCTCGAGGCAGACCTCGCTATGCTTACTGCTGCTGCAGAAGCTGCCGAGTACATCGAGAAGTATGGTGACGACGCTTAAGTAATATCCTCTAAAGCTTTATTACAGTTCATAACGATCCCGGGCATTGTTTCGGGATCGTTTTTGTATGTGTTATAGTGATATAAGATTGTTTTAAGGGAGAAGAAAGAAATGGCAGAGTATCAGTATAATGAACAGAATCAGTCTCAAGGCAACAACGGTCTGTGTATCGCGGGTTTTGTTGTTTCCTTGGTTTCACTTCTGTGCTGCGGACTTACGAGCATCATCGGACTTATCCTGTCCATCATCGGTGTAGCTACATCCAAGGGCAGAAAGAAGGGGCTTGGTATCGCAGGTATCATAATCTCTTCGATAATGACAGTGTTACTTATTGGAGGAATGATCGTTAATTATTCAGATTTGATTAACCAAGACTATTCCGATATCGAGGAGCTTGAAGAATGGCTTGATTCTCTTGAGGAAGAATCCGGAAGCGGCTCCAGCAGAAGAAGCAGTAGTAATGATGAGATCTCAGACAGCGATATTACGAGTGTTGATTGGATCGATGAAGAAGACGGATCTTATCTCGTATTCCAGCGCGGTCATACTTTCAGATATTACATGACGGCTGACGACCTCGATGACAACTACTATGAAGGCTCTTATGAGCTGTATGTAGGCGATGAGGCTATCGAATTCATCTCAGAAGACCTTGAGGAGTTCGGTGTTACAGAAGATGAGATTGAAGATCTTATCGAGATGAACGACGAGTATACGGAAGAGAATGTAGTTCTTCTTTATCTGCACTACGATTGCCGTATGCAGAATGGTGTTGATACATTAAGTGGCTTGAGAGATGCTCCTTACTGTGGTTTTGCAATTACAGATGACGGAGAGCTTAATCTTGATCTCGTAAACATGAATAGTGCTAACTACTATTACTTCATTCCTTACGAGGACTGATAGTAGCTTAAGTTACTTTACCGTCGAACAGGCCTGACTTTCTTTCAAGAACTAAGTTCTTAATAATATAGACTGCAGAGCTGATTATAATAGTGCTGACTATCACTGCCGGCAGATAAACTGAGATTCCGAATCTACTAGACAGGAAGAACAGTGTGCCGATCATCAGATAGTTCAGCATTATTATTTCGAGAGAAATCTTGCCGAGGAACTTGAGAACAGGGTTGCTGAACTTTAACTTGGACATGATAGTGACGATAAGGATCAGGAAGACAATCTCAAATACAGTTTCCTGACCAAGTCCCTTGAGCTTATCCAGAAGAGGATTAGGAACGTCGTCGTATTCTGTCCAGTAGATAGATAAATCCATCAGATGTCTGTGGATGATATCAAGTACAACAAACAGTACGGAAGAAACGATAAGGATAGGTAAGAAAGCCTTCTTTATTGCTTTATTTATGCTTTCTTCCTTGTATGCATAGAACATACCGAGAGGGAACATAAGGATAGTGTTATACCACCATTCGCCCTTGAACCAGTAGGACATGGTCTGTGAATCAGAGTGTCCGGCAAGTAGGCCGATGACCATCATTATGACAACAGCGCCTGTCATGATGAGAATACCGGTAAGCGGCTTCTTTACCTTGGCAAATACTATCCTGAATATGATGTACAGAAGCATAATCTCGACCGCGAACCACATCTGATTGTTTACGAGGAAAATGCCGAAGAAACTGCAAACAACAGCGCCGAATCCGAAGTGTGCTCCAATCCTGATATTGCTCAGGAGTGCCGCTGTCAGATAGATATAATTGCAGATAAAGAACGGTACCAGTACAGTAAATATTCTTCTTCGCATAAAGCCTTTGATGTAGTTCTTATCTGTCATCCATCTCTTTATGAGTCCGAATCCGGAACAGAAGAAGAAGAAAGCTACCGCGAGTATTCCGTAATAGTAGAAGTTCATGAGCTCGCCTATATTAATACCTGCGAATCTGAGAATAACAACAGTCTGGTGAAGCATTATAAACACTGCCAGGAAGCCCTGGAACTCTTTTGTTGATTCACGGTCGAAGAAAGATATCTCATTATGTGATCTTCGGGATGCTCCTATGAGCAGGAGTGCACCGAGAAAAGCTATGCAGATATAAAATGTTACCGTCAATTCCACCTGTTGTTTTCCTTTCTTATCTTAATAAGCTGATAATGTTCAGCGTAAGCGATATCAGAAGCAGCGTTATCACCACAAGAATAATGATTATTAATTTGCTGATTTCTTTTCTGTGTTTAATCTCTTCGTCGCCAAGCTCTACTGAAGCATTAATTAGTTCCTGAGCTTCCTCGCGTGTCAGAGTATCATTCTTGTCTTGCCGTTCGCCCGCGAGAATCTCCATGATCGATATGTCAAGTAGCTCGGAGATTGGTTCAAGCATAGAGATATCGGGAAAACTGAGACCACGTTCCCATTTGGAAACCGCCTTGTCCGTAACGTTCAAGGCATCGGCAAGCTGTTTCTGGGTAAGCCCCTTCTCCTTGCGCAGTGTGGTGATCAGTTGTCCCGTTTTCTCTTTGTCCATTAAGTCGTAACGACCTCTGTTTTACCTCTATTAACTGTAATAATAACCGACTTGATTTTGAAATACAAAGAAGCGATTGCAGCGGTTAATGCGAAAGTTGTTAGAGCGCCGTAATTAGCAATGAAACCGACGTTCTCAGGGAACATGATAAAGAGCATATACATAACTGCAATATGCATGATGTATATAGGAAGAGAGTAGTCGCGGCCAAGATTCTCAGCATTGGTTCCAGCCATGAAGTTAGGATACTTAAGGCAAAGAAGAACGACTACTACAGTAAGGATCTCACAGCTTACGAAGGGAACAGCAACGCCCTGCTTGTAACCGTTAAGTTCGAAGATAGCTGTAGTAGCGCAGATCACAAGCAAAGCCCAAAGTGCCGGTGCGAGGAACTTGATGCTCAAGATCTTCTTTTCGTATCTTCTTATAAGCATGCCCGTCATAGTGTAGGAAAGGCCTACGAGAATAGCATTTCGAAGCTGATAGCCTTCGCCGATACCGAGGTGTGAAAGTACTACGTATGCAGCAATGAGGGCAGGACCTGCGAACATCACTTTCTTAAGAATGCCCACCTTGTTAAGAACAATCATGATAACGAGTGCATACAGAAGGGAACCTAAGAACCACAGATGCTCCGTAAATGGGGAGAGGTTATAAAGCAGGAAATCAATTAAAGCTTTGCGCGTGAAGCATGCTGTGATTCCGTTAAGGTTACCCTCTGTGATGCGCTCGTAAAGCGTGAAGAAAGCAAAATAGAACAGATTGGATGTAACGTAGAGAAGAAGCATTCTCTTGGTCTGCTTTATAAGGCGTGTCATCATCTCCTTGCTGTCATCGCGGAACAGGAAGTAACCGCAGACCATGAAGAAGAAGGGGACAGCGACCTTACTGTAAGTGATGAAGACCTGACCTGCTTTGCCTGCGAAGGGGAAGTGGATGGTGACAACGAGGAACGCCATTATAATTCTCATGAAATCAATAGAGTGTATGCGGCTGAGCTTTTCGCCGGGGGTGGCGGAAGCTCTTTCCTTGCCGTTAATGAGAGCGATAATGTGCTTGTCGAAACCGTGAAGTACTGTGGCAAAACCGATGGAACCCAGGATAGTAAGAACTACATACATTCCTGCAGAAGGAATGTGCGCAAGGCTTCCGTGGAGGCCATGCAGGAACATTGCGTGGATAAGGTAAAGCTCAAGTGAGATAGAACCTAAGAACTTAAGAACGGGGTTGCCGAATCTTACCTTCATCATGATAAGCAGAACGAGGCAGACGAATACGAAGATCCAGGGAAGCTGGAATCCCAAGCAGCGTACCTTATCAAGGTAGCCGTTGTACTCGCCCGGGATCTCACTCCAGTAAGAATACATCTCGAGCATGTATCCTGTCTGAATGCGAAGGACTGCAACAAGGGCAACGATAACGGGAATGAGCACCCAGTATGCTTTGCGTGCGAACTTGCGTAGACCCTCGGCATGCTTAGAGAAGATGATGCCCACTACGAAAAGGAAAGAAGCGTTATACCACCACTCACCCATGAACCAGCGGGAGCAGGAGTAGTCCTCGCCGTGGTTAAGCAGGAGACTTCCGGTCATCATTCCTGCTACGGCGAGAGCCATTACGACAGTTGCTGCCGTACGGTTCTTGATGAGACGGTAGATAGCGAAGAAGAGAAGGTAGAGTATCGCGATCTCTATGATGTACCACATATGTGAGTTAAGAAGGTACCAGCCGGACATGAGGATAGCAACATCTATGGGAGCAAGCTTCGCACCCTCTACGCAGATTGAAGCTACGAACAGGCTGTTACATGTGAAGAAGGGGACGAGAACCGTAACAAGACGCTTCTTAAGAAATCCTTTAAGATAGTTTTCTTTGGTTTTGAGGCTGGTATAAAGACCGTAACCCGAGAAAAAGAAGAATATGCCGACGAAGAGAACTCCCAAGTCCTCGAAGTCGCCAAGGGCGCCGGCCTTCTCGGCAAGTTCCTGCGACAGGTGGTGAAGGATTATGCAGATGGCTGCAAATCCCTGTACTGCTTTTGAAGTCTCAAGGGAGAACGGATTGTCCTGCCATTCTTTTCTCTTGGAGATTTTTACTCCCACAAGAAGGAGCAGCAACAATAACGGAAAAATGATGATCAGCGGAAAGTCGAGTGCTATAAACGACTTGTAAAGGGACTGTAGCTGGGTAGGCAAAGTGTCCATGGTAAGCCTCCTGATGGTTTGATGATTCAAACCTATCAATCAGGGGACAGGCATACAACCGACTGTCGGTAGAATCCCGCGGATATAGCAAAAACAGGCATTCTACCTTTGGTTTACCTGGTGTATGCAAATAAGGATTACAATTGCTATCGTGAATAAACGTGTTCAATAATATAAGAGAACATATGAATATGACTTCACGGACAGACTTTATCTGATACTGATCGTACTATGTGTAATATGTCTTATAATGGAATTAGACTGACTCTGTTGGTACCGTTGGTTACGATTTTGAGGAGGGTTGTATGATTCGTCTTGAGACGGACAGGCTGGTTTTAAGGGATTATTGTGCGGATGATTTTGATGAATACTTCAGACTGATGTCTGATGAGAAGACCATGTACTATCTTCCGGAACTGAAGCAGACTGACATAGGTGCTGCTAAAGAAAACTTCGCTGAAGTGTTGAAGGACATAGAACGCGAGACACGGGAGTTCTGCTTTCTCTGCATGGAATCAAAGGGAACTCATGAGATTATAGGGAATGTCGGATATAACGTTACAGGACGCGCGCCGGAAGGAAAGACGGTGCACCTGGGTTATTTTTCTTATCCGAAGTTCTGGGGCAACGGATATATGCCCGAAGCGGTAAAGAGAGTTCTGGAATTCGCATTTACGGAGGATAATGTGTATAAAGTAACGACAGGCTGTCTTACCGAGAATGTCGGATCTGAACGCGTTATGCAGAAGAACGGAATGGTTAAGTATGCCGAATTAAAAGATCATGAATTGCATGACGGCAAGCTGAAGACCAGAGTAGAATACCGTTTGTTAAAGGATGAATGGAATACAGTATGACCACATATGAAGACAAGATT
The DNA here is from genome assembly GCA_017552455.1 of Clostridiales bacterium. GTDB lineage: Bacteria > Bacillota > Clostridia > Saccharofermentanales > Saccharofermentanaceae > Saccharofermentans. The sequence continues at coordinate 53,229 of JAFZPX010000046.1, forward strand.
ACTGCAGAAGAGTTTCTGGGATTAAGAGCTCATGTAGGCTGGGTAGAGCTGCCGCTTGAGGAGGCGCGCGTATGCGTCGAAAAGGTGTACTTCATCGTATGCGCACGAGACGGCGAGAAAGCTATCGGTGTGGCGCGACTGATGTGGGACGGCGGCTACATGGCGTTCCTATCGGATGTCATCGTTGATGAGAATTACAGGGGGCTCGGCATAGGGCGTCAACTCGTTGAGTCTTGTATCGAGAAACTGCAGTCGGATCTTAAGCCCGGCTTCAAGGTTAAGATGACGTTGAATTCAGCCCCGGGCAAAGAGCCTTTCTATGAGAAGTTCGGATTCGAGGTGCGTCCTAACGATCACGCCGGCTGCTCTCTTGATAAGTGGATAACGGCTGAGGAATAATTTGAGAAAGAGGTCTGTATGAAGATATTGGTTTTGGGCGGGACGAGGTTCTTCGGTGTTCACATGGTAAACGACCTTATTGAGAAAGGTCATGAGGTTACCATAGCAACAAGAGGGCAGACTCCGGATGATTTCGGCGATACAGTTATGAGGATACGTCTCGACAGAACGGATGAGGACAGTATCAAAGCGATGATCTCCGACACGCACTATGACGTGATCATTGATAAGATAGCTTACTGCTCGAATGATGTCCGTAAGCTTCTGGATAATGCCGACTGCGATAAGTATATCTATATGTCCAGCACTGCGGTTTACGATTCTCTTCATCCCGATACTAAGGAAGATGATTTTGACGGTAACGGAGGAGAGCTCATCTGGTGCGACAGACCGGACTACCCTTACGATGTGGTGAAGAGGCACGCAGAATATGCCCTGTGGCAGAAGTATTCTGATAAGAAGTTCGTTGCTGTCAGATACCCTTTCGTAATCGGTAAAGATGATTACACCAAGCGCCTGTATTTCTATGTTGAGCATGTGTTAAAGCAGTTGCCGATGAAGGTGGATAATCTTGATAATCAGATGTCTTTCATAAAGTCCGACGAAGCCGGAAAGTTCATTTCCTTCCTCGTTGATAAAGACTTCACAGGTGCGGTTAACGGCTGCTCACGCGGCACAATTTCGGTGAAGCAGATACTGGACTATCTTAAGCAGGAGACCGGAATGCGCGCAGTCTTAAGTGAGGATGGCGATCCCGCACCTTATAACGGTACGCCGGAACACAGTGTAAATACTAACAAAGCTGAATCACTCGGATTCGAGTTTTCTGATATCAACGACTGGATCTTCGGCTTACTCGATTACTATATCGACGTGGCTCACGAGGGTATGCTTGGACTTTACGGTTCAATAGATTAATATATTGATGTTGCGCAGAAACGCTAGAATTGAATCAAAGGGATAATGGGATGTTAGGGATATATTTCAGTGGGACGGGCAATTCGAAGTTTGCCGCCGAATGTTTTTGCAAGAATTACGATAAAGATTCAAAGGCATTATCTATAGAAGACCAGGATGCTATATCAGAAATCAAACGTTCTGATCTGCTAGTGTTTTCTTATCCGGTACAATACAGTACTGTTCCGAAGATTCTTAGAGACTTCATCACAAGAAATAGTGAGCTATGGATGAATAAGAAAGTATTCATAATTGCAACTATGGGTTTGTTCAGTGGTGATGGTTCAGGAATACTGGGCCGGCTTTTGCATGGATTTGGAGCAGAAGTAATCGGTGGACTTCATCTGAAGATGCCTGACAGTATAGGTGATGAGAAGGCCCTTAAAAGACCGCTTGAGAAGAATAAAGAGTTAGTCATAGCCGCTGAATCGAAGATAAAGGAATCCGTGAGACTTCTTAAGGAAGGGAAACCGACACGCGAAGGATTAGGTCCTCTTTATCAGATGGCAGGCCTCTTCGGACAAAGACTGTACTTTGGACATAAAACGAAGGAATACTCTTCTAAGCTTAAGATCAACGCTGATAAATGTGTAGGTTGTGGTTTGTGTGTGAAGTTGTGCCCGATGAATAATATAACTGTTGCTTCAGGGAAGGCTGTCTCCGGCAATCAATGTACCATGTGTTATAGATGTATCAACAAGTGTCCCAAGCAGGCGATAACTCTTCTTGGCAAAAATATTGTTGAACAGAGTGTGATAGAGAAATATGTGTAAGGTTTATATAGTTAGACACGGTAAAGTGGATTTCCACTGGCGGAACTGGTGTAATTCAACGGAATTTGACAGTGATGGACAAGAGTACGACAGATCACCTTTGACAGACGACAGATACTCAGTATCCGGATTAGCTGATGGCAAGATCTATATAAGTACTTTGCCAAGAACCAAAGATACAGCAGTTATGTTATTTGGGCAGAAAGAATTCATCATGTCTGAGTTGATACATGAGGTGCCGTTAAGATCCGGATTTGATAGCAAGCTTAAGCTCCCGCGTTGGTTTTGGTGTGTGCTCGGAAGGCTTCAATGGTATTTTAATCATTCCAGACAACCTGAATCCCGCAAGCTTTCCCATGAAAGAGCCAAGCGATTTGTTGAACTAATCTGCAATGATGATATCGACTGCACAGTAGTGACGCACGGCTTCTTTATGCATACGTTGTTATCTGAGTTGAAGAATTCAGGTTTCAACATTCCCAAAACTCATGCAAAGTATAATAACGGTGAGTGCATTATATCGGAACGGCAATAGAGAATAAAAAAGGAGTTGCCGTTATGACAACTCCTATTCATGGTGGATGATACAGGACTCGAACCTGTGACCCCCTGCACGTCAAGCAGGTACTCTAGCCAGCTGAGCTAATCATCCTCAGCTCGAGAATAATACCATTTATCTAAGGCTTTGTCTATATTTACGTCTGAGTACTCTATCTCTCCTGAGAACATTCTGGCGGCCTCGTGAATGTCGATGTTGCTAAGCACCAGATCTGCAAGAAGATACGTTGCTTCAACAGCAAAACCGGTCTCTTCCGGATACCTGTACAGAAAGTAAGCGCAGAAGTTGCTGAATGCTCGCGCGTTGCTGTCAATGCATTTCTTTTCCTGCTCGGCAGTCGGCTGTTCAGCGATTATCTTATTGATGATGACAGTCCACGAAGGATCCAATACTTCCATTGTGTTTACGAATTCGGCACGTGACAGGGAAGTGCAAACATTTGGTTTCAATACAGCAAGTCTTTCAGTAAGCGGCTTGCTCGTATCAAACACAATCTTGATGTCATCAGATAATTCGCGCTGCGGCACCAAGGAGAAATCGTCTTCTTTATCAAGTATGATCCTGCACGCTTCCTCACAGACAAGTCCTATACCGCCGTCCGTGTAGTCTTCGTATTCGTTATAGAATCTCGGATGCTCGGTGCAGATGTCGCACAGGAAGTCCTCGCCGTGCTTGAGAATCATGCTGCAAAGTCCGTCTTCACGAAGAAAAGGGCAGCGCTCGTTATCGCCGAGGATGATCGTGTTGCCATCAAGGTGAGAAGCTATATCAGGCTCTGCGCGAAAACGCTCTAAGGAAGTCTCGTCAACATCAATCTCCCATCCGGCGCAGCAGGTGTGCTTGCACTTATCTGCTATGCACTTGAAGTCATGATAGTAATCAGGAAAGTACGTGATCATAAGCCTCGTCCGGTATTCCGATATTTTCTACGATTACATTACCTGCGAATTCTTTGCCTTCGCCTGTGATAAGTCCCGTTTTGCTCCTGCCGAAAGTAATTGTTGTATTCGCGTGTATACCTGCGCCCATAAGTTCACCGGTATCAGAATTGATTCCTGATGGTACATCGACCGCGACGACATGAGGATAATGCATTCTGTCAGTACTCATAAGAAGGTCTTTCTTGTCTTCGCGAAGCTGTGACAGAAGTCCGATTCCGAACACTGCATCGACAAAAACATCTGAAGAGGGGAGTGCAACATCGCTTCTGTAGTACGTTACTTTGCCGCCGATGCGCTTGAACTGCGCGAGCTGATGAAGAAATTCCCAGCTTGCGTGCTCGAGATTACCTGCGACCACAGATTGTACTGTTCCGGTAAAGGCAGGATCTTCGCACAGAAGTCGTGCGATGCAGATGCCGTCTGCACCGTTATTACCAGTGCCTGACAATACCAATACCGAAGAAGTCGGGAAGTTGCTGATAATGTGTGCGGCAACCTTAGATGAAGCCGTCTCCATTAACGTCAGAGAAGGGATACCGAGTACGTCTATGGCGTAGCGGTCGGCTTTTTTCGAGACGGTGCCTGTTATTACGTCTGTGCTCATGCTTCGGACTCCGCGGCGAATACTTCGCATATCTTACGGATACAGTCGAACATGTACGGCTTGTAGGAGTCGAGATCACAGGGGGTTCCTTCAAGCACGATCGTGTGTGCGGTGGAACTTATGAATTCGATAAGGGTGTAGAGCATTATGGGCTCATCCTTCCATTTCGCGCCGTTGCTGTGAAGGATGTTCTCGTATTCTTCACGTACATTAACGGAACTGATGAGGGTGTCGTCGGTGATCGCTTTCTGATAGAAGCCGAAGTTTAAGTTCCTGTTTAAGAAACGTACGAGCCTCGGATCCTTCGAAAGATCCGTAACGACTGAGTCGGCAATGACTATTATCTGATCTACTGTTGGAAGATCTGGATTCTTCTTTTTCTTCTTATCGAGATTATTAACAGCATTAATGAGAATGGCTTCAGACTTACGGGCGATAAGATGGTCGATAATATCCTGCTTGTCCTTGAAGTAGAAGTAGAAGGTGCCCTTGGCTACTCCGGCGCTGTTTACGATGTCGGAGATGGAAGTATCGGTTATGCCCTTGGTAGTGAACAGATCATAAGACTTGGACAGTAAAGTGTTACGCTTAAGTCTTTTGTTGTCTTCAGCTTTTCCCATATTAACCCCCTTGTTAACGGGCTTTTTGGTGAGTTTACACAAAATTTGACCGGTGGTCAAGAAATTGCCTCAAAATTATTGACCAATAGTCAAAAAGTGCTATCATAGGGTTCAGAAAATGACCGATGGTCAAAAATGTAAGTGAGGTGAATCGATAATGCTTAAGTTCGGAAAGCAGATAGTCAGATCAAGATTCGTGATACTGATCGTGGCTCTGTTGCTGCTCATTCCGTCCGTCATCGGATTCCTGAATACACGTATCAATTACGATATTCTGTATTATCTTCCGGATGACATCGAGACGATGCAGGGACAGGATGTTCTGCTCAATGACTTCGGTAAGGGCGCATACGGTATATTCGTCTGCGACGGTCTTACCACAAGAGAGCAGATAGAGATGAGGGACAGCGTCATGGCCGTAGATCATGTAGCAGACGTTATCTCTTACAGTTCATTAACTGACGGACAGGTCCCGATCGAGATGATGCCGTCCGAAGTACAGGATGTGTTTATGTCGAAGGACGGCGACGGCTGTCTGATGTTTATCTTCTTTGATACAACGAGTTCCGCTGACGAGACGATGGAGGCGATAGGGCAGATCAGAAAGATTGCCGGTACAAAGTGTCTGCTGTCGAGCATGGCCGCAGTCGTAACGGATACCAAGGATCTGGTTGCCGAGCAGACTCCGATCTATACGGTGATTGCAGTCGCTCTCGCACTTGTAGTCCTGTTCATTATGACGGATTCGTTTCTTGTTCCGATCATCTTCCTTATCGATATCGGTATATCGATCGTATATAACCTCGGAACCAATTTTGTTAAGGGCGAGATATCGTTCATCACAATGGCGCTTGTTGCCATCCTGCAACTTGCCGTAACGATGGACTACTCGATCTTCCTGTACAACAGCTACATGGAACAGAAGACAAAGTTCTCCGATAACAAGGAGGCTATGGCAAATGCCATCGCGGCAACAATAACTTCGGTAACGGGTTCTTCTCTCACGACCATCGCAGGCTTCCTTGCAATGTGCTTCATGACGTTTACTCTTGGTCTTGATATGGGTGTCGTTATGGCAAAGGGTGTAGTGCTCGGCGTCATCTGCTGTGTAACCATCCTGCCTTCGCTCATACTTCTTTGCGACAAGGCTATACAGAAGACACGCCATAAGACTTTGAACTTCAAGGGCGATCTTCTGTCCGGATTCATTTCGAGAAGATATGTTGTAACTGCAGTGCTCCTGCTTCTTCTGTGGATCCCTGCGATCTTCGGTTACACGAGACTTAATGTTTACTATAAGCTCGACTCGAGTCTTCCTTCTAGCCTCGGATCCGTGCAGGCGAATGAGGCACTCGAAGAGAACTACGATATCTCGTCCGTATCCATGATCCTTGTTGATTCCGATATGTCTTCAAGGGATACCCGCGAGATGCTCGATGAGATCAAGAGTGTAGACGGAGTTAATTTCGCGCTCGGACTCGATTCTGTTGTAGGTTCGCTCGTGCCTGATGAGATCATTCCTGTCGATGCTGTATCAAAACTTCAGAGCGATAATTGGAAACTGATCGTAGTATCTTCTGCATATCAGGTCGCGACAGACGAGATCAACGCCCAGTGTGATGAGATACAGACCATAATCAAGCGCTATGATTCGACTTCGATGTTCGTCGGTGAAGCTCCGGCTACCAAGGATCTTATCGAGATCACTGACCGCGACTTTAAGATCGTAAGCCTTGTAAGTATCGGCGCGATCTTCCTTCTGATCCTTTTCGTGCTTAAGTCGGGTACGCTGCCCGTGATCCTCGTGTCAGTAGTTGAGCTTGCGATCTACATCAACATGTCTATCTCGTACTACACGGGTTCCACACTGCCTTTCATCGCATCCATCTGCGTAGGGACGATACAGCTCGGCGCCACCATAGACTACGCGATACTTCTTACTAACCGTTACAAGACGGAACGTATCGCAGGTGCCGATGCAAAAACAGCAGTTGCCAATGCCGTCAAGACTTCAATCCATTCCGTATTCTCTTCGGCACTCGGTTTCTTCGCAGCTACGGTAGGCGTTGCATTCTACTCTGACATCGACCTTATAAGCTCGATCTGCCTGCTGCTTTCGAGAGGCGCGCTGCTTTCGATGGTTATCGTGCTTACTCTGCTGCCGTCGATGCTTCTTATCTTTGACGGATTGATCATAAGAACAACGTGGGACATGAAGTCCTGCATACCGCATAAGGAGGTGCATAAGAAATGTTATCAGTAACTTCGAAAAGGATTATCGCTTTATCAACAACTGCAGCAGTTGCTTTGGGCAGCTGCGGGGGCGTGATGATCTATAAGAATAATCAGAACAAAGTGCTCGCACAGGAACTTACTTTTGAGATTGCGGAAGCACAGGATCTGGCAGCAGCTTATCATTCGCTTACTTCAGGTAAGAACGAGACTGTATATGTAATTACTGCTGCTAATGGAGAGCGGACAACATATGTAAGTTCATGGCTTCATAATCCTGACGGAAGTTCTTCGCTTAATGATGTTTCAGACTTGAACGATATCGAAGTCGTAAGAGGAACTGCAGAGTTAGGTCAGGATGAAGGCGGACAGATCACTTGGGAAGCAAACGGTGAAGATGTTTATTATCAGGGTGTTTCTGTTGATGAACTTCCCGTGGATGTTAATGTCTCGTATACGCTGGACGGCGCTTCAATATCCGAGGCTGATCTTGAAGGCAAAAGCGGTCATCTCGTAATGACTATCGATTATGTTAATAACTTAAGCGAAGAAGTAGAGGGAGAAGACGGTGAAGTCTATACGATCTATATGCCGTTCGTCATGACGACGGGAATGCTTCTCGATAATGATACATACAGAAATATAGAAGTAACCAACGGTCAGTGCGTTAATGACGGTGAGAGGACTTATGTATTGGGTATCGGTTTTCCGGGGCTTTATGAGAGCTTAGGATTGTCCGAAGTTAATATCGAAGATCCCGAGATCGAGCAGAGCATAGAAGATATCAATATCCCCGATGAGATAACAGTCGAGTGTGATGTCGTTAACTGTGGCGAGATTACTGCCATGACGGTTGCTTCTGTGCTTGATCTTAATGATATCGACATCTCGCTTAATACTGACGGTATCGACGAGGATATGGATCAGATCACGGACGGCATGAGAAGTCTTGTTGACGGATCCGAGCGTCTTTATGACGGAGTATCTGCACTTAATGACGGAGCCGTTGCTTTAAATAACGGTGCAGGCGCAGTTGCCGACGGTGCTTCATCTCTTGCATCAGGTGCATCAGCATTAAGTAACGGAACGAATGAACTTGCTAACGGCGCCGCATCTTTGCTGAACGGTATAAGTCAGGTTAATGACGGCGCAGCTGCTCTTAATAACGGCTTGGGTCAGGTACAGGCTAATATTCCTGCACTGCAGAACGGTGTAAATGATCTTACGAACGGCGCCAATGCTCTTTCTCAGGGGGCATCTTCATTGAACTCCGGCGTTAATACGCTTTACAGCCAGATGACTTCACAGGAAGCACAGGCTCAGATGTCTGCACTTGTTGCAGGATCCGCACAGTTCTCTCAGAGCTTATCCGCACTTAATACGGCGCTTAATTCCGGCGGAATGACACCCGAGCAGGCTGCTCAGTTACAGGGGGCTATTCAGTATCTTTCGGCATATGCCGCTCAGGCTGATGAGACAACAGCTGCCTCTATCAATGCATTAATTACGGCATATTCCTCGATGGCCGGAAGCATGAGTCAGGTTGCTTCTTCTGTAGCCGCACTTAACGAAGGATATGCGGGTATCGATGCGGGTATCAATGCATTAACGGGTAAGTTCGGTGAAGTTGCAAATGCAGTTGCACAGGTTCAGTCCGGAGCCTCTCAGGTTGCAAACGGTGCCGCACAGGTATCCTACGGACTTAATACACTTAACAACAGTACAGGAGCACTTGCCAACGGTATCAACCAGCTGGCATCGGGTTCCGCATCATTAAACAACGGAACATCGCAGCTCGTTAACGGAGCGGCAGCTCTTCATGATGGTGTCGCCCAGGTTAACAACGGAGCACAGGCTCTTGCATCAGGTGCTGCTTCTTTGTCTGACGGTGCGGATCAATTGGCTTCCGGTACAGAAGAATTGTCTGAAGGTGTAGCAGCGCTTCTTGAAGGTGCAGGTCAGCTTGAGGACGGACTTAATGAGTTCAATGAAGAGGCTGTAGATAAGCTTACGGATATGATCAATGAATTGTCTCCCGTATCAGACAGGGTTGAAGCAATAAGAGAATATTCTGCAACTTACAATACTTTCTCCGGTACACCTGACGGTGTTGAGGATTCCGTAGTATTCGTATTCAAGAGCTGAAGTCGCGATTGATAATTAAATTTTGATATAATGCCCGTGGAATAAATTCACGGGCATTTTTGCTTAAGGAATAGGGAGGACAAATTGATACTGTTGGCTGTTGATATACAGAAGGGTATAACCGATGAGCGTTTATATGCTTATGAGGAATTTTCCGGGAGTGTAAGACGCCTGATCGACGAGGCAAGAAAGGCCGGTGTCGAGGTAGTTCATGTAAGGCACGATGACGGTAAAGACTCCGGTTTTTCGGTAGGAGACGAAGCTTTCGAGATTGACGGCAGGTTCGCGCCGGTATCGGGAGAGAAGGTTTTCGATAAGGATGTTAATGATGCATTTATCTTCTACACGGGTCTTGAAGATTACCTTGAGACGAAGGGTGTAAGCAAAGTTATCATCGTCGGTCTTCAGACAGATTACTGCATCGATGCGACGGTTAAGGGCGGATTCTCGGCAGGTTTCGAGATGATTGTGCCTGCTTACTGCAATACTACCCGCAGTAACGACTATATGGATGGTGAGACCACATATAAGTTCTATAACGAGAATATGTGGCCCGGAAGATATGCGAAGTGTCTGTCTGTAGATGAAACTGTTGATCTTATCCGTTCATACCGTAAGAGCGGGCAGGCTCCTCTTATAAATGACTGCGGTCCTGAGACGATAGAGACTGACAGGCTTATCTTGAGAGGGTTCAAAATTGATGATGCCGATTCTATGATGCGCAACTGGGTAAGCGATGACAATATCCAGGGAATGTACGGCGAGCCTTCGTACAAGACTAAAGGAGAAGTCGAGGCTCTAATAAGCAAGTTTATTAAACGCTGTCAAGGCGGATATTCGTACAGGTGGGCGATCATAGAGAAGGCTTCCGGCGAGTGCATCGGACAGGCAGCATATTTTCTCGTAAATTCGAGCGGTGCGTTCGGCGAGATCGAATACTGTATAGGCACTGCATATCAGGGAAAGGGTTACGCCACGGAAGCGACAAAGGCTGTTATAGACTTCGGATTTAAGAAGGCAGGCTTCAACAAAGTTCAGATCTGCGTAAGACCTTCGAACACGCCTTCCAAGAGAGTCATCGAGAAGTGCGGATTTACTTATGAAGGTGCGCTCAGAGATTACTTTATGATCAACGGACAGTTCGAAGACAGGCTGTATTATTCGATCCTGAAGGAAGAGTGGAACGGATGATGGGAAAGATTCTTTGGAATAAGAAATACAGCGGGTTCGTCTGGCATTTTATCTTTACTCTGCCTTTTATCGGACTGTCGTTGCTGTTTATGCAGTTTGCTTCAGGCGCTGTGTGGTTCCTTATCAGTTCGTTGTTAAGGATCGTGTTCGGTCTCGGTATATTGTTTATTGCATGTAAACTTTTTGAGTTAAAACACGGAGAGATCCTGTCATTTAAGAACATGAAGTGTGCGCTGTTTGCAGGCACGGGATTCTTCCTGTTCTTCTTGTTTTTTCTTATCCAGGTTATCTCGGGATTCGGCGGGATTACCGGACTTACGCTCGGTATCTTTCTTACAAGAGTTTTCCTACAGCAATTAACGACCGGTTTTTACGAGGAGATCAACTACAGATTTCTCCTTCTTGAAGGGTTGAAGCATACAGCAAATACTGTCGGAATGAAGCTTCTTTATGTGCTCTCAAGTACCGTTTTGTTCGGACTTTTGCACTGTGTGACAGGGTGGGACACATACAGGTTTCTTACTACCGCTGCTATCGGATTCGCATTCGCGGTTATATTTGTTAAGTCGGGTAATATCGTACTTACGATGATCCTTCATTTTGTTTACGATCTGCTTGTTCATATCGCGGCTTTTGTTCAGTGGAATAATAATCCTTTTTTCGACGGTATCTGCGCATGGGCAGAAGTCGCTTATGTCGTGATGTTTATAGTGTCGCTTGTTATTCTTATATATTCGCCTCATAAATGTAATACTGATTGTGCTAATATTAAGAAGTAAATTTTTTTGGAGGTTTTAATATGAAACTTGTTGCATATTTCTCCACTTCAGGAAAGACTGAAGCTGAAGCCAAGAAGATCGCAGAGAGGGAAGACGCTGATATCTTTGTAATTCAGCCCGAAGAGCCCTACACAAGTGCAGATCTTGACTGGCAGGAAAGAGGCTGCAGAGCCAACAACGAGATGGAAAACAAGAGCAACCGTGTAGCTTTGGCTGCGGTTTGTGAAGATATCGCAAAATATGATGAGATCTATCTTGGTTTCCCTCTGTGGTGGGGCTATGCTCCCAGAATCATTAACACATTCCTTGAGAGTGCTGATTTTACAGGCAAGAAGATCATTCCTTTCGTTACGAGCGGCGGAAGTGAGTACACACAGGATACTGCAGAGGATCTTAAGAAGTGTGCTCCCGGTGCTATCTTCGAGGAAGGGACCAGGATAAAGTAATTCTTGGATAAGATCTTTTCCGGTTGGGATGCCCTTCCTAAGGGCTATTCTTCAGATGTGCTTACGGAAGGCTGCCTTGTACTTGAAGGCGGTGCTTTTCGAGCACTGTATTCTTCGGGAGTAACCGATGTCCTGATGGAGAACGGCATCAATATGAGCTGTGTCTGCGGCGTGTCTGCAGGTGCGTTGAATGGTGCTAATTACGCATCGGGGCAGATTGGACGTTCGGCCAGGATCAATCTTCGTTACCGCCATGACAAGAACTATGTAGGCTTTAAACCTATGTTTACTGAAGGCGGAGTTATCGGGTTTGATTATATCTTTGGTAATCTTGAGGGCATTGATCCATTTGATTATGAGGCTTTTGGTAAGAGGCGTTTTGTCGCAGTGACATCTGATGTTGATACGGGCAGAACGCATTACTGGGAGAAGGATAACTGCAGTGACATCTTTCAGGCTATAAGAGCATCAGCATCCATGCCGTATGTGTCAATGCCGGTTGAAGTTGAAGGAACATATAATCTTGACGGAGGCTGCAGTGTAAACATTCCTTATAACTGGGCCATCAGGCAGGGGTATAAGAAGATAATCGTTGTTAAGACGCGTGCTGCTGACTATCGCGAGCCATCTGCTTCGGATGCTGCGGTTAAGCTTATTGAGACGATTTATAAAGATAAGCCTGCGCTGTCTTATAACCTCATTCACATGAGTGAGAGATATAACCTTGAGATGGATGAATTGTTCTATCTTAATTCTCATAGGTCTGTTTACATGATTCAGCCTTCACGCTCTCTCGATGATATCGGAAGGCTTGAGTCTGATATGGAAAAACTGGGACGTTTATATTATCTTGGTAGGAAGGACTGCGAAGATCGTCTCGATGATATAAAAGGATATTTGAATTACTTATGACGTTTATAGATTATTTGGTTTCTATTATTTATGGAATAGTTGAAGGTATTACTGAGTGGCTTCCCATAAGCTCTACCGGTCATATGATCTTATTGGATTCGTTTCTTAAGCTTAATGTCTCTGAAGAGTTTTATAAGCTTTACCTTGTAGTCATTCAGCTTGGCGCAATAATGGCAGTTGTTGTTATTTACTGGAAAGAAATCTGGCCGTTTGGCATCAAGGATAATAAGCATCCTTGGAAGAAAGAGGGCATAGGCAGATGGGTCAAGGCCGATAAGTTCGTTATGTGGTTTAAGATTCTTGTTGCCTGTGTTCCTGCAGCAGTAGTCGGCGTTCTGTTCGACGATTATCTCGATGAGTTGTTCTACAACTGGGTATGTGTTTCCATTATGCTCATCATCTTCGGTGTAGCTTTCATCGTTGTTGAAAGATGGGTTAAGGATAAGGAGCCTTCAGTTAAGTCTGTTGATGATATTACATATCCACAGGCTTTCCTCATCGGAGCTTTCCAGCTTATTGCTGCTGTGTTCCCGGGCACATCAAGATCAGGTTCAACGATCGTTGGTTCGCTTGGTATCGGCATCAGCCGTGAGGCAGCTGCCAAGTTCACATTCTTCCTTGCAATTCCCGTTATGATGGGTGCCAGCCTTCTTAAGATCGTGAAGTATGAGGGAGATGTGGCAGGATCTGAGATAGCGATGCTTCTTCTTGGTATGGTTGTAGCTTTCGTTGTATCCTGGTTCGTAATCAAGAAGCTTATGGCTTACATCAGAAAGCATAACTTCAATGTGTTCGGTTGGTACAGAATCGTTGTAGGTGTTCTGTTCATTATCCTTGGTGTATGCGGCCTGCTGAATATGTGATGCTGGTTTATATAAACTGACTCTTTATCAGATTATCAACTACTCTTACGTCTAACGGATTCTCGTACGATTCGAATGTGGCATAGAAGTTATCCCCGAGGATTATGCCATTGGATGAGTATGCGTTGATTCTTCTGATGTTGTCGTTGGCGTACTGTTCATCTCCCATCTTGCCGAAATGCTCATAGAAGAGTTCCTTACGGTCACTCATTCTTAAGATTCTGAAGTCTGTGTGATAGACAACTCCGTCAATCATTATCGGGCATTCGTACTTGTAGGGGATGTTATTGATAAATAGTCGGTCCGCGATTATCTGTTCAGACTTTGATCTTACCCGGTCGCCTTTCAATGTCATGTACTCTGGGGTTCCTTCTTTGAACCCCTTTCTTTTATATGGTTTGTTGAGCCAGTTTTCTTTATACTCATCGTCAGGTGTCAGGTATGGCTGTATCAGTTTTTTCCGATCCTGCGACAGTGCAGGGTAGACGTCTTCGAATGTTGGGGCTTCGTAGCGGTTGATTAAGTGTTTGAGTATTTTTTGTTCAGTCTGCGCTGATTTTACTAGATCCTCTAGGTAGGCTTTTTGAGCAAGTGTTTTGATGGAACTTATATCTTTGATAATAGTCCCCATTTTGTTCTTGTTGTCAGTAACTATGTAGTACGAGAGCCATTTGTCTTGTCTCTTAATTCTTAATCGTCCATCAGGGCATCCCAATAAATACTTCTGACAGGATTCAATCAGTTTGGCAAGTGCGTTATACCGTGCACATACTTCATTCTTTAAGTTCGTTATTCTCATGTTTGGTCCTCTTTCCCCAAACATCCTAACGTGCTTCCTATATATTATAGGGCGTGAATAATGCTTACAGTACTATAATGGGAAAATGTAATATAAGGTACTGTGAAATTCCCATAATTACAGGACCTTATGCCGTTTATTTCAATAATAGTCCTGTGATTTTTAAAAACTACAGTACCATAATCAAAGATAATGCGATTTGGTCCTGTGAATCAATAAAAAACACAGTACCATATGTGGGGTTTGCCACGATATGGTACTGTGAGTGGTTTTTAAGCGGACACTAATACTAAGAATTACTCTCTCTCGTCCATAGGTGTGTATTCGACTCTGGGCTGAACGGCCTTGTAAGCAGGACGGATGATCTTGCCAGCGTTGTTCAACTCCTCAATACGGTGAGCTGACCAGCCGGAGATACGCGCGATGGCGAACAGGGGAGTGTAGAACTCCAAAGGCAGATTCAGCATTGAATATACGAATCCGGAATAGAAGTCGATATTTGCAGATACGCCCTTGTAGATGTGACGCTGCTCTGTAATGAGCTTGGCTGCTATTCTTTCTACATCTGAATAGAGCTTATATTCCTTCGTCTTATGCTTCTCGATGGAGAGCTTCTCAACAAATGACTTGAAGATCATGGCTCTGGGATCGGAGATGGAATAAACCGCATGTCCCATACCATAAACAACACCTGCGTTATCGAATGCTTCCTTATGAAGGATCTTATTAAGATAAGCGGTAAGCTCTTCTTCGTCGCCCCAGTCTTTAACGTTCTTCTTAATATCAGCGAACATCTGCATAACCTTGATGTTCGCACCACCGTGCTTAGGTCCCTTCAAAGAAGAGATAGCTGCAGAGATTGCTGCATAAGTATCAGTTCCGGAAGATGTAACAACATGAGTTGTGAATGTGGAGTTGTTACCGCCGCCGTGCTCTGCATGCAGAACCAAAGACAGGTCAAGGATCTGAGCTTCGAGAGGTGTGAACTTGTTGTCCGGGCGGAGCATATAAAGAATATTCTCAGCTGTGGAAAGATTTGCTCTCGGTCTGTGGATATAAAGACTCTTGTTATCGTTGTAGTAGATCTTTGCTGCATATGAATAAGCTGCGAGCATAGGGAACATGGCGATCAGCTCAAGAGACTGACGCAGTACGTTCGGGATGGTAGTATCGTTCGCATTGTGGTCGTATGAGTAAAGTGTGAGCACGGCACGTTGCAGATTGTTCATGATGTCGTTACTCGGAGCCTTCATGATTACGTCTCTTACGAAATTCTTAGGAAGAGCATCCCTGTAGTTCGCGAGTATGATCATAAAGTCGAGAAGCTCGCGCTCACTCGGAAGCTTACCGAAAAGAAGAAGATACGTTATCTCCTCAAATCCGTTATGCCTCTCGGCGCTGGTAATGCCGTCAGCAATCATATGAACGTCGATACCTCTATAGTAAAGTTCGCCGTCGCAAGATACTTCTTCGCCGTCTACGATCTTCTTTGATACGATCTCGGAAATCTCGGTAAGACCTGTTAATACGCCCTTACCATTAAGGTCACGAAGACCTCTGTTTACTTTGTTCTTGGTATAAAGCTCTGTATCTATCTTGTTCGCCTCGCACATCTTGGCGAGTTCGATGATCTCGGGGGTAAGTCTTGAAAACTTGTTCATGCGTCCGTCCTCCTATTCCATGTATTCCTGAATATTTAATTTACCTTATTTTTTTGATTTTATCAATTTGGAAGGGACCCCAGAGTGTGTGAAACTTGAGGCATTATAGGATTTTTGATATTATTCAACACGTTAATTAATAAATAGGAGTATTGTTATGTCTTCCACATCAATCTGTATCCTGGTCACCATAATCATGTATCTGGTTATGATGATCGTAATCGGTGCTGTATTCAGTAAGAAGAATAAGAGCACTGATGATTTCTATCTTGGTGGCAGAAAGCTCGGCCCTTTGGTTACTGCCATGAGTGCTGAGGCTTCTGACATGAGTTCCTGGCTTCTTTTGGGACTTCCGGGACTTGCACTTATCACAGGTCTTGCAGAGGCTACATGGACGGCTATCGGTCTTGCAATCGGTACATATCTTAATTGGCTCTTTGTTGCTAAGAGACTTCGTGTTTATACACAGAGACTTAATGCTGTTACTATCCCGGATTTCTTCTCCAAGAGATTCGGCGATGACAAGAAGATCCTTACTTTGATCTCTGCTTTGTTCATCGTAGTATTCTTCATTCCTTATACAGCATCCGGATTCGTGGGCTGCGGTAAGCTTTTCTCTTCTATCTTTGGAATTGATTACTTCAGCGCCATGGTTATCTGTGCATTTGTTATCGCACTTTACTGTATCCTTGGCGGTTTCCTTGCTGCATCAACAACTGACTTCATTCAGAGCATCATTATGACTATTGCTCTTGTCGTTGTTCTTGGTTTCTCTTTCAAGACTGCAGGAGCAAGTGCAATCTTTGATAATGCCAAGAGCATCGAAGGATTCATGGATATCTTCAAGGGCTGCAATGTAACTGACGGTACTGTCGGTTCTTACGGAGCTCTTCCTATCGCTTCAACATTGGCTTGGGGCTTGGGTTACTTCGGTATGCCTCACATCATTCTTCGATTCATGGCTGTTGAAGATGAGAATAAGCTTCATATCTCAAGAAGAGTCGGTTCTATCTGGGTAGTTATCTCCATGAGTGTTGCTATCCTCATCGGTGTATGCGGATATACTTTGATGAAGAATGGTGTTGTTCCTGAATATGCTGCAACATCAGACTCAGAGCGTATCATTATCGATATCGCTTCCAAGGTTGCTTCTTACGGAGTTCTTCCGGCAATTGTCGGCGGTGTAATTCTTGCAGGTATCCTTGCTTCTGCAATGTCTACTTCAGACTCTCAGCTTCTTGCTGCAACTTCTTCAGTAACACAGAACATCATTCAGGAGTTCTGCGGAATTAAGCTTAGCGAGAAGGCTGCTATCAGAGTAGCAAGAGGCATGGTTCTCTTCATCTCCGGTATCGCTATGTTCCTTGCAATGAATCCTGATTCTTCAGTATTCAGAATCGTATCCTTTGCATGGGCAGGATTCGGTGCCACATTCGGTCCCGCTATTCTCTTTGCTCTGTTCTGGAAGCGTGCAAATAAGTGGGGTATCTTAAGCGGAATGATCGGCGGAGGTGCGTTGATCTTTATCTGGAAGTTCGTTATCAGAGTTCAGTTCTCTGGCACATGGCTCGATATATATGAGCTTCTTCCTTCGTTCATCTTGAATGTCATCCTGGTAATTGTAGTTTCACTTCTTACTAAGGAACCGGACAAAGAGATAACAGATGAGTTCGACAAGGTTGTCAGCTCAGTAAAGTAAGACTTAAATGAACGGCGGCTTTCAGATAAGAAAGCCGCCGTTTATTCCTATTATCTGTCCTGTGATGAAAGATGATCTTTCAGTCGACAGGTCATATATGACGCTTGCCACATCCTGTGGGCTTCCAAGCCTTTGAAGGGGAGTCTCATAGATAAGACTCTTCTTATCTTCATCAGTAAATGACTTCATCATGTCTGTGTCTATAACACCGGGGGAAACCGCGTTAACTCGAATTCCTGAAGGACCGAGCTCCTTGGCGATGGACTTAACATAAGCATCCATAGCACCCTTGGAAGCGGAATAAAGTGATTCACAGGAAGCTCCTGTCTGTCCCCACATAGATGATACTGCAGTTATTACGCCTTTCTTAGCTGAGACCATTGAGGGGATAACTTCATTGCATACTGCAAAGAATCCGCCGAAATTCGTATTCATGATATTAAGGTAATCATCATAGGAGAAGTCAGTTGAAAGGCCTGTAAGACTAATGCCTGCGCAGTAGATGAGGATATCTACGGGACCGAACTTTCCAACAGCTTCTTTAACACCGGCTTTAACTTCATTTGTGTTAGTGACATCGGCTTTAATCCCGTGTCCCATGGGACCGGGGGCATGCTTATAGAAATAGCTTACATCGAAGCAGTTCTTCATAAACAAATCTACCGTAGCTGCTCCTATTCCTCTTGAGCCTCCGGCTACAAGCACATGTGCCATAACTTCACCTCAGTATTGTGATGGGAAAAGAATAAAATAGTTGAAGCGAATATGCAAACATATTAAAATCGTATCGCTTACGAAAAGAGGTTATTAAGATGTCTGATGTTAAAGAAGAGAAGAAAAAAGACCTTGTCGATGATATCGATGATAAAGAAGAATATGAGCGTGCTCTTGCTGTTCTGAATAAGTCTAAGAGTGCGCGTGTTAAGAAGATTACTGACGATAAGAAAGCTAAGAAGCAAAAAGAGAAGGAAGCTTCAAAGAAAGCTTCAACAGGCAATGCTTCTTCTAAGAATGGTTTTGTAGAGAAGTGTAAGAAGGATCCTGTTATCCCTGCTTGCATATTGCTCTTGTTTATCGCGATAGTCGGAGTTGTTCTTTATATCGTGATCCCTATGTTCTCGGTTAAGACTCTTGGCGTTACTGTAGAAGATTACAGAGTCAGATACATCTCAACAAGCATCTATAATTCAGCATTGGCTCCGTACGGATTTACAATTCCTGAGGTTGCATATCAGGAGGAGCAGAGAGTCGCTTTAACAGCAGCTGGTGAGTCCAATAATAACAACCAGGATAAGCTGTTATTCTTCTATGCTCCCATCTCTAATACCGGAACTACATTCGCCACAGCTATTCAGGGCAGTGTAAGAAAGTCAGATAACAAGATAACTGCTCTCAGGGTATTGGTCGAGTACAGTGATGATCCGAATTATTTTAACTTCCTGATTCTGTATTACGGATCATATCTGCAGGCGTTTATACCAACTGTATCTGATCAGGATATACAGGCTTTGGTTGCAGATGCTGTAAACAACAT
Source organism: Clostridiales bacterium (assembly GCA_017552455.1). Lineage (GTDB taxonomy): Bacteria > Bacillota > Clostridia > Saccharofermentanales > Saccharofermentanaceae > Saccharofermentans. The sequence goes on from JAFZPX010000046.1 coordinate 72,343, forward strand.
ATCGACGGGTGAGTTTACGGTAAGACAGGATATCGCATTCAGAGTTTCAGTCGAAAGAACAGATACTATCAGCTATATCGCTTTCGATATCATGCCTTCCGGAAATCTTTGATTAGAACGTAAGAAATCGAGATACGAAAAAGGACAGTCAATTCTGACTGTCCTTTTTGTTTGGCAGGGGAGACACGATTCGAACGCGCAACCGGCGGTTTTGGAGACCGCTGCTCTACCGTTGAGCCACTCCCCTGTACGCAACGGATAGTAGTTTACAGTTAGGTTTGCAACATGTCAAGCGTAATGTTATTATGCTTTTTATATTAATAAGTAAGAGGTTTGGATATGAAATTAACTGTTATCGGTGCAGGAAATATGGGTCGCGCACTCATCAGAGGATTTGTTTCCGGTGGAGTGCTTAAGGCAAATGAAGTATATGTGTATGACATAATCGAAGAGGCAGCAAAGAAGACTGCTGATGAGTTCGGCGTTAATCAGTCTTCTGATCCCAATAAGGATGTCAGTGACAGTGATTATGTCCTGATGGCTGTTAAGCCGCAGCACTTCGATGATACATTGAAGGGCATCAAGGATTCATTCGGCGATAAGACGATCGTTTTGTCTATCGCAGCAGCTGTTACAACTTCCAGAATCGACAATATACTTAGAGGAAGAAAGTTCGTAAGGATCATGCCTAATACTCCTGCACAGGTTGCAAGCGGTGTTTCTGCTGTTTGCCCTGTCGGCTTAAGTGAAGAAGAGACAGCTTTTGTACAGAAGCTTTTCGAGACGTGCGGAATTGTTATCATCTGTGACGAGAAGACGCTCGATGCTATCGGATGTGTGTCCGGCACAGGCCCTGCGTATGTAATGCTCTTTATCGAGGCTATGTCTGACGCAGCGGTTGCTCTGGGTATAAAGAGAGCGGATGCACTTAAGATTGCCGCTGCTACAGTTGCAGGTTCAGGTAAGCTTTGCCTTGATACGGGAGTTCATCCTGCAGTCCTTAAGGATCAGGTTACAAGCCCTGCAGGCACAACAATCGAGGGTGTTATGGCTCTTGAAGAGAACGGTCTTCGTAATGCTGTTATCAAGTCAGTACTTGCTGCAGCCGAGAAGACTCGTAAGATGCAGGGTAACTGATGCCGCAGTTAACGAAGGTAACTATCTATACAGACGGAGCATGTTCCGGTAACCCGGGTCCCGGCGGATGGGGAGCTATCCTCATGGCGGCGGGAAAGAGCCGTGAGATATCAGGCGGTGAGCCTCATACTACAAACAACAGAATGGAGCTGACGGCCGTTATTAAGAGTCTGGCACTGCTTACGCGTCCCTGCGAAGTGGAAGTGTATTCCGACAGTGCTTATGTCGTTAATGCTTTTAACCAGAATTGGATTGAAGGCTGGCAGAGGAAAGGCTGGGTCAACAGTGCTAAGGATCCCGTAGCCAACAAGGATCTTTGGGAACAGCTGCTTGAACTGTGCAAGGTTCATAAGGTCTGCTTTGTCAAAGTAAAGGGTCATGCTGATAACGAGTTTAATAACAGGTGTGATGAACTGGCTGTAAAAGAAGCTGCTAAGTTCTCCAAGTGATGATGATGGAAGAAAGATATCGTAACCTAATTGAAACAACAGAAGACTCCGAAGTGATTTTTCACGGAAAGGTTTTTGATACAATTGTTAAGAAAGTCAGCCTGTCAGATGGCAAGAAGGCTTCAAGGGAGATAGTTTTGCACCACGGCGGCGCATGTATCCTGCCGATCGATGATGATCTTAACTGTTACATGGTAAGACAGTTCAGAAGTCCGTTCGAGAAGATTCTTCTTGAGGCTCCGGCGGGCAAGCTTGAACCCGATGAAGAGCCTCTTACATGTGCTGTAAGAGAGCTTCTTGAAGAGACTGGATTTGAGGCTTCCGAGATTACATCTTTCGGGAGCATGATCGCGTCTCCGGGGTATGACAGTGAAGTGATCTGGCTGTTTATGGCAAGAGGACTTAAGCAGGTGGGACAGAAGCTCGATGAAGGAGAATTCCTCAATGTCGAGAAGATTCCCTTAAGTGAGCTTGTTTCTATGGCTGAAGCAGGGCAGATCTCTGACAGTAAAACTCAGCTTTGTATCTACAAGGCAGCCAGGAGAATTGGTATTTGAACAATTTTGAGGGTAAAAGGGAAGTCACGGGCATAGCTCTTTTCTTCTGTGCGATAGCACTTACACTCCTGTACTATCTTCCAAGCGAAGTAACAGGAGTCTTCGGAAGCTTTCTGAAGACTGTATGCGGAGGCTTTATCGGCTCTGCGGCTTTTATGATACCTCTATTCATCCTCTATGCATCAATTGACTTCTTTATCGAGAAGCGTGAAGGTGTTTCTCCGATTAGAATCAGGTCCGTCATTATTTTCCTTATATGCCTTTCTGCGTTGTTGTCAGTAATAACGATGGACTTTATATATTTCAAGGCTTTGTGCGCTTCTGACGTTGATCACAAGTACAAGGCTACGCAGGCAATCGCACTGTTATGGAAATCCGGTGCAGACCCCGCACTTATTTCTCAGGATCCCAATTCTAGTGTTCTGTCCGGCGGTATCCTCGGCGGACTTTTGGCTGTAGCTCTTCATACTGTATGCGGCAAGATTACATCTATCGTTGTTCTTATCGGACTTATCGCAGCTCAGATAATTCTTGTGTTCCATATCTCTTTGAAGAAGACAGTAAAGAAGACGGCAAGAGCTGTCGGTAATGCAGTTAAGAAGTCTTCAGAAAGAAGATCTGCACAAAGACCTGCTGTTCAGCATCGTCCTCAGGGACAAAGACCTGTTCAGCAGTATTCCAATCCTTTTGTTCAGGGACAGACCAGACCTTTGAATAATCCCGCTGCTAATGCTTACGGTTCTTCTCCGTTTGTGAACGCACCTGTCAGGATTGGTCCCCAGCCTGTATTTGATAAGTCCTCATACAATGTACAGGATCCATTTAACAGATCCTTGCCCGTGGACAGTAAGTCAGGATTCGCAGATATGAGCGATCCTGCTTTTGCTGCTGATACACAAGGTGAGCAGGGCGTTCTTAAGTATGGTGAGAAGAGAGTAAGTACAGAGAAGACTTACAATACTGAAGAGGCTGATTTCTCATATGATTCCATGCCTCGTGCAGCTCATATCAGAGGGCAGGGAAAGAAGGCAGATGAGCCAGATTTCCTTAAAATGAATGCTCAGAAGGATTTCTATGACCTTTCCGGTGGTGTTTATGCTGATGAGTCGTCTTTCGGAGATGATTTCTCACAGCAGCCCGGTGCCGGCGGATACTACACTCCTGAGGATGATATGCCTTATGAGATCAATGATGATACAGCTTATGACTTCTCCGGAAGTGCTAATACACGTAAGGTAAGAACTCCGAATATACCTGTTGCTCCTGTAGTTCCTGCTCCGGCTCCCGCTCCGGCGTCTGACGGAATTACCATCAATGCTTCAAGTGACAATACAGATGGGTACTCTGTTACGGAAGGCCGCATCATTGATACTTCAGAAGCTCGCAAAGCTTCGGCTGCCGGCAATCTCGACGTATCTTCAACTTCGGCACAGACAGAAGGAAGGCGAATCAAGGCGAACGCTTATAAGAACTACAGACCTGCGCCTATTTCCACTCTAGCCAAGGATAAGACAAATAAGAATACTACTGAGAGTAATGAGAAACTTAAGCAGAAAGCTGCCGCTCTCGAGGAGACTCTCCGTACATTCGGTATTACTGATGCTAAGGTAAATAATATTACTCACGGTCCTGCGATCACTCGATTTGAAGTTACGATCGGTCAGGGTGTTAAGGTATCTAAGGTTAAGAATCTTGAAGATGATATAGCTTTGGCTATGGCTGCTACTGCAGTAAGAATCGAAGCTCCTATCCCTGGTAAGAAGGCTATCGGTATCGAGATTCCAAATGAGAAGACATCAGCTGTATACCTCGGCAATGTTCTTGATACTCCTGAATTTAAAAAGTCTTCTCCGCTTACTGTAGGTCTCGGAAAGGATATTCCGGGCAAGCCTGTTTACTGTGATGTTGCCAAGATGCCTCATATGCTCATAGCAGGTGCAACTGGTTCAGGTAAGTCAGTATGTATTAACTCAATACTCATAAGTATCCTGTGTAAGGCATCTCCCAAGGATGTAAAGATGATCCTCATCGATCCTAAGGTCGTTGAGCTTTCTGTATATAACGGTATACCGCATCTCCTTATGCCTGTTGTAAGTGATATGAAGCTTGCTACAGGTGCCCTGAAGTGGGCTGTAGCCGAGATGGAAAGAAGGTATAAGCTTTTCGCTGAGAAGGAAGTAAGAGATATCGCAGGCTACAACAACTGCATTGATGATGACGAAGAGCCGCTTCCGCTGATCCTTATCATTATCGATGAGCTTGCTGACCTTATGGCTGTAGCGAAGAACGAAGTAGAGACGCAGATTGCAAGACTTGCTGCCATGGCAAGAGCCTGCGGTATGCATATGATCATTGCTACGCAGAGACCGTCTGTTGACGTTATCACGGGTGTCATCAAGAGTAATGTTCCTTCCCGTATTGCATTCTCCGTAGCTTCCGGTGTGGACAGCCGTACAATACTTGACTCCCAGGGTGCTGAGAAGCTTCTCGGACGAGGTGATATGCTTTACAGTCCTTTGGGCGCGCCTAAGCCAATAAGAGGTCAAGGTGCATTTGTATCTGACGGTGAGGTACAGCAGTGTGTTGATTTCCTTAAGCAGCGTTACGGCGCTCTGTATGATCAGGACATTAATGACAAGATACAGAAGATTGCTAACGGTGAGGGTACAGGTAAGACAGAAGGTGTTTCTGATCCTTCCGTTAATGAGAATTCTGAGGACGAGCTTCTTAATGCTGCTGTTGACGTTGTTCTGCAGGTTAAGAATGCAAGTGTATCCATACTTCAGAGAAGACTTGGTGTAGGTTACCCGAGAGCCGCAAGACTCATAGATGTTATGGAACAGAAGGGTTATATCGGACCTTTTGAAGGAAGTAAGCCAAGACGAGTTCTCATATCCGAGACGGATTGGATCGAGATAAAAGCAAAGGGCGGTAACGGATGAGTTCCGTAAGTTCAGCCAATCTTATAGATCTTCTTCGTGCCAAGGGCCTTAAGTGTTCTTTTGCTGAGAGTCTGACGGGTGGCATGATAGCTTGCGGAATCGTTGATGTACCCGGTGCTTCCGATGTCTTTGAGGGAAGCATCGTTTCTTATTCCGATAATTTTAAGATGAATGTGTTGGGTGTACCTTCCGAGGTTATCTCTACTAAGACTGCAGTTTCCCATGAATGTGCAGTTGCTATGGCTCAGGGAGCATTAAGGCTTTCCGGCGCGGATATAGCTGTTTCTGTCACTGGTTACGCAGGTCCCGGAGACGGCCCTGACGGAACACCATGCGGTACAGTCTATATTGGAGTTGCTGATAAGAACGGTTCTGAAGCTTTTAAGATGCTGTTTAACGGATCACGTGATGAGATCAGAAGACAGACAAGAGATTATGCTATTGGTCTTGTCTATGACAGGGTAAGTGGGTTATGAGTTCCGAGAGAAAGACAAAGAGACTTTCAGGCAACAGCATAATCCTGTCCACCATTCTCGTTATGGCGGGTCTTGTCCTCTCGAAAGGATCAGGTTTCCTTCGAGATATCTTTGTTGGTATCAAATTCAGTGAGCCCTTATACCGTGACGGCTTTACACTTGCGTTCTCTATTCCTGACCTTGTTTATAACCTGCTTATAGGCGGTTCCATACAGTCTGCCATTACGCCATCGTTATCTGCAGCGATAGCTTCGGGTAATGAGAAGAAGGGCATAAGGGCTGTAAGTATATTCATCTCATTCTTTGCAGTTCTTCTTATTACTGTTTGCACACTGGGCGTAATCTTCTCAGAACAGCTATACAGCGTTTTCAGCAGTGGAGATCACAGTGCTGAGACTATTGAACTGGCGGCGGCTGCTTCCAAGTGGCTTTTCCCGCAGATTATATTCATGATGCTCGCGGCTTTGTGCATTGGAATTCTTAATGCTTATAAGAGATTCGGTTCGACATCGTTCGGACCTACCATCTATAACTTCTGTGTATTGATGGCCATCATCTTATTTGCCGGTAACAGCAAGTCAATGCTCATGAGAACAACATTCGGTATCATGCTTGCTGCCGTTGTTTACTTCCTATACCAGGCCATAGTCGGAAGAGATAAGCTTAAGCCGTTCAGATTCATATGGGCGCCCGGAGACAAAGACTTTAATGCGCTAGTCATAAGAGCTGTCCCGATACTTATTTCTGCTTCTGTAGTACAGGTTAATATGCTGATCCTTAACTACTTTGCCATGAAGCTTCCTGACAGCGGTAACGTTTATGCTTTGCGTAATGCATCAACAACATGGCAGCTGCCGTATGGTATCTTTGCTGTTGCCATAGGTAATGTTATGCTTCCTTCTTTGGCTGAGCATTTTGGTAAGGAAGACTTTAAGGGAGCATCTGAGCTTTTGTCTTCAAGACTTAAGAGTGCATTGTTCTTATGCATTCCGTCTGCAGGCTTCATGTTCCTTATGAACTTTGAAGTTATAAAAGCTATCTTCCAGTGGAGTTCAGCTTATACAGATGCTGATGCACATAGAGCAGGTCAGTTTCTTGCGGGTTATTCTATTGCAATAATCACACATTCAATTGTGTTTATTATGAATCAGGCGTTCTATGCGATAGGTAAGACCAGAATACCTTTGTGGGCTGGGTGCATTGGTCTTATTACCAACCCTTTGTGCTGCCATCTGCTTATGCCTCATGTCGGTGCAATGGCATTAACTCTCTCATATTCGATCACAAGTGTTCTGCAGATGACTGTACTTTGCTGCGTTTACTATTCTTACAAGAACATAAGACCCCAAGGCATGTTGGTGTTCCTTCTGAAGTCTGCTTTGAGTCTTGCTATCATGGTATTTGTTGTTAACTTTATTAGAAGTTATTCTCCTGTATATCAAGGAAAGATTTATGAACTTGCATACCTTGCAGGAATGTTCCTTGTAGCCCTGTTTATCTACTTCGGATGTTCTCTACTGTTCAAGGTTCAGGAGTCCAGAGATGCTATTGCAAAACTGAGAAATATTATGAGAAAGTCCCATTAATGTCCCTTTGTCGTTTTTTGTCGGATTTTGTCGTGAATTGTCGATAAAATTCCGTTGACATTGGTGTATTTTATTCGTAGAATGTTTTCGAAAGTAAAGAACAAATGTTTATTTCTACGGAGGAATCAGTTTAATGGCTAAGAATAAATCAACCAAACCTCAGGTTCAGTCAATTTCTTCAGAAGATCAGGATGCACGTAAGAAGGCCCTTGAAGCTGCTATGTCTCAGATAGAGAAGCAGTTCGGTAAGGGTTCAGTAATGAGACTTGGTGATCAGCAGGCAACAGATATTGAAGTTGTTCCTACTGGTGCCATCAGTCTTGATATAGCACTCGGAGTTGGAGGTCTTCCCAGGGGAAGAATCATCGAGATCTATGGACCTGAGTCTTCAGGTAAGACAACAGTTGCACTTCACTGCGTAGCTGAAGCTCAGAAGATGGGCGGAACATGTGCATTTATCGATGCTGAGCATGCACTTGATCCTAACTACGCTTCTATCATCGGCGTTGATGTTGATAATCTTTTGCTCTCTCAGCCTGATACAGGTGAGCAGGCACTTGATATCACAGAGACACTTGTCAGATCCGGCTGTATCGATGTTATCGTTATCGACTCTGTTGCAGCTCTTGTTCCGAGGGCTGAGATCGAAGGCGAGATGGGCGACTCCCATGTAGGTCTTCAGGCAAGACTTATGAGCCAGGGTTTAAGAAAGCTCACAGGTATCATTGCTAAGTCTGGTACAGTTTGTATCTTTATCAACCAGCTTCGTGAGAAGATCGGCGTAATGTTCGGTAATCCTGAGACTACGACCGGCGGCCGTGCTTTGAAGTTCTATTCTTCTGTAAGACTTGATGTAAGAAAGACAGAGACTTTGAAGAACGGAACTGAAGTTATCGGTAACCATGTAAGAGTTAAGATCGTAAAGAATAAGGTAGCTCCGCCGTTCAAGGAGGCTGAGTTCGATATCCTCTATGGTCAGGGAATCTCAAGAGAGGGAAGTATCATCGATCTCGCCGTCGAGAACAATATCATCGATAAGAGTGGTGCATGGTTCGCTTATAAGGGCCAGAAGATCGGTCAGGGTAAGGAGAATGCCCGTCAGTATCTGATTGACAATCCCGATATCTGTGGTGAGATTGAAGAACTTATCAGAGATTCATATAAGCCTGTTGATGCTACCGCTTATGTTGATGACGGTGATATCGACGATGCTGATATCGATGAAGAGAGCGATGACGATATCCTCGGAATCGACATGTAATGGCTAAGGCACCTGATTATAATCTTGATTCCGCTAAGGATGCACAGACTGCCGGTATCAGACATATCGGAATAGGAACTTGTTCATCCGGTAAGATGAGAGAGTATCTTCGTAAGAAGGGATTCTCTGATCAAGCTGTTAAAGAAGCGGTTGATGAGCTTATACGAAGAGAATATATCGACGACTACAGAGCAGGGCGTAAAGTCCTGCTCTGCCGTTCGGGGAAGAAGCAGGAGAGCCGCAGATTCCTTAGAGAACGTCTTTATGCAGCCGGAGTCAGCGGCAATGTATCTGATTTGCTGATCCAAGAGGTGGCAGAAGACTCTGTTTTATGCTTTAATCTTTACTTGAGCGCGATTCCCGAAGTCTCGGATGAGTCTGAAGATCATGAGGCAGAATTGATGAAGCTCGCTGCTAAGCGCGGTTTCGGTCTTGATGTCGCCAGATCTGCTTACGGGAAATGGCTTGAGAAGGTTATTGATGATAAACAGAAATGAGATAAGTGTATCAGTAGTTGCTCTCGGGTGTTCCAAGAATCTTGTGGACGCTGAGTGTATGTCTACCAAACTTCGTGAAGCGGGTTATAAGATTTCTGATTCCAGTGATGATTCTGAAGTAGTCGTCATTAATACATGTGGTTTCATTGAAGCTGCAAAGAAGGAAGCAATCGATACCATCCTTAAAGCCGGTGATCTTAAGTATGGCTTTAACGGTTCTCATAAGCTTAAGCATATTATTGTTACAGGATGCCTGTCACAGCGTTATCCTGATGATATTCTCGCGCAGATGCCTGAAGTTGATATAGTTCTTGGCACAGCTGATTATGGCAGTATTGTTGAGGCGGTTGACTCTCTATATGCTGAGGATAAAAACTTTAAAAAGAAGTATGAAGGTAAACCCGGCGGCATGTCTCATCTTATGACAGACAGAGATATATCAACATCCGGCTATGCTTGGCTTAAGATTGGTGAGGGCTGCATACACAGATGTGCATTCTGCGCTATTCCTTTAATTAGAGGCCCGTTCGTATCAAGGCCGATGGATGAGATTGTCGCTGAAGCGAAGGCTATAGCCGATAAGGGTTATAAAGAGATAGTCCTTACAGCGCAGGATACTACTAATTACGGTATAGAGCTTAATAAGAAGAGGCAGCTTCCCGAGTTGCTTGAGAAGTTGTCCGAGATAGAAGGTATAGAGGCTATACGAGTTCTTTACGGTTATATGGACGGTATAGACGAAGAGCTTTTGGATGTCATGAAGAATAATCCGAAGGTCGTTCATTATCTTGATATTCCTATCCAGCACGGCTGCGATAAGATCTTAAAGGCAATGAGAAGACGTGATACTGTTGATATCATAACCAAGAAGCTTGAACTCATACGAAGCCGTATACCTGATATCATCATCAGGACTACTGTCCTTGTCGGATTTCCGGGTGAGACGGAGGAGGACTTCGAGGAGTTGCTGTCTAATCTTAGAAGATGGAAGTTTGACCGTCTTGGTTGTTTTGCTTATTCTCCTGAAGAGAATACTCCCGCCTTTGATATGCCTGATCAGGTAGATGAGGATGTAAAGAAGGAGAGAGTAAGGAGAGTTTACGAGACACAATTCCCGATTGCTCTTGAATCTTCCAAGTCCCGTGTGGGCACTGAAGTGAAAGTTACCATTGATTCTGTGGCTGATGACGGTATATTTTATATCGGCAGAAGTTACGGTGAAGCACCGGATGATGATCCTGTTATTTATGTCGCAGCTTCTGAGCATGAACTCGATATTGGCGGCAGATATGACGTAAGGATCCTCGAGTGCAGCGATAGTTTTGATCTTACAGGAGTTACGATATGAATCTGCCCAACAAGCTTTCGTTATTAAGGATCATCCTCATACCGGTTACTATGCTTTTTATGTTGCCGATATCCATCTACGGATTCGAACCGGAAGGCTGGAATGCGTTCATTAACAATCACGGAATGCTGATTGCCGGCATAGTCTTCATTATTGCTTCACTGACTGATTTCTTTGACGGCCAGATAGCAAGAAGATGCAATCTCATTACTGATCTTGGTAAATTCCTCGATTCATTGGCTGATAAGATGCTTGTAATTGCCGTTCTTATTGCTTTTGTAGCAATCGGAAGGATATCTCCCTGGCTTCTTGCCGTCATCGTGCTCCGTGAGTTTATGGTTACCGGTATTCGTCTTGTTGCTTCCAAGGAAGGCGTGGTAATGGCTGCGAAGATGATCGGAAAGATCAAGACTACTACTCAGATGATAGCTATCATATATCTGATGTTTGAACCTACGATTATGAAGATTACAGGTGATGATTATGCTGCATCGCTAAATTCGCCTTGTGTTGTATCCGTTATCGGAGATGTTCTGTTCATCGTATGTGTCATTATGACAATTGTTTCGGGTATGGACTATCTTATTAAGAATAAAGGTTATTTAAAAGATAAGCCCGCAGCATAAAATTAGTATTGACTTTTTATAGTACTTACATTAAAAGTGTATTGTAGATTGTGAAAGACAATCAATTTTGGAGGTAATAACAAATGACTAATGAAGAACTTTTTGAGAAGCTTAAGGGCATGATCGTTGATCAGCTTGGTGTAGACGAAGATTCTATCACTATGGAGTCCAGCTTCGTTGATGATCTTAACGCTGATTCCCTCGACATGGTTGAGCTCGTTATGGCTATGGAGCAGGAGTTCGATATCTCCGTACCTGATGAGGTTGCTGAGAAGGTTGGAACTGTCGGCGACGCTGTAGAGTTCATTAAGTCTTCTATCGGCTAATAAGAGTTAGATAAGATTCTTCAGGCTGAATGTGCTTTACAAACATTCAGCCTTTTTTATTTCAAAGAGATAATGATCATGGATTACAGTGAATTAGAACAGAAACTAGGATATACATTTAAGAACAAAGATCTTCTGACACTGTCACTTACTCATACCACCTATGTATTTGAGCAGAAGGGTGAGCATTATCAGTCTAATCAGAGACTTGAATATGTAGGTGATGCTGTTGCTGATCTGGTAATAGGAAGAAAGCTTTATGAACTTAAGCCTGAAGCAGATGAAGGCTATCTTTCTAAGATCAGATCGATAATCGTTTGTGAGGAGTCTTTTGCAAAGGTTGCAAGACGCTTGGGACTCGGAGAACTCTTACTCATGGGTAAGGGCGAGGAGATGACAGGCGGAAGAGATAAGGATTCCACACTTGCGGATGCCTTCGAGGCTATAACAGCTGCTGTTTATTTTGATTCTGACTTCGAGACGGTTAGAGAAGTAGTACTTCGTAATCTTGAAGACATTATCGAGCTTGCAGTAGACGGAAAGATCTTCCTTGATTATAAGAGCAGACTGCTTGAGATTGCTCAGACCAAGAACCATCAGCATAAGATTACATTTACTATCACTGATGAGCGCGGACCTCAGCATGAACGTGAGTTCGATGTCGAGGTCTATGCGGATGATACATTCCTTGCCAAAGCTACCGGCAGATCCAAGAAAGATGCCGAACAGAAGGGCGCCAAGGCAGCAATCGAGGTCTACGAGAGGATTTTCGCCATATAAGCAGGAAAGCCGCTTTTGTGGTACAATGACTTGCTATGTATTTAAAGAAGTTAGAATTACAGGGATTTAAGTCGTTCCCTGAGTATACTCTTATCGAGTTTGACCGCGGTATGACCGCTGTTGTAGGACCTAACGGAAGCGGTAAGTCCAACGTTACCGATGCCGTAAGATGGGTTCTTGGTGAGCAGAGCGTCAAGTCTTTAAGAGGCGGCAAGATGGAAGATGTTATCTTTAACGGTACTTCCGTCAAGAAAGCCATGAACTATGCCGAAGTCACAATGACTCTCGACAATTCTGATAAATATGTAGATACAGAGTACGATGAGATCGAGATCACCAGAAGACTGTACAGGTCAGGTGAATCCGAATATCAGATCAATAAGGTCAATTGCAGATTAAAGGATATAGTTAATCTGTTCTTCGATACAGGTCTTGGTAAGGATGGTTATTCCATCGTCGGTCAGGGCCGTGTTGATGATATCCTTTCACCTAAGTCTGAGGACAGAAGACGTGTTATCGAGGAAGCTGCAGGTATCACTAAGTTTAAGTCGAGAAAAGAAGAGGCTGAGAGAAAGCTGGCTTCAACTGAGCAGAACCTCCTCCGCATTGATGACAGACTTAATGAACTTACTGAGCGTGTAGGCCCTCTTAAGGAACAGGCAGAAAAGGCTACTGAATACCATAGAGCTTATGAGCAGCTTAAGAATGCGGATATAAGCCTTCTTGTCAGACGCATCAATGATGCGACTGAAGCCATGGGCGATTACGTTGATGTTCTGGCTCAGGTTCAGACTGAGATCAAGGAGCAGGAAGACAGATATCTTGAACTGCGTAATTCCAATAGTGATCTTAATGAGAAGTCTGAGCAGCTTGATACGCAGATTGAAGATAAGAGACAGGAACTGTCGGATCTTACTGAAGAGATGCATGATCTTAATGCCGATATCAAGGTAGATGAAGAGAAGGTATCTTCCATCAAGACAAAGATCGAGCAGACAGCTGCTGCCGAGAATGATATAAGCGAAGATATCATCCGTTTGGAGAATGATTATAAGGGCAGAATAGCAAAAGCCGATGAACTGCTCGATAAGGCAAACGAAGAGAAGAAGAAGACCGAGAAGCTCGAAGAAGAGAAAGAGACTCTCTTAAATGAGTTCCGTGACTCAGAAAAGGCTATGAGCGATCTTCGTAAGTCCATCGAAGATAAGACAAAACAGATCAATGAGTCACAGGGTAAGATCGATACCGCTAACGGTCAGATAACTTCTTTGCAGGACAGAATCAAGGAGCTCACTGAATCCCGTGAAGCTTCCAGAAAGATCAAGGAAGAACTTGATCAGAAGATCGAGCAGGCTGAGAAGCTCTGGCGTGAGATGATGGAGAAAGAGGGCGAAGTAACCTCTGACATCCAGGAAAGAAACGAGAAGCTTGTTGATATCAAGAAAGAAGAGAGCACTCTTCTTGAGAAGCATGAGGAACTTACAAGACAGTTCCTTCAGGATAAGTCCAAGCTTAAGACATTAAAAGATCTCGAGAGCCGTAAGGAGGGATATCAGGAATCCGTAAGAAGACTCCTTGATCATCTTGATAAGAATGCATCGCTTAAGAAGAAGCAGATCGGTGTTCTTGGTGACCTTATCTCAACTGATAAGAAATACAATACTGCCATCGAGATTGCTCTCGGTAATGCCATTCATAATGTTGTAACTAAGTCAGAGCAGGATGCTGCTGACCTTATTAACGAACTTAAGGTTAATAAGCTTGGAAGAGTTACATTCCTTCCTATAGACAACATCAGACCCCGAGAGCTTGAGCCTATGATCTACCATAGTGCTTCCAAGCAGAGCGGATTTATTGATATTGCTGATAATCTTATAAAGAATGATAAGAGTCTTGATGACATTGTCTCTAATCTCCTCGGCAAGATAATCATCTGTGAGGATATGGACAGTGCAAGAGGTATCGCGAAGGCTATCTCTTATCAGGCTAAGATAATCACATTGGATGGAGATTCCATCAATGCAGGCGGTTCACTTACCGGTGGTTCCATAAGAAGAGAAGCAACCGGTATCCTCGGTCGTGCTGAAGAGATCAAGAACCTTGAGAAGGGCCTTGTTAAGAAGGAGCAGGAGCTTGCTGTTATCGAGGCTAAGAGACAGGATGTTGATTCTCAGGTTGGCGACATCGAGAAGGAGCTTGCTCAGCTTGATGAGCAGCTTAAGTATTTCTCAGTCGAGAGAGCGAAGGCTGAATCTGAGTATAAGAACCTTGGAGTAAGGCGCCAGGAACTGGCTGATTCCGTAACTGAAGGTGAGAAGCAGCTCCATCAGATATCTGTTGATAAGTTAAGGCTTGAAGATGATATCGCTGAGTACACACAAATCATCAAAGAGATCGAGAATGAGATCGCCGATTATCGTGACAATATCGATAAGAATGATAATGAGACTCGTGAGTTTAATGAGAAGCTCGATAAGTTAAGAGAGAAGATCACTGAAGGAAAGACAGCTTCCGAGAGAATTCTTGCTGAAAGAAACGGTGTTCTCGACCTCGCTTCTCACATCAAGGATGAGATTAATAACAGGAAGAAGAACCTCGATGATTCTCAGAAGGCAAGAACTACAGATGCCGCTATGTTGGCTAGTCTCATCGAAGGTATCGAAGGTAAGAAGGCTGTTAAGGAAAAGCAGCAGCAAAGCTTCCAGTCTATGTCTGAGCAGATAAGAAAGCTTTCTGAGCAGAAGGATGAAGTTGACGGCAAGCTCAAGGGCTTCTTCGAGAAGAGTGCTGAGATGAATGATATCCTTACACGTCTTCGTAACAAGGAGAACGGCATTGTCTCCAGAAATGAGAAGCATATCAACGATATCGATATCTCCAAGAACCGTCTGTGGGAAGACTATGAAGTTACATACGATAACGTTAAGGATGAGTATCCTCCTTGCACTAATATCAATGAGTCCACAAAACTTATCACAAGTCTCAAGAATAAGATTAAGGCTTTGGGCCCTGTAAACCTCAACTCCATCGAGGAGTATCGCGAGGTTAACGAGAAGTTCGAGTTCATCACAGGTCAGCGTAACGATATCTATAAGGCCAAGACGGATCTTGAGAAGGTTATCTCTGACCTGGTTACGGAGATGAAGGAGCAGTTCATCAAGAACTTCACGACTATAAATGAGAATTTCAAGACTGTATTTACAGACCTCTTTAACGGCGGCAGTGCAGAGATACTGTTGAGCGACACAGATGATGTGCTTAACTGTGCTATCGAGATCAAGGCTCAGCCTCCGGGAAAGAAGCTTCAGAGCTTAACGCTGCTGTCGGGTGGTGAGAGATGTCTTACTGCTATTGCGTTGCTTTTCGCTATACTGCAGCTCAGACCGTCGCCGTTTGTTATCCTCGATGAGGTCGAGGCTGCTCTCGATGACGTTAACGTAAGCCGCTTTACAGACTTCGTAAGACGTTACACCGTAAGGTCGCAGTTCATCCTCGTAACCCATCGAAAAGGTACTATGGAAGCTTGTGACCGCATGTACGGCGTAACCATGGCTGAGAGAGGTATCTCTAAGATACTTTCTATGAGGATCGGAGATTAATAATGGGTTTATTTGATTCCTTTAAAAAGGGTCTTGCTAAGACACGTGACTTCTGGGCGGCCGAGTGGGTTAAGACTACGGCTTCTCACGGCAAATTCGATCAGGATATGCTCGATGAACTTGAAGAGCTTATGGTAAGAGCTGACTGCGGTGTGCCTGCCAGTGAAGACGTTATATCGTACGTTAAGAATTATATAAAGACTACAGGTGATGATTCGAACGATGGTGTCATGAAGGCGGTCAAGACAAGAATCACTGAGATCTTAGGCGAGATGAAGACTATCGAGATAGTTCCGGGTAAGCTCAATATCATCCTTATGGTTGGTGTTAACGGTACGGGTAAAACAACAACTGCAGGTAAGCTCGCACTTAAGTATAAGTCTGAAGGCAAGAAGGTTATCATGGCTGCTGCTGATACGTTCAGAGCTGCAGCTGTTGAACAGCTTAAAGAGTGGGGAAAGAGAACTGAGACGGCAGTTATCGCACATGAAGAAGGTTCTGATCCTGCTTCTGTAGTATATGATGCTGTTGCTGCTGCAAAGGCCCGCGGAAGTGATGTTCTTATCGTTGATACTGCAGGAAGACTTCACAATAAGAAGAATCTTATGGAAGAGCTTTCAAAGATTAACAGAATAATTGACAGGGAAGCTCCCGATGCTAATAAGAAGTCTATATTGATCATTGATGCTACAACAGGTCAGAATGCTGTTCTTCAGACAGAGGCATTCTCTGAAGCAGTTGATCTTGATTATCTTGGAATTACAAAGCTTGATGGTTCTGCAAAGGGCGGTGTTGCCATTGCTGTATCGTATCTTGCTAAGGTTCCGATTGTTCTCGCTGGATTGGGTGAGGGCGTAGAAGACCTGATGGATTTTGACCCTCAGGCTTTTGCAGATGCTTTGATTGACACTTAAAAGCACCTGTGATATTATTCGAAAGCTTGCCGTGACGCAGAAAAAGGGCTTGTCCGCCTCTTCCGCAGTCACCGGTGAATATTAATTATAAATGGAGGACAACACAATGGCACAGATTGACAAGGCTGCAATCATCAAAGAGTATGCAACTCACGAGGGTGACACAGGATCCCCTGAGGTACAGATCGCTATCCTTTCTGCAAGAATTAACCTTCTTACAGAGCACCTCAAGGTTCACAAGGGTGACCACCACTCCAGAAGAGGTCTTCTCATGATGGTTGGTAAGAGAAGAGGTCTCCTTGAGTATCTTCAGAAGATCGATATCGAGAGATACAGAGCTATCGTTGCTAAGCTTGGTTTGAGAAAGTAATCAATTCGGGTAAACGATATGAGGGAACCGCCGCAAGGCGGTTCTTTTTTGTTGTGGAAAAAGTAAAGTATTATTGATATGCTTTGTATGTTAAGGTTTCTTAATAATTGGAGGTTATTATGAAGAAGAGAAAAGCAGCAGCTGCATTTTGTGCAGCCGTATTACTGTTTACCGGCTGCTCCGGCGGAGCCGATACGGTCTCCGATGGGACAGAAGAGACAGTTCCCGAAGAATCCGGGCCGGTAAGAGCGCAGGATGACTTCTACCGTTATGTAAACGGAGAATATCTGGAGAATGCCGAGTTCGAGTACGGATATCAAGCGACGGCAAGCGGACTTAATGCCGTTGATGTCGGTGAACAGGTTGAAGACATCGTCCGGGAGATCGTTGCAGGTTCCGGTTATGCGGAAGGTACTGAGGAGTACATAATCCAGAATGCATACAACAGTTACCTTGCTTATGATTTTGAGAATGCAGGAGTTCCGGAACAGCTGCAGCAGGCCATGGATGATATCATGGCCGTGCAATCCGTAGATGAGCTGCTGATATTGGATTCAACTTTAAATTATGAACTTGCCGGCAGGTTTAATCTGGTACCGGTTACCTTAGAAACCAACTATTTTGATTCTACTGAAGAATGCCTCACTTTTACTCAGTTGAGCAGTCTTTTCGGAGCGGATTTTACTGCGCTTGAAGACAGCTATGATTCTCTTGATGATGTTAAGACTTTCACCAGCATAGTCATGCAGTCGATGGGCTTCAGCAGGGAAGATGCCGACGAATTAGGTCAGCAGGCAGGTTATATGGTCATGGAAGTGTATAACCACACTGATACCGAGCAGTTCGATGCACTTATGCATGAAGAGTATTTCCAGCTTTATACAAGAGAGCAGATAGATGAGATCTTAACAAATGTGGATCTGGATGCTTATCTTATGGCTTACGGGATAGACTTAACCGGTATCGACGAATTCGGTATCTTCGATCCCGAACAGCTGCAGTCGATCAATGACATGTTTACCGATGAGAATCTCGATGTCCTTAAGGCGATCGAATTAAGCAATCTGATCCAGGATTACGGACAGTTTATCTATCCTTACTATGATCAGCTGAGACAGTATTCATCGACAAGCTACGATACTGCTGAAGATCAGGCGATAAATGTTGTGATCAATGAGCTTGCGGCTGAGACGGATCCTATCTATGTTGAGCAGTATTACACAGAGGAGATGGACGATGCTCTTGTCTCGATGTGTGATGACATAAGAGACGAGTACAGGGAAATGATCTCGGAAGCGGAATGGCTTTCGGAAGATACGCGTGCCGGACTTATAGAGAAGCTGGACAACATTATCTATATCACGGGAGCTTCTTCTCACAGGCATGATCCTTCGGAGTACAGAGATCTGACATATGACGATTACTTCAGATTCATTGTCGACTACAGATGCATGGGCCTTATGGAGAGCCTTTCCGGATTTACGCAGCCTGTCGACAGATCGGCGCCGGGCATGGCGATGCAGACACTCAATGCCTGCTATGATCCATCCTCAAATTCGATTACGATAACCGTTGCCATCATGAATGCACCCCAGTTCGACTTAGATCAGGATTACTATGCAAACCTCGGCGGCCTCGGAATGGTAATAGCTCATGAGATGGGACATGCCTTCGACAGCAACTGCATCAACTACGATCAGAACGGAGCCTATAATCCTTCATGGGTAAGCGATGCAGACAGACAGACGCTTATCGACAGAAATCAGCAGGCTGTCTCGTACTTCGAGGATAATTTTACAATGTTCGGTGTTTACCATGTTGACGGTGAGCAGACGCTTGGTGAGAATTATGCGGATCTCGGCGGTATGGAGTGTATCTCCAGGATCCCCGAGACCAATGAAGAGAGAATGATCATGTACGAGAGCTTCGCCGCCATCTGGTGTGAGAAGATCCTCGATACGGCGTTTATCAATCAGATCGCAACAGATGTTCACAGCCCTGCATATATAAGAGTCAACGCGATCCTGTCTACTGTGGATCTGTTCTATGAGACTTACGGCGTAACGGAGGGAGACGGTATGTACATTCCTCCGGAGAACCGTATCTCGAGATGGTATTGATGGGAGGGCCGGCGATATGAATCTAATTTTAAAGACCACGTTAAAGAACATATTCGGAAAGCCTTTCAGATCTTTCCTTGTAGTTTTCTCGATATTCGTATGTTCCGTAGCAGCCATGTTCTGCTTCGATCTTATGAAGGTGGAAAAGGATGTCGTTGATAATATCTTCAAACAGTTTATCGGCGATGCTGACATAAGCCTCGCGGGACAGGGTGCGGATCTGTCTTTGCTCCCTGAAGGGCTTCCCGAATATACGGTAATGGGCGTACAGCAGTTCGGCGATACGGTATATCAGGATATCCCAGGAGAGTACTACATAGCCACCTCCAAGTCGGTAAGGATCATAGGAACCAACATTGATGCGGCCGTAGCTCTCGGAATCCTTGATGACGGCATGCCTCTGAATGACGGTGAGGCGATCGTCACGACTTCTTTTGCGAATCTGTATGAATGCGAGGTGGGCGATACGGTTGCGGTTCACGATGTAAGAGGTGAATATGTGGATCTCACCGTAGCTTATATCGTTCCAAGCAAGCCCCTGAGCATATTTTTCCGCGGCAATACCGCGGTCGTTAATGAGAATACGGCTGATATCCTCTCCTGCGATCAGGACGCTAACCCGATGTACTTCTTCGCCTTTGGAGATGATGACACGGCTGATCTTGCGGAAAGCATGCTTAAAGAAGCTTTTCCGAATGCCGACGTAACCAACTACGCTACCATGTTCAATAACGAAGAAGAGACGAAAGAACTGATGGGCATGATGTTCCTTGTGTTCGCCGTTGCATTCCTTCTCGTTATATTCATCACCGCATCCATCTGTGAAAGGATCGTAAGTGAGAGAATGTCCTTCGTAGGAACACTGAGAAGTCTTGGACTGTCCGCGCGTGCCACGGGCTTTATACTGCTTCTTGAAAATGTGATCTATGCGGTCTTCGGAAGCGTACCTGCCGTCGTGCTGTATGCCCTGATAAGAAACAAGATGTACGGTGTGATGTTCTCTTTTGATATGTCTGACGGTTCGAATGTCGTGCTCGATGCAGGCGCTTTGTCTCCGCTTCTGTGCGCAGGCGTTATAATCGGTGCCATAGTAGTCGAATGCATCATACCTCTTAAGGCGCAGCTTAAGGCTCTTAACACATCCATAAGAGATATCATCTTCGACAACAGAGATACAGAGTATAAGTTCTCAAGATTCGGCATAACCGTCGGTTCTGTCCTGCTGTTAACATTCATCGTGGCTCTGTTCTTTAAGAACAATATCTACGGTGCCGCAGTATGCATGATATCAGGCGTGTTCGCACTGTCGTTCCTTTTCCCGCTGCTTCTTCGTTCAATAACGAACTTCATAAGAGATGCTGCGGGCAATGCGGACAAGGTGAGATGGTCTCTTGCTGCCGTTGAGGCAGGTTCGAGAAAGAGCGCGGTAGGAAGCGGCGTACTTAGCGTTACATCCACTGCGATGTGCATCATCGTCTTTACTGTAGCGACTTCCATCATCAGCATGTACTCGGGAAGCATCTACGACTGTGATGTAGTAGCGATGACTACCAAGGAGCCTGACTACTACTCTTATGTGGATAATCTCGATGGCGTTACGGACACGGAGATCATTTATAACTCCGGTACGGAGTATGTAACTTTTAACGGTCAGGACCAGAGTTTTGATTTCTACGGCCTTCCCGATGACGGATTCAGAATGTACAATGCCTTCGCGGATATTCCCGAGAGCATCGAGGACGGAACTATCCTGTTAAGTTCATCTTGGGCTTCGAGACACGATGTTAATGCGGGTGACGTGGTAACGATCATCATCAATCCCAATGGTGTTTTCCCCATTGAGAGACAGTATACCGTCGCAGGTTTTTATAAGTCCGTTCAGAACGACGGCAGTACTGAAGCCGTTATCATGTCGTTCGACGACTACTCATATGTATTTCATCCGACTCCCGGAATGCTTCTCATCAAGTCGGATAATCCGGATGAGACTGCTGAAGTCCTCAGAAAATACGGAATAGGAACATTCGATGAAGTTAAGACCTACCAGGATATTCTGAATGAGGAGAAAGACTCGAACGCAACAACGCTCAGGATATTCGGTATCGTAATCGCCATAGCTCTCGGCATGACCTGCATCGGTATGATAAGCAATCAGCTCATCGGATTTGAAGGCCGCAAGAAGGAGTGTGCCGTAATGCTCTCGACCGCGATGAATAAGAAGACTTTGTCCGACATCCTGCTGCGCGAGATGATAATCACTTCCGTTATATCGTCGTTAGTGGGAACGATAGTCGGAAGCATAATGATATTTGTCATCAAGTCCGCACTGAACCACTCGGATACTCTTTATATGCCGATCAGCATCAATCCTGCTATGGTGCTGATATTCTGGGTCATCATCACACTCGTCTTCGCGCTTACGGTTCTTTTCCCGATCAGGAACCTTAAGAAGATGAAGATCGCAGAGCAGATCAAGTACGAATAAGAATAAAGGAGTCAGCAAAATGAGCAAGATAATAGAAGTAAAAAACGTAAGCAAGTCATTCGGTAAGGATACCAGCCTTAACCAGGTTTTGAAGGGTGCATCCTTTGATGTTGAAGAGGGCGAGTTCGTATCGCTGATGGGTGCATCGGGTTCGGGCAAATCCACGCTCCTTTATCTCATCGGCGGTCTCGACAGAGAGTTCGAGGGCAACATCGAGTTGTGCGGCAAGGATATCGGTTCCCTGAATGACGTTGAACTGTCAGACTTAAGACTTAAGAATGTCGGATTCATCTTCCAGTTCTACAACCTCATCATGAACCTTAATGTCGAGGACAACATCATGCTCCCTTCGACGGTTAACGGAAAGAAGAAGGCAGAACTTAAGAAGGACCTCGACGAGATCTTAGAGATCACGGGCCTTACGGAGAAGCGCAAGGCGATGCCCGCTACTTTATCGGGAGGCCAGCAGCAGAGAGTCGCCATCGCAAGAGCTTTGCTCGGCGCTCCCAAGGTAATCCTCGCAGATGAGCCTACGGGTAACCTTGACTCGAAGTCTACGGGCGAGATCATGGACCTCTTTAAGAAACTCAACCTCGAAAAGAAGATGACTATCCTTCAGGTTACGCACTCTGACGAGACTGCCGCTTACGGCACCAGGACCGTCAGGATCGACAGCGGAGCCATCGTAGATACGGGCAAAGCCTGATCAGAAAGCTTATAATGCATCGAAAGAGCCGCCTCCGGGCGGCTCTTTTTTTGTCCTTTTTATGGTGCTGACACAATATATTGTTATGGTAAAATATATTGATTAGTAAATATGGGGGTAAGCATGGCTCGTAAGTCAGATTACGGTAACGACAGCATCACGATGCTCAAGGGTGCTGACAGAGTAAGAAAGCGTCCGGCGGTTATATTCGGTTCGGACGATCTCGAAGGTTGCATTCATTCCTTCTTCGAGATTCTGAGCAACTCGATTGATGAAGCCCGTGAAGGTCACGGTAAAGAGATAATAATTACAAGATTTAAGGACGGCTCACTGCAGGTCGAGGACTTCGGCCGCGGTATTCCTCTTGATTTTAACCCTAAGGAGAACCGTTATAACTGGGAGCTCGTTTACTGTGAGCTCTATGCAGGTGCCAAGTACGATAACAATGCACTTGGTGATTATGAGTATTCACTCGGTCTTAACGGCCTCGGTGCGTGTGCCACACAGTACTCTTCCGAGTTCTTTGAGGTAACCGTATTCAGAGATAAGACTAAGTACTCTCTTTCTTTTCGCAAAGGAGAGGTAGTAGGCGAGCTTCAGCAGGAGCCCTACAGGTTTAAGAGAACCGGTACTATCCAAAGATGGAAGCCGGATCCTGAAGTGTTCACGGATACCGTTATCCCTTACGAGAGACTTCGCGACATCGTTAAGAAGCAGTCTGTAGTTAACGGCGGTATCGAGTTTAAGCTTATAGATGAGGCTCTCGGTACTGAAGAGACTTTCGTATGCCCGGACGGTATCGCCGGCTTCTGTGAGGAACTTTCACAGATGAAGCAGTTTACCGAAGTGTACAGATTCGACGGAGAAGGCAACGGACGCGATGCAGATGACAGACCTGTATATAAGTGTAAGGCTGAAGTAGCTTTCTGCTTTAATAACGAAGTCAATGAAATGCAGTATTTCCACAACTCGAGTTTCCTCGAGCACGGCGGATCTCCTGACAGAGCTGTAAAGAATGCTTTCCTTTATGCCGTAGATAAAGAAATCAAGGCAAGAGATAAGTACAAGGCTAACGAATCCAAGATCAAGTTTGAGGATATCCAGGACTCACTTATCATCATCACATCGACTTTCTCCACTCTGACTTCTTATGAGAACCAGACGAAGAAGGCTATTAATAACAAGTTCATTCAGGACTTCATGACTGACCTCATTAAGAGAAATCTTGAGGTCTGGTTCATCGAGAACAAGCAACAGGGCGATAAGGTCGTTGATCAGGTTCTCATTAACAAGCGTTCCAGAGAGAATGCCGAGAAGACCAGGATCAATATCAAGAAGCAGCTGACGGGTAAGGTTGATATCAACAACCGTATCAAGAAGTTCGTAGACTGCAGATCTAAGGATACAAATAAGCGTGAGCTCTACATCGTAGAGGGTGATTCCGCTTTGGGTTCCGTTAAGCTCGGAAGAGATGCTGAGTTCCAGGGAATCATGCCTGTTAGAGGTAAGATCCTTAACTGTCTTAAGGCCGATTACGCTACTATCTTTAAGAGCGATATCATCACCGATCTTATCAAGGTATTGGGATGCGGTGTCGAGATATCCAATAAGCACAGCAAGGATATGAGTGCTTTTAATCTCGATCAGCTCAGATGGAACAAGATCATCGTATGTACTGATGCCGATGTCGACGGTTTCCAGATCAGAACGCTCATACTTGCCATGATCTATCGTCTGTGCCCGACATTGATTGAGAAGGGATACGTTTATATTGCAGAGTCTCCTTTGTTCGAGATCACGGTAAGAACTAAAGGCAAGAATTCCAAGGAGCAGACTTTCTTCGCATTCAATGAGAAGGAGAAGACTGAGATCTTGGCGAAGTTTGAGGAAGAGAAAGCTTCGATCACGATACAGAGATCCAAGGGACTTGGTGAGAACGAGCCTGAGATGATGTGGGAGACCACTATGAATCCTAAGACCAGACGTCTTATCAAGGTTTGCCCTGAGGAAGCC
>JAFZPX010000047.1 GCA_017552455.1 Clostridiales bacterium
CTGATCTGCGGACAGGCCGGAGAGTGCCTCCATCACCGCGTAACCAATCAGTTGTTTTACGAACTCCTGATCCTTCTCAGAGCCGTCGTGTCCCTCGAAGGAGACCTCGGCATCACCGATTACCTTAACGTAAATGTTTCTGTACTCGGGATCGCTGTAGTAAGAATCTATGCCGAACTTAACTTTGAAATTGCCCATCTTGCGGCCTCCTTAGACGATGATACTAATTTTATCACGTTTTCTTGATAAACAGCACCCGTCCCGGGAGGGCAGTAGATTATTCTTTACAAGCGTCCCAGAGGGCGCGCATCTTTCTGCTGATCTTATTCGCGGGCACCTTCTCGAAAACATAACTCTCCACGGCCTCACACACAGTGTCGCCGAACGAGTCTACGAGCGTACCTTCCACATCTCCAACAAACAAAAGCCCCTGCGCGGAATTAACGGGCGCGGCGTCAAAGGCAGACGCGAGATCATACGCCTCATTAATATGCTTACAAGCCTGCTCACTATACCCCAGCGTCTCCTCCCAGACAGACATCAGCGCCAAAGATATCGCCTTGAGCTTATCCGTGTATGTAAGAGCACCGGCCGCATCAGGACTCTTCAACGAATCGAGGAACCCGATAAGCCACGCCAAAGAAGTTATGCACGCTTCATCATGCTTCTTCGCATAAGCAAAAGATGCAGCATACGTTGTGCGCGTCGTCGAGATAATAAAGTCTATAAACGACCTCTTAACATAGACAAGTGCATCACCCGCCTTGCCGAGCTCGACTGCGTAGAGGAAACTGATCATGCTGCTGTTGATGTTGTGTACGTTGTTTTTCTTGAGAATCTCGAGCGCGGTCTCCATGTCACCGACGGACATGAAGTTAGTCGCGATGTAGTTGTTGATGGTGACCTCGTTGATCTCGCCCGCGGTGTTCGGATCAAGCAGCGTTATCGCCTTCTCGAACAGCTCGTTCGACTTGAGCATGGACGTGCGGCTCTTATCCTCCGCGGTCTTCACCATGTACATAAACGCACTCGTGTAAACGAGGCGGAAGTTATTCGGATACTTCTGCAGCGCCTTCTCCGACTCAGTCACAGCCTCGTCGAACTTCTTCTGCGTCATAAGGTCGCGTATGCGCTTTATCCTGCCGTTCACGTTCCCGCTTTGCTGCTCGTAGCCAAGCAAAGAATCCACAGAGCTGTCGAAAAGATCCGCCATCTCCATCAGCAGCCTCACCTCAGGTATGGAAAGCCCCGCCTCCCACTTATAGACAGCTCCGACAGTCACGCCCAGCGCGTTCGCGAGCTGCTCCTGCGTCATGCCGTGCTCTTTACGAAGTGTGCGAATGTTCTCGGAAAGCTTAAGCTCCATTTACGGGCCCTCCTGTTATCTCCAAACAAGCCAGAGGAAAACGTAGCCGCCGATAACGGCCGCGAGCGTGAACGGGATGCCGATCTTCGCGAAATCCCAGAACTTTACTTCGTAGCCTTCCTTGCGGAGCATGCCGACACCTGCAATATTGCAGCTCGCGCCGACAGGAGTGATGTTGCCTCCGAGTGTCGCGCCACACAGCAGACCGAAGTAAAGAAGATAAGGGTCGATACCCATAGAATTCGTGACGCCCTGAAGAACAGGAAGCAGCGTCGCGACATAAGGAATATTATCTACGAATGCAGAGATGGCAACTGAGCCCCAAACAACTACTGTAAACAGAGCCGCAAGGTTGTCGCCGCCGATGCCGACGATGATGTCAGCAAGGTCATCGATGACGCCCATGTTGGTAATGCCGCCGATAACAAGGAACAGACCGAGGAGCAGGAAAACCGTCTCATAGTCAACGTTCTTGATAACGCGGATAACACGCTCTTTGTCGTGATCCTTGATGAACTCCCAGATCATGCCGACGAGTGAACAAACAAGGCAGATCATACCGTTGGTGATCGAGGGCTTCTCAGGGATGAATGATGCGATCATGAGAAGAACGACGTGAGCGATCATCATGATCGTAGGCACATAGTCAGTTACCTTGGTAACCTCTTTGGAATCAACAGGGAACTTATTATCCTTTCTGAACAGGAACATCATGATCGGAATTGTCAAAAGCGCGCCGATCTCAACTGCGAAGAAGATGGACAGACGGCCCTGGAACCAGAAGAAGTCCATGAAGTCCATATCTGCATATGCACCGAGCATGATGGATGTCGTATCACCTACCAATGTCGCTGCGCCCTGAAGGTTGGACGATACGGCGATACTGATGATCATACCGACCGGATTGATCTTGAGTTTCTTACAGATCGCGAGACCGACCGGTGCGACCATGAGCAAAGTTGCTACATTATCAATGAATGCCGATATAAGACCGGAGAACAAAGACATCAGGATAGTTACCCACATTACGTTGGGCGCGATCTTGAGAAGCTTGTCCGCGATAAGGTTCGGCATCTTGGAATCGATGAAGTAATCGACGAGAAGCAGAGTTCCGAATAACATCAGCAGTACATTCCAGTCGACGACCCAGAAAGCCTCCTTGATAGGAAGGATTCCGAGCACCATAAAGATGGCAGCTACCGCGAGTGCGATAATTGTCTTACGCTTAGGCAGAGCGATAAGCCCTACGTACATTGCTATAAACAAAATGATGGCGACTATCTTCATTACAAGACCGCATTATACAGGATAATAGTGTAGAATACTAATATTCGCAGTTTCTTTAAGGATTTATAGCTTATGAGTGCTAATTTTAACAATGTTACTATGAACCCTTCGGGCTTTGTCCTGCTCTCAGAGCAGGTTCCGGGGATCATTCAGGAGATTCGTTACCACTCCACTTACAATTTTATCGGCGACCGCATCGACGGTTACGAGGAGCCGGTCGCTTTATTGACCAAAGAAGCCGCGAGAGCGCTTAAGACCGTGGCTAACGAGGCGATGGTCATGGGCTACAGACTTAAGGTCTACGACGCATACAGGCCTGCATGCGCAGTAAAGCACTTCGTTTTGTGGGGCATCGAGGACCAGGATATACGCATGAAGCCTTATTTCTACCCGGAGCTTGAGAAGCAGGAGCTTTTCGCGAAGGGGTATATAGCAAAGCAGTCAGGACACAGCAGAGGAAGCACGATAGACCTCACGCTGTTTGATATGAAGACGGGCAAGGAAGTCGACATGGGCGGCCCGTTCGACTACTTCGGGGAGCTGTCGCACCCTGACTTCAAGGGCATAACCGACGCGCAGTACAGCAACCGCATGCGCTTAAGAAGCCTCATGACGCGTAACGGTTTCGTGCCGATCGACTGCGAGTGGTGGCATTTCACGCTCAAAGACGAGCCCTACCCGGACACGTACTTCGAGTTCCCTGTCTGTGCGGAATATTTACGAAAATGAGTTGTCGTTAAAGATCTTCTTCAGAACATAATTCAGAAGCGTATTTCTCTTCTTAAGCTTGAACATGCTTAGGTCGTCCTGATCATGTTCAACCTTAATAGACATGTGGCTGAAGATGTCCTTCTTCTCCATGTTGATCTTGCCGGAGTAATCGATGTACTCTTCGACGCCGGGCGCCTTGTCTATCGTGACAGACTGATTAAACTTCGTGTACTTCGCCCTCTTGTAGACAAACGGCAGGAATACCGTGAGGCCGCAGATGCAAATCATCAAAAGCGAGAGCAGGAACCCGGTAAGGTAGCTTGCTTTGCCTATCAATAATATGGAAAACGCCGCCGCGAAAACAGCGCAAACACCCACATACAACGGCAGCCACTTAAGCACTTCCTTCACGGTATTCACGTTGACCTGAGACTTGCTTATGGGAAGGCTTCCCGAGGCTTCGCCCGTTTGTCCGTTGACTGCGATACTGTACGTCTGATCCTTATACTTTATGTTAAGGAACCACACCGGCAGCAGCGCATAAAGCTGGCTGAAGTTGTCCGCGTAGGAGCCTACGGAACTCGTAGTGATCTTGGAGTACTCGCTTGCAGAGAAATGCTTCACAAGACCCTGCGCATATGAGTCGAGACGGATGCCGATGATATCGAGCATGTCGAGCGCGGACTTGTCGTATCTCTGTGCATAGAAGCCCGGCAGATACATATCGTTATAAGGAACGAGATCGTCGTAATTAAAGGGTTCGATCGCCTCCATCAGGATGTCGCTTATCTTCTTGCACCCGTCGAACGGGACCTTCGTTACATGGAACTCGATCTTACGGTCGATGAAGAAATTCGCGATAGTATTGTCGCCGTTATCGATCTGACCCGTGCCTCCGACCATCGTGGTACAGTCAGCATCGAGAAGCCAGAACGGGATATAGAAGCCGGTGATCTTCTCGAGCGTCGCGGATTCCGAGAAAGCTCGTGGTACACCCTTGTGCTCACGCAACCACTGGCGGTAGTTGCTGATGGCCTCTTCCTTACTGACCTTGAACGGGATCAAAAGGTCGGGACGAAACTGCTTCGTAAGTCTTCTTCCGAGAAGCGAAGGTGAACCGCAGAACGCGCAGAAGGTCGCGGATGTGTTGTAATCCGTAACCAGAGTCGCGCCGCAAGAATCGCACACGAACTCCTGCTTGTTATTCTCTTCTTCGCCGGCCTCGTCGATATCACGCTTCTCGATATAACCTACAGGTTCGAGCGTCTCAGGCGTGAAGATACCTCCGCAGAAACTGCAGACAAGACGGCCTATCTTCTCGTTGAAGAATATGTTGGAAGCACAGTTCGGACACTTGGCGGAATTCGCCGAGAATACATCTACTTCATCATTCCAGTTCACGGATAATTACTCCTTCTTGGCAAGTTCCGCGATATACGGAAGATTACGTCCTACTTCCTTGCTGTCGAGGCCGTATCCAAGAAGCCACGAATCGGAGATCTCGAAGCCATAGTACTTAACCGGGATCGTCATGAGGAGACGGTCGGGATTAAGAAGCATCGTCGCGAGCGTGATGTCCTTAGGCTGCTTCGACTCAAGGTTCTGGATAAGATACGCAGTCGTAAGGCCTGTTCTGATGACATCCTCGACTACGAGCACATGCTTTCCTGAAATGTCGACATCGATGTCCTTCGTGATCTTAACGACACCCGTCTTAGACGTGGTATCCGGGATGTTGCCGAATCCTATCATATCGATCTTGATCGGAAGATCGATCGCTCGCGTTAAGTCGGAGAAGAAATAAACCGAGCCCTTGATAACGCCGACGACAATGAGCTCCTCGCCCTTAAAATCTTCTGTGATCTGCGCGCCCAATTCCTTCACGCGCTTAGCAATCGCCTCTTCATCGTAAACGATTCTCTTGATATCGATCGCATCATCAAGGATCAAACTCATAAGTTATCCTCCGAAGCTCTTCAGGCGCTCTACAAGCTCCTGGAAATCTTTCTTATACACGATACGCACGTTGGTGCCGGGATACAGATCCATGACCATGCGCGCCTTCTTATTCTTCTTCGTTACGTACTTCTGATCCATCGTCGTAAGCTCGAGGTAAAGGTCGAACTTGGGAAGGTAGAAGTCCGGCGAGAATGCCATCCTTATGTTGCCCTCCTCGTCCCACTCGATAGGGAAAGTCTTGGGCTCGTACATCCACTCGATACCGTACATGTCGAGTATCTTCGCGAACTCCGCCTCAGTCTCATTCTTGAACACCGGCGTCGCCGTCTGGTGATCGATCGAATCGTCCTTTGCTGTCTCGTCTGAGATCTTCGAGCGCTGCGCCCTTCTTCCGACAAGCGCGAGAACAGCCTGCGCGCACTCTTCCACAGAGAGGTCATCCGTGTTGAGCGTGAGATCATAAAGCTCCGCCTCAGCAAGGTCCGTCTCGAAAAGTATACTTACAAACCTCTTATGCTTACGGTCGCCGATAGTTACGGTAGACTCTGCTTCCTGCTCGGTAACGTTATACCTTCTTGCGATACGTTTCTTACGCGTCTCCATGCTCGCGATGACTCTTACGTTTATGACGTCTTCCCTGTCCTTGAGCATGACGCAGCTTCCGAGTCCCAACACGATAAGGTTGTCTGAATTATCTGCTATCTCATCGATCCTGCTTGTGAGGATATCCTTGTACGTTACTCCCGGCTGGCCGGGCACTTCAGTCAGGAACAGCTTCGCACTATCTGCGAGTTTCTCAGAGACTTCCTCGGACTCGCCGAAGAACTTCTCCATGGCATAGGAACGCGAGATAACCTCGCAGTTAAGCTTACCCGCGAGATAGTTCGCGAGCTCGTCTCCGAGACTTCCGTTTTGTCTTGAGATAGTGATAACCGCCATGTATTTATTTTATCATTTTCAGACGGCGGTCTTTTAAATATTTTATTAATATAAACAGCAAGATCGCGATGCTTATCCACTGTGATGTGGAGAAAGGCCCCCACAGGCCACGGATGCCGTCCGCACGCCAGAATTCAAGGCAGAATCTGAAGATGGCATACAGCACCAGGTACAAGGAAAGAAGCTTGGGGCGCATGCGTTCGCTTTTCGCGCTTAATATGGTGAGAAATATCACCAGAATGAAGTCAAAGACAGCCTCGTACAGCTGAACAGGAACAAGGGGAACGCCGGACGGGGCAAGTCCTCCCTCGGGGTAGATGACATGAATGGACGACGAAGTGCACGCGCCGTAGCAGCAGCCCGTAAGGTAACAGCCGATGCGGCCGAAGCCCGCCATTATCGCGATGCCAGGAACGAGAGCGGGATAGTATTCTCTGATGTCACGCTTGAGGTAGCGCGCCGTAAGGAAAGCCGCGACGATCGCGCCCAAGAGACCCCCGTAGAAGACGAGTCCTCCCTGCGTATGCGCGACGACAGCGGGAAAGAAACCGAGAGTCTTTATGTCCTCGATTATCTGCTTCATGGTAACGGCAAGATAGAGGATCTTGGCGCCCACTCCGCAGCCTAAGAAGCCGAAGGTGTAGATGTAGGTCGCGTCCTCAGCATCAAGCTTGTATTTACGTGCGCAGAAGAAAACAAAAAGCAGGCCGCAGACTAAACCTGCGGCCGCCATTAATCCATATGTGGGTATCTCTCTGCCAAAAACTTCAACAGAAGGATGCATTCGCTATTAGTAATAATATCCGCAAGCGACGCAAGCAATGCAGCTGATAGTTCCGATTACGGAGAGACCGATAGAGATAAGGGAAATGATGAAAGCAGCTGTTCTCATGCCACCGCTATAACCCTTGTTCTTAGATACGATGGAAAGAACCAAACCTGCAACAGCAAGACCGATACCGAGTACAGGAACCCAAAGGAATACGATACCTGCGATAGCAAGGATGAGACCGATTACAGCCTGTGTGTAACCGGGCACGTTAGAAGAAGATGAAGCTGCTGCGGAACCGCCGGAGTAGCTGTTGTTCTGCTTCTGGGGATGCATAGGTGCAGGTACGAAGTTATCAGGATCGGAGTAATCAGGCTGTGCTGCTGCCTGTACGGGAGCGCTGTGATCAGGCTCTGCAGGTACGAACTCGTCAGGATCAACCTTAGCGGGCTCAGCAGGTGCATAAGCGGGTGTAACAGCCTCCTCGGAAACGAGGGGAGCAACAGGCTCTGTGATCTGCTCAACAGGTGTTGCATCGTAAGCAGGCTCTGCAGGAACGGAGATAGTCTCTGCTGCGGGTGCTGCCTCTGCTGCCTCAGCTGCTACTGCAGCCGCTGCTGCAACGGGAGCCTCAACTGCTGTCTCAACAGCTGTTGCAACTTCTTCCTTCTTCTCCTCAACTGCTTCTGCAACTGCCTCTGCCGCCTGTGCAACAGGTGCTGCTGCGCCGCAGCCTACGCAAAACTTACCATCATTCTCCTGTCCGCATGCAGGACAGATCCACTTATTCTCAGCCATTAGAAATACCTCCAAGTATTTATCTGCATTTGGTCGTTACGACCAATGCTTATTTTATTATTTAATAAGGCGATATGTCAATTAATCTTGAAGTGCAGGGGCGCAACGCATAAAATGAGGGCCGCCCGTGAAGGCGACCCCCAGAGGGTTTTCGATATATGTGTGCGTGTCAGACGTTAACCTGGTAGAAAGCGCATCTGGATGCCCACTGCTGTGTGCCTTCAAACTGATGGATGACAGCGCTTCTGGAATTACCGCTCTCAAGTGCTGCGAGAGCTACGTCAGAGCTGATGCCGTCGCCGAATACGTTAGTAAGGATAGCTACGAACTCTTCGTTACTTACATTCTTGTCCTCAAACTCCTTGCTTGTGAGCATTGAAGCTGCGATTGTTGAAGCTGTTACGCCTCTGTTCTGAAGCATGTCGATGTAGTTTGCCATCTCTTCGTCAGTAGCTGTTCTGCCGAGGCACTCGAGATACATGTGACCTACGAAGTTTCTTACGGACATTGTCTTGATATCTTCTGCTGAAAGTGCAGGAAGTGCCGGAATTTCAGGAAGAACTGTCTCGACTACAACGTCCTCATCAATGACTGCATCGATCTCAGGAGCTGTACCGATATCACATCCAAAGAACAAAGGCTCGCCGAGGATGAACTCATCTGCGGGAAGTGTCGGGCAGTGATCGTCAAGAAGACCTTCAGGTGCTGTGTAATCATATACAGGTGAAGGGCAGCCCTGGTAACCATATACCATGCTTACTGTGTACTGTGTAGAACCGTCGTGTGCCTGTGAGTTACGTACGAACTCGTTCGCGCTTGCGCAGATCTGATACTCCACACCTGCTTCAAGAACTACTGCGAAGGAACCTGTTGTTCCGTCTGTAGTACCTGATGTAATTACATTACCATTGGAGTCAATGATAGTAACTGTCTTGCTGTAAGCATCCTGGCTGTCTGTACGTACGAAGTAACAACCGGAGTCAGAAGGTGTGAATGTCTGCTGATCGGGTGTGTATGCCCATGTGGAATATCTGCTCTGACGGTGAGCCTCAATTGTGAAGCTGCTGTTGAATTCTGTATCTCCAACTTCAGATGCGAATACCTGTCCACTTGCACCAAGCATAAGAACTGCTGAAAGTGCTACGCCTGCGGCTTTAACCATAAAGTGTTTCATAATGTTTTCTCCTTATAAATTTTGTTTGCCTTTTTGCTGTTTTTGTTGTTCTCTTGTGTAACCATCCGCATTAAAACACGGTCAAGAAGGCAAACCAATGGGCAATGTCAGACCCGAATGTTGCTTAAACAACACTCTCAAGGAGAAGTGTCGGTTTTCTTTGATTTTTTGCCCAAAAAACATTAATGCTTGACACAAAGTAATCCATACCATATAATTCCTTCGCGTACGCCGCCTTAGCTCAGTTGGTAGAGCAGCTGATTTGTAATCAGCAGGTCGTGGGTTCGAGTCCCACAAGCGGCTCCACAGTGAAAAGCCCCGTGGTTATTGAATCACGGGGCTTTTGCTATGTTAGAGTTGATTCCCTAAACGGGTCATTTTTCACTGTTTTGGTGTTTATTTGGTGTTTATTCAGTTGGTTACGTTATTATAAAACTCACAACGTTTTACAACGATCTATATATTGTTCAAGAGTAAAACTTCTTTTCGAACCATTCCCATATCAAACAACCTCATATCAGAGCTCGAGAATTACAGAACATGGCAGATGACGAAGAAGCTGAATAGAATTCGATTAACAGGCTATTCCCCAATTTCCGTTTTTTGTTGATTTTGGGGAATAGAGGTCGTATTATTGTGTTGGAGGTTGTATATGAAGATAATTCCACGTTTAACATATATGGATGAACTATCCGGAATCATAAACATTCCTGACATTAAAATAATTACCGGAATAAGACGATGCGGTAAATCTAAATTGATGGATGCGTTAACGCAGATAATAAAAGATTCTGACCCTTCCGGAAACATTATTCATATCAATTACAATCTCACAGAATTTGAAGATTTATTGGAGTATCATTCGCTGGAAGACTATATAGAGAATAAGTATATTGACAGCGTGAACAATTACGTATTAATCGATGAAATTCAAATGTGTGAACACTTCGAAAAAGCTATCAACAGTCTCCACGCTAAAGAGAAGTATGATATATACGTGACAGGATCTAATGCATTCTTGCAAAGCAGTGACCTTGCGACTTTATTTGTCGGAAGAACTTATGATATCCATGTACTGCCATTTTCCTTTACTGAATACTTATCGTATTTCCCTTCTGATAATATAAATACAAGTTTTACAAAGTATATTACCGAAGGCGGTATGGCAGGATCATATCTTTATAAGGATATGAATCAAAAATACAAATACATTAATACAGAAGTTCTGAATGCTCTGGTAGTAAGAGACATCATCAGGAAATATAATATTCGCAACGAACCATTACTTCATGTTCTCATTGATTTTCTTATGGATAATATCGGCAATAAAGTATCCATTCGTTCCATCACTGATTCACTGTCAAGTAATAAAACAAAAGCAGATCATAAAACTATCGGAAAGTACATAGATTATCTTTGCAGAGCCTTTGCTTTCTACCGAGTAAGAAGATATGACATAAAAGGTAAAAAGTATCTTAAATCAGAAGATAAGTACTACTTATCAGATCACAGTTTCAAGTATGCTCGCTTAGGAACCAAGAACATGGATTATGGTCATGTTCTTGAGAATATTATTGCCATCGAATTACTACGACGAGGATACGAGATTTATGTAGGAGTCATCGGAAGTAAAGAAATTGATTTCATAGCTATGAAGCAAGGAAACAGGTCTTATATCCAAGTATCATATGACATAAGCGACGCCAAGACTTTCGAAAGGGAAGTGACGCCATTACTGAAAGTCGGTGATGCATATCCAAAGATACTTATAGCCAGAACATATCAACCAGAATACCAACATGAAGGTATCCGTATAGTTGACGCAGCTGAATGGCTAAGTAGCCAATGCCAATAATATCAGCACTTTCCAGCATTTTACAACACGATAAATAACGTCAAAAATGAGTTTTGTAATCAGCAGGTCGTGGGTTCGAGTCCCACAAGCGGCTCCAAGAGAAAACCTCGGGAATTCAAGCTTCTCGAGGTTTTTTGTTGTCTGGATTACTGCTCAGCTATCTTATTAAACTTCGCCACATGATCGGCAATTCTCTTCTCATTGCCCTCAACAGCCAGAACGGGTTTACGCTTGCCAACGAGTAAAACTCCGGGTTTGTCAGCCTTACGGGTTTCCTCATTGAATAATTGGGTTTCTATATAAGGCCTTAACGAATATCCTTCTAAGTTTGGACAGCGGCCTACAAGTTGGGCGACTTCCTCCATCGTGAATAGATTTGTCGGGAAATCGAACACTTCCAATGACTTCATCTGAGGAATGAAAGATATGTCCATATCCCTAATGGTTTTCCCAGTGAAACTGATGCGGCGTATATTCGTGTTAATGAACGGTCGCAGACTCTCGATCTCTGAAGTGCTCCACACTGCATCGCCAAACCCGAACCACTCAAGTGCCGGAGCCTTCTCGATACCGGACAGATCGTGAAGCTTAGTAAAGTCACTCAGCTCCACCGCCTTCAACGCATAGTTCTTACTCATATCCCAAAGCTTTGTTATCTTCTGATTATGGAACCAATACAAGCCTTCCAATTCGGGCAGAGTCTCAAGCAAAGACCAATCCTCAACAGCTTTATTCTTGAAGAACCTGATATAACGGAATTGACGTCCGTAAGTCTTAACGAAATATTCGAATGTGTCCTGCCTTAAACCGAAGATGCTGACCGACTTGGCATCAGGATAATCCGCGATCCTGTCGATCTCTTCCATATTGATCTTCCCGCCTGATACATCTGCATCAGCGGCTTTTATATCTAACTGTGTAAACCTCGAATCCTTATCGATTACAGGGTAATCCCATTCCTGTTTTACCAAGTCATCAAAGTCTGGAACATGAACATTCATAAATATTCTCTACCTCAAAGTCATCCTGCGACATACTTCACACCTAAAGCCTTCAGCTTGTCGCGCATCTTCTGCTTCTTCGTGTCCGGGAATCGACATCCGATGCAGCTTTCCAGCATCACTACATCTACGCCTGTCTTCGCTGCACCTTGAGCTGTCGCGCCTACGCATCCGCATTCGTCCACGCCGCACAAGACAACTTCGGTATACTTCTGCTCTTCCATATACTCTCGAAAAGCTCGTGCCGTATATGTGTTGGAACGGTTCTTCTCGAAGCAACGGTCAGACACCAGATCAAGACCGCTGAACAACTCGGCACCCTTAGTTCCCTTTATGGAAAACCCGACACCCCACAGCAACTTCGGCAGGATATGCTTGATGTAGATAATGTCATATCCTTTTTCTTTGTAGGAATGAATGGCCTCATTAACATTACCTACGAGAGTCTTCGTGTCATAGGTAAACATGGGTTTACGTTCATCCCACAAATAATCATTCTGCAGATCAATTACAATTAATGCTTTCTTTTCAGACATCCTAAAAATCTCTCCCTTATGTTATTCCACTTAGGATGCTATCAGAAAAACACTGAAAATGAAATTCTCCCTTTTTACTCACGCGGGTTCGTCGATCACTTCGCCGCCCCACTCGACTAGGGTGAGGCCAAAACGATCAGCAAGTGAAGGATTCATATCTTCAAGTTCTTGAGGCTCAATCTCCACACACTCCGAGGTTGCATACCACAGCATATTGATGCGGACGGTTACATCTGGAGAGGGATTAACGATGAGCCCCGCCGCATCCTCATATGCTGTTGTCTGGAAAGTGATGACGTTATACTCATTTCCTTCCATTAACGGAAGCCAATAAGACATAAAGTCAGCAGCTTCTTTCTCATTAAGACCGAGTTCCGCCAAAGCTTCATTAAGGAAGCTCTCCGTGTCGCAGCCCATTACACAGAACCCGCGGCTCAAGTCGTAATCCATGTTGAGCGTTGCTTCCCAGAAAAGGAACGGATATGTATTGCCGACCTCATCTTCCAAGACTCCGTCAGAAGTTGCAGTTACATTCCATCCGCAGGACTCATCATAGAGAGGATATGTAACATCAAGTTCGCCATCAAGATCGAGGCTTACATTGATCATCTCATCCTCATCGTTCTCGTTATAAAGATAGATGATCGGAGCATGAGCATTTACAGATGAGGCAGCATTACGCGCTCTGTTTACATATGATTTTATGGATACAAATAACGTGATGCCGATAATCGCAGACAAGATGATGAATACGAACAGTCCTGCGATAAACCCCTCTATTTTCTTCGCAGCAATGATTATATATATTACTAATGCGATTACTGCAAATATCGGAACTAACACTATATTGATCGATATACTTGGCAACACAGAATCTTTTACTGCACACAATACGCTGCTTCCGGGCTGACATATATATTGCTGAACAATAGTCATGTACATTAATAGACTCAATGAAAAATAGCTCATCAAAGAAGAATTGGCATACACTTTCTTCCATGAATTATCAGGATTCGACTTAAAAAACTTAATAATGAAATACAGACCTACGATAATTCCGATCTCTATAAAGACTATCGGCAACGCACGAAGAACAACAGATACTGCAGCATGATTCTTATCAGCCTTTAACTGAGCTTTACGTTCAACGCGTCTGTTAAGAACAGTATCTGGATCACGTGCATCAATTACTAGATCAAGAACTCTTTCTCCATTGCTATCAACGTGATAATCGAATGATATCTCATCACCGACCATAAGGGTGTCGTTATCACCTTCATTAAAGATGAATTCTGTCTCGCGATAAGCATAATAACAACCATCGTCCAAAGTCACGTCAAGGCGAGTCCACAGTTCTACGACCTGGCCGGTACCGGAGATACATATAGATGACGTAGACGTATTAATAGAAATAATTCGACCGATGCCCGATTCTGTCGTTAGCTCCTGATCGTCAGAGACGGGCCGAAAAATATTAGAATCATCATATGTACTTAACGGATTCGCCGACAGATTATATTCCTGGGCAGCATATTCAAGAACTAAAGCCTTGTATTCTTTATTAATAGCGTTGCTGATCGGATTATAATTCAACGCTCCGATAACCAAAACAGCCAGAACAATGTAAATTAACTTCTTCATAAATATCCCTCTCTTCAATCCTGCCGTCGTTAATTACGTTAGCCTGATTATAAGAGAGGGATAAGAATTACTTAACACACTACCAATATTGGTAGAATAGAAACTTTTATACCGTTAGTATTATTTGCTCTTTGCTTCGTGAACGCCGCTGAGTACAACTGCAATAGCACCGTAGAGCACACCTGCGACAGGCCATACGATCCAAGTGAAGCCCCAGTTCATTGTAAGGAAGCTCCAAAGAAGGTATCCGGCAGTAACTGTCAGCCAGTAAGCGGGCGCAACAGCCTTAAGAACATAATTCGTCTTGTTAGTCTTATTGTAATCGCCTTCCTGCAAAAGCTTGGAAAACCCGTCCTTGATTATTCCGGCATTAACGATCATGAAGCATGCTATAGCGATACACGCGAGCAGCACAGCCACCAAACCGATCGTAAGGCCCTCGCCGTGCCCCTCTACTATCGCGCTTGCTACGACACCTATAACACCCAGAAGAATGAGTACCGTTCCTGCCGTGATCGCTTTTACGAACTTAGGCTGAAACTTCTCTGCCCTGTCTTTTACCATGCCGTCAACGCCGTACTCTGTGTCGAAAATCTCCTTTTCGAGCCATTCCCACTTGGAGGCAGCGATGCCCGCGGGTATAAAGAAAACAAGCGAGATCGCAATCAACACAAGAAGCAATACCATGCCGACGCCGCCCGCGATGCCGTCCGTGATGCCGAACATACCCGCTTCTTTAGCAGCCTCAAGCAGGAGAAGAGGTACAGGGCACATGGTCGAGAGCAGGACGCCCGTCGCGATCTTTACCGCGAACTTTCCGTTCTCGCCAAGGAAAGCGTTTGCCTCCTCCATGCTGACTCTGCGCATGGCACTGTCCGTGTCCTCCGCAGCCTCGCTTACAGGCCTTGCTTCAGCGTCATCCTTAAGAAGGTAATCAGTACTCACTCCGAAAAGCTTACTCATGTCGAGTATCCTCTGAAGATCCGGGACACTCTGCGCGCCTTCCCATTTACTAACTGACTGTCTGGATACGCCAAGCTTATCTGCAAGCTCCTCCTGGGACCAGCCGTTCTTTTTTCTCTCATCAATGATCTTATCTGCAAGTATCATTCTCATTCCAACTCCTTTTCCGTAGTTTATGGCACTACGATACCAACCCCCACGGTTGCACACCATAAAGTCGACTTGTAAATGTGTCAACTGACGGTTGCAATTCCCTATTTATCGGCATCTTCCAGCTCATGCAGGAAGCGATACTCATCAACTTTCAGGTCTGTCCGGTGCGTCGTATCAAGGTAAGAATCCATGCCCGGAGTCTTGTCATATTCATTGGTCTCATTAACTGTCTCGTGGATCTTGTCCGATGCTCGGTAAGCTATCTTGCGGGCCACAGACAGTGTAATGAGGAATGCAATAAGCAGCACCTCTATAAAACATAATACCAAGAATAAGGTGTAAACAAACGGACTTGTATTATGAGAGATCATTATCAGGAGAATCGCAGCTGCCAATGCGACAGCCGCATATCTCGGCACTTTGATCCAGCTGCTCTTCGAAAGCCTGATCAGATTATCGAACTTATAGACGGCATCTGACGTAGGGGCCTGACCGCTCGCTTCACCTGTTTGACCGTTAACGGCAAACTGATAGTTTCTGCCATCGAACTCAACCGTCATGAACCAGACCGGGAGCAAACAATACTTGATGGAAGGTTCGCTCATCCAGGTAAAGTTCTTTGAAGGGCTGGGTTCATACTTGTCATATCTTGATGCAATAGTCGACGTCAGATCCATCGATATCGTGTCCAGTTTCTTAGTGAACTTCTCAAGAAGATCGATCGGTTTCTGATCATATTTGTCAGCATAGAACCCCTGAAGATATCTGTTATCGAACTCAACCATCTCGGAGTAATCAAACGGCTCTATCGCTTCCATCAGTTTGTTGGCGATCTTTAAAGATGCATCAAAGGGTACACCTTTAACGTAGTACTTGGCTTTGGCCCTTACCTGGATTGAATATACTTCCGGTCCGATCTTTGTACCGGTACCATACATCTCGGAATTAACAGCACAGTCCAGAAGCCAGAACGGCACATAGACGGGAATCATCTTAGTAAGGCGGCTGTCTGTCTTGAAGCCTTTGGGATTCAGCTTTCTGGTCTTAATCCATTGCTTCATGTTGTTCTCAGCGGTCTGCCTGTCGATCTTGAATGACACGATGTAATCCGGCTTGAACTCTCGTGTCATTCTTCTTGTGATCAGTGCAGGAGAACCGCAGAAAGCACACATGGTCGACATCATGTTCTCGTCAGCGATCATAATGGCACCACAGCTGTTGCACACTATCTCATGACGTTTCTTATCATCCTCAGAGATATCATTGTCGCCTGTATAATCGCGCTCTATGCTATAGTCCAGCGAGCCGGTCTTCTCGAGCGTTGACGGATCATAAATGTTACCGCAGCTGCGACACAGCAGCCCCTGTACTTCAGGCTGATAATAAATATTCGAGGCGCAAGACGGACACTTGGCTGATTCAGCGTAAAGATTGTCCGTCTGCATAAACATGATAAAACCTGCTTAGAATATTGTTTTCCATGTTTATATTTTAACTCATTAATTGTAGCTTCCCACATCAACGAAGACGGGATTATCGACGGGACCCTCGCCTCCCGTGAATGCCACCTGGATGTTACCGGCAGCATAGTCGACGATTATAAGCTGCGACGTACCCATGCTGTGCACATTCTCGACGTCGTACTGCTCAACAATTTCCTGCGTGATCATGGTCTTAAGATCAGCTACAGAGAATACGTCAATCTCGCTTACCCACTCGTTGTATTTTGCGAAGCGGACGATGTTGTTGGGGACATTCGTGAAGCTGTCCTGATTGCCCGCAGTCGTGAATGAATTTACGATACAAAGAGAGTCCGTGTTGTCCCAAGAAAGCCCTTCCAGGATAGGCGTATCGGCATCTCTTAAGTTCGAGAATCCAAGTCCCGCTTCTGCGACCTGAGCGACGCAGTCTTCGGCACAGAATGCTTCGTTGCCGTCAGTGATTGTGAGGTTATGGCACCATGTGAATTCAGCGCTCTCACCTACCATGAACTCACCTACTTCTCTTGCCGTTGTAAACTCCTCGAGAGCATATCGAAGTTCCATCGTGTAGCACTTTCTGCCCTCGTAGATGAACCTCTCCTCGGTCGGAGTTCCTACATCAAGGATAGCCGCGAACACACCGTCATCGTTAACGGCGGAGATGATATCAAGAAGGCCCATGATAGCAATCGCAGTTACGCTCCTGTCACCGTTTCTCATATGAGTAACTGAGTTTAGCATTCCCATCTGATAGTCGTTTCCGAGGTTCCACTCCAGGTTACGAAGTGCCATCATCTCGCCTGTCTCCGTGCGGTCTCCCCAGAGAGTAAGAGCACTACATGCAGTAGGACGAAGTGCATCGGGGATCATCTGCATAGTTACGACTTCCTCGTAGGAGAACAAACCGTCTTCAACGTATCCGTGTCTTCCCTGAGACAACGTCGTAGCAAGTCCGTCTATCTCTTCCCTGAACTCTTCGCGCATCGATCCGTAGAGCTCCATCACTCTGTCTTCAACCGCTTCAGCAGAATAAGTTCCGCCGTACATTCCTCTTATGTTTCCGTAAAGATACGGTTCCATAATGGATTCATATTCAGGCATGGCCTGAGGGATAGTTCTGCCGTAAGCTGCACCGACATCGTATCTGCTGCCGTTCTCGTAATCGAGAGTTATGTCGAAGTAGTCAGGCATAACAGATA
Source organism: Clostridiales bacterium (assembly GCA_017552455.1). Lineage (GTDB taxonomy): Bacteria > Bacillota > Clostridia > Saccharofermentanales > Saccharofermentanaceae > Saccharofermentans. The sequence goes on from JAFZPX010000047.1 coordinate 17,833, forward strand.
TTGTGCAAAGCCCGTCGTCAGAAACATATGTGGCGACAGGTTCTTCTATGACACCTGCGTCAGTGTATCCTGCGTCGACATTGTTGTTGTAGTTATCGACAGGAACCAGAGGCGACTCCCCTATTCCTAATTCCACTTGTGTTGCCGCCCCGGTACATCCTGTCATTCCTATCAATACAGATCCCGCAAGGACCATTGAAATTATCTTCTTATTCATCATTCAGTTCTCACTTTCCAGATCTGGATCTTATCCGTAAGTCTTGTCATCAGATACACAACTATTACAAGCCCCGTCATTAC
>JAFZPX010000048.1 GCA_017552455.1 Clostridiales bacterium
AGAGAGAAGCAGGCGAGACATTCGACTGGATCAAGGGTCAGATCGTTGGCGCTTTCAAGGATATCCCTGCTGAGAAGCTTTGCCAGATCACAATCGCTTATGAGCCTATCTGGGCTATCGGCACAGGTAAGACAGCTACTGATGAGCAGGCTGAGGAAGTCTGCAAGTTCATCCGTGGCGTAATCGCTGAGCTCTACTGCGACAAGTGCGCTGATGCTATGACAATCCAGTACGGCGGTTCCTGCAACGCTAAGAACTGCGCTGGCCTCTTCGCTCAGAAGGACATCAACGGCGGTCTCGTCGGTGGTGCTTCCCTCAAGGCTGAGGACTTCTCCGTAATCGTTAATGCCGGCTGATTAGTTGGTTAAATTGATTATCTTAACCGCCTGTCCTTCGGGGCAGGCGGTTTTTGTTTACTGTTTCAACAAAATTCACGCGTTAATACGCGCGCTCATGCTAGAATAAATGAAGTAAGAATAATAAGGGAGAGTCACAAGATGGACTACAGTTTTATTATTTACATTGTCGGCGCGGGCATTGTGTTTGTCTGGTCGATGATCGTTCAGACTAATCTCAAGAACAAGATGAATAAGGGAAGTCAGATGCGTGCCGGTTCCGGTAAGACGGCTAACGAGGTCGTTGAGGAGATGCTTCACGCACACGGCGTAACAGGAATTCTTATCGAGCATAAGCCCGGTAATCTTACAGACTGTTATTCACCCAAGGAAGGTAAGATCTATCTTTCAGATTCCACATACGGGCGCGACACTGTAACTGCGATCGCAGTTGCTGCACACGAGGCAGGACATGCCGTTCAGGATCATGAGAACATGATGCTTTATGAGTTCAGACAGCTTCTCGCTCCCGCTGCAGGAATCGCTTCAAGGATCGGACCTTATATCGTTATCGCAGGTATCCTTCTTTCTGCATATGCAGAGCGTAACAGCAACGGCGGCATCGGCTACACAATAAGCACCATCGGCATCGTTGTTTACTTCATTGCATTCCTGTTCTACCTCGTTATGCTCCCCGTAGAGCGTAATGCGAGCACACGTGCTTACAAGGACATGAAGGAATTCCACTGGGTATCTGACGACCAGCTGTCGTTCGCACACAAGGCACTTCGCGCAGCAGGTGACACATACGCAGTCGCACTCGCATCTTCAGCCATCACACTTATCAGGCTCCTCGCACTTCGCGGCGGCCGCGGCAGAAGACGCTGACATATTCTCGAGAAAACATACACACATAAACGGAGGTATCGCACATGGGCTACGAGTACATTGGTAAGGACGGAGAGTTTAAGTTAGGAAGTCCCGACAATTGGAGTTATCTGTATTTCCCGGACGGAGCGGCCTCCGGCATGATGGGTACGGTCACACCCGAGTTCGGAGGTGACCTTAAGACAAGCCAGAACACATTTATCCTGGAGCCTGTAAGCTCTGATAATCTTCACAATAACCGCTCCACGAGAAACTTCTGGATCTCTATCGAGAACGGTCCTCTTTTCTCTGCGATGGGCGCTTCTGCAAGACAGCATGCGCGTAAGGGTTCACCGAGTGCAGACGAGGCAACACTCTTCGCTGGAATGCTCTATCAGAGGGTTGAAAGAACGATCGGCAAGTCCGGCCTTAAGACAGAAGTTACGACATTCGTTCCTGTAGATACAGACGATAAGATCGAGCTTACGAAGGTTAAGATCACGAATGCTTCACCGGAGCCTATCACGTTCACTCCTACTGCAGCTGTGCCGATCTACGGAAGATCTGCTGATAACATCAGAGACCACCGTAACGTTACTTCCATGCTTAACCGTATCCATACGAGTAAGTACGGTGTTGTAAACGATCCTACCCTCACTTTCGACGAGAGAGGACACAGAAAGAACGAAGTTGAGTATGGCTTCTATGCATGCGAAGAAGAGGGTATCGCACCTTCTTGCTTCTGCCCGCTGCTTGAGGACTTCATCGGCGAGGGCGGCACTCTTGATAATCCGAGATTCCCTGTTGTAGGCGCTCCCAAGTATCAGATCGGCGACAGGATTGACGGCTTCGAGGCTATGGGTGCATGCATGTTCGAGAAGAAGACTCTGGCTCCCGGCAACAGTGTCGAGTTTGTCATGGCACTTGTTATCGGCGAGCGAGGAAAGACGGATGATGTCGCATTAAGATATTTGTCCGCGAAGGTCTTCGACGCACAGCTTTTCCAGAACAAGACTTACTGGAAGCAGAAGGTTAACGTAAGACTCCACACAGGCGATAAGAACTTTGATAACTGGATGTACTGGGTTGGCATACAGCCGATCTTAAGAAGAATCTACGGCTGTTCCTTCCTGCCTCACCACGACTACGGTAAGGGCGGAAGAGGCTGGAGAGACCTCTGGCAGGACTGTCTCGCGCTGATCATAATGGATCCCGCGGATGTAAGAGGCATGCTCGTAGATAACTTCGGAGGCGTGCGTACGGACGGTACTAACGCGACCATCATTGGCACGGGAAGCGGCGAGTTCATCGCTGACCGTAACGGCATCACGAGAGTATGGATGGATCACGCTATGTGGCCGTTCATGACGATGGATCTTTATATCAAGCAAAGCGGCGATATCGGTATCCTTAACGAGACCGCTCCTTACTTCATCGACAGACAGGCATTAAGAGGCGAGCAGCTTCTCGAGAATGCCCCCGGCGTTAAGTGTGAGGGTACAGTCCTCGAGCACCTGCTCCTGCAGAACCTCGCAGCTTTCTTCGATGTTGGTGAGCACGGCTCCATGAAGCTTAGAGGCGCTGACTGGAATGACGCTCTCGACATGGCGAAAGACAAGGGAGAGTCGGTAGCTTTCACCGCAGCTTATGCAGGCAACTACAGAAAGCTCGCACAGATCCTCGATAAGTTCGCTTCTACAAACGGCGATAAGGTAAGTCTTGCTTCTGAACTTGAGTCGCTCCTTGGCACAGCCGGCGGAAGAGATACTCTCATGAAGTATTGTGACGGCGTTAAGAACGGTTTCTCCGGCGACAAGAAGGAGTTCTCTTTGAACGACATCGCACGTGACCTCGAGGCCAAGGCTGATGCTCTTGCCGAGCACATCAGAAAGAACGAGTGGTTCACGGACGAGCTCGGTCTGTCGAGATTTAACAGCTATTACGATAACGACGGTAATCCTCTCGAGGCGAACGGCGATAAGGCCGGCAACCCTGCCATGATGATCACAGGTCAGGTATTCACGGTAATGAGCGGCGTCGCTTCTGACGATCAGGTTAAGGCTATCATCGAGTCTGCCGACAAGTATCTCTACGACGAGAGTGCCGGCGGCTACAGACTGAATACAGACTTCCACGAGATCAAGACAAACATGGGAAGAATGTTCGGCTTTGCTTACGGTCAGAAGGAGAACGGAGCTGTGTTCTCACACATGGCTGTTATGTACGGTAACGCCCTCTACACAAGAGGCTGCAAGGAAGCAGGCTGGAAGGTTATCGGTTCTTTGTACAGACATGCTGCTGACTTCGAGTCTTCCAAGATCTATCCCGGTGTGCCGGAGTATTTCGATCCGAAGGGAAGAGGTGTTTACCACTACCTGACGGGTGCTGCTTCATGGCTGATCCTTACTGTGTTGAACGAGATGCTCGGTATCAAGGGCGAGTTCGGCGACATGAAGTTCGAGCCGGGACTTCTGCCTTCACAGTTCGATGAGAACGGCGAGGCAGGTGTATCGTTCGAGTTTAACGGAGTCCCTGTTGACGTAACTTATGTCATGGACGGCGGCTGCGATACTGTCGCTAAGATCGAGGTCGACGGTGTTGTAGTTTCCGAGGGCACGAATGTGCTTCCTAAGGACAAGATAGGAAAGGAAATCAGGGTTACGCTTAAGTGAACAGAGAAGACGGAATCTTTAAGGCTTCATGCGGCGGCGGTAACGAGATAGCTTACTGCTGGTGCAAGCCGGATAACTTGGATACAACTGCGATAAAGGGAGTGATTCAGATCTGTCACGGCATGGCGGATCACTTCTCAAGATATCTGCAGATGGCACAGTACCTGACAGAGCAGGGATTTATCGTCGGCGGCATGGACATGATGGGCCATGGCGCGACTTTCCAGCTTAATGCTGAGCGCGAGATGCCCAAGGGTTACTTCGGCGACGCGCCTGATTCTGCGATGTGCATCCTGAAGGACGAGATGGAGTTCCACAGACTTACCAAGGAAAGATTCGGTGAGTCTTTGCCGTACTTTCTTTACGGGCACAGCATGGGCTCGTTCGTGGCGCGTAATCTTTACATCACGCCTGAGTACAGCAAAGAGTTCGAAGCGTTCATCTTCGCGTCCACAATGGGACCGAACCCGGCTGCCGGCGCAGGCCTTGCGCTTACCAATATGATGAAGGTCTTCGGACGTAAAAGGGCTCCCGGCAAGTTCGTAAATAAGATCGCGTTCGGAACTTATAACAAGAAGATCCAGAACCCCAAGACGGACTACGACTGGGTTACTTCCGACGAGGCTGAGGTGCAAAAATACATGCAGGACGATCTCGCAGGATTCCTGTTTACGAACAAGGGCTTCGCAGATCTTTTTACACTCGTTATCCGCATGCAGAAGAAGGATGCTTATGATCACGTTCCTCTCGATAAACCTGTCATGCTTACATACGGCGAGGACGATCCTGTCGGCGATTACGGCAAGGGCGTGCGTCAGGTTATAGAGATATTAAGATCGAAGGGCGTTAAAGTTACTGAACGCAACTACGGGCACTTCCGCCACGAGATTCAGAACGAGAGCGTCAGATTCGATTACTTCCGCGACATAAGTAATTTCTTTCAGGGAGCAGTAAATGAGTGAGATAAAACCATACGAGCACATAGTACAGTACTACGAGACAGACCAGATGAAGGTCGCACACCACAGTAATTACATACGCTGGTTCGAGGAGGCGAGAGTCGACTTCTTCGAGCAGATCGGGCTCGGCTACAAAGAGTGTGAGCAGCAGGGAGTAATGAGCCCTGTCACGGCCGTCAGTGCGCGGTACAAGACGAGCGCGGAGTTTTACGATACGGTTGTAGTTAATATCCGCTTCTCGAAATACACGGGAGTGCGTCTCTACATAGAGTATGTGGTTACGGACAAGGCTACGGGCGCGGTACGCTGCACAGGACAGAGCGAGCACTGCTTCGTTTCTTCTGAGGGAAAGATAGTGTCTGTGGCAAAAGACTACCCCGAGATGGATGCCAAGATCCGTGAATACCTGGAGGAAGAAGCATGATTGATGTAGCGGTTATAGGTGCGGGAACAGCAGGTCTTACGGCTGCGATATACGCAAGACGTGCGGGCGCTTCGGTGGCCATATTCGAAGGCGCGGCGCCGGGCGGACAGATAATCAATACGCCGGAGATCGCTAATTTCCCGGCGCTCCCGGGTGTGTCCGGATTCGAGTATGCCAACAAGCTTTATGAGCAGGCACAGGCTTTGGGTGCAGAGTTTGTTTTCGATACCGTGAAGAAGGTTACGGGCGATGTTAACAGCGGATTTAAGCTGATGTGTGAGTACGGAACGGAGTGCGAGGCGAAGACTGTAATTATCGGCAGCGGAGTCAAGCGCCGCGAGATGGGACTTGCAGGTGAGCAGGAGTATGCAGGGCGCGGAATATCGTACTGCGCGACCTGTGACGGAGCTTTCTTCAAGGGCAAGACCGTGGCGGTGTTCGGAGGCGGCAATACGGCCGTCGAGGATGCGACGTACCTGGCTAAGATCTGCAAGAAGGTCTATATAATCCACAGACGTAATGAGTTTAGAGCGGACAGGGCTTTGGTGGAAGAGATGCTCGAGCACGACAATGTCGAGACGAAGTTGTCTTTTACAGTGTCCGCGATACATGGTGATGCCAAGCTTACAGGCGTAACGCTGACTTCGGTCGATGGTCACGATGAGCTGCTCGAGACGGATGCTTTGTTTGTCGCGATCGGACTTATCCCGGAGAACGGTGCTTTCCGTGATCTGGTCGAGCTTGACGACGCGGGTTACATAATCGCGGACGAGTCTTGTGAGACGTCGGCTCCCGGTGTGTTCGCGGCGGGAGATTGCCGCACTAAGGAAGTTCGACAGCTGGTTACCGCTGCCGCTGACGGCGCGATCGCAGCTATCGCTGCCTCAAGGTTGAGCCGGAACGTTTAAGATGGTAAAATCTGTTGTCTTTTAATAAGTATTCTTAGCGCGGAGGGTAAGAAGCGATGTATAAGAATGTTTTTGATACGCTTGAAGAGAGAGGTTATTTCTCACAGGCTACACATAAGGAAGAGATCTATGACTTGTTGAGCAAGCCCGGTGTCAGCTTCTATATCGGCTTCGACCCGACTGCGGATTCACTTCATGTAGGACACTTCGTACAGATGATGGTAATGAGCCACATGCAGCAGGCAGGACACCGTCCTATCGCTCTCATGGGCGGCGGTACAGCCATGATCGGCGATCCTTCCGGAAGATCCGATATGCGTCAGATGATGACAGTCGAGACTATCGACCACAATGTAGAGTGCTTCAAGAAGCAGATGGGAACAGTCGTTGACTTTACTGACGGCAAGGCTCTCATCGTTAACAACGCTGACTGGCTTAGAAACCTCAACTACATCGAGTTCTTAAGAGAGATCGGAACACACTTCTCCGTTAATAAGATGCTTACTGCTGAGTGCTACAAGGCGCGTCTCGAGAAGGGTCTGTCTTTCCTCGAGTTCAACTACATGCTCATGCAGGGCTACGACTTCTACTATCTCCACGAGAAGTACGGCTGTAACCTCGAGTTCGGCGGTGACGACCAGTGGTCCAACATCCTCGCAGGTATGGAGCTCGTAAGAAGAAAGAAGGGTGATTCCGTTTACGGCCTCACATTTACTCTCCTTACTAACAGCGAAGGTAAGAAGATGGGTAAGACAGCTAAGGGTGCTGTATGGCTCGATGCCAACAAGACTCCCGTTTACGATTTCTACCAGTACTGGAGAAACGTTGATGACGCTGACGTCATTAAGTGCATGAAGCTTCTGACTTTCCTGCCCATGGACGAGATCAACGAGTACGCTAAGCTTACTGACTCCGCTATCAACGAGGCGAAGAAGAGACTTGCTTATGAAGTAACGGCTATCATCCACGGTAAGGAGCAGGCTGACATCGCGAAGAAGACTGCAGAGGACCTTTTCGAGAATAAGGGCGGCAAGTCCGAGGACATGAAGACAACGGAGATTGCGGCTGCTTCTTTGGCTGAGGGTATCGACCTTGCGCAGGTGCTCGTTGATGCAGGTGTATTCAAGTCTAACGGCGAGTGCAGAAGAATGATCGATCAGAAGGGTGTTTACCTTAACGACGTTGTTGTCGGTGATAAGTTCTATAAGCTTACAGAGAAAGATTTTGATGCAGACGGCGAGGCTATCGCACGTAAAGGTAAAAAAGTTTACCACAGGCTTAAAATAGTTTGATAAATGTGATATTATTATTAAGGTCTGTATGTTAAACAGGATTGTTTGACACCAAATTCTTAAAGGAAGGTATAGAACTATGAAGACGATGAAGAAGGTTATCTCGGTAGCTCTTCTCGGCGCAATGGCTTTTTCTATTGCCGGCTGCGGTAAGAACTATCAGGTAGTTTCCAAGAAGGACTTCACAAACGCTCTTGAGGATGTATGTGATCTTGATGAGGATGATTGGTATGACTACACAACATACTATTCACACTCCGAGCACGACATCGATTGCTACGACGGTGACTTCCACTATGAGTGGATCCAGTTCGACAGCAATTCTCACGCTATGGATTTCTTCGAGGATTATTTCTACGATGATTACCAGGATATGATGGATGACAAGGACTTCGACGGAAGAACATCCAGCAGACTCACAGATTCTGAAGGTTACATCCTCCTGAACGGTGAGAGCCACAGCGACGATTTCTATGATGATGACCTCTACGGCGGTATCTTCTGCAAGGAAGACGTTGTAGTTATCGTTCTCGTAAGAAGTGACAGAGACAGAGATATCGATACAGTTAATGAGTTCCTCAGAGCTATCGGTTATCCTCATCCCTGATTGAATCGTTAGAATGAATTTAAATGAGGACCGCTTAATAATAAGCGGTCCTTTCTATAAGAAAAGGAGCCTACACATGAAGAATATCAAGAAGATCATTGCAGTGACACTCGTTGGCGCCATGCTGCTGCCCCTCGCAGGCTGTGCTAAGAAAATCGAGCACATCAGAGCAGGTGAGTTCAAGGACGCTATCGAAGAGGTCTTTGATGACGATGACTACGTTTCTTACGGCGATATGATCGCTGTAATGGATGACGACTATGCTATCGTATTCACTCAGTTCGATGATGAAGACGACGCTGAGGATGCTTGGGAAGACATGGTCGATTCATTCGAAGATATGATGGATGACAAGGACTTCGACGGAAGAGCAAGACTTGTAAACCGTGATACTTACGGATACATCCTCCTTAACGGCGAGTGCGATGACAGAGACTTCTACACTGGAAGAAGCTATATGTACGGCGGTATCTACTTCGTAGAGGATGAGGCTTTTGCAATCCTTACTGTTGAAGACGATAACGATACAAGAGATGATGTTAATACTATCCTTCGTGCTCTCGGACTCCCCCGTCCCTGATCGGATTTGATTAATTAGTATTGATGAGGGCCATTCGCAAGAATGGTCCTTTTAATTTCCTACTCGCTATATTTACAAACGAATGTTCGCCTGTTAGAATGAAGCCATGCCGCACATGATACATGACTTTACATACGACGGGACGATAGAAGGGCTCCTGTCGGTATATCTTAAATGCATCGCCATGAAGGTCCGGCCGCTTGATATTAAGCCGGAGTTTATGGTGAAGGGGAAGCCGTTCGAGGACCGGTATCTGTTCGTGCGGACCAATGTGGCACAGGCGGACAGACTGTACCGGTATATCGGACAGTGTGCTTCTGCCGAGATTCAGCAGATGATGACGGATTGTTTCCTGACGAGCCTGCCCAGGATGGAGCTTGACCTCTATGAACTTATGAGCCGCGCGATCAGATTCGGTGCTCGTATATCCGAAGACTATGATGACGAGACTATGCACCGGATACAGATGGCCATACGGGACCTTTACCGTGAGTCGCAGACTTTGATCCAGGCGATGGATTGGCGCAGGGAGGGGAGTGTATCAGTTGTCTCTCTTAACCCTCGTAACTGTGTGCTTCCTCTTATCAAGAATCGGATACTGAGCGATCCGGAATACGATGACATCTTAGCTTACGATCAGCGTCACTGCCTGCTTCTTATGAGAAACGGCAGCGAGGATGATCTGCTCGATATTCACAGGCTTCCGATCCCTGTCGTTAAGAATGAGCATGAAGTGTATGAGACTTTCTGGCCGTATGTGACGGGCGGGTTGGAGGTTCAGTGCCATCGTATCGGCGGCAAGGGTGCGGACAGCCTGTCGCCCTTTTGGCGGATCGCGTGATGACAAAAGAAAAGGGTGTCCGCAGACACCCTTTAAATATTTGGAAGTAACTTAATGAAGAATCCGGATTATGCCTTCTTGTCGTCGTCCTCGCGGATAGCTCTTCTTCTGATCTTACCGGAGACTGTCTTCGGAAGCTCATCAACGAACTCTACGATTCTCGGATACTTGTAAGGAGCAGTCTTTGCCTTAACGTATTCCTGAATCTCCTTCTTGAGCTCCTCTGTAGGCTCTGTGCCCTTAACGAGAGTCATTGTAGCCTTAACGACGATTCCTCTTACGCCCTTCGGGTCAGGTGCACCTGTAACGGCACACTCGAGGACATAAGGCAATTCCATGATAACGTTCTCGATCTCGAAAGGTCCGATACGGTAACCGGAAGACTTGATAACATCGTCTGTTCTTCCGACATACCAGATGTAGCCGTCCTCATCCATCCAAGCAGTGTCACCTGTGTGATACCAGCCGTCGTGCCAAGCATCCTTTGTGAGCTCGGGTGACAGATAGTACTCGAGGAACAGTCCCTTCGGGTGATACTTCTGTGTGTTGATGCAGATCTCGCCTGTCTCACCGGGCTTGCAC
>JAFZPX010000049.1 GCA_017552455.1 Clostridiales bacterium
ATGCATAAATAGCGCTAACCTCCCCTTGTTGATCATCACTGCAGTATTACTTGTTGTTTTCTGCTACATCGCGACTTACCTTGCAGCAGGCAAGATCAAGCAGGTATCAGTAACAGAACTCATGACAGAATAAGAGGTAATAAAGATGAAAAAAGCTATAACAACTACATTGGCATTGATACTTACATTATCGGCTGTCATGAACAGTGCGAGCGCTGCTCAGACTGGGGATGTATCACCCGATACGGCAAGTGCGCAGACAACGACTGACGAGCGAGTCTACTGCTTGGCTTCCGTAAGTAAGGTATATGTGACCGCAGCTGTCATGCAGCTCGTCGATCAGGGTCTGGTCGATCTCGATGCTCCGGTCACGGAATATATCCCGGATTTCACTATGGCAGATCCGAGATATACCCAGGTCACTGTCAGAATGCTCATGAATCACACATCAGGATTGATGGGATCGACGGCTATTGATATGTTCCTGTACGATGATTATGATGTCGACATTCACAGTATCCTTCTTAATAATCTCGCGACTCAGAGACTTAAGGCCGATCCCGGAGAGTACGCTGCTTACTGTAACGATGGCTTCGGTCTTCTGCAGCTGATCGTCGAGAATGTGAGCGGTATGAACTTTACAGACTACATCACTAACGAGCTTGCAGGCTCGATCGGATTAAGCCATACGGGGACGCCCTCTAATGCGTATGAAATCGGTAATCCCATCGATGTATATGTTAATAATCTCCCTTACGATTATGAGTACTGCACTGATGTCGGATCGGGCGGAGTCGTCGCAACTGCTTCTGATGTGGCGATGTTCGGAAGTTCATTCTTCACAGGCAGCGAGAGCCTTATAAGCCAGGAGCTCGTCGATGAGATGGAACTGTGCTGGACCGATTCCGATAATGAGTATCTTGACGGCTGCGGCTTGGGCTGGGACTACGTCGAGATGCTCCAGTATGAACAGGCCGGTGTGCAGATCGTGGGAAAAGGCGGAGATGTCTTGACCATGCATTCACAGCTTATGGTCGCACCCGAGAATGAGATAAGTGTAGCTGTATTATCAAGCGGCGGCAGTAGCACTTACTGCATGCTTATGTGTGAGGCTCTTATGAACATCGCACTCGAAGAGCAGGGGATAGAAGTGCAGCCCCTGGAGCCCCGTGAGGTCGAGATCGTTGATGATATGCCCGAAGAATTAGAACAGTACGCCGGATTCTACTGCTGTACTTCTCCGATGCCGGGCCTTGGCGAAGTAAGTTTCTCCGATAACGGGCAGATGCTTCTTGAGATCACGATGTTTGACGGCAGAACGGCGGAATATCATTACAGATATACTGACTGCGGCGGATTTGTTGAGGTTAATGACAGCGGAAATATAAGAGCGAATCAGACGATCCTGTTCTTTGAGCAGGGTGAGGACGGACAGGTTTATATTGCTAGCGAACAGTATACCGAGGTGCCGGAAGTCGGATCCTACATAAACAACTCGTATGTTGCTCAGCGCATTGAGGCAAACCCGATAAGCGATGAACTGCAGGCGGTCTGGGAAGGTTACTGTGCAGTGCCTATGGCGGCATATAGCGACAGGTATTCTTCCGGCGTTTATGATTCACCGTTCGAATTCATGATGATGCCCGATGGACTTACGGGATATGTGCTCGCAGGAACAGGCTTGGGAGCAAGGCTGCTTAGGATTGAAGATGAGACAACTGCGGTCGCGATCGAGACGATGCCGTGTTCCTCAAGCAGAGATCTCTGCGATTTATATATAAATGATGACGGAACAGCAAGCCTTACTACTGGCATCTCATATATATCTCTCGCGGCCATTCCGGAGTTTACTTCCGATATAACAGAGGTCGAGCTTACAAGCGATTGTGCTTCCTGGTACAGGATTGGCGATGAGATGGCTTATGAGATGATTAATGTAGATTGTCCCGAAGATGCAGTAATCTACGTATACAACAAGTTCTTCGAGCCTGTATATACAACCCACTACCTCGATGCAGCGGACAGCATCAACCTTCCTGAGGGAGGCTACATCGTCTTCCTCGGTCAGACCGGAGAAAGCGTTACAGTAAGTTAATAAATGAAATGTTAAAATAGTTTTATCATTCTATCCGTAAAGGAGATCGAACTCATGGAAATCAAAGTATATCGTTGTAAGCACTGCGGTAATATCGCGATAAAGGTCATCAACTCCGGCGTTCCCATGTCATGCTGCGGTGAGGCTATGGAAGAACTTGTACCCGGCGCAGTTGATGCAGCAGTTGAGAAGCACGTTCCTGTAGTTACACGTGACGGCGATAAGGTGACTGTATCCGTAGGTTCCGTTGCACATCCTATGACAGCAGAGCACTACATCCAGTTCGTTATCCTTGATACGACAGCGGGTGTTCAGATTGCCAAGCTCAATCCTAATGATGATCCTGTTGCTGTATTCACAGTGCTTTCAGGTGCTGAGGTTAAGAAAGCATACGCTTACTGCAACCTCCACGGTTTCTGGGTAAGCTGAGAAGAATTAGCGATACAAAGTGATATATAATATACGGGAGTCCTCTACCGGGGCTCCCGATTTCTTTAATTGTCAAGGAGACTTTGATGAAGACACAGGTTGAAGGAAACTATATCGTAGCCTTCCCCGAAGACAGGATTAACTCTGATAATGCCCGTCAGATCGAGCAGGAGCTTAATGATGTCCTTGAGCAGAATCCCGGCAAGGAACTCGCTATAGATGCGCAGGATCTGGACTATGTGTCGAGTGCCGGTCTTCGTGTTCTCCTCAAGTTCTCCACAGGAGCAGGTAAGCCCTTGGTTCTGCGTAATGCAGGTCCTGAGCTGTATGAGATCCTGGATATGACCGGGTTTACGGAGCTTTTCGACGTAAGTAAGAAGATGAAGAGTATCAGTGTGGAAGGGTGCGAGGTCATCGGCCACGGTGCTTACGGAACGGTATATAAGACGGACGAGGATACTATCGTTAAGGTGTACGAGTCTGCTGACAGTCTCCCGCTTATCGAGGTGGAGAGGAAGAAGGCAAAGCAAGCATTTATAAAGGGTATCCCCACGGCGATAAGTTACGATATCGTGCGAGTCGGCGACAGTTACGGCTCAGTGTTCGAGTTGCTGCATGCAGATAACATGAACGATGTTCTTCTTGCTAATCTGGATAAGATTGATGAGCTGTTGGTTAAGTATGTGCAGCTAATTAAGTCAGTTCATAATGTTGAAGTGGCTTTGGGTGAGCTGCCAAGCGACAGGAATAATTTCCTGCAGTATCTAGTCGAGCTTAAAGACATAATCCCTGAGGATATTGCAGAGGCGATTAGAAAGATGCTTCTTGAGATGCCTGAGGATAACCATATCATTCACGGCGATATTCAGATGAAGAATGTTATGTTTGCAGACGACGAACCGATGCTGATCGATATGGAGTCGCTGTGCGTGGGTAATCCGGTCTTTGATCTTCAGAGCCTCTTTGTTTGCTACAAGGCTTATAACGAGGACGAGCCTGATAACTGTCTGAGTTTCCTTGGGTTGAAGAAGGAAATCTGCGACCGCATCTGGGAGCTTATCGTTAAGAACTATTTTGAAGGCTACAGCGAAGAGCAGATTAAGGCAGAAGAGGATAAGATCTATCTTCTCGGATATGTGGGCTTCCTTAACAGTGCGATCACTAACGGATTCTCCAAGCCGGAACTTCGCGATATCCGCATAAAGCATTCTATCGAGCATATAAGAGAGCTTCTGCCGAGAGTAAAATCCTTCGCACTTACAAAACTTTAAGTCTTCAAAGAATGTGTTATAATGTGCCCGTATTTTATTATTAATAATATGGGAGCGGTGTAATTGATGTTCAACTTATACATAGATCCGGGAACCGGAAGTATGTTGTTTGCCGTTATCATCGGCATCGCATCTACACTGTTTTTCCTTGCACAGAAATTCTGGATAAAGCTTAAGTTCATCTTCTCGAGCGGACGTGTTAAAGAAGACGTTAACGCTAAGAAGAAGCCTCTGGTTATCTTCGGAGAAGACGGACGTTACTGGAATATTTTTCACTCTGTCTGCGATGAGCTCGAGAACCGCGGTGTTGAGTGCGAATACTACACGATGGATAAGAATGATCCGTCTTTAAGCTGTGATTACAAGCACATCCATCCGAGCTTTATCGGCGAAGGCAACAAGGCTTTCGCGAAGCTCAATATGCTTAAGGCAAATGTGCTTTTTACTACTACTCCCGGTCTCGATGTATTCCAGTGGAAGCGTTCGCCCAATGTTGATAAGTATCTTCATATCTATCACGCTGTAGATGAGGGCGCAGGTTACAGAATGTTTGGCATGGATTTCTTCGATTCCATCCTGATGGCTTCTCAGTTCCAGGTTGATACAGTGCGCAGTCTTGAGAAGATGAGAAGGGAAGCTCCCAAGGATATTCAGATTGTGGGAAGTCCTTATCTTGATGATCTCGACCGTAAGGCAAAGAATTATGTTGCTGACAAGAAGAATCCTGAAGACAAGGTTGTCCTTCTTGCTCCTTCCTGGGGAGAGAGCTCCATCTTAAGTAAGTTCGGTGACGAGATGCTCGATGCACTTGTTAAGACCGGTTATCACATAATCGTAAGACCTCACCCGCAGTCTAAGATCGTCGAGAAGGAAGTTCTCGATCCGCTCCTTGAGAAGTATCCCGAGAGCGATCAGATTGAGTGGGATAACAACAACGACGGTTTCCCGTCACTTAGCCGCGCGGACATCATGATAAGTGATTTCTCGAGCGTTGTTTTTGATTTTGCCTTGATCTTTAACAAGCCCGTTATCTTCGCGGATACGGACTTTGATAAGTCTCCTTACGATGCCGCATGGTTCGATGAGGACCTATGGAGACTGCGCGTTCTCGATCAGATGGGCGTTTCTTTGAAGCAGGAAGATTTCCCCCGCATGAAGGAGTTGATCAAGGAGCTTACAGAGAACGACCGCTTTGGAGAAGGCCGCGAGAAACTTCGCGAACAGCTCTGGGCAAAGCGCGGTGAGTCTGCAAAGAACATCGCTGACTATCTTGAAGAACAATTGAAAGCTGGCTGATTATGTCTGACAAAAAAGAAAGAGGTTCATTTAAAGGCTCACTTGGATTTGTTCTTGCTGCTGCAGGTTCAGCAGTAGGACTTGGCAATATCTGGAGATTCCCGTATCTGGCGGCAAGAGACGGAGGAGGAATATTCCTTCTCGTATATATCATTCTTGCTCTTACATTCGGATTTACACTCCTTACTACGGAAGTCGCGATAGGGCGTAAGACTAAGCAGAGTCCGCTTACTGCATATAAGCACCTGTCTAAGAAATGGCAGTGGATCGGCGTGCTCTCATGTCTTGTACCTTTCCTTATCCTTCCGTATTACTGTGCGATTGGCGGATGGGTAATTAAGTATCTGGTGGCTTTCTCAACAGGTCATGCAGCTGAGGCAGCGCAGGACGGGTATTTTACAGACTTTATCGTAAGTGTAGATGAGCCCGGATTATATATGGTCATATTCCTCGGTATCTGCTGTGTCATCATCTACAGAGGTGTCAGTGCAGGAATCGAGAAGTCTTCGAAATTTTTGATGCCGATACTCCTTGTGCTTGTAATAGGTATCGCGGCCTACTCCCTTACGATCAAGAGTACTAACGATGCGGGAAAGGTTGTAACAGGACTTCAGGGTCTTAAGGTCTATCTGATCCCGAATTTTACAGGAATAGGATTAAAGGAATTCTTTAATATATTCATCGATGCTTTGGGACAGCTGTTCTTCAGCTTAAGTGTTGCCATGGGTATCCTTATCGCTTACGGTTCTTATGTTCCGGATGAAGCAAATCTGTCCAAGTCAATTAACCAGATTGAGTTCTTTGATACGTTCGTAGCTTTCCTTGCGGGTGTAATGATCATTCCCGCTGTGTATGTGTTCATGGGTCCTGAGGGTATGGCTACAGGACCTTCGCTGATGTTCGTCTCCCTGCCGAAGGTTTTCGTTCAGATGGGTAAGGTAGGAACGGCTGTGGGAATCGTGTTCTTCGCCATGGTGCTTTTCGCGGCGATTACAAGCGCGATGTCTATCCTCGAAGCGATAGTGTCGAGCTTTATCGATGCTTTCGGCATGAGCCGCCACAAGGCAACGCTGATTGAGACTGCGCTCACACTTGCGATTGGACAGATGGTCTGCTTCGGCTACAACCACCTGTACTTCGAGTACAAGCTTCCTAACGGCTCCACGGCGCAGATCCTCGACATACTCGACTACATAACAAACAATTTCTTTATGCCGATCATCGCTATCGCGACTTGCATCCTGATCGGATGGGTGTTGAAGCCGAAGACAGTCATAGAAGAGGCTACCAAGAACGGAGAGAAGTTTGGAAGAAAGACACTTTATGTCGTTATGATTAAGGTCATTGCACCGCTGGGTCTTCTCCTGTTGCTTTTGAAGACGACGGGCATTCTGAAGTAGTGTTAGAATGTAATTATGAAATACGACTGTCTTATAATCGATGACGAGAAGGAACTTGCCGACAACACGTGCGAATACTTCAATATGTTTGAAGTGTCGTCGTATGTCGTCTATTCCAAGGCGGCTGCACTCGAGTTTCTGAAGGACAACACGCCTTCGCTCATACTTCTGGACATTAACCTGTCAGACGGTTCCGGATTCGAGCTGTGCAAGCATATCAGGCAGACGCTGGAAGTTCCGATCCTTTTTATCTCCGCACGTAACACGGATGACGATAAGATAATCGCTCTTAAT
>JAFZPX010000050.1 GCA_017552455.1 Clostridiales bacterium
ATGGAGCTGTAATTTAAGCCTTTACTTCCTGGCCGCACTTATCGCAGATAACGGAAAATCCCTTCTTGATCTTAAGAGGTGCACCGCAGTTGGGGCAGTTCTTTCCGATGAAGCGATTCTTGTAATCTTCCATATTGTTAACACGGTCTGACAGCTCGAACACTCTGTACGTGCGGTCATAAGTCAGCTTGTTAAAATAATCCTTCTCTACAGCGCGGATTACTCTTCTCTCGTAGGAAGAACCCTTCTTCGCGCCCTTCTTGGCAAGAACGGAATCCATCTCAATGATTCCGTCCGGATCCTGCTCGAAGATCCTGTTGCAGAATGCCACTACGAGTATCGATGACAGGCCCTTAATTCCCAGCACGGTAAAGAGAACACCGATGGCAAGGAAGAACGAAGAGAATACGATAGCGGAAATCTCAAAACTTCCATCAAGGATGAATGCCAACAGAAAGAATCCCCACAGCAAAGCCGGTCCGATACCGAATACAAGTCCCAATATGGACCAGACCAAAGTACTTGTGTATCTGTTATTGTTCTTATACATGTCATACTCTCCTTAAGTACGAACCGCAGTGCTTACACTTATTGGAGCTTCCGATCCTAATCTCATTCGACGCTCCGCATGTAGGGCATGTTATATTGATGAACTCATTCTCTCTTAGCAAGATTACCTTCTCTTCATCAGCAACTGCATTCTGAAGATAGCCTGCCTGAAGAAGCCAATTTACGTCCTTCTTGATTCGCTCAACGCCGTAGCCTGTCATCTCGTCGATACGCTTATATGTGAGAATTCCGTCATGATCCTCTTCGAAGATAGGCGCATATCTCTTGGCGCGGTTTGATTTCTTAATGACCAAAATAAAGAATACCAACTCCGCAGTCATGATCGTCAAAAGAATGCTCACAGTTACGATCATATGGGTCTCGCCTTCCTGAATACCTGCGATCAGAATTATGATCAAAGGTAACAGTATCACGCCGAACAAGACGTAACACATAACGAGATACTTATTAGATCCCTTGAGTTTTTCCCTGTTAAAATATCTATCCATATTTTTTCCCTCGGTAAATAATAATATCACACTTTGAAGGTTACAACTCAATATTCACATATCTTATGTATCGTCTTAACGCATAATCGCCGTCGTGTGATTCACCGGGGAAATACGCACTCATATTGCCGCCCTTTGTAACTCTTATAAGACCGCTTCTTATAAGCGCATCCGTAAGCCGACCGCGCTCCTCATCAGGGCATATAAGCCCCGCCGTCTGAAGATAGTTTTTACTCTCGATAAGCACTTTAGTAAGTTTATCTTCCGGAAGATTCTTCACAAGCACATTACACATCATAGGAGACAGCTCAAGCTTGCTGTTATCCGAGATGATCACGCTGCATCCGCGCTTCTTGATCACATCGCTTGATACTTCTTCCTCGCCGAGCATACCCTTAAGTCTCGCGGTATAACTTACGAGCGTATCCCTCGCGCGAACTCCAATCTCGTCGGTCTTATTCTTGCCCACAGCCTCCTCAAGAAGCGGCGCGAACCTTTGCGCGAAAAGTTTCTTCTCCTCTTCGCTTTCGCTGTTGATGTATATCACCTGACACGAGCTGCACAAAAGCTGCTTCGTATTCGCGATGTGCTCGGCAAGAGCCACGAGCTCCTCGTCTGCGTTCGACTGCTTTTCGAGATGTGAGACGTAGCAGAAGCCAAGCTTCTGTCCCCACTCGATGAGCTTTACTCCGGTAGGCGCCATCTTGCGCACGGCATCGATAGCGATGTCGCTTCCCCACACGCTGATACCGTTAGAAAGCGCGGCCATCTTCTGCATGCCGTACACGTCAGAAGAAGGCGTGTCGAAGACATATATGTAGTCTGTAAGCTCCGGCTCATACTCAATGAGCTGCATGATGAGCTTAAGAGATAAGCCGTCATCCGCAGACGGCAGTTTAAGTATGTTTATGTTGCCTGTAAGAAGTCCTTCTGCAAGTGAGTACGCGGGAAGGAAATCCATGTTGCCTGCAGCTATGTGAAGTATGACGCCCAAAGGCATAGTCTTAACCTTGATGCGCGAGAAGCCTTCAGCGCCATCTGTCTCATAATCAGATGTATCTTGGAGCTCAGTCTTAAGCTTTAAGCGGAGCATGTCCTTGGACAACAGTACCGCAGCCTGAGCCTTGTACGACTCAACTGCATCTTGAGGGAGATTAATCAGAAGCTCATCGAACTTACCCGCGAGAGTATCCTGCCTTAGCTTATCTATCGCATCGATGACGACATCGGGAGCAAGAGGCTCCTTGGCAAGAGTCTCGGGTATCCTGTCCTTAAGTTCATCAAGAAGTCTGTTCTGCTCTGAACTGTCGTATGTCTTCCCTGCGTAAAGTATCATTTGCCCGCTCCGTTCAATATATCTGCCGCACCAGCTGCGCAAGTCTTGATCTCGCTCGGAGCAACGCGTCCGATTATCTCGAAGTACGGCGCCTCTATGCCGCACCCGCATTTACTGCCGTCATGAAGCACGCCCAGATCATCCGTCATGATAGACAGAACCGGCGTAGCCGTAAGAAGCGGAGTGATGAGATTCATGAGTCCTATCTGATCCTTACCGATGGGCTCGAGTGTATCAGGATCCCTTATTACGATCTTGCTGAATACAGGCACATGGAAGTTATGATTCTTGCAATGCGTATAGAGTATCTGATGCTCGACAGCACCGTAGTACTCGGTTATGTTCTCTTCATCTATACCGAGAACCTTCTTCGCGAGCTTATAGAAAGTCTGCTTATCGACAGCTTCTTTGTAAAACTGCTTCCACCCGCCTCCGAGAAGGATCTTGGAGTGCTTAGGAAGCGTCACGTTAATGCCCTTCTCATCGAGCATCTGCAGCAGGAAGAAAGTGTATGCCGGAAAGCCCATGAAGCGCACCGGAATCTTGCCCTTAGCATACTTCTGCACAGCTTCCATTACCCCATCGAAATCAGGCTTATACTCGCCGTCCTTGAACTTCAAGATATACTTGCGGCTTATGGCAGGAGCAAGGAGCGTAGTAAGGAAAGCGGTCTTCGCGATGGCGGTCTTGTTGCCTCTGTGCATCTTGTAGCCCATGACTATGTATCTGCACGGACGGGGCGAGAGTATCTTGTGATAGGTAGACATGTTAAGCGCCATCTTAAGGTCGGCCCACAGTCCTCCAAGATCGAATCTTATGGTGCTGAAGTTTCCGCTTGTACCGGAAGAAGTTGCTGATGCTATGTATGCGCCCGACCTCATGTCGTGCTGCTTAAGAAACATGGTGGGAATTATAGGAAGGTCTTCGGGGGATTTAATGTCGTCGACAGACTTAACCCCAAGACCGTCACTTATCTTCTTGTAGTCTTCACAGTGAGAAACCAGATAGGACCAGTTCTCTTTGCAGGCACCAAGAAACAACTCATCCTTACTGAGGTCGTACGGGTCCTTTGTAGAGAACAGTTTCCTTCGAAGCTTCATAAAAGTATTTTATAACATCTTCGTCACGTCTTAACAATCAGGCTTATGGCCAGATCCGCCACGAAGGCAAGAGTGACAATACCAAACAGTATCTTGTGGACGATCGAGTCTTTATACTTCTTCTGAAGCGCGGTCACCTTGGGATGGATTACAAGCACGCCGCCTAATATAAGAAGACCGAACATGATGGCAGGCTTCAAAGCGATACGGCCCTGGAAGTTCATGAAGAAATTCGAATAATTCCACAGAAAACCTCCGCACAGCCAATCCATGAAGTAGCTGCCGATCAGTTCGGCTGTTGTTGATAATACTGCTCCTGTAAGAAAAATGAAGAATGGTTTCTTGATCTTAAGCTTCCAGATGACACACATGATTATGAGCATCGAGAAGCCGTATATCGGAAGCCATGGTCCGTAGAGGAATCCGCGGTTAATGAAGCCGCCGTTCTCATCGATCATGGCACACCAGATCGACTCATAGAGCCAACCTGTTACGCAGTATACAAGAAACCATTCAACATACTTAGTCACCTCATTATCTTAATATAACTCTTACGCATTGCCTACTTCGTATTCGAATACGGCTTCTCCGTTGCTGTTAAGAAGGAATGTCGTATTGGTATCCGAACCGTAGAACATACCGTCATATGCATACAGATAATTTGAACTGTAGTCAGTAGTCTCGAAGAGAACCTCGCCGTCAGGAAGTGAGTAAACAGTCATTGTATCCCCGTCAAGACTAACAACATAAACATCATTCGTAATCTGATCTGTAACGATATCTGCCATACCGTTATCTGCCAAAAGGAGATTGAAGTTACCGTCATAAACTCTCCATCTCTTAACCGGATCATTGCCGTTGCTTACGTTATCAGAGATGATATATCCACCCTCGAATGAAGAGAAGAAACCGTCCTCTTCTGCCATACGTGCACCGGTGTTCATGTTGATGATCTCGTCTGTAGAATAGAGTGCGTGAAAGAACATGTCGCCCTGACCGAAGCTGTGGAAATCTCTAAGATACAGTCCCTCATTAAGATCAAGATCATCAACATCACAGATGTACTGAAGATTCTGGTCGAACAGCTTCGTGCTGCCGTTCACACATACAGCGATATTGCCGAATGAAGTCATCGCTACCGCATTCTCGCCAACAAACATAGAGGTCTTTATATGCCATGATGTATCGTAGATATTAAGATCTCCATCCTCGAGAACCATGTAGCTGTCATCGTTAATCTGACCGGAATAAGCCTCGATATCATCGATCAAAACATTACCGTCCATATCGTAAACAACGATGCCCTGGCCGCTAACATCCTGTTCGATAATAACGTCTCCGAAGATCTTAGCATCAGCAAATCTGGGCTCCGTATAGATAACCTCGCCTGTAGTTGTATCAACGATATAACGCATGTTGTAGAACACACTGTTGTCAGTTATTGCCGCTCTGCCTTCTCTAAGATACTGAACGCATATTTCTGATGTCTCAATATCAAACGGAAGTGCGTCCGGATCTAAAGTAATTGTATTCACATCGAGCATCTCAAGATTGGAATCGATACTTGTTACTGTAATCTCATCACCATCAACAGTCGATACGAAGAAACAAAGATCATCTTCACCCGTCGTCTTCCATGCGCCGTCATAGATAAGTCCTGTAAATTTCTCACCATCCGCCGTGAGAATTCCGTACTTGATAACTCCGTTCTCATCACCCTTTACGATATAAGCATCCGCATCATCGCTGTATGTATAGCTGTCAAAGACCGGCTCATATATAACATTTCCATCCAGGTCTACAAAACCATACAGATACTCGTTGTACTCAGGTGTCCATTCGTCAGGTGTATATCCGCCGAGGAAAGGAATGATCCTGTCGCCTGAAGCAGTCTCAACCGCGGACTCAACTTCAGATATTTCATCAGCCTCTGTCTCGGAAACCGTCTGCGAGCAGCCTGTAACCGCGGACAGCATCATTGCAACTGATAATAAAGAACATATACTTCTCTTCATATAAAAAGCCTCCATAAACGTGTCTCACCAATTAAGACGGGAATCGTTTATGGAGGTCACAATTAATCTCTTATTCTTTTTAAGCCTTTAATATCGAGACTAACCACTCAGGATCCGGAGCTTCCATCTCCCTGTCCATCGCCATCTCTTCCATGATACCCTGCACAGACGCCCAGAAGCATCTCGACATCAGTATCGGGTCGCCTGCACGGAAGACGCCGTCCATCTGTCCGCGTGCGATGAGTGCTGCAGTAAAGTCTATGGAGTTAACGGCCATCGCGACTTTACGTGCCTCCTCGGGCATGCCGTTACGTCTTACCTGTCCCATGAGTACGAACATATTGAAGACCCACGGCTGCTCATTGGCAAACGAAAACATCTGCTGCAGGAAGCCCTTGAGGTACTGGTCCGCCGGAAGGTCTGCCATTGCCTGCGCAGCGGGACCCGAGCTTAAAGCCTGCGTTCCCTCGGCACCCATCTTCACGAGCTCGAGCAGGAGCACCTCCTTAGACTCGAAATAGTGGAACATCAGTCCCGTACTCATCGGCACCGCCGCAGCGATGTCTGTGATCTTGGTGTCGTAATACCCCTTCTCTACGAAAAGGTTCAGCGCCGTCATAAGTATGGCTTTACGTCTCTCTTCTTTCTGTTCTTTTCGCGTCATGTTAAGCCTCAGATCTCGATGCTTCTCTTGTCTCTCTTAAGAATTCTCTGTACCGCGAACTTACCGGAAACTACTGCGATCGGGAGGCCGCCGGGGCTCATTACCCACTGGCCTGCGATGAAGAGATTGTCTACGCCCTTAACGACGCCCTTAAATCTCATCTGCTTGTTGCCGACCGTTGTAACGAATCCCATGTAAGAACCGTGGTATGCATTACAGTATCTATTATACGTCAGAGGTGTCCAGCAATCGAGAAGCTCGATCTTTCCCTCAAGCTCAGGGAACTCCTTAACGATCCTCTTTGTCATCTCAGCTGCGAGTTCATCCTTCTTTGCCTTGTACTCTTCCTTGGAAAGGCTCTCCCAGAAAAGATAGTCAGCGTCTGTCTGAACCACGTTAGCCTGAAGTACTGTCTTACCCTCGGGTGCGAAAGACTTGTCGTAAGCGTAGGACTTAACGGACATTCTTGTGAAAGTTCTGTCGCCGATCTTGATCGGATCGCACTCGAAGAAGATTGTGTCCTCGCCGGAGAAATTGCTGTCGATAGCGTAAGCTGTCTGGAAGCCGCTTGTTACAGGGTAAGCCTGGCTGTCTTCGTAAGCCTTGCGAAGCTCCTTGGGCATGTACTTCTCATCGATGAGCTTGCCGTAGAGGAATCTTGTATCTACAGCTGTGATAACCTCATCAGCCTTAACGATCGTGCCGTCCTCAAGCTCGATACCTGTTGCCTTCTTGCCTTCGATGATGACTCTCTTTGTAGGAGCATTTGTGTGGAGAACACCACCCATCTCCTTGAATCTTTTTACAATACGAAGTGTCATGGCGAGGGACCCCTTAAGAGGGATGTTACCGTTGCCGGAAGCCATCGTCGCATATGAAACGAGGAAGGAATAAGCTGTGTATTCAGCGGGAAGATAGTCTGTCATGAGCTTCTTCATAACGGGGCTTTGGAATCTGTCAGCGAGCTGAGCGCAGTTGATCTTGCCGTACTCCTTCATGACCTTGGGCATGTCTGCCATGTCCTTACCCATCTCGATATAATCCTTAACGCCCATCATATCCATAGGCTTGTCTGAAGGGATAACGCAGGACTTGGCATACTCTACATACTGGATGAACTTTCTGATCTCTGCCTCATCCTCAGGTGCTGCCTCGATCAATTCCTTCTGTGTCTTCTCAAGATCATTCCAAAGAGATACTTCCTTGTCGCCGAGTCTTGAAGAATAGAACTTAGATGTGTTCGCATACTCTGTATTCTCATCGATAGCACCGCAAGTCTTCCATACTTCCCAGAGCTTTGTCTTGGAGTCTGTACCTGTCAGCCAGTGGATGCAGTTGTCGATGTGATAGCCCTGTCTGTTCCAGCCCATGCACTCGCCGCCTGCTACCGGATTCTTCTCATAGATTTCTGCGTCGAATCCTGCCTTAAGTGCGTAGATACCTGCAGAAAGACCTGCGATTCCGCCGCCTACTACGATTACCTTCTTCTTTGCTTCTGTTGTCATCTCTTATTCCTCCTGTATTGTGTTGAACTCTCGTTCATTGAATATGTATTCAATATACAACGCGAATTATCCCTTGTCAATAGTTCGTTGAATTTTTATTCAATTATTTTTGGATTGTTACGGAGCCGTGTATTCGCCCGACAGATATCCGTAGGAAATGATATTGCCGCTGTTTCCGTCCACGTCGGTATCAAGGCCGCGTATAAACGAAGCAAAGTTCTGGTTTGTAGCATTTACAGTTCCCCTTACGCGGTCCACGTCACCACGAAGCGCCATTACGTAGACATCGTATGTATGCGTGACGCCGGAAGGCGGATATGGTCCTACATATGTAGCTCCCGTGGCCCAGCCCTGAGGAAGATCCGTCTCAGTTACCGCATCTGCTTTCCAATGAATGAAGAAGTATGCTGTCACATCTACCATGTATATAACATAGCTGTCAGCACCCTCGACAGGCTCCCAGCTAAGTTCAGGAGAGACGTTCTCCGATGAGATCACCGGATTCCATACGCCGTCCACGAGATCCTCCGATGTAAGCTCGAAAGTCTCATACTCGGGAAGAAAACCGTCATCACCCAACACGAAAGCTTCTGTCGTTTCCGCGGGCTCTGTCTCCTCCGCCTCCTGTACCTGTGATTCAGTCTGTTCGGTCTCGGTAACCTCAGCTGTCGTTCCTGCAGTCGCTTCAGTTGTAGCCGAAGACGTTTCAGCAGGTGCTGCCTGACAGCCGGCAAGCATCACTGCGCACAGTGCTGCTGCCAATACTTTACGTTTTTTCATCCCTTATTCCCCTTCGTTGATGAATTCAAAAACACGGTCGTAGAAGTCTTTGGCTTCATCGAATAATCCGTGTCCGAGACCATTATATATATAAACTTCACTTCCTTCTATACCCTGATTAAGCTCATATGGGGCATCGTTTCCTACTGTCAGGTCTTGGTCACCCGCAAGGATGAGTGTAGGGGTCTTGATCTTGTTAAGCTCGTTTCTTACGTCTAAGTCTAGGATCGCATACGCATTTCGATAGAAGCGTTCATAGGAGGCAGGCTTCGTTAACTTCGCCATCAGCGGGAAGTACTTTCTGTTCTTGGCAAGATACTTCTCCGTGTATGTCCTCTCCGCCGAATCCGCGAAAAACGCAGTATAATCATCTTTCTTCGCCATATCTATCCAGGTGCTTACAGAATTCCGCACGACTTCATTCGCATACGGAGCCGTAACTGCAAGCACGAGTTTTTCCACAACCTCGGGGTAATCGATGGCGATGCACTGTGATATCATGCCTCCCTGCGACACACCGAGGATGCTCGCTTTTTCGATATGTAAAAGGCGCATGGCTGTAACCTGGTCCGCGGCCATGTCTCGTATGCTGTAGCCCTCGGGCATGTCGTTCTTACGGCTGAACATGTAGACTGTGTAGTCTTTCAGGAATTTCTTATAAGGTCCCTTCAGCAACGCAGCCTTTCCCTTCACCGTCGCAAGTGCATCACTTAGGCCCGGGATTACGACGAGTTTCTTCTCCCCCTTGCCGAAAGCTGCATAATACATATCCGTGTTGCCGATCTTTACGCATCCGTTCATATCACAACACCTCCCTTAAGATCTCGATGTACTTTGTAAGGCTTTCCATGTAGTTCTCACCGTCGCCGCCGTTTTTTAAGAACTCTTTGTTGAAGCCCTGTAGTACCCACTTGAGGATGTCGGACTTATTCTTATCAAGGCCCGTTCCCTCCATGAGTTTCTCGTAGGAAGCTTTGCTCGCATCGCCGTAACGCGCCTCTATCTTCTCGGCGATATCGTTGTCGCGCTCAGATGCAAGATTGGTAAGAAGCTTCCCCTCCGCTGGGTGCTCTAAGTAGTACGAGATCTCGAGCGAAGAGTAAGCTGCTATCCTCTCGTAAACATCTTTGGGAAGGTCCTTAACCTTGTCTTCTGTCTCCTGCGCCATCTTCGCTGCGACAGTGTCTACGAGGTAGAAGTAAAGATCCTCCTTGTTCTCGAAATACTTGAACAAGCTTCCCTTGCTTATATCGCAATTCTTAACGATGGTGTTTGTGGAGGCGTTGTCGAAGCGGTTTGCCGCGAACTCCTCGAGCGCAGCCTGCGTGATGCGCTGCTTTTTTTCTTCAGGTAATTCGTTGAATAATTTTGTTGGCATAATATCTATCTCCTTCTGGTGACCACTTGGTCACTCACAGAGATTCTATAACGCCCGGCGCTGAGATGTCAACTAAGTATGCGGATTACAGATCAATATCCGATCTTGATTCCCACAGCCAGAAAAGCGACTACGGCAGCCGTTATCGCAACAAAGAAAGGAAAGCTCTTTTTAAC
The DNA here is from genome assembly GCA_017552455.1 of Clostridiales bacterium. Classification (GTDB taxonomy): domain Bacteria; phylum Bacillota; class Clostridia; order Saccharofermentanales; family Saccharofermentanaceae; genus Saccharofermentans. The sequence continues at coordinate 10,013 of JAFZPX010000050.1, forward strand.
CCAGGTAAAGTAGCTTACGTTGATCATCGACAGACCGATAAGAAGCACCGGCGATGTTGGGAAAAGCATATTCGTGTAGCCGTCAGCGAAGGTATAGATCAGAACGAGCATGGTCTTGGAAAGTCCGAGACTTGCGACTGAGAGCATGCTCATGACAAGGATCGCTTTGGCCGTGGAAGACGAGATAAAGAACTCAAGTACAAGCACGATAACATACACGATCAACGCCACTTTAAGGGGCGATTGCCCGCTTGTAATCTCATTCATCTTGTTTACGATAGTAGGAAGCACATGGCCCTGTACAAAGACATACTTTACGGAAGATGCCACCGCTACAAGAAGGATGGCAGGCAATGTACTTATGAGTCCCTCTTTAAATGAGCGGAACACTTTACGGGAATCACGGCACGCAGCGACGCCTGCCATTATGCCGCCAATGAGGAAATAAACCGTCAGGAATACTACAGAGTAATCTCTTATGGACTCTATCAAAGCCGTTACAATAACCAGAACGACAGCAAGCAGCAGGAAAACCGTATACACTCTCCTGACATGAGCTTCGTTACCCTCATCGAAAACAACCTTCGTCTCACCCGCACGGAGCTTCCTGTCACCTTCATAGGTAAGGCTTGCACGAGGATCTTTCTCAATCTTCTTTATGTAGAGGAAGATGTAGCCGATAAGTATCAGAAATATAACGGCGAATATTATGAGACGGTACCATATCTTAGCCATCGGACTTACGTCGATAATATTCGAAGCCAAGACAACGGTAAAAGGATTCGTTATTGCAGTAGCAAATCCTATACCTGTCGATGCGATGCAGCACAGGAAACCCGTATATGAATCGTATCCCAGAAGAACGCACAACGAAGCCACGATAGGAAGCAGTGTAAGCATATTCTCGAATTGACCGAGGAACGATCCGAGTGAATAAAAGAGCAGCGACATCAAGATGATCAGAACATACTTATGACCGCTGAACTTCTTGCTTAACGAACCGATAAGCGAATGAACGCCTCCCACATCGGACATGATCTGAAATGCACCCGCAACTACGATGAGAAATATCGAGAGGACGAGTAACGTCAATCCGTCCGATGAGAAGAATACAAGTACCGGAGCAAGTACGCCTTTCCAGATCGGGATGCCCGAATAATCGTCATTTCTGATAAAGACCGTATAGTCCGTGGTACCGTCAGGCAATGTTCCGAATTCGCCGCCGGGAATAAGATATGTCAGGATAATCGAGACAAACATAATGGACACGAGCAGAGCAGTAACCTGCACTACTGTCTTAACCGGAATGTTGATCAACCTGTTTTCTTTACTCACCCGTCTTCTCCTCCAAGGTCTTGATTATATCAACAATATGAGCCCATCTCGCGACCTGAACGGGATTCTCATCGGGATAGAAATAATACATATCGTCATCATTATACAGTTCGAACTCCTGACCGCTCTGAAAAGGGATACCCTGTATCTTATCCATGGGATAATGAAAGCTGACATTCTCCGATTCATAAGTGAATCCTTCATATGTGAGATGGCACTTCCCTTTCTCCCTGCGCTTCTTTCCTGTATTCGAATAGATCACGGTGGTTACATCCGCTTTAAGATCGATATCCCTGATCGCCTTCTTCTCGACCTCGGTCATATGGTCATACCAAGCTGCAATGGTATGAGGCTCCTCGATAAACTGATAGTCCTCACCCAGAGTGAAGGTCTTACCGCACTTGGAGCATGTAATGGTATTTCCCTTGGAGCTCGTGGTATAAAGCCCGTCACACGAGTAGCAGCGGTAAAGAATGTTGTGAAGCCCTTCCGCCTTGTCTTTCTGCGGGTACTTGCAAAGAAGGTTTTTCGAAGCGTCATTATGTATCGTATCGGCGATGGCTTTGTTAAGCTCCTCCACGCTCATAGAGGCGGCCTGCTCCCGTGTGATAACCTTAGCGACAGTAATGGTTACGGGAGTGTGGTAGCGTCTCTTACGCCACTTCGGCTTCTCGTAGAAGGCACCGTTTACCCTGGCAAGGACGATATCTACCCCCAGCCTTTTGTAGAAGGCACCTCCTAATTCGGCGATCCGGTTGGTTCTGCCGTCTATGCTAAGTCTCCCTTCGGGATAGATGATGACAGGTCTGCCGTTCTTAAGAGTCCTCATGATCCTTACAGGCGTGACCATATCGTCGTTGAAGAGCTTCTTCGGGATCATTCCGGCTTTACGACTCAACAGTCTAAGGAAAGGCATAGAGTAATAGTATCTGTTGATCACGTAGACGGGCTTTTTCTTATGAGGGAGCTGGTACAGATAGTAGAAATCATAGAAAGATTCATGATTCGACAGAAGTATATAAGGTCCGTTCACCTTATCAAAGTCATTCAGGATAAATTCGGGCTTAGGCTTACTGCCAAACAGCAGTCTTACCAGAAAGAATACGAACTTGTATACTGCCGGGTTAAACGAACCGTCATTATTTATTTCTTTTAAATGTTTTTTTAACAAGTTGTTATCTTCAACCATAGCACCAAAGCACGTGTTAAACTCAATGATATATAAATATATTTGATTATCAGGGGGCTGGTCAACAATGACTTCGAAAGAACGGTTTAAGATCGCAACCAGAGCGATGTTGAGCGATGTCTTTGATTCCGACAGCATTGATGAGGGTTTGGCATTCTCGCTCGACATAATAATGGGGGCGCTCGAAGGCGAAGCCGGAGCATACTGGATGCTCAGTGCCAAGAGGGACAGGATCTTCCCTGTATCGAGCAAATGTCCTGCCGATATTACGAACATGAGCATGAGGATCGGTACAGGCATTGCCGGAGCCGTAGTTTCCTCGCAGGAATCCGTCCTTATACCTGACAGTTCTTCATCAATTATCACTCCTCTTCCCGAGGACTATCTCGGGCTTAACGCCGTCTCGGTCATCTGTGTTCCTATAGTAAACAACAAAGAAGTCATAGGATGTCTAGAGATAGTAAACAAGAAGGACGGTTCGCTCTTCACGGCAGAAGATGTTGAGATGTGCGAACATCTTGCCAATCTTTCCACCATAACAATGGATGACAAGGGTTTCTTCGACATCGCAGAAGAAAAAAAGGACATCCTCATTTCAATCACAGATCTCAAGAAGGATTATGAGAACGGCGAGACAAAACTTCATGTACTCAAGGGGCTCAGCCTCAATATATACAAGAACGAATTTCTTGTTATCCTCGGCGAGTCCGGATGCGGCAAATCGACCCTCATGAATATCATCGGAGGAATGGATACCCTTACGAGCGGTCATGTATCGATCGAAGGCCGCGATATCTCGCACTTAAGTGAACATGATCTTACCGAATACAGAAGGGACTATCTGGGATTTGTATTCCAATCCTATAACCTGATGCCTAACCTAACAGCTTTGGAGAATATCCGTTATATCGCAGAACTGGTGGATCATCCGATGAGACCTGAAGACGCGATAGCCAAAGTCAATCTTACGGCCAAAGCCGACTTCTATCCGGGACAGATGTCAGGAGGACAGCAGCAGCGTGTCTCGATAGCGCGTGCCATCGTCAAGAACCCAAGGCTCATCCTCGCAGACGAGCCAACTGCAGCACTCGATTATCAGACCAGCATCGAAGTTCTGTCGGTAATAGAAGATGTCGTTAAGAACAACGGAACAACCATCGTCATGATAACTCACAACCCTCAGATAGCTAAGATGGCTGACCGCGTAGTAACGTTAAGAAACGGTGTAGTTGCCAATATCAAGCGTAACCTCGAACCCGTCTCAGCCACGGATCTTGTCTGGTAACCCTTAATGAAAAGAACGCAGTGGAAAGACTCTATAACCACCATCAGACGGCAGATAGTCTCTTACATCTCCGTCATCGTTATCGCGGCTCTGGCTGCGTCCATATTCTTAAGCGTCAGCTTCGCATCAAAAACGATCCTCAGCAATGGCGATAATTACTATCAGCAGGCGAATTGGCGCGATGCCGAATTGTATTACAATTACGGAGCCCATCAGGAGGATATAGATTATTTCGCCTCATTAGACGGGATCAGTGCATCTGAAGGTGAATACACCGTTACATGTATGCTGTCAGTGGAAGAGACTGCCGTCGATGTTGATGTTCTGTCATTAACGCACACTCTCAATACACCGATCCTCCTTGAAGGCGCTCTTCCTTCAAGTGATGATGAATGCCTGATCGAGCAGTCTATAGCAGATGAGAATTCGATACACATCGGTGACCGGATTGTTCTGACAAACCGTGACGGAGAAACTCCCTATGAGCTGATATATGACGAATATACAGTTACGGGCATCATGTACCACCCGAACAATCTGTGCGTCGCTTTGTACACCAACGACAATCCGTGCATTGTCATTCCTTTGGGCGGATTCGATGAGGATAAACGCCACGGTCTGTTCACTTCCATCCTTCTTTCATTCGACTGCACAGAAGGCATGTCCAGATTCGACCCGGACTACCTCGAAGCAGTACGTAACATGGAGACGGAACTTGCTCCTTTGATAGAAGAAAGAGGCGGAATAATCTACAGCAGCCTGCAGTCCGAATACAACGATATGATCGGGACATATCAGGTCGAACTGAACAACAGTCTTGAGACGCTTAATAATGCCAGATCTGAGATTGACGAAGGATGGGCAGAACTTGCCGACGGAGAGGCCGAGCTTGAAGCTGCGGCCATACAGCTGGAAGAATCAAGACAGCAGCTCGATGATGCCGAGGCCCGCCTCGAGAGCGGCCGCATTCAGTTAGATGATGCACAGGGGCAGCTTGATAGCGCATGGATCACGCTTCAGAACAGCCGCACACAGCTTGAGAACGCAGAAGCCGAACTCGCACCGCATCTGGCCGAACTTCAGGCAGGAAGAGCAAGACTTGATGAAGCACAGCAGCAGCTTTCTGAAGCCGACACTCAGCTTCAGTATCTGGCTTCACAGATAAACGACGGACGGATAACACTGGATGCCGCAGCGCAGCAGTTAGCAGATGCCGAGGCACAGCTTAACGAGGCTCAGGCACAGATCGATTCGCACGCTGCCGAGGCAGCTTCGCTTGAGACTGATCTTTCGGCCGCGACAAACACGATCAACACCGAAGCTATTCCTTTCGCCACTAATCTTCATTCCATACTTAAAGGACTTATAGGCGATTATGCAGACCTGTTCGATTGGTCACAGGTCGAGACTCCTATCGACTATCACGACCGTGATGCTCACATCAACAGATACATCCTGCCAAGCGGTGTCGTCATTGATATAGGCGCGCCGCTGTCAGCTAACATCGAGACTTTGCTTAGTACGCTTAACCTTAGTGAAGAGACTCTTGCAGCAGCCTATTCTGCAGCTACGGGTAACCCTCCGGTACTTCCTGACGGAATGTCTTCATGGCATCAGTATATTTCCGTTCTTGCGGCTGACGGAGTTCTTAACGTATTCCCCCAATACAACGATCTCGAGAGTGCCGTAAGCCAGTGGGAGACGGGACATGATTATTACATTCAATATCAGGATGCAGTCGCGCAAGTACGCGAAGGATGGAATCAGTATTATGCGCAGGCAGAGCGATATAACCAGGGGCAGGCAGATCTTAACAGAGCCATCGAGTTCTACGATCAGATGTCTGCTGAATATAATGCAGGGCTTGCAGAATATAATCAGGGGCTTACTGCGTACAACCAGGGACTCGCAGAATACAACAGCGCGAGAGCCGAGCTCGATAACGGATGGGCACAGTACTATGCGGGATTGGACACATACAACGCGGCTTTGGCTGAATACGAGGCAAACCGCAACGATTACCTGAATGGTCTGGCTGAATATGAAGACGGTACCGCAAGGTATAACGATGCACTCGCCGAGTACGAGCAGGGACTTATCGACTGCGAGAATTCACGAGCTCAGTTAGAGGCAGCAGAAGCAGAATATGCAGAAGGCTTGGCGGAATACGAAGAGGGTCTTGCCGAGCTCGAGGATGCTACCTCCTTTGTAAATATGGATAACGAATCCCGATTCCTTTTCGCGGATGTAAGTGTGAACCGCTCCTTCTGTATCATACGGCGCACGGGCGACAACTTGAGCGACATAGGCCGCACATTCACGGCTGTGTTCGTCATAATCGCGGCGCTGGTCATCTACGCTACTCTCGGAAGGATCGTAGACGAGCAAAGAACACAGATCGGAACAAATAAGGCTCTCGGCTTTTTCAGCAGCGAAATCCTCTCGAAATATCTGACATTCGGTCTGTCAGGCACTGTCGCGGGCGCCGTTATCGGAACCGTGCTCGGATACTTTGTCATCCTGCCGATAGTTTTGAAGGGCTATGCCGACAACTACGTTTACGGCGCGGGCAAATCTGTTTTCGTGCCTTACCTGGCTGTAATCGTCATTGCGGCTGCTGTCGCGCTGTCTGCGCTTACCATTATTTTCGCTTGCCTTAGCATGCTTACCACGAATGCCATCACGTTGCTTGCGCCTCCCGTCCCCAAGACACATAAGCGCAGAGGCCACGCACGCCAGGCACTATTCCTGTACCCCAAGCTTATTGTCATGAACATGCTCTCTGACAAGAAGCGTGTCATCGCAACTATCGTAAGCGTACTCGGATGCTGCACTCTCCTCGCGGCAGGCTTCGGTATGCAGTTTGCCATCAAGGACTCGATCTTAAATCAGTTCAACGAGTATGAGCACTACGACTATAAGGTCAAATTCGACCGCGAGCTCAACCCGCAAGCTGATGAGCAGGTGCTTGATGCACTCGTTAGCAACGGAACGAGATATGTAGCTTTAAGCGATAACTACAGGGCAACAAGGATCGGTCAAAACACGCTGGGAATCGAGCTTGTATGCACGGATCTCGATGAGGTAAACGATTTCTTCACGCTTAACGATGCTGCAACGGGTGAGCATATAGACTCTTCTCGCCCCGGTATCTGGATACATCAGAAGCTTTCCGAATACTATAATGTTCAGCCCGGGGAGCGGCTTATCATCTACGACAGCAGACTGAATCCATACGAGGTCACGATTGCAGGTATATATGAGAATAATCTGGGCTTCTACTCCTTTATATCTCCGGAAAACTATGTATCCGTATTCGGAGAAGAGCCCGAGTATAATTCTTACCTGCTCTTTACGAACAAGAACGGCCCGATTAACCTTGAATCCGACATCGGACAGATTGAAGGAATCAAGGAGTTTAAGAATAATGTCGAGTTAAGAGAATACTATCTGGGCCTCGCATCCTCACTTGATGCTCTTGCCATCCTGTTCATCGCGATGTCCGCTATGCTCGCTTATTTCATCCTTCTTAATCTCGTATCGATGCTTATCAATCAGAAGAAGAAAGAACTTACGATAATGCGTATCAACGGCTTCTCTTTATGGAAGACGATCAACTATGTTGCGGGCGAATTGGCAGTATGCACCCTAATCGGGATAATCCTCGGTCTTATATGCGGCAATGGTCTCGAGATGTCGATCCTTAAGCTTCTCGAGTCAGACCAGATAAGATTCGAGAGAGGAATTCAGTGGAACGGTTGCCTGTATGCGGCTCTTATCACGTTCTTCTTTACAGCTCTCATCTCTGCCCCGGTATTCCGCAAGATAAAGCATCTTCAGCTTACAGATATGACGTCGTAACCTAACTGCAAGCCGCCGGTTGACAGATTGCAAGTCTTAGTTGGTAGAGCTTTGCGCGCTTGGGTCCTATCGTAGAATCAACACTTCGAAAGGACCTTCTTAACATGAGAAAGAAATTCATCACAGCGCTTACCTGCATCATACTGGTTCCTGTTCTTCTGCTTACGTGTTTTTGTATTTACCATCAGATAAAACTTAAGAAAGAACGGAGCATCATAACTCACACGATCGGACAGTTCGTTGAGGTCGACGGACATAATATGAATATCTATACAGAGGGTTCCGGGGATAAGACTTTGGTGTTCCTGTCAGGGTTCGGAACTCCGTCGCCCATCCTGGACTTCAAGCCTTTATACTCCCGCCTGTCTGATAAATATAGGATAGTCGTCATCGAGAAGTTCGGTTACGGTTATTCTGATGAATATGAAGGCGACCGTTCCGTCGATACGATAGTCGATCAGAATCGCCTTGCTCTAGAGGTTCTCGGAATCGAAGGTCCTTATATTCTAGTGCCTCATTCTGCCGGAGGTATCGAAGCGATCTGGTGGGCAGAACACTATCCGGATGAGGTCGAGGCAATAATCGGGCTCGACAGCAATGTCCCTTCACAGTATATGAATTACAGAACTCCTCAGGATCTGAATGCAACGGAGCCTCAGTATATTGATGAGTGCATATCTTCAATGGCGGTCAATGACTTCTTCATGTATAAGATCGGATTGTTCCGACTCATGATGCCGCCTTCAAGTATGCCCGCACTTGTCTGTGAAGATTTAACAGCTGACGAGCGCGAACAATACAGTGCCTTGGGTTACACCATGTACTGTAGAGGATCAGGTTCCACCTTCATGAGAGAATCCATAATGACGTCGCATGCACTCGAGTGTCTCCGCGAGTATGTAAAAACTCCCGTTCCAGACATCCCGACGTTGTTCTTTGTAAGCGATGGAAGCGTCATGTCACAGCTCATGGATGCTGATACCTGGATAAGTATTCACGAGGACTATATCAACGGATTGACCAATGGTGTTATCATCTATCTTGACTGCGGTCACTATGTGCATGTGGAAAGACCCGATGAGGTGGCTTCCGGCATAGAGACTTTCGTAGAATCACTGTAAGGAGGCAAGCATGGTCTTAGGCGAGAAGATTACCGAGCTTCGTAAAAGAAGCGGACTGTCGCAGGAACAATTCGGCGACAAGATCGGCGTAAGCCGCCAGGCTGTCTCCAAGTGGGAGATGTCGCAGACTACGCCCGACCTTAGCAAGATAATGGCTGTAGCGGAGTTTTTCGGAGTGTCGACAGACTTTCTTCTGAAGGACGAACTTAATATGTCTGACCTCGATTCTTGCAGTGTTGCCGCTGCCGCCTCCGAAGCTTCAGCATCCGCAAGACAAGCGGTGTCACTTGAAGAAGTGCAGGCTTTTCTTGCCGCGACGCGCAGCAAAACCCGCAGTTTTATCATCTCGATTATCCTGTTCTTCCTCTCCCCTGTGGCAGGCATCTTTTTGTCACTTACAGGAAATGAAAGTCTTACTACAGTCGGAGCCATAATTCAGATTCTGTTCCTGGTCATTGCAGCAGTAATGATAATTCTCGCTGTTAAAAAGACTTCGGAATTCTCATTCCTTAAGTCTTCAGATTCCGAGCTTGCCTACGGTGTCAGAGGTGTAGTGGAAGAGTATAAGAACGGATTCGACCATACGCATCTGCTGGGCATCATAATCGGAGTTATCCTCCTGATCGCATCTGTCCTGCCGATGATGGTGTGCTCATTCTTTACAGACAGCAATGATGTTCTTATTGTCTTGTGCTCCGTCATCATGCTGCTGATGATCGCTTCCGGCATCTGCTCGATAGTTTATGTGTGTGTGATCAACTCGGGGTTCAAACGGGTGCTTAAGATGCGATAGCAGTCTCCGAATACATACGACAATACTTCTTGATTAGTGCCACAATGTCATCGATCATGTCATCTGCATTGACCATGCTGTCCTCATATCCGCAGAAAAGCAGAATATCCTTGTTAACCACCATCCCGGCTTTAAGGTAATCCATGAGCTTGAACTTATTTCTCGATATGTATTTATCATTATCGAGCCTGCCCATGAATTCAATAAAGAAGCATCTCTCGAATTCCGGAAGATAAACGATAAAATCAGGATAGTAAATCTCATCACCAATAATTATCCTTGGTTCGTATTTATACTCGAGCCCAAGAGATTCCAACGTCTGAGCAACGATCATCTCGCCTCTCGAATCCATCATCATGTCTTTATACTGATAACCCGTCGTCTTCTCTTCAAACTCAGCTCTGATATGTATCCGTTCCCACATATCTTTGTTGTAGATCGTATCAACTTTGCTAATGTCAATCCTCGGCGCATCAGGCAACCCCTCCAACAGACCTTTAAAAATCGTTATGTCAGAAAAAAGAGAATCGCGTCTTTTCTTTATCTTCAACAATTCCATTCCTTTTTTACTGTTTGATCTGCATTGAAACTGCTTAGTCGATGCGCCGTTTTTACAATAAATACGAAGCACAGAAATCCCATGATGCTTTCCTTGGTGAATCACAGGTAATCGCTCGAACTCCTGTTCAATCAGTCTTAATCGCGCTTTTAAATAAGTTGGCGGTAATTTATTAAGTACATACATATTTCTATCCCCTTTCTATATTACTTACTCTAGGGGTTTGGAATCATCAATGTAACTACGAAATGACGACAATTTTCGACAAAAAACGACAAAAGAGAATTCCGGATTAAACTCTTTATACAAGCCAATAATCAGGAGTTATATAAGGAAATACGGCTAATTCCCTTGTTAAACTCCTGATTAGCATTAATACTTAGGAGTTCCATTAGGAATATTACTGCTGATACCCGTAGATTCGGTTGTCGGTGTGATAATAGAACCCGTTCTGACTCTCTTCGGCGGACGGGGCGGAGTGCAGTTCGAAGAATACCAATGCATTATCATCTTCACGTGTATAATCGCCACGAACATCGAAGTCTTCCAACGCGTCTACAAATGTCTCGAGGATCAGATCGTTCTCATACTCCGTCAAAGACAGATCTGTGTATATATCAATGCTCGGCTGGAAGAACCCGGGTAATCCTTCAGTTGCACTTTCCTGAAGTTCGGCTAATTCTACAGTCAGTGAGTATTCAGAAATAATATCATCAAGATCTGCCTGCTCCAGAAACGTCTGAAGATAATAATATGAAAAGTCAGATGTGGTATACGAAGAATATAACCCCGTACTGTACTCATGCACTGTCTCTTCAACAGTATAAATAAACCCGAACTCAGTATCCTGCAGTTTATGAACGATAACCTCGCCTGCGGGTGTATCTACAGTATAGGTTTCCACCTCTTCACAAGGTCCGCACCAGTACGATGCAAACTCACAGGCATCTTCAAACTCCGAATCATACTTGCGTGATGACCAGCATCCGGTAAGCAGCACAGCATAAGCAACAAACAATGTAAGAAGTCTCTTATTCATAAAACCATTATCAGATAAACGAACAACTTTTACAAAAAGAAAGGGGCTGTCTCAAAAGTAACGAGACAGCTCCTTTAATTTTGCAACAAAAAACGGACCCCGAAAGGCCCGTTTATTGTTAGAATATTTTTGTGAAAACCATTCTAAACTTACAGTCTGACTATAGCAAAAACGGGGGCTATA
>JAFZPX010000051.1 GCA_017552455.1 Clostridiales bacterium
CGGTTATAGATGAGGCTACAAAGAACGGGGAGAAGTTCGGAAGAAAGACGCTTTATATCGTTATGATCAAGGTCGTCGCACCGCTTGGCCTTCTCCTGCTGCTTTTGAAGACGACAGGCATTCTGAAGTAGTGTTAGAATGTAATCATGAAATACGATTGTCTGATAATCGATGACGAGAAGGAACTTGCCGACAACACGTGCGAATACTTCAATATGTTTGAAGTGCCGTCGTATGTCGTCTATTCCAAGGCTGCTGCACTCGAGTTCCTGAAGGACAACACTCCTTCACTTATACTTCTGGACATTAACCTGTCAGACGGTTCCGGATTCGAACTGTGCAAGCATATCAGGCAGACGCTGGAAGTGCCGATCCTTTTTATCTCCGCGCGTAACACGGATGACGATAAGATAATCGCTCTTAATATCGGAGGCGATGATTATATCGAGAAGCCGTATTCGCTGGGCGTAGTGCTTGCCAAGGTTAAGGCTGTTCTTAAGCGCGTGAACAAGTCATACGGAACCAAATCGGATATCTACGATGACGGACGCATCAAGGTGGATAAGACCAACAAGACTTTAACAGTTGAAGGTGAGCAGAAGAAGCTTACTTCCATGGAGTTCTCGCTTCTGTCGTATCTGACGGATAATGCCGGCAGACTCATCACAAAGGCGGAGCTTTTCGATAATGTGTGGAAGGATAAGTTTACTTCCGACGGCACGCTTAATGTTCATATACGTAAGCTGCGCGAGGCCATAGAGCCCGACCCGACCAATCCCGTTTATATCGTTACAGTGTGGAAGGAAGGGTATAAGTTCGTCTCAGGTAACGCCGGATGAAGAAGGGGTTCTTTACGGTCCTCCTTCTGGTCTCGTTTATTGCCGAGGCTGTACTTTGCATCGTTCTTTACAACAAGCTCGAAGACGTTAAGCAGGATGTGGTCTCGGTTAATGCCTGTCTGAAGCAGGTCGAGAACAATTACGGCGATGAGGACAGCTACCTTACGGATCTCGATTACACTCTCATAGACAACGAGGGCAATGTTACTTTCAAGACCGCTGACGGGCTGTCAGAGACTGTCGCGGAAGCCGTAAGCAACTCCGATTCCATTGTCGACATAGAAGTAGACGGCACCATTGTTGGAAAGATGATCGTACATAACACCACCTCGGACCTCGTGGCGCACTATAAGGCTCTGCTTATCGGTGGTATCGCAGGCATCTCGTTCCTGCAGCTTGCTGTGATCGCGTGCAGTTTCATATATATACACAAAACGGTAACGGAGCCCTTCCGTAAGCTTAACGACTTCGCCGTTAGGGTGGCAGGTGGTAACCTCGATTTACCTCTTACCATGGACAAGGCACACGTCTTCGGAAGCTTTACGGAGGCTTTCGACATGATGAGGGAGGAGCTTCGCAAGGCGCGCCAGGCCGAGAAGGAGGCAAACGACGCCAAGAAGGAGATGGTGGCAAAGCTCTCGCACGACATCAAGACTCCCGTGGCTTCCATAAAGTCTTCTTCTGAGATTGGTTACGAGATAAGCAAGGACGAGAAGACGAGACACTACTTTAACCTGATCAACGAGAAGTCAGATCAGGTGACGACACTCGTCGCGAACCTCTTTGATTCCAGCGTGAATGACATAACCGAGATCGCAGTTACTCCTCTTGAGTATAGTTCAGACATTCTGGTGCAGATAATAAAGAACAGCGATTACCTGAATAAAGCAGGCTCATTCGAAGTGCCGGAATCGCAGATCTATGTCGATAAGCTTCGTATACAGCAGGTGTTCGATAATCTGTTTATGAACTCGTATAAATACGCTGACACGGATATAGATGTGGAGTGTCATGTGGAGAGCGGATATCTTGTAGTAAGCATCAAGGATAAGGGCCCCGGCGCCGCTGAGAATGAATTGCCTCTTCTGCGCGAGAAGTATAAGAGGGGCTCGAACAGTTCAGGCAAAGATGGCGCTGGTTTAGGATTATATCTTACGGATTATTTTATGAATGAAATGGACGGCAAACTCGTAATCGAGAATGCCGCCCCTGGTCTTAAAGTATCTGTTTATATAAGAACAGTTGAAGGTTGATCAGGCCTTCTTCCTGCAGTAGCCGCCGCTTAAGAATCTCTCACCGAACGGTCCTGTTATGATCATTCCTAAGACAAGCATTCCGAATGAGATGCCAAGCATCAATCCCTGAATGAAGCCTATTACTCCTCCTGCATCCTCCGGTACTACATAAAGCGAGATGAGGTAAAGTGCAAGGGCTCCGATTCCGCCAATGAACATATAGTTCATTCTCTTAGTTATCTTCTTCTTAATATCATTTGTATAATCCGCTGCCTGAAGCAGTGTATCTTTCAATTGGGCATCCATATTAGGTTCTCTCCTTTGGCCGTTAAAAATATCTCTTAGATCTACATCGTAAAAGTCAGCTAGTTCGACGAGAACATCGAGGTCGGGCATATTGCTTCCCGTCTCCCATCTCGATACTGTACGTCTCGAGACGAAGAACTTATCTGCAAGCTGCTCCTGTGTCATGTTCTTCTCTTTTCTTAATTCCTTAAGAAAATCGCCGATCTTGGTCTGATCCATTACATATCCTCCGGAGAATTGTTCCTTCTGCAAGAATTATATCTTTTTAAGCTTGTTTTACAACCGATCACATTGGTGATGCATGTGCAGGCACATCCGACGGGAAGATAGGGGTAAAGCTGATCTTTGAAAAAGGAGATCAGGATTAATGTGATTCCTGTAACAGCGATTGCATAGTAGATGATTGTCCAGATTGTCTTTGACATTGTGATGTCCTCCTTGTGTTTGTTATGGCTTGATTATGTGGTCTGCCAAACTGGAATTGAAGGACACGGAAAGTCTCAAAATCCCTGAAATCACTAATGGGACACGACGTGTCTCATTGGTTCTGACCCACAATTGTCTCCGATTTAAGAAAGATTTAAGAGTTCCTTAAAGGCAGTTAAGGGTTGAATCTTTAGAATGTGAAGCATAAAGGAGGCTAAGGCCATGAGAAATATCATAGAGACAAAAAAGCTGTGCAAGACATTCTCAAACGGAGGAGTACAGCAGCATGTATTAAAGAATTTGGATCTTCAGATCAAGGAAGGCGACTTCACTGTCATCATGGGACCTTCCGGCGCCGGCAAGTCTACTCTCCTGTATGCATTATCCGGCATGGATAAGCCGACGCTCGGACAGGTCATCTTCAGCGGTGTGGATATAACAAAGATGAATTCTGACAAGCTCGCAGTATTCAGAAGAACAAACTGCGGATTCGTATTCCAGCAGACATACCTTGTAGACACAATGAGTGTCATGGACAATGTTCTTTCTGCAGGACTTCTGGTTAACAAAAACAAGGCAGAGGTTACGAAGAAGGCGGAAGCGATCTTAAAGTCAGTAGACATCAGTGAAGAGAAGTGGGGCAAGTTTCCTACACAGATCTCAGGCGGTGAAGCTCAGAGAGTCGGAATCGCAAGGGCGCTTATAAACAAGCCCGAGCTGGTTTTCGCAGATGAGCCTACAGGTGCCCTCAACTCGAAGACGGGAAAAGATGTTTTGGATGCGCTTACAAAGTTCAACAGAGACGGACAGTCTATCGTAATGGTTACTCACGATATCACAAGTGCAAGAAGAGGTAACCGAATTCTTTATGTAAAAGACGGTGAGATAGCAGGCGAGCTTGATCTCGGCGCATATGTAACAGGCGATAAGGACCGTCATCAGAAGCTCCGTGATTTCCTCGGAGGAATGGGGTGGTAATATGAACAAGACCATTATTCTTGCTAAGTCACATTTCAAGAAGAACAAGGGTACAACGATAGGTCTTTTGTGCCTGATGTTTATCGCAGTTATGCTGCTCTCTGCATCATTGCTTTTGATCTTTGATGCTTACCCTCTTGCAACAAGAGAGGCCGAGAGGCTCGATTCCGGTTCCGGAAGAGTAAGGATCTACAACAATCTTACTGATATCGACGAGAAATTTATCGACGAGCTTTTGGCAGACGAATGCGTCAGATATGATGTTCAGGACTGCCTTTGCTACAATGCGCTTCCGGTTCCTTTCGGAAACGGTAAGACTACAGTTGCACTTGTAGTAGATGACAATAGTGCATTCGAGAAGGAGATGGGTAGGACCGAGGTCGTTATGGAGGATGAGAGTATTGTTTCCGATTACATCTATCTTCCATTTCAGTTCTATACAAGCGGCGGATATGACATCGGCGATACATATACGTTCGACCTTCTGGACCGCACTTATTCTCTGACTGTAAAAGGATTCACTACTACACCTTACTACGGCTGCAATAACGTAGGCGGATTCGAGGTTATCGTTGACGATGATACATATGCTGAATTGTATGACATAGACGGTGCTGATTATGCCTGCTACAGCGTGGTATATGAGCTTAAGGACGGAGTTAAGAATTCCAAGTTCGAGATCAGCCTCAACGACAAGGTAATTGCCCGTAATGCCCGTGCGATCGTCTCGCCCATGTCCATCGAGTTCACTAATGAGCAGAGGACATTCATGTCAAAGATCATCGCTGTATCATTCCTGGTAGTTACATTCGTTATCTTCCTCGTAGTATTCCTGATGCTTACTAACTGCATCACAAACTACATCAAGGAGAACATGAAGACATTAGGTGCCCTTAAGGCAATCGGCTACACAAGCAGCAACATAAGATCTTCACTTCTTGTTCTGTTTTGTTCATGCGCTCTCATCGGTGCTTTGATAGGAATTGTTCTTTCATATGTGATCATGCCCTACATCGCATCTTTCGCGATCGCTCAGATGGGTATCCCTTATACGGTAACTTTCAACGTTGGTACAACTCTTGTTTCACTTGCAGCAATCGTTCTGTTTACCTGTATCGTAACTTCTCTTGCAGTAATCAAGGTTAGGAAGATTGAGCCCATCGTAGCTTTGCGCGAGGGTACAGAGAGCCATAACTTCAAGAAGAACAGATTCGCTCTTAATAAGACACATGCGGGCCTCGACTTCAGCCTCGCTATGAAGACAATGTGCTTTAACATGAAGCAGAATGTAATCACATTCTTCGTAATAGGAATCATAATGTTCCTTTGCACGATAGCGCTTCTTATGTACTACAACTTCAACAAGAAGCCTAAGCTTGAGATCCTTACATTCGAGATCTGCAACGGCGTGGTTGCTGTTGATCCTGATACGTCTGATGATCTTGAGGCCTACCTTGAATCAAGAGATGATATCAGAAACGTACGCCAGATCATTGACACATGGTTCACATATAACGGAGAAGACAGCCTTAAGGTTTATATCTGCGACGACACAAGCAAGATCAATAATCAGGACGTCTGCTATGACGGAAGAATGCCTGTATATGATAACGAGATTGCGGTAAGCGGAAGATTCGCTTCTGACTACGGTTATGAGATCGGCGATGAGATTCCGATGACATACGGAGATGATACTTATACATATCTCATCACAGGATTGATCCAGACGACTAATGAAGCCGGCAGACAGGCAGTCATGAACTTTGACGGCGCTGAGCACCTCATGGACTTCGAATACATTCCCGGTTACTACTGGTTCGACTGCGATGATTCTGAGACTACAAAGACAGTAATCGATGACTGCTCCGACAGATACGGCGACCACATCGTTTCTACGATGAACTTCGATGAGATCCTTGAAGGATCCATGACAACATTCAAGGGCCTTGCAGCTATGATGCTCGTGTTCATCTGCGTTGTATCTGCAGCTTTGATCCTTCTGGTACTGTATCTTCTCATCAAGGCGTTCATCTTCTCGAAGAGAAAGGACTACGGAATCTATAAGGCAATCGGCTACACAAGTAACAGCCTCATCCTTCAGACCGCACTGTCCTTTATGCCCTCGATCATCGTATCGACAGCAGTGTTCTCGGTGGTTTCCTACTTCGTGGCAAACCCCTACATGAATCTCATAATGATGTTCTTCGGTATTGTTAAGTCGAACTTCATCATTCCGATTCCGGGCCTTGCTGCAATTGCCATTGGCGTTATAGTGATCTCATTCATCTTCGCCCTGTTCGAGGCAAGGAAGATCAAGAATATCGAAGCATACAACATGCTCCTCGCTGAATAAGTGCAATACGGGGTAGAAAAGAAGAAGGGCCGCTTCAATGTGAAGCGACCCTCTTCCTATTTATTGGAGTGTGAGTATGTTTAATCTATTTTGGTTACGGGCTCTTTGCAGATGAATACTGCGGCTACGATACCTGCGACTGCCAAAATGGCAAATACGATGTACGTTACGATATCGGGAAGATTCATGGCTGCAAGAAGTGAAACGCCGTATGTTCCGAATACGTTGAATACGATATGAGCCAGGCTTGTGATGCGGATGTTGCCGTATTTATATCTTAAAAGTCCGAGTGACAATCCGAAGAGAGTTGCATATGTGCTCTGAACAGGATTCATGTGAGCAATACCGAACAGTACAGCCGTGATAATGACTACTGCAGCTGCGGGTAATCCGGATTTTCTAATGTATGCCTGTGTGACGCCTCTGAACATAAGCTCTTCGGCTATGGGACCGAGGATGCATGCATAAACTAGTGTGATTATTAAGTTGGAGCCGAGTCCTGCGGAATCCATTGTGTCGGAGTAGCTCTCGATTACTGAAGGAGCGAGCGCAGCCACTGCAGATAGTCCGAGGTTGATAACAGCGGATGTGCCGAGGATAAGCACGATGGCGAGAATTACTTTCTTAACAGAGAAGACTTCTTTGTTTCCGAGTTTGATCTGCTTCTTGAGGAATGCTTTCTTGTACCAGAAAAAGAAGACGACAATCGTTATGACGGCATAGACGATGAAGCCTATTGCAAGTGCTGTCTGCGCTTCGGGGGAAGAGAGAAGCTCGGATGTGTTCTGGATATCTAAGGTGCCATCCTGACGCATCTTATAGATGCCGACAAATAATGCCGGCACGGTGGCAGCAGTAAGAAGACATACCATTATGATGAGCGGCAGAAAAGAGATTAACAGATCGACGACGTCGAATTTTTTCTTTACCGCAGGGGTAGTGTTAATTGTAGACATATTAATTACCTTCCGTTTCTTTTTACGGTGTCATTATAAGAAAGCGGATTTAATATACCTACAAGTAAAGTTTAAGAAATGATAAAGCTTGCTTATGCTTTCTTCTTGTGTGAAGGAGCTGTGAGCTTCTCGTGCTTTGCAAGAAGGTAGTCGGTAACGTTCTTAGCACCGTTGCCGATGTCGTACCATGTCTGCTCGCGTGCAAGGTCACGGCCCTTGGCGAGGTCTTCAGCTGCAGAACCGCTCAGGCACTCTTTGACAAGGTCTCCGATGTGCTCGAAGTTGTCCTTGGTAAGCTCTCTTCCGATCTTGGGAAGGATATCCATAGTCCAAAGCTCTACGTCATCCCAAGCGCAGTCATACTGTGACTTGTCGTAGTTGGGCTCTGTATAGATAACAGGCTTGTTGAATACGAGAGTGAAGTCAAAGATGACGCCTGAGAAGTCGGAGATAAGGATATCTGCTTCGTTCAATACGTCGAAATTATCGGAGTCGCGGTTCCACTGAAGCTTATCTGAATCCGGGAACTTTGCCATGAGGTCATCGATGATCTCTTTTTCAGATGTGAAAGACTGGGGGTGAGGTCTGATGATGACCTTATATCCTGTCTTAACGAGGTTCTCGATAAATGAAGCACCATAGATGCTCAAGATTCCGTTAACACCCCAGGAAGGTGCGAGGAGGATAACGGGTTCTTTCTTATCAGTAACAGGACCTGTCTTATCAAGGCGCTCCTTCATCTTATCAAGGTAAGGAATGCCTACGAGTTTGGTTTCTTTTGGGGATTCTTCGCGGGATTTCTCAAGTCTTCGAATCTCGTCTATCTGGTATTGTCCAGAGAGAATGACAGAATCGTAGAAATCGAGTCCAAACAGTTTGTACATATTGATATCAGAAGGCGTATGAGGGATATGTACATAGTATGATACATTCTTAGATCTCTTCCATTGAAATACATCAAGACTAGGTGTAGACGATAGAACGATATCAGCCTTAAGCAGATTCATTTTTGCTAAACCTTTATTTCCTTCGCCAATGAATTCTGGATGTACATAGTTATAGTTAGTAGATAAGGCAGGATCATCAGAGTTTACTGTCAGGTAGTGCAGTTCTTTTTCTCGTTTCTCGAACTCATCGCAGATAGGCTGAAAAACGTTCCAGTATCTTTTCCCTTCGGAAAAGATGCAGATTGGCAGATTGTTTACACCAGTATTTTTGCTCCTTCCGCCTGAGAAGACAAACTTAAGCTTGATCCATGCAGCTCTCAAAGCAAAGACGAGAACACCGGTAATACCGATGATGATGGAGAATAGCATGCTTCCCGTTCCGGGGTCGATGTAAAGCAGTTTA
>JAFZPX010000052.1 GCA_017552455.1 Clostridiales bacterium
AACATTAAACCTGTTTGTAAGCCAATGAAAGACGCTCTTGATTGGGCTAAAATTAGTTTGTGTCCGATTAATAAAATGAGTGCTAATTATGATAGTTCTTGAGTGTTTATAAATAGTCTTATGACAGGTTTCGTTAGTTGAGTCCCGACAAAACAACACTAATAATCCCGATTGTTGCTTAAGCGACAGAGGGGGAGGGGATTGATCATTGGTTTGCCTAGGCGGGGATGATTAAATCAAGTTGGTGGTAATACACCACCGACAAAGAAGGAGGACAGAACAATGAAGACAGAGAAGATATATGAGATCGATAAGACACAGCTTGATATCATTACAGGCGGAGACGAATCACAGGCAGAACGCATAGCTGAACTCGAGAAGAAACTTGCGGAATTTCTGAACACCAGGCAGGGACAGGGCATGGACTTACCCGAGCGTCTTCCGAACGGCAGCTACATCGGAACCGGACTCGGAGGCGGTTTGGGTTTCCATCCGTCCTATGACCCTAACGCTCTTCAGTAATCCTCGGCCACCTGCAGCTCCTGCAGAAGTCAGAGCTTAAGATAGAAAGATGCAATGTTCTTAACATCCTCTCGGATCTTATAACCGAGAGGGTTCCCGTAATGGAAGAGCGCGGCATCACTCCGCAGCTTCAACTCCCGGAACACTCCGTGTACATGTAGACAGACAAAATAGTAATCGAGAGGATCTTCCAGAACCTCATAACGAATGCGATACGATACACCACGGGAAACATCGCCATCAGCATGACTTCCCCTAAGGACGCGAAGTTCACACTTACCGTAAGCAACCCCATCCCCTAAGACAGCGAGCTTGATCCAAACAGAATGTTCGACCGCTTCTACACAGGCGACAGTTCCAGAAGCCACGGCGGCACCGGTCTCGGCCTCGCAGTAGTAAAGGAATACGCCACCCGAATTGGCTGTGAAGTAGATGCCAGGATTAATGATGGGGTGCTGGTGATAGAGCTGAAACTTAAGGCGGCAGAGGCGTGATTGTGGTAAGGTATATCTATGGATAGACCTGATGTAAATAAACCAGTTGAGAATCCCAAGCTGCGTTCACTGTTAGAGCAGTTTAATAACGCGAAACAAAGTAATGCGTCTGCTCAGACTCTTCAGCAATTGACAGAAAGTATCGCCGAGGAACTTGCGATGAATTCGCATCTTCTCGCGGTCATAACAATAAAGAAGGAAGACCTTGATGATCAGGGCAACGGTAAGGCTACATTTAAGAAGAATTCGCCAATTACATTCGCGATGAGTAAAGCTGCGGACGGTACCTTGATTCTTCCCGTATATACAGACTGGGAATCCCTTCGTGCAGGTGAGTGCTATCAGGGAGCTGACGTAAGTACACTGATCATGTCTTTCGATGATATGGCAGCAGTCTGCGCCGGCAAGTGCGCACTCATCATCAATATGTTCACGGATAAGTTCGTGATCATCCCTCAGAATGTCGTCAACATGAAGCGTCACAAGGATGTGCTCACACAGGGCGTCTCGCGTGAAGTGATACAGAAGGACACAGAGGTTATGCTCGGTGAACCCGCAGACTACCCACAGGCAATGGTAGACGCCATCTGTAAGTATGCCAAGCGCTCGAAAAGCATCTCCCGCATCTGGCTCAAACTCATGTACAAAAACAACGAACGCAGCTTTCTCCTCACAGTAGACTTCAAAGGAGACATGAACACTGTCTTCAAAGGCATCGCCGACAGCGCCTCATCAAGCATCCCTATGGGTATGTTCCTTGACATGGTTCCGTTCAGCTCCGACCTCGGCCGGAAAGCCGCAACAGGTGACCCGTTCTATGTGAGGAAGAAGGGGTTGTTTGGGTGAGACGATAGAATTGATATTATTAGTAACAAATACTATCTGATCTTTAGTTATTTGCTTGTTAAGACTATAATCAATTTATGAAAGACCGATTCTTTACTAATAGCAGTGATATTAGATTTATAGAGAAACTTAAGACTAGCATTGATTCATGTCTATCGTTTAGTTTCTCAGTCAGTTTTATAAAGAAGGCTGGATTGAAATTAATATCGGCCAATATTGAAGCTGCTTTAGCAAGAGGTGCAAAAGGCAAGTTAATTACATCGACTTACCAGAATTTTACTGATATAGAATCGTTGGAGTACTTTCTGAGCCTTCAGTCGAGGTTTCCTGGTTGCTTTGAGTCTCACCTAGATAAGGATTGCTTTATTGATAATAGTGGTAATAAAGTTGGATTCCATACTAAAGGTTACTTGTTTGAGTTTGCAGATCATAGAGAACTGTTGATAGGTTCATCCAATATAACGCTATTTGCATTGCTTAAAAATGTTGAATGGGATGTATCTGTTATTAATGATGATGTATACAGTTCAGTAAGTGCGGAATTCGCTGCACTATGGGATAAAACATATCCGTTATCATCTGAACTTATCAGTGAATACAGGACGCGGTTATTTTTCTCTATTGATCGTTGGGATATGGATTACAGCATTGCCAATGCAGATGTTAAGCCCAATTATATGCAGCGCAGAGCCCTTAAGGAGTTGAATAGGGTTAGAGCGACCGGAGCATCTAAAGCTCTTATATGTGCAGCGGCTGGTTCAGGAAAGACATATCTTGCTGCGTTTGATGCCAGAAACTTTAATCCTGAAAGGCTTCTTTACATAGTTCAAGAAGGATCGATCCTGATGAAGTCTTATGAGACTTTCCAACGTGTGTTTGGTTCTGATAAAAAGTATGGGATTTATAACATGGAATACAAAGAACTGGATGCTGAATTCCTCTTCTCAACAAATGTAACCATGGCTAACTCTTTGGAGCTATTTGATAAACATGCTTTTGATTACATTATCATCGATGAATGTCATCATAGCACTGCATCTACTTATCGCAAGATAATGGAATATTTTGAACCGCAGTTCTATTTGGGCATCACTGCTACTCCTGAGCGAATGGATGGAGAAGATGTATTCGCGATGTTTGATGAGAATATTCCATTCGAATTGCGTTTGAGAGATGCGATAGTAAATGATCTTGTTGTTCCTTTTAAGTACTATGGTATACGAGATGAATTAATAGAGTATGGTGTGCAAGAGACAAAAGGGCACAGATTTGTTGAGCAATTTTCTGACGAACAGCACTGTGATTTTATCTATGAGCAGATTGAAAAACATCGTATACAAGGTGGTCAAAAGCTAAAGGCATTGGCCTTCTGTCGCGATATATCCCACGCAATTAGAATGTCTCAAGCAATGGAAAAATATTATAAGACACAATATTTAACCGGTAAGAATAGTATCGGTGAGCGTATGCGTGCTTACCAAGATTTGCAGGACGAAGATGGAAATATAGAGATCTTATTTACAGTTGATATCCTGAATGAGGGCGTTGATATTCCCGGTGTTAATATGGTTCTGTTCTTAAGGCCGACCGATTCCCAGACTATTTTTATTCAACAATTAGGAAGAGGACTTCGTAAGTATGAGAATAAGGATTATGTTACGGTCTTAGATTTTATTGGTAATGATTATAAGCGCAGTGTTCAGATAGCATTTGCTTTGGGTGGGTTATCTGAGAACTTTGTTGTAGAAAAACAATTGTTGGCGTCTCTTGTACAAGATGATTTTAAAGCAGTTGGTCTTTTTGATTATGGTGTAGAGATACATATAGATGATCTCAGTAAGAAAGAGATTATTTCGTTTATAGATGAGGTGAATTTTAATACACAGAAGTACTTAAGCCGTGATTATGAGAGCTTCAAGAAATATATAGGTTCCGCTGATTATCCAAGACACATTGATTACCTTAATAACGATTATGCTCCGAATCTGATTCGTTTTATGCAGTCTAAGATTAGTGGAAAGAAGAATATGTCGTATTATGGTTTTCTTAAAGCTGTTGGTGAGGACGGTATTCCTTCGTTTAGTGATAGACAAGAAGCTTTTATTAATTACGTTTCTGATATGTTGCCGTTAGTGCGTCCTCATGAGTTTGTTATTCTTGAGTGCATTATTAAGGGCGCCGGCTGGTGTTCGATTCATAACGCTCAACGTCAAGTTGAGTTTAGTACCAATTATTATTCAGATGATAGTTTCAGACATGCTGTTCACTACATGAAAGTGAAAGGGTTTATTAAGCAAGAAAATGATCTCCTGCTTCTTGATGATATAGAGTTGACCGTAGATCTTAAGGACTACATGTTGGACCTTATAGAGTATGGTCTTGGTCGATTTGATGTTGAGTTCTTTGACAATAGTGGGTTTGAAGATCGTTTGTTTAAGTATTGGGCAAAGTATAGAAAGTTTCAGGTTCAACAATTGCTTGGTAAGAATCCTGGGGATACTATGCAAGGAACAAAATTGTATGGCGATATAGCTTATGCATATGTAACTATTATCAAATCAAGCAGTACGAAAGAGACGTTAAAGTATGTTGATGGATATATTGATAATAAGACGTTTCAATGGGAGACCGTAGCGCATATTACTGATAAGGATCTGTTGGGGCTGAAGAATAGCAAAAAGATGCATGTGTTTGTTCGCAAGACCGATAGTGAAGATGGAATACAGTTGCCGTTTACTTACATAGGTGCTGGTAAGATGGAATATATTGAAGGTTCAAAGAAACCTAATGGAGCGCATTTGTTCAATATTCGTATGGAAAAGGAAGCTCCTGAGGATTTGTATTTCGATTATCGATTGCCTGTGTGAGAGCTCTTTGTGGTCAAAAGTCGCGTTTAATAATTTTAAGTAAGCGATTGAGCGTTTTATCGTCGAACTCTTGACATTGTTCTACGAGTAGGAATAAAAGAGGAGATTCCTCTTTTGTTACTGTAATTGAATCCGGTTCTTTGTCTTTACTTTCGCCGGTAAGATAAGCTGTCGAAGTGTTGAAGGTGTTTGCGATTGCTTTTGTTACTTGAATAGAGGGTGTCCGTACACCACTTTCGTATCGCTGATATGCAGGTTGGCTGACACCGATCTTACTTGCTGCTTCGGCTTGTGTCATTCCACTTTCGGTTCTTAATTGGATAAGTATGTCAGTACGAATTCCCATAATAATCAGATCACCTTTTAATAATGATACCATATTTTCCTTCTTGAAAAATACCAATGGTATGATATATTGGTGTTATACCAACGGTATGAAAGAGGGGATGAATATGGAAGAGCTTAGAGAAATGATGGTAAAGGAATGGATTGATCCGCATAAGGATAATCATTATGAATATGATTTCCTTGGACATGAGATTAAGGTTGATTTACCGCGCGATAAAGTGGAATCGATACTGGATATATCGTTGCTCTTGGTTGATCGTATTCAAGAAGCCAAAGGCGATCTGAAGAGTAAAGAGTATATTGAATTGGAAAGGCGTGTACGAGAAGAGCATCCCTCGGATAGCAGCTGGGTCTTATTTACTACTTTGGAAGCAGTTAGTAATGACAGACTCTATGGAAGATACAGGGATATTGAATTAATGATTAAGAAGCTTAATCCAAGAGATCTTTCCACAGATTCTGCAGCATACAGGCTGATGGTTCGTCAGGATGTTCAAGGCATGATATATTCAATAATTCGTAACGTTGATGATGTCGATGAAGAATACATTAATATGGTGTACACATTCTTCTTTGGGATAATGGCAAAAGGATGGGGAGAGGGACTTGGATGGTATAAGAGTGAAGATGGGAATTGGTGTTGGCACAAAGAAGAGTAGCAGTTATAAAACCTGTTGCCTAAAGACGGTTGACCTCAGTTGTGTTTAATATAAGCTGCAACTTTGGTCGGGGACGGCTTATGTTTTGTACTTTTACAAAGAGTCACTATTGCAACTATTAGCATTCCGAACGCAAAGAGATGAGTCGCAATAATCGTAAGAATCACAATAAGAATCTCATAATCGCTCATGTGCACCACTTCCTTTCTCTCCGAAGCGGAAACTGAGGTCAACCGCCTTTGGGTAACAATCATAAATGAATAGTAAGATACTGATTAACGTGATGTATTCTATATAGTATGAAAATTGCGACAATAACATTCAGGCTTCGTGCGCCGTGGGTTCACAGTCTTAAAGAGAAGAGGATGATCGTCAAGAGTCTTGTGGCGAAGCTGCAAAATAAGTTTCATGTGTCGGCGGCAGAAATCGACGAGCAGGATGTTCATCAGATCATAGTTATCGGTGTGGCGTCTATCGTTCCGCATAATGCGATGGCAGATAGCCTGATGGATGAGATATCTGAGTTCGTGGAGAGTAATACCGAAGCAGAGATCGTGGAGGAGGTAAGGGAAGTAATATAACAAAAAGCTCACCTGCATTTTGCGAGTGAGCTTTTATCTTCGAAAGAAGTAAGGACGGTGTCCGGGACATTTCAATTCCGATCCTGCCCTTACATTCATATTCTAACTTGATAGTTTGCTATATTCAAGTAGCTCGCGATCTTTGGTTATATTTTTCATTCGTTTGATTCTTTTGGATAATCTAAAGTGCATGAGGTGAAAGCGACTAATGAGGAACTGACAGAGCTGATCTACAAAGTTGCTCAGAGCGAAGCCGATGATCGCGATATCAAAGCTTGGATAGAGAAGCACACATAAAGACAGCGGAATTGTTATAATGCAATTATGGACGACTTGCGTGCGAGTTTATTGTCATTTGCGGTTATCTTCGTCGTAACGCAATTGACGGCGTTTCTTATTGACTTTATCGCGTGGGCGGTAAGGAGAAGGCATCCTGCCAGTATCGAGAAGAGTGAGGATGTGAAATATCCTCAGTATCTCACTGTGTCTGTCTGGCGTGACAGCCATTATTTCCATGGTTATAGAAAGATAACGTTCATCCGCAAGGAGGATAACAAATACAAGAAATATATTAAACGCAGTGTAGGCGGCTGGATCGCGAAAATTCTCATAGATCTGTTCTGGCTGCTGATCATATTCGCGTTCCCGATAGCGGGTCCTGATAGCCTAGCGAGGATGGAATTAAACAAGTATCTTAAAGCGCAACGCGAGTGATACAATGTCTTGGTATGAAGACTGTTAATGTAGTTGCTGCGATCATTGTAAGTGAGGGGAAGATCCTCGCGACACAAAGAGGATATGGTGAGTATAAGGATGGGTGGGAGTTTCCCGGCGGAAAGATCGAACCCGGTGAGTCGCCTGAAGCAGCATTGGTGCGCGAGATCTCTGAAGAACTCGATGCCTCTATCGAAGTAGGTGAGCACCTCATTACAGTTGAACATGATTATTCTGATTTCCACTTAACGATGCAGTGTTTCTTTGCCGTCTTGAAAGACGATTCGCATGTAAAACTTCTCGAACATGAGGCTTCGCGCTGGCTTTCCTGCGATGAGCTCGATGATGTCGATTGGCTTCCTGCTGATGTTAAGGTGGTGGAGGCGATTAAATGTCGATTAAGCTGATAGTAACTGATCTTGACGGGTGCCTGCTTAAGCGTGACAGCAGTCTGCCGGCATGCTTTAATGAGGCGTTCGAACTTATGGAGCGCGAAGGTGTTGTTTTCGCTGCGGGCAGCGGCAGGTCTATAGACGGCGCTGCTGCTCCTTTTGGCGAGTATGCTTCGCAGATGGCGTTCGTGACGGATAACG
Organism: Clostridiales bacterium; assembly: GCA_017552455.1. Lineage (GTDB taxonomy): Bacteria > Bacillota > Clostridia > Saccharofermentanales > Saccharofermentanaceae > Saccharofermentans. The sequence goes on from JAFZPX010000052.1 coordinate 7,625, forward strand.
GTGCGCGTGTGTTTCACAAGGGGAAGGTTATAGAGGAGACGCTGATCACATATGAGGATTACGCTCCGCTTCTTGATGAGATTGAGCGTCACAATGATGTGTTCCCGGTGGCGTGCGGCGTCACGGGTGCGTGGGTGCAAGAGGGCATTGAGGTGTCGGACGAGATCGCGAGGGAGCTGATCAAATACTATCCAACGTGGAAGTCATGCGACTTCCGCAATGTGCCGGAGCCTGTGATTAAGTTCGCGCTGCTGCATTTTGATGATATCGAGAAGAATATATACCCGTTTTTTAAGCCCTACGATGGCGATAAGCTGCGTGTGCAGGTAACGGCGTATGTCTGGATAGATGTGTATAGAAGCGGCTTGTCTAAGGGTGTAGGCGTGAAGGCGTTGCAGGAGGCTCTCGGAGTTACGCCTGAGGAGACGGTGGTGTTTGGTGATTATCTTAATGATATTCCGATGGCTGAGCACGCCGGTGTGTCTTATGCGGTGGCGAATGCGCATCCGAAGTTAAAGGAATGCTTTACTGAGACGATCGGATCGAATGATGACGAGAGCGTCGCGAAGAAGATAATTGAGTTGCTTAGGTAGAAAAACCGGCACTCTTGCGCGGGTGCAGGCGCTCCCAGCGCTCGAACATCCTGTTTACGATGGCGTGGATCTTGCGAATGTCGTTTTCCTGTCGTGAAAGTGAGGGATCAGACGGGTACGACTTCATGAACTCATCAACCGGGATTCCATAGTCGAGAAGCGCTAATGCCAGCGTCGAGTTCCAGCCGTAGTAACGGTAGGAGTTGTCGAGGTTATCACAGACGCGCTCGCGGGTCTGGCCGCGTAGATTAAGGATGTCGGTAGTCATTGAATAACCTTTCTTATTAGCGTCAATCACTGGTGTACTGACTCCCATGTGCTGAAGGAGTCGTTCACTATAGCTTTGATTCTGTCGTGTGCGATATCTTTGCTGTCCTTGCCTTCGATAACAGGCAGGGGCGCTCTGAACTCAGAGCGGGGAATACCCCAGTGGATATAGGCTGCCTTCATTGTCATGTCCCAGCCTAATCTGTCGTATATATCACAAAGCTTGGTGCAGATGTCGTCACGCGAACAGTCCTTGAGACTCAAGGCCTTGTACAGCTTGTTGCTGCCATACGATCTGCTTAATGCGATGTTCACGTTGTTACCTCCTTGAGAGATCAGATTGCATCGTCATCAGCGTGCTGGGCTTCCCACATGTCGAATGCAGTGTCTACTGCGGCACGGATCTTATCGAAGACGATGCTTCCGCCGAACAGACTGCCGAATTCTTCATCCATCTCACCGAATAGTGACTTGGGGATTCCGTACTGGCCGAATGCGTACATCTTTGCTGCATCCCAGCCTCTCTCGATGTAACGGTCAACTATGGACTCGTATACTACATCGCGCTTGCAGTTGCCGAGCATGATGGGCTTACGGAAAGCGTAGCCGAGCTGCTGTGTAGGGTCAGTCTGTGTAAATGTTGTAAAAGTTGTTGTAGCTGTTGTCATAGTTGTTTACCTCACTTGTTTTGATATGTTGTTGTTATGGTTCTATCAAACCATCTTGAACCGTCTGAACCAATGAGCAATACAATTGTCATATGTCGGATAAGCGACACTCGGGCCTTGAAGTGTTGGTTAAGCGACACGAAATGAGGTAAAATGTCGGCAGCAATTAATGAGAAATAAGGCAAATCCAATGATCGCATTGACACCTGAAAATATTGATAGATACAGCAAGAACTGCGTGCTGCTCGATATAGAGACTACGGGACTTTCCTGTGAGCGTGATTCGATCATCGAGCTGTGTGCGTTAAAGGTGATAGAAGGCAGCATAGATGCCGAGTTCTCGACGCTCATCAATCCGGGTATCGAGATACCTTACGATTCGACGCTGATACACGGAATTACCGATGATATGGTCGCCGGAGCCCCGGACGTAGAAGAAGCCCTTAAAGCCTTCAAAAAGTTCGCGGGCGACGCTGTTCTTGCAGGTCACAACATAAAGAGATTCGACTTAGGCTTCATACAGCGCGATGCTGCCCGTTTCCTGGGCCGCGCACTGCCTAATGAGTATATGGATACTCTCATGGTCGCGAGACGCTTCCTGCCGCAGCTTGAGAGCCGTTCTTTGGAATCGCTCTCACGCTACTATGGTATCTCCTACAAAGGTGCCCACCGCGCGCTCACGGACTGCAGGATAAATCTGGAGGTTTTCGAGAGGCTTGCGCAGGAGGCAGCAAACCCTTCCGCAGAAGCACGCGCGCTTAAAATCTGCCCGAAGTGCGGCAATGTAATGAAGCAAAGAGAAGGGAAGTTCGGCCCCTTCTATGGATGCACGAGCTTCCCTGACTGTCGTTATACTGAAGATATTAAGAATTAAGCGTCTGTAGAGACGACCTTGTTTCTTCCTGTCTCCTTAGCCGTGTAGAGGCGGCCGTCGGCGATGCTGACGTTATCCTCGATTGACTTACCCGGAACAAACTGAGCTACACCGAAGCTCATGGTCTTCTTGATCATGACGCCGTCTGCAGGGAACTCCGATGCCTCGATGTTCTTACGAAGCTTCTCAGCCTTTGCTGTGGCCTCTTCAAGCGTTGTGTCGGGCATGAGGATGATGAACTCCTCGCCGCCCCATCTGTAAGCATTCTCACCCTCTTCGCAAGACTCCATGAGAAGCTTGGCTGCATGCTCGAGTACCTGGTCGCCGGCGTTGTGTCCGTATGTATCGTTAACGAGCTTGAACTTATCGATGTCGCAGATGAACATGCTAAGCGGCTTATCTGTGTTGCCCTCGAGGTACTTCATATATTTCTTGGAGAAGTCAGCGTAGAAACCGATACGGTTCTTAAGCTTTGTGAGTCTGTCGTGATGCGCGTCATCAAGGAATGTGTCGGACTCGAGTGCGAGACCGCAGATTAAAGCGGGCAGGGAGAGCTTACGTGCATCTTCCTCGATGTCAAAGCCTTTCTCATCGTCCTTGTTGATGAGCTGGAATGCGCCGATGAACTCACCGTTAACGTCCGCAACAGGAAGTACCATGACGGACTTCGTGACGTAGCCTGTCTGCTTATCTACAGCGGAGTTAAAGTCGGGATCGTTATAAGGATCGTTTGTAACTACAACGCACTTATTCGTGATAGCCTTGCCGACGAGACCCTTGTTGTCGGGCATGACGATGCGATCAACGCCTGTAGCGGCTGTTGTCCACAACTCGTGTCGCCTCTTGTCCCATTTCCAGAAGGATGCACGGTCTGCGCCGATGATGGCCTTACCGAGTGCTGTGAGGTAGCCGAAGATCGCATTGTGATCGTTCTCTGTGTTATTGCATGTAGTCTTGTACAGCTGATCTGTGATCTCGTAGATCATCTCAGGTGTGATGTTGCTTCTGTACAAAGGTGCGAGCTGCGCACCTGTGCCTTCGACTTTCGCAAGGATGGCCTCCTCGTTATCGAGGTGCATGAGGTATACCTTAACGCCACGTGCTGTCTGCTCCTTGATGAAGGGGAGCATGTCGTCGATGAACAGGTGAACCGGAACATAGATGGAAGAGATCTCCATGAAGAGGATCGTGTTGTCTGTAATGTAGGGGAGGAAGGGCTCGATGGTATTCGTGTCGCCTGTGTAGACTACGTTCTTGCCGTCTACGTCGAGCGCATAACCGAAGCAGCGGCCAGCGAGCTGCTCAGAATGTGTTGTGGGGATTGCAGCCTTAACATAAGCAGGCTTCTCCTCATCAATTGTAGTGAGCTTATACCAGTCAGCGCCGACACCGTCGAGTCTCTCGAGTGCGAATCTGATGTCTTCCTTAACTGCGTCATTAGGAGCGATGACAGTGATGGAGAGGTTACGAGTGAACCACAGGAGGTCGATCAGCATCGCGATGCCGTTGATGTGGTCAGCATGAGTATGCGTAACGATGATGTCGATAGCGTCGACATCGGAAAGATCCATCTTGCGGATCTTATGGAATGTGGACATCGGACAATCGATGAGGATCATCTTACTGCCATTCATGAAGAATGAGCTGTTGTTGTAGTCGCAGAATGCCGCGCCTCTTCCAAAGAACTTAATCATCTTTTTTCTCCTCCAGACTTTCAAGTATCAATACTTCAAATCCATCTGCTTTACCTTTGAGCTTTACTGTATCGCCAAGAGACTTAGTCTTGGCAAGGTCACCGAGCTTATCTGCAACGACGCGGCTGATGTAAACCGTTGAGCCCGGAGCATTTGCTTCGAGTCTTGCGGATGTGTTTACCGTGTCACCGATAGCCGTGTAGTCCATTCGGCGCTCAGAACCGATATTTCCAACGACGGCGGGACCATAGTGGACACCGACGCCGACCTTGAACTCTTCACCAGTTTCTTCCTTAAGCTGCGCGGATACTTCCTCGCATCCCTTAACGATATCGAGAGCCGTTCTCGCCGCGAGGTAAACTGAATCCTCCTGCGGCAGGGGAGCACCCCAGAAAGCCATGGTACAGTCGCCGACATACTTGTCGAGCGTTCCGTTATTCTTCTCGATGCAGCTCGAGGTCATGGTAAGGATCTTGTTTATGATGTAAACGACCTTCTCCGGCTCGAGCCTCTCAGACATCGTCGTAAATCCTCTTACATCCACGAAAAGCACCGCGATATCACAAAGCTTTCCGCCGAGAGCCAGGCTGTCCGTTCCTTCCTTAAGGAGCTCCTTAACAACAGACGGCGCGACATAGCGCTCGAAAGTGCTGTACACTTTCGCTCTTGCCTGCGCTGCACGGATGTAGTGGATAACCACAGTGAAGATGTAGAGCGTAAAGAAGCTGACCGGGATCCACAGAGGGTGGATGAGGCGGCCGTTCTGGTAGATGACATATGATACGCCGAAAGACGCCGCAGTGATTATCACGAAGTAAACTGCTCCTGCGAATACTGAACAGTTAAGGAACAGGAACATAGCAAGAGCACTTACGAGGAAGAGCACAAGAAGCTGAGGCCCGTCGGGTGCTTCAGTCTTGAAGTTCCTGTCGATAAGGCTCTGGATTACGTTAGCCTGGAACTCGACACCGAACATGTGTCTTGAACGGTCGATAGGCGTGATGTATTCATCCTGCAAGGCCGCAGCGTACGGTCCGATGAGTACGATCTTGCCTGCGTAGTAGTCGGCAGGGATCTCGCCTCTTATAAGCTGTGCGATATTGACTCCGTCGTAGAAACCTGTCGGCGAAGAAGTGAAGGGGACATAGAAGTGTCCTCTAGCGTTTGTTGCCGGATATTCGATGCTCTGACCGTTCTTCTCGAGGAACATGCGGGCGACGGTAGCCGCCATAGAATAAACACGGTCAGGCTCGCTGCTCGGTTCGATGTAGAGCAGTGCATGACGCATGATACCGTCTGTATCGACCATGGCATTGATGTGTCCCTGAGTCGTGACTTCTCTTAACTCATCGAACGGGACTTCATAACTTAATATCGAATATGTGTTGGATACGACACCGTCGTCGTTATACTCTCTGGTCGTTCCGAATGTAGCAACGGATGCTGTGACGACACAGCCTAATTCCTCAGCCGCTTCGGCGAGGTGACGGTCTGCCGCTTCATCAGTCGTTCCGGAGTAGAGTGTATCGATCGCGACGACAGCGGGACGCTTGTCAGGGTCAGAAGCAAGTGCATCAAGAGCGTCTGCCATGACGTTACGGTCCCAGGAATAGTAAGGGCCTAAGTCAGCAAGAGCTGCCTCATCGATTCCGATGATGACGATGTCTCCCGAGCTTACGCCCTCTTTCTGGTATAGCTCATCCTGAACCCATCTGTCGGGGCGCTGCCAGACCCCTGTTCCTGCAACAGCAGTGAGGAGAGCAGCGCCCACGAGAGAATAGATTATATGTTTTTTAAGAGTCGAATTCATCAACCCTAGTATCCGTTGTTAGGCGCGTAGCCCGGGATATCCAACTGCTGTTCGCCGTTGCCATCACCACTGCCACCACCGCCGGTTTCGTCATCGCCCTCGTGATCGTCTTCATCACCAGGATTAATATCCTCTCCAGCCGGTTGAGACTGCTGAGACTGCTCAGACTGCTCAGACTGCTGTGACTCCTCGGACGTCTCAGTCGGAGAAGGAACCGGTACAGGTGACGGAGTATTAGAAGGCGTAGGCACCGGTGTAGGTGTCGGTGTAGCTGTCGGCGGCGCAGGCGGCTCCGGTGTAGGCGGAACCGGCGTAGGTGTCGGAGTAGGAGTAGGTGTAGGTGTCGGAGTCGGCGTGTTTGTCGGTGTCGGCTCCGGTGTAGGAGTCGGGGTTGCCGTCGGGTTATTGCCATTTCCTGCAGGTGTCGGCGTCGG
>JAFZPX010000053.1 GCA_017552455.1 Clostridiales bacterium
GCAGGATCAACGGGAGCCTTGGGAGCGCCGGAAGCAGGCTTCTTACCGCCCGTTCTGCTCCTTCTTCTCTCGCGATCTTTATCGCTTTGCTCAAACCATTGTTTATTCTCGTTATCCGACATAATCAACCGTAAGTCAGTTTATGACAAAGCCCTCATCACTGCAAGCTTAACCTGTTCATATACAAGGCCGCCCTGCATATATGCGATATAGGGAGGCTTTATAGGTCCGTCACATGAGAATTCCGTAGTCGCACCGGATGTGAAAGTACCGGCTGCCATGACTACCTGATCCTCGTATCCCGGCATATCCCAAGGCTCCGGTGTTACAAACGAGTCTACCGGAGAACAACTCTGGACCTTGCCGCAGAAATCAATAAGCTTCTTGGGATCGTTGAAGATGATCGTCTGTACGATATCTCCGCGTTCCTCAAGATATGAAGGCTCAGTCTTGATGCCTGCAAGTTCAAACGCAGCTGCAGCGAATACAGCACCCTTAAGGCACTCAGCAACCACATGAGGAGCCATGAATATTCCCTGTGCGAGCTGTCGGTTAAATCCGAGCGAAGGACCTACCTCACTTCCGAGACCGGGAGCTGATATATGACGGGCAACCTTCTCGACCAAATCTTCCCTTCCCGCGATGTAGCCGCCAGAAGGTGCGATACCGCCGCCCGGGTTCTTGATCATGGATCCTGCGCAGATGTCAGCGCCATAGGAACAAGGCTCTGCGTCTTCCGTAAACTCACCATAGCAGTTATCCACCGCTACGATGATATCTGAACGCTTATTATGGACAGCGTCACAGATCTGCTTGATGTCATCCTTAAGAAGAGAACGTCTTCCCGTGTATCCTCTGGACTTCTGGATAAAGACAACCTTGACGCTGTCTGTTATCTTGGAAAGAAGCTCTTCCGTCTTGAAAGAACCGTCCTCGTTAAGCTCTACTTCATCGTAATTGATGCCGTACTGCTTCAGTGAACCGTCATATGTCTTCTCAGAAAGTCCGAGTGTGGATGCCAAAGTATCGTAAGGTCTTCCCGTGGCAGACAGGATGGTATCACCGGGGCGCGTGATGCCGTAGAGCATCGAAGATATCGCCTGTGTGCCGGAGCTTATCTGAATTCTTACATAAGCCTTCTCGGCACCCATAATATCAGCGAAGATCTCCTCGATCTTCTCTCTTCCGATATCATCGTAGCCGTAGCCTGTGGTAATACCCATATGAGGCTCCGAGAATTTGTGTCTGCGGAAAGCCTCCATGACCCTGAGCTGATTCTTCTCGCGGGTCTGCTCAATCTTTTTGAATACAGGAAGAACAGCTTCCCCCGCCTTCAAGGCGAGCGAAGCTGCTTCGTCACTTACACCATAAATGCTATAGGGATTCGACATCAGATGCCGTAAACCTCCTTGTCATCAATGACAGGGATATTGTTCTTCTCGAATATCTCCATCGTCTTAACCCTGTCGTCTACTCTTAAGACAACAACAGCTTCAGTCGACAGACGTCCTACGAACGCATACAGATACTCGAGCTGAATACCGTTGTCCGAGAGGAGCTTAAGCACCTTATCAAGTGTACCCGGTACATCCTTCAGTGATACTGCGATTACATGAGAGATGCTGACCGTAAAGCCCTTGCTCATAAGTACGATCTTAGCTTCATCGGGCTGATCGACGATCATTCGGAGCATTCCGTATGTTGTAGAATCTGTGATGTATACAGCTCTTATGTCGATCTTTGCCTCTGAAAGCGCTGCTGTTACTTCAGCAAGTCTTCCGGGCTCATTCTCAAGAAATACGTTGATCTGCTTAACTGACATAATGAGACCTCCCGATGATGAATTCGTTTACCCTTCAATTATACCAAATAATCAAAGTTTCATGTCACCTTCCTTGATCCATCCGAGCTTTCTCATAGCCTCGGAGAATACAAGGGACAGAATAGCGGGGGCAATGATGCAGACAACGGCCATTCCGATCCATGCCTTAGCATCAAGAGTACCTGCAGCGGACATATCGGAGAAGCATCCGATGGGGCCTACCATACCGCATGTACCCATACCGGCAGAAACCTTGGAGCACTCGAGCTTAAAGACTATCGTAGCGATAGGACCTGTGATTGCAGCTGCAAGTGTCGCAGGAAGCCAGATAACAGGCTTCTTAACGATATTAGGCATCTGAAGCATCGAAGTACCGAGGCCCTGGGAAACAACTCCTCCCCACTTATTCTCGCGGAAAGAAGCAACCGCGAAGCCAACCATCTGTGCGCAGCAGCCGGCAAGAGCAGCACCGCCCGCTATACCGGAGATACCGATAGAAGCGCAGATAGCCGCACTCGAGATAGGCGGTGTGAGGATGATACCTACTACTACAGAGATAACTATACCCATTACAAACGGATGCATTGTTGTAGCGTAATTGATGAACTCACCGAGCCAGTTCATTGCGATAGCGATGATCGGGCATGTGAGATACGCCGTTAAGTAACCTACGCCGAGAGTAACGAGCGGGGTTACGAGAATATCTACCTTAGTCTCCTTGGAGATAGCCTTACCGAACTCTACTGCAAGGCATACTGCGATAAATACACCTAAGGGACCAGCAGCATAAGGCTGTCCGGGATAAGCATTAGCGAAATATCCTACAGCAGCTGCACACGCCATAACGAGCATGGGAGCCTTAAGTGCCGCAGCAATACCTACGCCGATTGCAGCTCCGGCGATAGCCGAAGACATTGAGCCTGCCTTAGACAGGAAGTGGGCAAAGCGCGCGAAAAAGCTGCCGTCCACCATACCAATGTACTTAGCGATAGTAGTAAGGATCGTTCCGACGAGAAGCGAAGCGAACAAACCCTGAGCCATACCGCCCATGGCATCAACAAAGTACGTCTTCGCACTTATGTTGATGTCTTTCTTCTTGAGAAATTCCTTTGTTTTACCCATCTTTCTTTACACCTTCCATATATTCAGTTCCGCTTATTAACACCAATAAAGCGAGAACGAATTCACTCCATAATAATTAGCGACCTCAAGATTCGCGAAATACTCGGGATAATCAATGTACAACGGGATGTACAGTACTGTTCCGGGAAGCACGGGTTCTGTAAGAACCACATCTGAACCATCCTCGGCAGCAGCCACCTTCTCATACAGCTCAGTCATCTGTCTTGATGCAATCTGCATTCTGTCGTTCTTAAGATCGTCGATGATCTTCATGGACATACCGTTCTGGTAGTTGAGGATGAGCTGACCTGAGAACATGATGACGATGCCGATGATAAGGATGATTGACTTATAAGCCTGCTCCCTTGCGTTGATGTTATTACGCTTGAGAAGATCCTTCACATAGAAAGCGATCACAGCAGTAAGAACGATCAATGTGACAGAGATAACAAAGTCGAATGTGTAGATTATTCTCGTACTGGATACATAAGCGTCGATGTTATAGCTTCCGTATCCGAGGATTACCGGGAAGATCGTGATCATTGTGATGAACAATGAGCCGATAACAGAAGCGATCAAAGTCTTGCCTGATACTACTACGTTAGATACAGAACACAGGCAGATAACAAATACTATAAGAAGTACCAGAGGCAGAAGATAAGCTGTGAGCAAGCCTCCGATATGAGTGATCAGGTTATACCAGCTTGATGTGAATGAAGGAACAAGATCCAATGCTCCGCTTGCCTCCATGGCATCATGTCTTTTGAAGTTTCCGGGAGCAGCTGTATTAAAGAGCGCACCGGCTACAGTAAATACAAACGGAAGCCCAAGGAAAAGAACTCTCTTGATATTCTTCTTAATGTTCTTGATGCCGATAGCATAGATGATAAGGAGCACCAGGAAAGCTGCACAGCCGAAGCCTACGACCTCGAGTGAACCGCCGGCACCGATAACACCGAAGACACCTGCAAGGATCGCATAGACAAGCTTCTGATCGAAGTAGCTCTTGATAGAGAATCCGAGGCAGAAGAGAATGGCGATGAGCGGGAATGTATATACTGCAGCACCTGTATACCATGAGAACAGCTCACCCGTCAAAGAGATGTTAAGAACGATGAACTCTGAAAGAATGCCAGCTGCCCATGCCTTACCTGAAGAAAGCTTGAAGAACTTGGTGCAGACTGTATAGATAAGGAAGATGAGCGAAGCGATAAACAATGCTACGCAAGCCATAAGGATCAGTCTGATACCTGTAAAAGACTCTCTGACTGAAGGCTCAAGTCCCATAAGGATCTCTCCTGTATATGTTCCCTGCCATGTCTGATAGACATCTCTTGTATATGCAAGAGCAGATGCGAGAACGTTGTGGTTCTCCCTGTAGATGGAGACCGCATTGGCACATGAGAAATCATCTGCACCCGGAATGGCATATGAAGCCAATACAAAATGGGGATATCCGATGATGAATGCCAATAAGGCATAACCCAGATTCTTAAGAACACTCTTGAGGAACGAACCCGATTTATTCATATGAGCACCTTTTCCGTCAGATTTTTACGGCCTAAAACCGAATAAATAATATCATAAAAAAGAAGTAGTGAAATCTGAACACTCTTTTTTATTAAAAAATATGTTAAATCTTTGACGTTCTTTATTAAATAAATCAACAGAACCTTCATATCTATAAGAGTAGAATATGCAAAAGAAACGAGGGGGATCGTATCTTGTTTAGCAATCTGCCCTTAAGGGCTATGGAAGTTTTTGTATATTGGTATCCCGCCATCATGGGTATGATGTGGATCTTAGGTTCGTTGGTATTCTACTTTTCCAACGAACGTAAAGGTGCGCTCCAACTTGAGAAAACTCCCTTCGTATCCATCCTCATGCCGGCTCATAACGAGAGCAAGATCCTCTATCCTGTCGTCAAGGAGATGGTAGACCTTAACTATCCCGAATATGAAGTAATCCTCATAAACGACGGAAGCTCAGACGACACATCCGAAGTGCTTAAAGACCTCGCTTTAAAGTACGACAGAGTCCGTGTCATAGACCTCAAGGAGAACTGCGGCAAGGCAAACGCACTCTATCTGGGTCTCATTGCCTCCAAGGGTGAGATCCTCGTAGGTGTAGACGCAGACTCCTACCTCGACAAGAATGCTTTAAGATACCTTGTTTCGCATTTCGTAAACAAGCATAACGGAGAGCGTGTAGGAGCCGTAACAGGCAATCCCCGCGTACGTAACAGAGGTTCCCTCCTCGGAAAACTCCAGCTGTGCGAATACGCCAGCATCATAAGCCTCATCAAGCGCACGCAGCGCATCCTGGGCAAGGTAATGACAGTATCGGGCGTGTGCGTAGCTTACAGGAAGCGTGCCCTCATGGAGTGCGGCTTCTGGGACCGCGACATGATGACCGAGGACATCGCTGTTACTTGGAAACTCGAGAAGAACTTCTGGGATGTCCGCTACGAGCCGCGCGCATTGTGCTGGATGCTCGTACCCGAGACTATCAAGGGACTGTGGCGCCAGAGAAGACGTTGGTCCGAAGGCGGACTCGAAGTAATCTTCAGACACTGGGACATCTTCAGGAGCTGGAAGCGTAGAAGAATGACTCCCATCTACCTCGAGCAGCTCCTCTCCTTCTTCTGGTCAGTATGCTGGCTTATCCTGACGATCATCCTGATCACTATGGAGATACAGGGACATCACGTCATAACCGAATACATCTGGAAGAGTCAGTTCCTTTCTTTTGTCTGCCTGTTCCAATTCCTTATAGCGATGTGGCTTGAGTCCAGATACGACGAGAAGATATTCGACAACGCATGGTCAGTCATCTGGTACCCCATTCTTTACTGGTACATCAATGTATTCATAGCTCTCGCCTCCATCTTCAAGGCTATCCTTCCCAACAAGAAGCTTGCGACCTGGAAGAGTCCTGACAGAGGCATCACACAGACCAAGAAAGAAAAGACCGAAGGCCCTGCCGAAGAAATAGATACCGAAGCGCTCGAGGACATGATCTTCGAATCAAAGCCCCGCGAAGTTAAGATCGGTATCGACGCAGAGGACCGTGATGCACTTATGGTACTGATGCGTAAGGAGCAGGCCATCACAGGCAAGGCCCCAAGCGACGAGCCCGTCATGCCTCTTATCGACGGTAGCTACGAGAACCCGATTGTTGGTAAAGATAAGGACAAGCATATCGAGTACGATACCAAGCAGGTCTGGTGGAAAAAGCTCATTGAGGTCATTCTCACAATCGTCGGCTGGGTCTATATGCTCGTTTACTGGATTTACATGATGTACGGTGTCTTCCGCGATGCATTGGGATATCCCGTCAAAGAACTCTTTATCTACGACATGGCAATGCTTAAGACCACAGAGCACTACTTCTATATCATGGGTCTCGTCATCATGATCGAGCTTGCCGCACTGATACTCTGGAAAGAATACAACAGAAGAAGATTCGGCAAGAAGACACGCCGTACATTCAAACCCGATATCGAGAACGCTGAGATTGATGCATGCTTCGAGCTGCAGCCCGAACTTAGCAACCGTCTGCACAATCACAAGTACGTCGAAGTCCTTCAGAACCCCATCCCCGAAGGCATGGGCCAGGGTCGTAAAGGAAAGAAGAAAAAAAAGAAGAAATCGTAGTATCATAAGAAGAAAAAAGGAGTCACTTTATGGGTCCCGATTTTCTTCATCTGATCGCGGGCATGACGCTCGGCATCATCATCAGTTCCATATTCTTCTTCATCCCCATGGTGTGTCTTGCACCTATGTTCTATAGCAAGATCAGGATTCTGGATGTATTCGGATTTAAGCTCGAGCGTAATTACGACGAGAAGTGGCGCTTCATAAAGTACACTCCCAAGCTTACCGTAACCTGTCTCCCCCTTTGGGATATAAAGAAGCTCGAGGGGCTGCCTCCTGAACAGTACAGGGACAAACAGAACTCCTATATCATCGTAAGCAACCTCATCGGCGTTGTTCTCTGCATCGCAGCAGGTATTATCTGCTACATCCCGAACAATAAGATTATCCGCTATCTCGGCATCTATCTTTGCATATATGCAGTAGCAAGATTCGGTATTATGATATGGACAGTAAGCCGCGCCAAGAAAGATTCCCTGTTAAGATACACGGAGCTTGCCAAGGATAAGATACGAAGCGGCATCCCGATAGAACTTCTCGACTTAAAGTCATGTAGCGAGCTTCCCTACCCCAATGCCACCAAGGCAGAGAAGGCTTTGTACTTCCCTATGTATTTCGCTTTTCTTGAAGCCACAAGGCAGTATGAACTGATGGAAGAAGCCGTAAATGAGATTGAGCCCTACGTTATTAACTCAGGCGTCTCATCGACTATGATGATAGACTACTACGACATGCTGTACTACTATTCGCGCCATAACATTAACCGCGACAAGGCGCAGATGTACTACAACAAGCTTCGCTCTTACATCGAGAAAGACACAGACGCCAACGGACAGCGCGTCCTCGGCTTCTATGCTCTTAACGTAATGCTTAATAAGGACCTTGCACAGCAGTATGCCGACAAGGCCCTGGCCGCTCTAGATAAGTTCTCTATCGGATCTGAAAGAGACCTCGAGCGTACAATGATCAATGAGTTGTTCGAGGCTATCAGGAACGAGTCTTAAGCTCTTCCCAATCTTCCTTTGTCATTAAGTTAACGTGGCCCGTGCGCGTCTCGTGCATGAGCGGTACATCCACGTCTTCTGAGGTCCACTGGAACTTAAAGCCGAGCTTCTCCTGCACACGCTTAGACTTGTTGTTGCCATCGTAATATCCGCACCACACCTTCTCAAACTCAACATCCTCGAAAGCATGTCTAAGCAGCTCTCTTCCCGCCTCGGGCATTATTCCCTGTCCCCAGTAAGGCTTGCCGAGCCAGTAGCCGAGCTCACACTCGTCGTAGTTCTGTGCGAGGTCGTTCATATTGCCGCCGTATAACTTCAATTCGATGCAGCCTATCGCCTTGTTATCTTCCTTGAGGCAAATTGCATATGCTTCCGCACCGTTAAGTGCATTTCTGATTATGTTCCTGCTATCCTCAACACTCTGATGAGGTGGCCAGCCTGCGATGGGACCGATATCGGGATCCTTGCAAAGCTCGTACATACTCTCGGCATCGCTTTCCTCCCACTTTCTTAGGATGAGCCTGTCAGTATAAAGCGTCGCGTGAGTGAAGGAAGCAATCTCCTTTTCGAGCAGGCGGAATACGTTCGCGAGAAGGTAGCCGTCCGCGACAGCGTGGTTAAGACGCACGCTTACAGGCATCATGAGTCTTCCGTTCTCTTCGCGGTACCTGCCCCAGTTTACTATCGGAGGAAAATGCAGATACCCGTCAGGAAGCTCGATGTTAAGTGCATCGTAAGACAGCCACGAGATGTAGGACGCGTCGAACCAGTTCCGGTGTCCCTGCATGTCGAGTTTGTATTCGCGTGTCTTCTTGGCTTCTTCAAGATCCTTCAGCGCATTATCGTAGAAAGTCTTGTAGTCCTCATAATATGTCGTATACACGGGCGTGCAGGTCTCTGTATCCTCGTGGAAACAGTACTGAATCGGATTGATCTGATCGTAGCAGATGAGTTCCTCGTCTTCCCACAGATAACCCATCTTATAGTCGTCGCGGGAGTTAAGCACCTTCGAGAGGATGTACAGGAAGTTAATGTAGAACTTCGTGCCGTTCGCCTTGGAATGATTAACGAGGCGCGTAACATCAATCCTCGCTGTCATGGACGTCGAACACTTGCAGTCCATCGTAAAGTGATCGAAGACACCCTTGCGGTAATACTTGTCTTTATCTACAACTTTGTAATTCATATAGCGGAAGTCCTTTCCCTCATTATAGTTTGCTCAACATGGCGGAAGATCATAAACGAGACCACCGTATTGATCACGTCGGCTATGAGCTGCGACCACACAAGACCGTTAAGTCCGAGTATGAGGTTCATAACGATCATTACCGGCAGGATCAGAACGAGATGCCTTATGACTGCGAGTACTAACGACACTTTGCCCTTGCCTACCGCATTCATGTAATGGACGATGAAGTTGCCGATGACCATAAAAGGCATCGCGAGGGCTCTTGCCTTAAGGAACGCAACTCCGTACCCTACCGTCGCCTCGTTCTTGATAAACTCCCACATGATCGGTCTAGCGAATACGACCATCAGCGCCGTGCAGATTATTGAAGAGATAATGACTGCTCTTCTTGCCACCGTACTTATCTCCTTCATTCTCTCCACGTTGCCGGCACCGTAGTTATAAGCAACGAGCGGCACCATGCCGAGACCGATGCCGATACCGATGTACATGGGAAGACGCTCGACCTTGAGCACGATACCCATGGCAGCAAGCGGGATGTTACCGTACTCGACTATCATCTTGTTAAGAGCTATCGTCACAACGTCAAAGAGGAATATCGAAAGAGCCGCTGGCAACCCAACAGAATACAATGCCTTGATGTTTTCAGCTCCAATCTTCTCTATTCTCGTAGGAATGGACAGGACAGTCGTGTCCTTAAGCTTTATAAACATTACTATGAAGTAGATCATGGATATAACGTTCGAGAGCATGGTAGCAATACCTGCACCTAAGACCTCCTTGCCGTGAGGGAGGATAACGAACATAAACAACGGATCGAGTGCCACGTTCAGAAGACTTCCCATGCTGACGCCGAAGCCTGCCTGTCTCGCATAACCCACATTACGTATGAGCAGTGGCATGCATATGGAAAGGACTGTCGGAACGCCTCCGGCTACCGAAGTCATAAGTACATACTGCCTAGCGTAAACGATCGTAGCATTATCAGCCCCAAGGAATCTTAGGATAGGGTTAATGAACAACAGGATAAGCAATGAGAAAACCAGTGTGCTTAGTGCTGCAATCGCCACACTGTAGGATGCGACCTTACGGGCCTCGACGGTCTTCTTCTCACCTTCAAGTCTTGCCATCAGCGTTCCGCCTCCGACACCGAAGACGTTAGACAGAGCTACGACAGCAAGATAGAGTGTAACAGCAAGCGTAGACGCTCCGACCATATCAGGATCGTTGGTGCGTCCGATATACCAAGTATCGGCAAGATTATACAGAAGAACGATCATCTGGCTAATGATCGTCGGCAGCGCCATTATCGCGAGCGCCTTACCCGGACGTTCCTGTTCAAACAAGTATTTCTTATCGGTCTGCATTTTATTATTATAGTCTTTATTCTTTTATGAATAAACGAAAGGAGCCAGATTACTCTGACTCCTCATTGATGGTGTTCGCGAGCGGATTCGAACCGCTGGCCTACCGCTTAGGAGGCGGTCGCTCTATCCAGCTGAGCTACGCAAACTTTTAAGCACGACAAGGATTATATCACAAAAGACTTACCCCTTGTCTAATCGTCAGTCTCGTAAGTCCCGAGATACTCACCGTTAGCGCCTTCAAAATGCACATTAAGCATAACGCCCTGCTCAGTCATGCGATCCGATATAGTTTCACACAAAGACTGCGCATCATCACAGCCGACGATTCGTACTGATATATACACATGTTGGGATGAGAAGCCGTCGTTATGAACCAGCGTATTGGGATCAAGATAAGCCTCGAACGAAGTGCATAAAGAAGTGTCCTCATAACGAAGATTATTATAGCTGATCGCATCCACAGCTATACCAACACCTGCGAAGTCTTCTACACAAATTCCGTTATTGAAATACTCGACGACATCATCAGCATAGTAGTAACAGGCATATGTATCATTGGCCATACTTCCGTCAGAATTGGCAAAGCCCGATGCCTGATTGCCAGCAGCATCCGTTATGTGGACCATATACTGGCTGCTTCCATTGTATTTGGTACAAGTAACCTCAGTAAACTCGGCATTAGGATAAACAGCATGAAGATTCGCGCGAACCTTCTCGACTCGAACCCTGTTCATAATAGCGGGAATAAAACCTACTAACACACATGCCGCAAGAATAAAGACATACCTGAATATCATTAATCCGCTTACAGCCTTATCAACTCTTGATTTACTCACAGCACTATTCCCCAATAAGCCATAACAACTTCTACCGCCATAAAGATCACTGCTACCGTCATAAGCTCGACAGGCATACCTGCGACATAACGGCTTCTTCTGGACATGATAAGGCGGCGGTTACGAGTGTACATCATGGCAGTAATAACCACGTCCGCGATCGTCGCGAGCAAAGACACCAACACGAGGTCACCTATGCTGAATATCAAAGTCACGCTTACAGAATAGATAACAGCAAGCTCAGTCGCGAACTGAATGCGGTGCTTCGACTGTCTTCCTCTGATAAACGCGAACGCGAACACAAGAAGTGCACACAGGATATGCTTCATAAAAGGCATTCCGAGTGCAAATCTTACATTGAGATAATCCGACAGGATGCATCCGGCACCGATAAGAACGATACTTACAAAGAAACGTCCTCTTCTTAATACAAAGCTTCTTACATGCTTATAAGTCGTCATTGGAAGAATGGCTGCATCGCTCATCTCACTTGAAGAGAACAGGTATTCCTTGCCACGGATCTTGCTGATAACCAAAGACATCAGCATAAGCACAAGAGCACTGATGATAACCCTTAAGCTCTTACCCGAGGCATGCGAGTAATAAGCGAAAAGCTCTGATAATCCCACTCCGGCTGTCGAAGCAAACACTGCACACAGAGCCGGGATCAGCACCTCACCTGTAACGTCAGCTTTTATAAACTCGGTATACTTAACGACCTCGCCGCTAAGAAAATCGATACCGGTAAACTTCTCTTTCTTCTTCCCCGCCTTGCGGTCCTTCTCGTCTGCAGCCTCGAGCGTCAAAGCCGTAAGGCCTGCACCAAGGAAAACAAGACCTGCAAGCGGCAGCTTATCTCCAAGGAATATACTCAGCAAGGCCGCAGGTATAAGGTTTACCACGATGGACACGGGCATCATATCCGGGCTCTCGAAAACCCTCATCACTGCACTCCACAAAAGAACATATACAGCACAGGCACCTATTACCCACAGGTATGCTATAGCAAACGCACTCTTGTCACCCGTAAACGACGGCAGCATTAGACATACCGCGATCATCATGAATGCTGTAAAGATGGCAGCACGCGTAGACAGCTTGTCGCCCAAAGACTCCGACTTGAGATGAATTCCGTCAAAGGGGTTCTGCGGGATACGGTTATCCCTGCTCAAGTCGTTAAACGGCGATTTATTAAAAGACTTGTCTGATGTATCTATCATGCTCATATTACGCCATCCAGTTAAGGTAATCTTTCAAGAATTTATAAGCGTTGTTGATCGCACTTATAATGTCGGTGCTGACCTGGGGCTGACCTTCAATGCCGTCAATGAATGTCGTGATCTCCGACATAGGAAGTCCGTCAATACTGTCAGCATCATAAGTAAGTTCGGAAGACCTTACACCGTCTTCATTATTACGAACGCCTCCGACCAAGTCCTCACCGCCGTCTGCAGATGCAGAATCGAAGTCGGAATAGTCCGCCATATCTCCCGTTATTCTCTGACGCACATTCATCTGAGAGCCATCAGGTGCCATAAAAGCTCCGGGATAACCGTCAAAAGAGAATACGATATAACCGTCGTCATTAACCACACCGAGGCTCTCGAAGTCGCCTTCAAACAGACCGTCAACGATCTCCTGCAGACCTGCAAGATACATCTCTTTATCAAAGCCCGCACGGGAATTCTCTATGCACTCTACGCACAGTTCTATGAACGTTCTGATATTTACTGTAACGCCATCTATAATATCCGTCGTACCGTCCGACTTCATCGCGAGCATATCAGGATTCTGTACATCCATAAGCGCGTGGCAAAGGATATAAGACTGTGAAGCCCAGTTCAGACCTGATACTTCATATACACCGTCGAGTGAAGACTCACGGCGGTTCTTGATATTCATGTCAGTGTTGAAAGCATCCCACTGCACCATCGTAATAATGCCGTTCTCTATACTCATCTCCACATAATCGATATAACCCGATCTGTCAGCTGACAAAGTCTGAGCATAATAGACTCCGTCATTAAGACCTTCAAGTCTGATCTGCTCATTCGCTTCCATCTCCAGATCTTGAACATGAGCTCCATAAGCCACAGGAATCTGTCTGTTGTAAGTCTGTCCGAGTATGACTGCAATCTGCTCATCAGTGATTGATGAACTGTGATCATCATTAGGAGACCTCATAAGACCTGTAAGCTGAGCCGTATTATCATCAATACCTACAAGCAAAGTCAGCGGCTGTCCTGTCGCATGATCTGTTATCTCCACTTCGATAACGAAGCCTGCTCGGCTGCCGTCAGCCTCATGACCTTCATATACGGCATTAACTCCTTCGTATCCGTCGATCAGAGGACTGTCTATCATCTCATAGTAAGATGCGTCAAGAACAGGAGAGAAATCCTGTATATAACTGTTCTGCACACGAGCATACTCTGAACTGTTCGTAGCGAAGAATCCGAACATAACAAGAAGAACACTTCCTATGGCAAGAAGAGCAGCTTCGATCGTAAAATGCATGATGCTCTTACGGTTTAGCATGAAGCCTCTCCTCCCAGGTCGTTCTTAAGACCTTGTCTGCATATTCGAAGATACCTGTAAGAAGTCCTGTAAAGATCACAGGAACAACTATAAGATCAACACCTGAAGTCTTAAATGACAGCAGGAACGTCAACGCTGCACATATGAATGCCTGCACGATGGCAATAGGACCAAACTGCTTTATGGTCTCATCATCACAAAGAAGATATGCTGCCGTGAACATAACTCCAGTGGTGCCTATAAACATCTGTATGCTGCTTCCTTCAAGGTACACGTTTCCGATAAGAAGGAGTACAGAAAGCATAGATATATACGCGACGGGAATGTAGAACTTATATACCCTTTTCGCGATGAGATACACAAGACCTACGACCATCATGAGTGCACACGCAGTGCCGAGGAAGGAAGGGTATCTTCCCATCAGGATCTCGGCAGGATAATACTCGTGAAGGTTAACATAAGACATTCCGTCGGAGCCGAAGATGAGGCTTTCGAGCGCGAATCTGTCCTTGCCCGGGATTGCCAACGCTGCCTCATTTGCAGGGAAAACTATCCTTACGAAGAGCCTTGCTGCACAAGAAGGATGAATGAGAGCAGATCCTCTTCCTCCTGCAAGCTGCCTTATGACGACAGATCCGAACAGCGAGCCCAAAAGCGCGATATACAAAGGCGTATCGGGCGGCAGCAACAATGCGAATGCGCATCCGTAGAACAACGAGCTTAGATAACTGTCATGTCTGTTCTCTCTTAGTCTCGTACATATATCATCAGAGATCGCGAATACACCCGCGCAGAACAATATGAGAAGCGCCGCGCGAAGCCCGTAGAAGATAACCGCTATGGACATAACAGGGATAAGCGATATAAGACGTACCATCTGCATGTACGAATCATTCATCGGAGTATGAATAAACGGGGCCATGTGCTTTAGACTCATTCTGAACCCCACCCCTCGAAAGGAAGCGTAAGCGAATCACGCTCTTCATGACGGCTCTCCGAAGTCTTAACAGGCTCCGCAGAAAGAAGCGAGATATCATCTACCCACTGTCTGTCACCGACAGCATTATACGGGTATCTTCCCTTTCTTCTACTTGCCGCAGCAAAGCCTCCGATAGCACTGCTAAGATCGATATTCGAAGGACATATGTAAGAACATGCTGCACAGTCAATGCATCTTGCAGCATGGAACCTTTCTGCTTCTTTATCGTGTCCGCCCGAGATAAGCTTATAAAGCTTGTCAGGCTCGAGCCCCATGGGACAAACATCGTAACACCTACCGCATCCTGTACAAGGCGCAGTAGCATCCTGAATATGCGTTATAAGGCAGATACCTGAAGTAGTCTTAAGTATCGGCGTCGTGTCCGGCGTTTCTGTGTGTATGCCTGTAAAGCAGTTACCCCAGATTACAGTCTTCGTCGTACTCGAGATACCGTTTACGCTGTCGAAAATCTCCGACACAGGCGTTCCTATAGGAGCTATGACATTACGAAGCAATCCGTCTTCATCACTTATGCTGACTACTCTCGAGCAAAGCGGCATACTTTCAGCGATCGCACACCAGCAGGCATATACGGTAGAGCAGTTGAACATAACTGCACGGCATCTTCCTTCAAGGCACTCGCCCTCATCAAGATTAACGTTATAGAGTGAACGCGCTACAAGTCTGTAGTAGCCCTGAGGGTATCTGGGCTTAAGGTAGATGAAGTTAAAAGCATAACCCGAATACTTATTGAACGTTCTTTCCATCGCACCGCGCAATGCCTGTATCTCACTCTTTCTGTCCTTGGATATAAGGATGTTGATGATACGCACGCCGCATGCACCTGCAAGAGCTACCGCACCCATGATCACATGATCTGCATACTCACAAAGAAGGAGATAATCCGAATCAGCATAAGGTTCACTCTGAAGGCAGTTGATAAGAAGTTCCTTTACCTTGAACCTTCTGGCGCGGTTAAGCTTAACGATAGTAGGTATACCCTCACCGCCCATGCCGACAATGCCCGCGTCGCGAACAATACCCATTACAGTGGATGCACTTACGTTTACATTGTTACGGGGTCTTACTGAAGGATGGAAAGTTCTCTTTCTGTCACCTTCGATGAAAACTGCGCGGCAAGTTGATGCATCAGGAAGGATTATCGGCTTAATATCCGTTACAACACCCGAGATTCCGCAGTGAACAGGAACGGCCATTGTACCAGGAGCCGGAGCTCCGATACACTGGCCGATAGTTACTGGTTCTCCGGGTTTTACGACCGGGACACACTCATCTCCGTAATGCTGACGCATCGGAAGGATAAGTCGTCTGGGATATACTCTCTCGAGCATAACATCGCGGTCAAAAGACGAACGCTTTGAGAAGTCCAAAGCGTTGTCTGAATAAAAACCTTTATAGAATGAAGCGCTGTGACGGCTCGGGGACATAGACAGACCTTAGTCTGTATAACCCTCGAGGCGCTTAGCATAAGAAGATCTTCCGAGCTTTCTTATAGACTTAGCCTCGATCTGTCTTATTCTCTCACGTGTAACTCCGAGACTTCTTCCGACCTCTTCTAGTGTTCTCTGCTTATCGTCATCAAGACCGAATCTCAATCTGATAACCTTAGCCTCTCGCTCTGTAAGAAGATCGAGTACCTTGATGAGGTCTTCCTTAAGAAGCTCTCTTGATACTTCGTCATCAGGTGATACATATTCATCAGAAGGAATGAAATCAACAAGATGTGAATCTTCCTCCTCACCGACAGGCTTATCGATGGATACAGGATCCTGAGAGATTCTCTGGATATCACGGATCTTATCAACAGGCATGTTCATCTTCTCAGCAAGCTCATCGATAGTAGGCTCTCTGCCGAGGTCCTGAATGAGCTGACGCTGTACACGTGTAAGCTTGTTGATTGTCTCAACCATGTGTACAGGAATTCTGATAGTTCTTGCCTGGTCAGCGATGGCTCTTGTAATAGCCTGTCTGATCCACCATGTAGCGTATGTGGAGAACTTGAATCCCTTCGAATAGTCGAACTTATCAACTGCCTTGATAAGACCGATATTACCCTCCTGGATAAGATCGAGCAGGCTCAAGCCTCTGTTCATGTATTTCTTGGCAATAGATACAACAAGACGCAGGTTGGACTCAACGAGTGTATCCTTAGCATCCTTATCACCGTCCTGCATCTTCTGGGCAAGCTCTCTTTCCTGCTCAGCATTAAGCAACGGGATCTTACCGATTTCCTTAAGATACATACGAACGGAGTCATCAACATTGATTTCTTCGCTTGCAGAAACAGATGCATCATCACCTGCATCCTCATCATCTTCGTCCGTATCAGGAACGATCTTGATCTTCATCGTTGCAAGCTTAGCAAGGATAACTTCTGTCTGTTCGGGAGTTACTTCCTTCTCCATCATGAGAAGGTCGAATTCACCCTCTGTGATTGACTTATCTCTGCCCGAAGCCATGAGCTTGAGCTGAGCGATGATAGCACTGATGTCCTCTGTGATCTCAGTTGTATCAACTGCCTCAGTCTTAACGTTTTCTGTCACTGAGGTTTTCTCTTCTTTCTTAGATTTTTTGGACTTCTTCTCCGCCTTGGGTGCGGGCTCGGAAACGGGTTCCGTCTTGGCTGCCTTCTTAGAAACTGTCTTCTCAGAAGCCTTTACCTTAGTCTTAGGTTCAGCTTTCTTTGAAGTCTCAGCCTTCTTGGAAGCAGGCTTGGTCTCAGCCTTTGCCTTAGCGGTTGTCTTAGCTGTCTTAGTTGTTGTCTTAGTTGTCTTAGCAGCAGTCTTGGATGTTGACTTTGCTGCACTCTTATTAGCAGGCTTCTTCTCAGCAGCCTTCTTGGATGTAGTCTTAGTTGTAGCAGCGGGCTTCTTTGCAGCTGCCTTAGGAGCAGCCTTAGAAGCTGTCTTAGCAGTGGGCTTCTTTGCTGTTGTCTTTGCAGCAGTCTTCTTAGCAGGAGCTGCCTTCTTTGCAGGTGCAGCCTTCTTAGCGGGAGCAGCTTTCTTGGAAGCTGTCTTCGCTGTTGTCTTTGCTGCAGTCTTCTTAGCGGGAGCAGCCTTCTTTGCAGGAGCTGCCTTTTTCGCAGGGGCAGCCTTCTTGGAAGATGTCTTTGCAGACGCCTTCGAAGCTGTCTTAGCAGCTGTCTTAGCAGCGGGCTTCTTTGCAGAAGACTTTGTGGATGTCTTGGCTGCAGTCTTGGTTGTTGTCTTCTTAGTTGTTCCGGTTGTCTTCTTGGCGGCAGTCTTCTTTGCTGCCGTTGCTGCCTTCTTAGTAGCCGTAGTCTTAACCCTCCGCTTCTGCATCTTCCGTGAACTCAACGTTCACTTCGCCATTCGCACCCGTAACAGTGTAGTAACCGCCGGCGCAGTAGATCTTTGCCTGCACACCGTCGTAGCTGTCACCGCTTCCGTCTGCGATCTTCTCTGCCCTAAGGGCACAATAATTCTCGAAAATGGCCTGCGCGTCTTCATCTTCTAAGCTTTCTGTCGTTACCACATTAAGATACTGGCACGTTTGTCCGAAGACTGAGAAGCCATTATAGTATTTACCTTCTTCATCCGATGTTGTATCAACCGTAGCGATACCATCGAAGACCTGTCCGATATCAGCTTCGATATCAGCTCTTAAAGCTGTTCTGTCCTTATACATAGGGAAAGAGATCGCAAGCACAACAGCTACGATAACGATGAAAGCTGCGATGATGCCGATAACCAGCTTCTTCGGAGCCTTGACGTCCTTAGCCTGTACTTCGAACTCGTTTGTCTTAGGTCCGTCGCTGTTAGCCTTACGCATCTCTTCTCTTGCGATGGACTTCTCGAGACTTTCCGTGGAATAAACCTTTGTTACGTTATGCTTTACGGCACCTGTGTTCGGTTCATACTTCTCGTTGGGGAATTCCCTGCCCTCGGGATTATTGAAGATCTCTATAGCTTCAGCCGAAGGGAAAACACAGTGACAAAATACGCACTCACACTGCTCGTCCCTTGAGTCAAAAACTATAAGAGATCCGCAGTTCTTGCATATGCCTTGATCAGTAGCCATTACTATCCGCCTTTACCTGTAGTTCTCGTGCATCCCGAATGCCTTCTGACCCTCAAAAGGGCATAGTACGGCATTAAAGTGCACATTACATTTTAAAGCAGAATTTTCTAAAGTCAAGAACTTTATCAGAAAATGTTCTTCTTTCTGAAAAGTGCGTAACCTCCGCCGAAGTAGATCATGATCCAAACAATGGACTTAATGTTATATACGATCTCGGCTTCTGTGTAGCTTACATAAGCTCCGTCGATATCTTCGAAGTCCATCGTAAACGCTCCGTAATTACCTGTAAACAGCGAATATGTAAGGTTGTTGAGGTATCCGAGTCTTGAGATCTTCTTGGGATACTCGAACATGCTGTCACCCATAAGAGAAAGGCCGCCTGTGAGGTTTCCTACGAACTCATCGCTGAGACTCGCATTAGTCGTAAGGAAGATAGGATGCCCGATATACCATCCGACATTAAGATAATCAGATTCCTTAACCTCCTCCTGTGCACCATAGTAGAAGCTGTCATAGCCTCCCTGCGCCGGAGTCTCTTCGATCTTCTCATTATAGATAGAAACATATTCATGGACCATCTTGCTGCTGTAAGCAAAGTTTGTCGACAGCAAGGAGAACATACCGAATGAGAATACGAAAGCGATACAGATAACGACTGTACCTGCACGGCTCTTGATAAGAAGTGAGATTACAGCGAACAGTACTGTAGTTGCTACCAGGGACAGAAGGAGCGTGAATGCTCTTCCAAACATCTCTCCCCTGTTAAGATCAACACCGAAGCTTGTGCAAGCCATTGCAACAATACCTACAAGAACATAGATAACACTGAGGACTACAGCCAAAGATGCCTGTACGATGATCGTTGAAGCAAAGATCTCCATTCTGGTGTGACCTGAGATAAGCTTATTTCTTATAACGCCGTCCTTATAATCTCTTCCGATAAACAAAGGAACAAACAAAGCGAGTACAAGAGGAAGTCTCTCATAGAAGTAAGAGATACAGTACCATGTAAAGAATCTGACCTGACTTACGCTCTCGATGATCTCATCGATCTCACCGTCAGTGCCAAGCTCAACCAATAAGAACTGCATACCTGCAGCCGCAAGGATAGGAACTAATGCAGCAAATGCCACGAGAAGCCATACGACCTTGCTCTTAAATAATCTGTAGTATTCAAACCTTAATAACTCAATCATACCTTCTTACCTCCGACGATTCCGACATAGAATTCCTCGAGGTCTGTCTCGACAGTTCTAAGGTCTGTTATCTTAATACCCTCATCCTTTGCAAGGATAACAACTTCTGTGATGTCAACTTCACCGTGGATAGTAACCTTATTAGGTGTAGATACGGTCTCTGCCTTATAACCCTTTGTATTAAGAGCTGCCGCATACTCAGTGGGCTTATCAACGGATATGATCATGAGTTTCTCGCCTGCGTGCTCGATATCATACTCAGAACACTCCTTTACGATCCTTCCGCCGTCGATAAAAGCATATCTTGTAGCAAGCTTGGAAAGCTCAGAAAGAATGTGGCTTGAGATGATGATCGTGATACCCTTCTCGCGGTTAAGACGCAGGAGCAGGTCACGTACGCCGATGATACCCTGAGGGTCGAGACCGTTAATGGGCTCATCAAGAACGAGTACTTCCGGGTCTCCTACCATTGCCATGGCGATGCCGAGTCTCTGACGCATACCGAGTGAGAACTTGCCGGCAGGCTTATTTCCCGTGTTGTCGAGACCTACGAGCTTTAATATCTCATGTATGGAATCGTCAAACTTAAGACCTAAGTTAAGATACTGGAACTTTATATTCTCTTCAGCGGACTTGTTGGCATATATGGAAGGAAGCTCAACAAGTGCACCGACAGAACCGAGTCTTTCTCTGTCAAAGAAGAACTCCATCTTTCCGCTCGTCGGATGCTGAAGACCTGTCATGATACGCATGATGGTCGTCTTTCCTGCGCCGTTCTTACCTACTAGGCCGTAGATATCACCCTTATTAATCGTGAGATCAACATCGTGAAGAACGGGCTTCTTGCCGTAATTCTTACAAAGCCCGGAGGCCTTTAAGATCATCTCTCCCATATCCTGTCTCCTATTAAAACTTTTTGACGATTAAGTATAACATAAAGGACCGTAGTAATACGGTCCTTAAACTTCAGAATATGGGTAATTTTGTAAGAATAGATTACATGTTCTCCACCATAAATTCTTCTATGGCTTTATAAGCAGCATCCTCCTGTTCGCCCTCAACAGTAACGGTTACCATATCACCACACTGTGCACCGAGCCCAATGAGTGCCATAAGCTTTGTCGCGAGTGCACTGTTCTCGCCCTTCGATACAGTGATGGAAGTACCGCCGAATTCCCTTGCCTTCTTCCCGAGCATTACCGCAGGATCTGCATGGATTCCGGACGGATCCTTGATGATATAGTCAAACTGCTTCATTGCATATTCCTCCAAGTTGTATCGATCCCCGCAGAAACAAGATCAATAATGATCTTGTCTGCGAAAGGATCTTCCCCCAACATGGTCAAGACCAGCAATCCCCCACAAATAAAAATAGAGCAGGTCTTGAACCTGCCCTATTTTAAAATAAATACGTTAAACGCTTCTTTTACATATCGTAAACAATCGGTTAAATCTGTCAGTAGTCTACGTCGATGTCGGGAATCTCTATATCAAGATTGTCCAGGTCTTCGCCGATAGAATTCATCTCGCTTCCGATACTGTCGAACTCATTGGCCATGCTCTCGATCGTCTCACCGATAGAATCAAAGCCTGCCTCGAGCTTGCTTAAGTCAGTAGCCATACCGACATTGGTTATGAATACGATAACTGTTGCGATCGCCAAAAGCACGGAGATGACCAGTGAAGCAATTCCAACGATAATAAGTTTGATCTCTGATTTCTTCATTTCTGTGTCCCTCCCTTAGATTCCGTTCTTCCAAACTTTCTTCATAGCATCGATGTACCACTTTGTAGCTACAACGAAGTACTTGATGGAGAAGAATGTAACTGCATATCCGAATACTGAGAAGAACAGCAGTGTCAGTCCGAGCAACAATCCTGATGCAAGGAACGGACCATAGAACCAGCATGTGCAAAGCAATCCGAGTGCACCGGCTGCTGCGAACAGTTCAATCAATGTGATCACGAGTATTATGCCGAAGAGTGTGACCCATGTAGGTATTGCTACGAACAATGTGATGAGGATCACGAATGCTACAGTCTGTGAAGTAGGCTCTTCTGCCTTAGGTGCATTAGCCTTCTGCTCTTTCTTCTTAAGGATAGTAGGAAGTGTCATTCCTTCCTTATATTCAGCTGCGAGTTCGGAAGGATCACCCAACTGCGCTGCGGCTTCCTCTTCAGTCTTGCCTGCGATCTTACTCTCCTCGAAGTGATTGTCGATATCGCTCAGTATGTCTTTGACATCGCTATAAGACATCGAGCCGAGCTCCTTGGCGAGCTTGTCAAGATATTCCTTCTTTGTCATTTGTCCTCATCCTCCAATATTCCTTTTACCGCTTTGGTAAACTCATCCCATTCCTGTTTGTCCTCAGTCAGTTTCTTCTGCCCGAGATCCGTCAAGTGATAATACTTGCGCGGAGGTCCGTTCTGTGACTCCTTGAGATACGTGCTTACGTAACCGTCAGCCGCGAGTTTTCGTAAAATCGGATATACCGTTCCGTCTGACATCTGGATTTTCCCGGAAAGAGTGTCAGCTACGTCATAGCCGTAGCTGTCACCTTTCGCCAAGATAGTAAGCACACACAAATCAAGTACACCTTTTTTGAACTGATTGTTCATATCTATCCCCCTGTTCTTGATATTTGTGTGGGTCTTCCCTACGGTTTTGAATATAACATAGTATTATTCATTGTGCAATACCGAACTTAAAACAACACCAAGAAGGCATGATCATCCTTCTTAAGAATCCTTCAACTCCATGGAGATATTAAGAATAATTCCGAACGAGATGTAATTAACGAGCATGGCGGTACCGCCGTAACTTACGAAAGGAAGCGGGATACCTGTGATAGGAAGAAGTCCTACAGCCATACCCATATTCTCTATATAGTGGAAAGCAAACGAAGCCGTAAGACCTACGATCATATACGAATAAGCAGGACGCGATGCCCTTGATGCGACAAACAGACAGCGGCAAAGGAAGAAGAACGCAAGCAGTATTATCGCTGTCGTTCCGATAAAGCCCAAGTGCTCCGAAGTCGCGGAGAAGATAAAGTCACTCTCTTTAACAGGAACCGTTACAAGGATACCTGTATGATTACCCGACAGACCGCCTGACGCGATAGCCGCCTTGGACTGGACGAGATTCCACTCGGACTCAGGGCTCGTTCCCTCGAATACGAGTGAGAGAATTCTCTTCTTCTGGAAGTCCTTAAGATAGAAGTTCCACGCCAGAGGCAGACCGATAACGATGATACCTGAAGCAGACAGAAGGAAGTATCTGTACTTCATTCCCCATACAAAGACGATACATGCGAATGAGAACATAATAACCATCGCCGTACCTGTATCAGGCTGATTAAGGATAAGGAGCATCGGCGGACCATAAGTAAGTGCCAGAAGTCCCATTCCCTTCAGCATTGATACTTTCTTCTCATGTATCCTCTCGAATATATCTGCCGCAGCCATCGCGAGACCTATCTTCATAAGCTCTGACGGCTGTACATTACCGATGACAGGAAGATTAAGCCAGGAGTCAGCGCCCCATTTCCACGTCAGGTCATAACCGTCTATAGGAACGAGTATCAACAGGAAAAGCGCGCCTCCGTATATCGCCCAACCGAAGGCTCGAAGAATCTGCGTATCCATGACGCACAGGAAAGCTGCGATCGCCATTCCGATGACAGCGGCTGCAGCCTGTCTGTACAGATTGTTCGGATATGCTTCATAACCGTCTTTAAGAACCTGGTTAAGAACGTAGATACCTATGACCGTGATAAGAAAGATCGGCACTATGAGGTAGTAGTCGACCTTACGGAAATACTGCGTATTGCGAAGTTTTTCTATACCTGATTTTCCGGGCATCGTTTGCCTCTTAGCTTACTTCTTAGCTGCTGCCTCAGGCTTGCGGGAGAATGCATTCTCCGGAAGTGCGATCCTGTCCCAATCCTTAAGATGTGAGACAAGGATTATCGTAAGTCCTGCAAAGACAAGGATCAGTGACAGGAGCTGTGATGTTCTGATATTAGTAGATCCGATGTAAAGAGAATCAGTGCGAAGTCCCTCGATGAAGAATCTGCAGATTCCATAGAGGATCATGTATACGCTTGTTGTCTCGAATCTGTGTGTGCTGTTAGGACGTACTGCAAGGAGCAATACGAAGAAGATAGCCGTCGTGCATAAAGACTCGTAAAGGAATGTCGGATGCACGGGCATCGAAGGATCGAGGTCAGGACAATACTGAGCAAGATAGCTCGAGATTCTCTGGGATGTCATACCCCAGGGCAGAGTTGTCGTTGTACCGAATGCTTCCTGATTGAAGAAGTTACCCCAACGGCCGATAGCCTGTCCGAGAGGGATATAGATGATGCAGTAATCAAGAACCGTAGAGATAGGCAGCTTACGGATCCTGCACATAATATATGTTCCGAGAACGGCACCGAGGATGCCGCCGTAGACAGCAAGTCCGCCGGATCTTGTATCGAATATTCTTCTTATATCCTGAGAGTAGTAAGACCACTCACAAGCAACATAGTAAAGTCTCGCACCGATTATGGCAGACGGAAGCGCTACGAGCAGAACGTCGTAGACAAGGTCTTCGGAGAACTTGTTGGCCTTAGCCTGCTTAACTGCCAAAAGACCGCACAGGATCATCGCAGCAGCGATAAGAATGCCATACCAGTAAACCTCAAAAGTACCTATCCTAAATGCTACAGGATCCACCTGCACCGTAATGCCTATAAAAGGAAAACGAACTTCACACATATTTATACCTCGTTATACGGGGAGATTTTACCATTTTTTGTAAGCCATGTCTTTGCAGTTTGCTTATCTTGTTCAACCTGCGCCGCCAGTTCATCCGTCGAAGAGAATCTGCACTCAGGTCTTACGAAGCTTAAAAGCTCCACCTTGATCCTTGCGCCGTAGATATCCTCATCAAAATCAAAGATAATAGTCTCGGCTGTCTCCGCATCTTCAGAATCATTGACCGTGGGCCTTAATCCGACATTCGTGACGCCGTAAAGTTTCTTCGAACCTAAGTGCACGCACGACACATAAACGCCTCGGCGCACCTTAAACTTATCCTCAGGAATAAGAAGGTTTGCTGTAGGAAATCCGAGCTGCCTTCCAAGCTGTCTTCCATGAACAACCATGCCTGAATAAGAGAAGCACTTTCCTCCGCAAAGCTTGGCATAAAGTTCAACGTCACCTTCCCCTGCAGCCTCGCGAAGCCACGTGGAAGAGAGGCGCCTGCTCTCACTGCCGTAGAGCTTGTCCTCGAAGATAGAGACCTCTATTCCCTTCTCGAGGCCAAACTTCTTAAGAAGTTCAGCATCTCCGGAAGCCATCTTGCCGAACCTGTAGTCGGTACCCGCAAGTATCGCTCTTGCAGAGAGCTTCATGAGAATAATCTCGTTAAGAAAGTCTTCTGCAGGCATGTCCTTTACCTGTGCGAAATCAAGCACAAGCAATTCTTCCACACCGAGCGCTGACAGCAGCTCACGTTTTTCTTCGAGTGTAGTAAGAACACCGTTGTCTGTCTTGTTGAAGTTTATAAACGTCATCACTGTAGAAGTGAGACCTTCAAGAGCCGCAGTCTTTACTGTCTGCCTGATTATCTGCTGGTGGCCCATATGGATTCCGTCGAAGAAACCCAAAGCCACAGCCCTTCCCTTATGAAGGTAAGGCAGTGTATCAAGATAGCAGATGGTCGTTATCGTATTAATCAACTGCGAGCATCCTTTCTATACGCATAATATCGTTATCCCTGTACATTACGGCAGTAAGCTCTCCATCGTGGAAAGCTGCTACACGCATTCCATCTTCAAGTGAAGCGAAGACTTCAGAAGATATCTTCTTTCCAAGCTTTACTTCTTTATACTGCGAGGAAGAAAGCTCAATCCTGTGCATGCTGTCCATCGCCTTTTCGCGCGGTACGATGAAGCTGTAGTCATTAGCCTCCGCCATAGCAGAAAGCTGATCTTCCGTATACGCATCCTTAACGTCAAACGGGCCTGCCTTGGTGCGTCTTAATGTAAGTGCATGTGCATGGTAGCCCGTGATCTTACCCGCGTCGTCGCAGATGGACCTTATGTATGTTCCCTTCGAGCACGCGATGCTTAGGTCGGTATAGATCTTGCCGTCTTCGTAGCGCATGTCGTTGATATCAAGAGAATATATCTTCACGGGGTGTGAAGGCATCTGAACCTCAACTCCCTTACGGGCGAGGTCGTATGCTTTCTGTCCGTCTATCTTCTTAGCGGAGAACACAGGAGGAACCTGCTCTGTTATATGCGACAGTTTCTCGAAAGCTTTACGGATATTCTCGAACTCCTCCTCGGAGCCCGTGAGAGCCTTCGTCTCGACCACTTCACCTTCAGGGTCCATCGTCGTCGTGCTCACACCGAATACACAAGTGCAGTCGTATGCTTTATCGTAGTCGTCCGTGTAGCGCATGACCTTAAGGGCCTTGCCCGTAAAGATAGGAAGCAGACCCGTCGCGAAAGGATCCAGAGTACCGCTGTGACCTACCTTGCGTATGCCCGCAAGCTTCTTAATGAAGTTATCCGAAGCCATCGATGTGATGCCCTTCTTCTTGTCGAGAAGGATGATGCCGTCAGGGATCATAGAAACTTAGAAGCCTCTCTTACGATCTCATCTGCAAGGTCATTGATATCCTTGCCTGTAACGTTAAAGCCTGCAGCGCGCTTATGTCCGCCGCCGCCGTATTTCTCGGCAAACTCTGAGCAGTCGAAGTCAGTCTTAGATCTTAAGTTCGCTCTGATCGTATTATCGCCTACTTCTCTTAACACGCATGAGAACTCAACTCCGCCGACATCGCGAAGCTTCTCAACTACACCTGCGAGCGCATCGTGACGTGCGTTGTACTGCTTAAACATATCAGCAGTAACTGCTGCTATCGCAAGTTTGCCGTCACAGCAGAATCTTGCCTGAGAGCATGCGGCATTAGATATGGCGAATTCCTCAGGTGTCTTAAGATCGAACAGGTTGTAGCACACTTCCGTTATATCGCCGCCAAGTTCCATGAGTGCACCTGCAGCTTCAAGTGTCTCAGGCTTTGTATTCGAATAAGTAAATCTTCCGGTATCTGTAACGATTCCGGCCATGATGCACTTAGCGGTTCTTACGTCAACGATCTCATTGACAGACTTACCCATAAGCTCGCTTATCTTAAGCACTGTATACCAGACCATCTCGCATGCAGATGAAGAACCAGGATCGATCCACTTCATCTCAGATGACAGATGTGATACTTCATGGTGATCGATGTCGAGGGCTTCATCGTAGATCTCGAAGATCTTACAGTTCTCTTCACCCATACGGTGACCTTCAGAACAGTCAACAGAGAAAGCAAGATCATAATGCTTTCCGTTAACCATCAGATCACCTTCGGCAAAACCCTCGGGCGGATAGAACAACAGATCCTCAACCTTAAGGAAATCCATATTATCGGGAAGTTCCTCAGGCATGCAGACCCATGCATTAACTCCAAGCATTCTAAGTACGGACGTCACTGCACAGGATGATCCTATGCAGTCACCGTCAACGCTCCTGTGCGGGAACACAAGAGCAGCTCCGTCTGTCTTCTTAAGATCTTCAGCTTTCTCCAGAATGAGCTTCGCCATTCTGGAAGCACCTTCGCAATAACGCTCTTTCATGAAGTTATCCTTCTTCGTTTGTCTCGCTCTCGTCTTCTTCAGGAAGACCGAGTTCTTCCCTTCTTGCCTTGTCTTCAGCCTTGACCTTATCGATGATCGCATCCATTCTGGCTGCTTCATCAAGAGTATTGTCTATCTTGAAGTGAAGCTCGGGAGCAAGTCTTAAGTTGATCCTCTTGCACATCTGGAAACGAATGAAACCCGTGGCGCCTTCAATGGCGTCAAGGGCTTCCTTCTTATCCTGATCATTACCAAATACGGAGATAAATACGGTCGCATGAGACAGGTCACGGGTCATCTTGACCTGCGTGACCGAAGTCAGCAGGGGGACCCTGGGGTCCTTCAGCTCATTGCTGATGATATCCTGCATGACCTTTCTCATCTCATCGCCGACTATCTCGGCGCGATTCCTACGCATCTCTTTCTACCTCTTGGCTTGTGAATGCTTCGATAACGTCACCAACCTTGATGTCGTTGTAGTTTGCTACAGACAGACCGCACTCGAATCCGGAGTTAACCTCCTTAACGGAATCCTTGAGTCTCTGCAGTGAAGCAAGCTCACCTGTATGGATAACGATGTCGTTTCTAAGGATACGTACACCGCAGTTTCTGATGATCTTACCATCTGTTACATAACATCCGCCGATCGTACCTACGCCAGACACCTTGAACAACTCACGGATCTCAGCGTGACCGAGTACAACTTCCTCGAATGTAGGAGCAAGCATACCCTTCATAGCCTTCTCGATATCCTCAGTAGCCTTATAGATGACGTCGTAGAGTCTGATATCTACGCCGGCTTCCTTAGCCTTCTCTGTGATGATCGCATTAGGACGAACGTTAAAGCCGATGATGATAGCGTTGGATACGTCAGCGAGAACGATATCGGACTCGTTGATGGCACCAACTGCACCGTGTACAACCTTAACACGTACTTCTTCGTTACTGAGCTTCTCGAAGGACTGTGTAACAGCCTCAACGGAACCCTGGATGTCAGCTTTAACAATGAGGTTGAGATCCTTAACGTTACCCTCAGCCATCTGAGCTGCGAGATTCTCAAGAGACATTCTGGAGCTCTTTCTGATCTTCTCCTCACGCTGCTTGATCTTTCTCTTCTCAACGAGCTGTCTTGCCATCTTCTCGTCCTTAACTGCATAGAGGACCTCACCTGCAGAAGGAACTTCAGGAAGACCCAAGATCTCACAAGGAATGGAAGGGCCGGCCTTCTTAAGAACTTCACCCTTATCGTCGTACATAGCTCTGATGTTACCGATCATAGCGCCGCAGACAACGGAGTCACCCTGCTTCAGAGTACCTCTCTGAACGAGTACTGTAGCTACAGGACCTCTGGACTTATCGAGCTGTGCCTCGATAACTGTACCCTTAGCCTGTCTCTTAGGATCTGCCTTGAGCTCGAGTACGTCTGCTACGAGAAGAACATTCTCGAGGAGGTCATCAATACCCTCACCCTTCTTAGCGGATACGGGAACCATGATCGTGGAACCGCCCCACTCCTCAGGGATGAGCTCGTACTGTGTCAATTCCTGCTTAACCTTATCAGGGTTAGCACCGGGCTTATCAATCTTGTTGATAGCAACTACGATCTCTGTACCTGCTGCCTTAGCGTGGTTGATAGCCTCGATTGTCTGAGGCATGACACCGTCATCAGCAGCAACAACAAGGATCGCGATATCCGTTACCTGAGCACCACGTGCTCTCATCGTTGTGAACGCTTCGTGACCAGGCGTATCAAGGAATGTGATCTGTCTGCCCTTAACTCTTACAGTGTAAGCACCTATCTTCTGTGTGATACCACCGGCCTCGCCTGAAGCAACGGAAGATGCTCTGATCTTATCGAGCAATGAAGTCTTACCGTGGTCAACGTGACCCATAACAACGACAACAGGAGGTCTTGTCTCCATGTTCTCTGTTACGAGTGTATCGTCATCATCAAAGAGGATATCCTCCTCTGTCTTCTCCTCAAGGAGTGTCGCATTGATGCCGAAGCCGTCAGCGAGCAGGCAAGCAGTATCGAAGTCGAGCTCCTGGTTGATAGTAGCCATAACGCCGAGCTTGACCATGAGCTCCTTGATAACATCAGAAGACTTCTTGCCGATACCCTCAGCGAAGTCCTTTACAGTGATGAAAGGAGGAATCTGGATATCAGTGATGGCCTGAATCTCAGCTGCAGACTCCTCGTAGGAGTTCTTCTTCTTTTTCTTTCTGCCGTATGAATAATCATCATACTCGTCGTCACCTGTGGACATACGGCCGTTGAACTGACCGCCTCTGTTCTTCAGGCGTCTGTCGTTATTGCCGCCCTGTCTGTCGCGGTCTCTGTCGTCATGCTTCTTATCGAAAGCTGACTTCTCTGCATAAGAAGATCTGCTCTTCTTGATCTCTTCCATGGGTGCATCAGACTTCGGCTTGGAAGGTCTTCTTGCAGCAGGATGTGCATTGCCGCCTTCCTCATCCTTATCCTTAGCGAAACCTCCTGCAGGTCTTCCGGGACCGCCTGCTCTGTTAAAGCCGCCGCCCTGACCCTGAGGCCTCGGTCCTCTGCCGGGACCGCCTGCTCTGTTGTAGCCGCCGCCCTGATATCCGCCGTTCCTGTTTCCGTATCTCTTCTCAGGAATGATGGTGGATGTTCTTACAGTCTCAGGCATAGCAACAACTGCAGATGAGATCTTTGTTCTGTCGATTGAAGGAGCTGCCTCTGCCTTGGGTTCAGCCTTAGGTTCCTCCTTAGGCTCTTCCTTCTTCGGCTCAGCCTTAGGCTCTTCAGCCTTAACTTCAGGCTCAGCAGGCTTCTGCTCAGCTGCTTCTTCTGTCTTCTTGGAAGACTTCTTTGTTGTCTTCTTCTCCTCTGCAGGCTCAGCAGCAGGAGCTTCAGCTGCAGGTTCTTCAGCAGCCTTCTTTGCTCTTGTTGTCTTCTTAGGCTTCTCTTCAGCAGGAGTCTCCTCAGCATCAGCCTTCTTAGCCTTTGTTGTCTTCTTGGGAGCCTCCTCTTCTGTTGCCTTAGCAGCAGTCTTGGAAGCAGCTGCCTTAGTCGTCTTCTTGGGAGCCTCAGCAGCAGGCTCTTCAACCTTGACTGCTTCAGCAGCCTTGGGAGCCTCTTTCTCTATGGTTTTCGCTGCTTCAGCCTCAGGATCCGCCTTCTTCTTATGAACGCGTCTTACCTTGAGCTCTTTGGTACCCGAGACACCTTTGCTCGCCACCTGCAGCTTCTTATCCTTCTCGGAATTCTCACTCATTAATGAATCTCCTCCTAATTAATCTTCCTTGGAAAGCATCGCGGAGAGTTTACCCGCGAACCCCTCGTCCGTTATCGCTACTACAGCTCTGTCAGGTTTGCCTATGGCTCTCCCCAACTGTTCCTTCGTAGCGAAACTGTATGCATCCGGCATGTCGATATTGTTCTTGCTTCCTATATCAAGCAGCTGCGAGAGCGTATTTCTTGATATGTCAGTCGACAGGATGAGCAGCTTGACGTTACCCTTGCGGATAGCGGCCTCCACCTGGTCAAAACCAGACGTGACCTTACCGGCCTTAGCTGCCAGTCCCAGAAATCTTAAGATGTTCAGTTCGTCTGACAAAGCTTCAATATCTCCTCGGAGAGCTTAGTAAGCTCCTCCTCACTCATCTGAGCGTTCAGGCCTCTCGATATGCGATGTGCCTTAAGCTCAGTCTTGATACACTTCTCATCTTTGCAAAGATACGCGCCTCTTCCCGGGAGCTTCCCTGTCGGGTCTACCGTTAAAGTGCCGTCATCCTTCAAAGTCACGCGGACAAGATCCTTCTTGTCGCGTCTCGTTCTGCAGGATACACACATCCTTTGGGGCTGCTTCTTAGGTGCGGGGTTCGTCATGCTTCTGACTGCTCTCCCTCGCCCTGTGCTGCCTCGTCTTCCTGCTCAGCTACCATGAACTTATCAATAACAGATCTTGTAGCCTCGGATGCATCCTCGGACTCTCTCTTGATGTCAATCTTATAACCTGTAAGGTGAGCAGCAAGTCTTACGTTCTGACCGGATCTGCCGATAGCGAGATTGAACTGCTGATCAGGAACGATAACCTTAGCGTAACGCTCAACGTGACCGTCTTCCTTAGTTGTGATCTCTGTATCGACTCTTACTGCCTTAGCAGGCTGGAGTGCTTCACTTATGAACAGAGCAGGATCCTCGTTCCAATCGATGATATCGATCTTCTCGCCGCCCAACTCATTCATGATAGTCTGAACACGCTGACCTCTGGGACCTACGCAGGAACCCTTAGCATCGATGTTCTCGTCTCTTGAATAAACAGCAACCTTGGATCTGGATCCGGGCTCTCTTGTGATGCCCTTAATGATAACTTCACCGGACTTGATCTCAGGAATCTCAAGTTCGAAGAGCTTCTCAACGAGCTCAGGAACTGTTCTTGAGATTGTGATAGAAGGACGGTCATTGTGCTCTTCTACTCGGAGTACGAGGAACTTCATTGTTCTGTTTGTATCGTAGTTCTCGCCTCTCATCTGGTGATTTCTGGGAAGGACTGCCTCAGCGTGTCCAATGTCAACGTATACGCTTCTTGCATCCTTACGTACGATAGTACCTGTTGTAAGCTCGCCGATCTTGCCGGAGAACTCCTCGGAGATTCTCTTGTGCTCAGCAGATCTTACCTTCTGTGAGATAGCACTCTTGGCAGCTGTAGCAGCAAGTCTTCCGAGATCCTTAACATCGAGACCGTACTCAAGCGAGTCACCGAGCTCTACATCAGGATCTGCAGCCTGTGCTTCTTCGAGAGAAACTTCGTTAGTGGGATCTTCAACCTCATCAACGACTTCCTTGAGCTGGTATACGTAGATCTCACCTGTCTCGCGGTCGATCTCAGCTTCAACAGTCTCGATGATACCGCCACTAAACTCACGTCTGTAAGCTGTAACGATACCGTCTTCTACAGCCTTGATAAGCTCTTCCTCGTCAATGCCCCTTTCCTTCGCGAGCATCTTGATCGCGTCAAGAACGCTATCCTGAGGCTCCTCGTTAGTTTCCTTCTTCTTTGCCATTATAATTACCTCCAAAAATTAAAAATCAATGTGTCTTATAGCCTTGCTTATATCCGTTAACGTAAGCTCGGCCTGTGTGCCGTCGTCCTTCTCGAAAAGGACTTTATCGTCATGAGCAGAAACTATCGTGCCCGTGAACTTCTTAGATCCCGTCTCGTCTGCCTTAAAGAGGCTTACATCAATCTTCTCGCCTTCGTACCTTACGTAATCCGAGATGTCGTCGAGAGGTCTTGTTAATCCCGGCGAGCTTACCTCGAAGTAATCCGCATCGCACTTGAGCTTCTCGTCAAATATCGGATCGATGACTTTGCTGAATGCTTCGCAGTCGTCGATCGATATACCGCCCTTGCGATCGATGAAGAGCCTTAGGAACATATCCTGCCCTTCCTTCTTGTACTCGGCGTCTACGAGATCAAAACCCATCTTCTCCGCTTCGGGCTTAGCGATGTCGTAAGCTTCCTGCGCGGTCTTTGATCTTTTTGCCATCCGATCCTCCTTCATAAGTTTTTGTAAAAGAAAAACGAGCTTTCACAAGCTCGTTCACACAAAAAGATATCTGAACGCAAATATATTAACATAAGAAAACGGGCTCTTTCAAGCCCGTTCCTTATTATTTAATTATAAAAGACTCTTAGACGTAAGCCTTAACCGCTTCGGGAAGGTCATCTACCTTGCCGCTGAGGATGATCGTAACCGTAACCGGTGTATCCTTGAGGAAAGCATCAAGCTTTGTGATAAAGCTCTCGAGAGCAGCCATATCACTCTCATTTGCTACCTTGAAGATACTGTCGATATAGATGTGAGTAAGATCATAATCCTTAGAGCAGATACCGCCGATAAAAGCTAAGAGCTGGTCAAAACCCTCAACAGGGTATTCTTTCATATTAACGAGTCTTACGTTGGGCTTAAGAAGCTGATCGAGTCTGCTGCCTCTCTCAATGCAGACAATGTTGTTATCCTGTCTTGCAACTGTGTTGATATCATCAACAAGCTTAGCTGTCTTTCCTGAACCCTTTTCACCCGCAATAATCTTGATCATATTGGCATCTCCTTGCAATGTTACTATTGTCCGTTGCCGGATAAATATATTTTAGAATAATTGCACTTTTTTTTGAATAGATAAAAGTTAATAATGTGCTAATAATTCAAAAATGCCACATCTGATAAGGACTCCCCTGATCGGGGAGTCCTTGTTCAACTGACTATTTCTTCTTTTTCTTGTCTTTCTTCTTCTTTTTGTCCTTCTTCTTCTCACGGCGGACAGGCTCTTCAGTCTTAACCGCAGGAGCAGATGTGTCAGAACACAAAGCATCAAGAACTTTCTTAAGTTCGTTGACAGCAGGCTTATTGATACTGTACTGCATGAACCTTCCGGTCTTCTTCGCAGTGACGAGTTCATTCTCGACAAGCACGCTCATGTGATGGGACAAAGTCGGCTGAGTGATATCAAAATGCTCAAGGATATCACTTGCACAGCATGTTCCTGCCGCGCTTATTATCATCAGGATATCCAGACGCATAGGTTCAGAAAGAACCGTCAGCCTTGTGGCGAGATTATCTATCTTGCCAGCCATTATGCGATCAACCTGTTCTTCAAAGCGGACTCGAACTCTACGAGGTTGGCACAAGCAATGATCTCTGTGCTGTCCTCGAGGAGGATGTCCTCATCTCCCTTAACAAGAACTGTCATAGGAACGCCCATCTTACGAAGGAGGATTAGCTGATAATCCTTGGAAGCCTCACGGGACAGATACTTGCAAAGAAGTCTTAATACCTGCTTAGCGTCTTCAAGATAGAAGCCTGAAAGCTTCATCAGGTGATCTACAACGTACATAGAGAATACATCGTTGAAGTCGAGCTTATCCTTCATGGGGAAGATGCTTGTGAAAGCAGTTACTGCAAGCTTGCTTACGATATTAAGGTCTGTAAAGTCCTTCAAAGGAATCTTGAAGCTCTTAACATTAGCAGAGAAAAGTTCCTGCATCTGCTCTACAGTCAGCTCGCTCTTGAGTTCCTTAATGCGCTCGATTCTTGTAATGACCTTCTCGCGCGGCAGATATGTCGCCTGACCGATATCCGTAGCCTTGTGGATAAACCAACTCTCAGGGATCAATCCCAATCTCTTCCATCTGTAGAGTGTTCCGTAAGAAATATGAGTGACCCTCAGAAGATCTTTCTTCGAGATAAGTACTTCTTCCATAGCGACACTTCCTCACTTTCATCTTGATAAGACTATTCTAGGGTAACAATGTTACAAAGAAGTGGCATCGCGGTGTTTTAACAGATACAAAAAAGGACCGCAGGCAGTCCCGCGGTCCTCAAATAATCAATTGTAAGCCGTATCAGTATCCGAACGCGCTGGCCAGATCTGAGAAGAACTGCTCGAACGGCCAGATGTAGTCTGCGATACTCTGACCCATAACCAGAGTGATCACAAGCGCGAATACCAGCATAACGATAAAGAATATGAGATACCAAGCAAGAAGAGCTCTTGCGAAGTTCTTAAAGTTCTTATTACGAGGGATCAGTGCGAAGAGTATTGTAAAGACGACACCGATTACAGGAAGTGCACACAGAAGACCGCACCAGAAGAATACTCCTGTAGTAACCGGTCTGTAGTCCTTGGGACACTGCTCGATCTTAGCCTGGAACTCGGCAGCCTGCTTAGCCTTCTTATCTATCTTGGCCTGCTTCTTAGCCTGTTCCTTCTCAGCCTTCTTGATCGCCTTCTGCTCTGCTGCGATCCTGTCCTGTGCTGACTTATCAACAACTGCGGGAGCAGCTGCTGCAGCCTTCACTTCTTCTGGGACCTCTACCTTAACTTCTGACTTAGGCTCCGCAGGTACGACCAAAGGAGATGACTCCTTGATCTGATCAGGTGTGGGAGCATTCTTTATCTCATCAACAAGCGCCTTGCCGTTCTCTTTATCCGCCATAAACGCATCCTCCTAAATTTTCCTTGATTATATCACTAAGTAAACCGGTCGGCACGTTTATCCTGGATGAACAGTCTTATTCGGATAGTCACGCTTACCGTCACGTCCGTTCAAGTTCTTCTCATTAGGAAGCATGTCTCCGAACTGACCGGGAGTAACCTGTTCAATTTGAGTCAACCTATCCAGAAGACCGCCGGTAACCTGCTCGAGATCATCAGGTGCGAGTTCTTTTGCTTTGTTAAGTACATCTTTATCAGCCATAATTCTGTACCTCCTTAATTGCTATATTCGATTATAGCAAAAGAAACAGCCGTGGATTTCTCCACGGCCGTTTGTTCACTTAAGTTTTACACCTGTTATCAGTTAACTGTTACGCCTGTGATGTGCGGATTAGCACCCTGATACCAGTAGAGGAAACCGGATACGTCGATAGTGTCACCAACGTTCAAAGCCTCAACTGCCTGATAAACATCAGTGTCAGCACCTGTGAGATAAGACTCAACTGTGAAAGTCATTGTTGTCTCGCCGTTGGAAACTGTGAAGTAGAGGTCATCGCCCTGAGAACCGGAACCGTCCCAGCTGTAGAGGAATGCTTCACCGTTATCACCGGAAGCCTCAACTGTGAGACCTGTCATAGTAAAGTTTCTGTTCTGATTAGCGATAAGAGCATCATCGTTACCAAAATCAGCTGTAAGATCTACAGGCTCCATGGGATTCTCCTGAACGAGATCCGTGAACTCGAATGTAGCATCTGTAATCTCGATCTCACCTTCCCACTCACTCTTATAACCTGTTACGAGGATTGTAGCGCCCTCTGCAACTCCTTCAGAATCCTCTTCGGAGCAAGCCATGTTATAGATGAAATAAGCACCATCACCGTCAAA
Source organism: Clostridiales bacterium (assembly GCA_017552455.1). Lineage (GTDB taxonomy): Bacteria > Bacillota > Clostridia > Saccharofermentanales > Saccharofermentanaceae > Saccharofermentans. The sequence continues at coordinate 36,317 of JAFZPX010000053.1, forward strand.
AGCCTGAGCGTAAACAGTAATCTGGTCTTCCCACCAGGACTGTGTAGCCATAACTGTACAAAGAACTGTTACCTCTGTGTCGAGAGCAGCTGCATCATACTCAGCATAAGACATGTACTCGTAATCAACAGCAGCCTGTGTCTCTTCCGTCTCAGCAGCTGTGTCAGCAGCACAAGCGAATACTGAAAGAGCCATAGCAGCAACAACAGCGAGGGACAAAACCTTCTTCATTGCCTTCATATAAATACCCTTCTTTCTTACGGACATTTGGTATAGTTATACGTCCGCCAACATCAATGTAATTATAGTCTAATTTTCAGCGTATTAAAGAGCTGTCAATTCTTTTTGCGCTTTTTTACCAAATCGCATCCAAAATAAGCTCCTATTCCTATCCAAACTACACCAAGTGTAATCAGCAGGATCTTGGACTCCTTAGGCAGTGCACCAAGTTCCGCCCTGCTGTCCTTAGAAGCCGACAACTGGTCCAGACGGTAAAGTGCCGTCACCTCTTCATACAGGTTCTCGATATACGCATCATCGATAGTCTCACGCCTTCGGACAGATTTGACCGTATTGTTGATAAGCTGCGCCGCCGCATTACGAAGCGACGTGGAGCCGTTAAATACGGGCGTAACAAATGTATTGTTGATGTTCTCCAGGAACATATTCGTTACGTCTATCTTTATGCTGTACTCATTAGGATCGTTAAGGTAGTCCTGATAAGCCTGCGACTCCTGCGCCATCGTGGTTACCGGAACATAACCTTCCGTACCCGCATACGCGATCTGCACATCATTTGTAAGCAGATACTGCGCGAAAAGCCATGAAGCCAGCACCTCCTGCGGGTCTTCTTTATTAAAGACGCACACTGAAGGCCCCTGAGAGATCATCTGAGGGTTCTCGGTATCAAACTGCGGAACAGGTCTTACCACCATCTCGAAGTCAACGACATTGCTCTCGTGTATATCAGACAGCGGAGCATCAGGACCCATCCATGTAGAACCGGCAGTAGAGTCAACACCAAAGATACACTGACCTGCATTAAGGAAGTTACCGGGGTAACCGGATACGGTAAACGTAGAAAATGCACCCTGCCCAACTTCATCTGCGATAGTATGCAGAATCGATGTGGTCGTGTCATTGAAGATACCGATATTACCGTATTCATCGGAGTATCCGGCATCGAGCTGACGGAGCATCGTGATCATCATGTTATCTGAAGACTTATAGATGAAAGGTATCATTACCTCCTGACCGTTAACCACATAAGTTCCGTCAGGGTTCTTCGCAGTAGCGGCATTACTTACTTCCCAGATAAAGTCCCATGTAACGATATCGGGGATCTCATAACCCAGAGCCTCTACATAAGTCTTGTTGATATACAAAGCCTCAGTAGATCTCATATACGGCATGCAGTAATGAACACCGTTGATAACGCACTCATCGAGGAACTCGGGAACTATCTGATCGACAGTCGGAGAATCGAACACCAGCTCGGATCCGCCTAATCCGTATCGCTCATCAGTAAACAGATTATCGAGTGGAACGACTGTATTATCACCCGATATATAAGTCGCTATATGGTCGGGATAAGTGATACAGACATTAGGCGTCGTATCAGTCGCGATGTTCGTGATTACGTCGTTATAGATCTTGTTGTAATCGGTATACAGACGGATATTTACATGGATATTGGGATAGAGGTGTTCAAAATCTGCTATCGCCTGATTATAGATATTCGTCTGATTGATGTTTGTATCATTCTTTGCCCAGAAAGTGATATTGAATTCCCTTGAAGTATCAAAGTATTCAGGAACGATGAACTCGTTACGCTTTACATTGCCATGACAGCCTGTAAGGCCCACTGAAGACAGTGCGAAGGCAGAAGCAAGAATGAGTGATAAGGCTTTACGCATTTTCATCCCTTTATACCCTCCCTTGAGACTCCTGCCATGATCTTCTTTCTGAAGATGAGGAAGAGTATTATGAGCGGTACTGATACAGCAACAACAGCCGCCATCATCGCAGGAATGTTGTCACGTCCGAAGCCGTTCTCACGAATCTCCTGTATACCGTTACTTACCAGGAAGTAATTCGGATCATCAGTGATGAGTCTGGGCCAAACGTATGAGTTCCAGCACTCGATGACCTTGAGGATGATAACCGTGATAATAGTAGGCTTACATATGGGCACCATTACCTTGAACAGATACTTAAGATCGGAAGTTCCGTCGACCTTGGCCGCATAGTACAGCTCATCCGGAACCTGCTCAAAGTTCTGCTTAAGAAGATATATGTAGAATACCGACGTTACTGACGGCAGTATAAGTCCCATGAAGGTGTTACGCATGTCGAGGTTAGTGATCGTAACGAAGTTCGTGATGATAACGAGCTCGTTAGGGATCATCATAAGTGCGAGGAAGCCTACGAAGAGAAGCTCACGTCCCCTGAAGTCGATACGTGCAAACGCATACGCCGCGAAGATAATTACAAGCACCATGAGTGCAGTGGTAGCGAGCGTGAATATGAGTGTATTCGCGAAATATTTCGCAAGGGGTACTGCTGTAAACGCAGACTGGTAGTTCTCGAATGTAGGTGAAGTCGTGAAGAACTTCGGTATCCTCTCTCCTGCGTAGGAAGCGTAGCTCTTGATACTCGAGAGCACCATCCAATAGAACGGGAAAAGGACGACAACGGCCCATACCGCGAGGAGGAAGTAGATTATGGCTTTCTTTGCTTTCATGCTACACCCCCTTAAGTATTGTCCGTAGCCTTGCGGCTTACGATCAGGTTGATGACTGTTATCGTGAGTACTATCGCGAAAAGTATGATAGCCGCGGACGAAGCATAAGAAGGATATCCTCCGCCGTCGCCGTAGAGCATGTCGTATACATAACCTACGATAGTATTCATTCCGGCTGCATTGAGGTCGACTCCGAAGATAGCAACAGCATCGGAATAAGCCTTGAACGCACCGATGAATCCTGTGATTACAAGATAAACGATCATGGGAGAGATCATCGGAAGTGTGATCCTCCAGAACATTCTCCATGAGGACGTGCCATCGATCCTTGCGGACTGATAGTAGACTTCAGGAACCGACGCCAGTGACGAAGTCAGGATCAGTATCTTGAACGGCATAACTATCCAGATGACATAGACGGAGAGCACGAGCATCTTTGCCCAGTAAGGGCCGTCGATAAAGTCGACAGGACTGATGCCGAACTTACCGATGATGAGATTTACGAGTCCGTCTGTATAAGGCGTCTTCTGAAACAGGATCATGAATACGAGACCTACCGCAAGTGTATTCGTGACGTACGGCAGGAAGAATATTGTCTGGAACATATTTTTCAAAGTCTTTATCGAGTTCAGTCCGAGTGCTATCAGAAGCGACAGTATGGTAGATGCCGGAACTGTGATTATTACCAAGATGAACGTATTCTTGACCGCCTTAAGGAAATACGGATCTCTTAAGACGTACTGGTAATTATAGAAACCCACACCGAACGAAGACTGCGATGCGGAATTGTATCCTTCTTCGAATGAATAGATAAAAACGTCAATCAGCGGATAGACCATGAATGCGACCAGGAAGAGCAATGCAGGCAGAAGGTACACCCAGCCCCTTACATTGGTCGCGACACTGTTGACGCCACTCAGTGTCTTCTTGCTCATGTGAATCTGATCCTCTCTTCTGTCTCTTTATCGAAGATAAATGTCTTATGCGGCTTGACGTTGAACTTAACCGTCGTTGCATCACGATCAACTTCATTCTCCGCGCTGATGATCGCACGAATGACTTCACTGGCAGCGTGATTCTTACATACGACACTTATGTCTCTTCCCATTACATCCACTCCGGTAAGATCACATGTAAGCTTACCGTTCTTATCTACTTCAAAGCCTTCAGGCCTTATGCCGATCCATACAGGCTTGTCATCGACGCCCTTAACATCAAGGATCTTCTCGCTCTTCTTATCGTTGCCGACGAAGAGTCCGCCGTTCTTAACGTATCCTTCGAATACATTGATCTTCGGAGTTCCAAGGAAGCATGCGACGAACAGATTGATCGGATCATCGTAGACCTCCTGAGGCTTGCCTATCTGATTAAGAACGCCGTCTTTCATTACAATGATCATGTCGGAGATACTCATAGCCTCTTCCTGATCGTGAGTAACGAAGATAGTGGTGATTCCCGTCTCTCTTTGAATTCTTCTTATCTCTTCTCTTGTTTGAAGTCTCAGTCTCGCATCAAGGTTCGACAGAGGCTCATCCATGAGAAGTACGTTAGGCATCTTAACGAGAGCTCTCGCGATGGCTACTCTTTGCTGCTGACCACCTGACATCTGTCCGGGCTTTCTGTCCATGAGATTCTCGATTTGAACGAGCTTAGCAGCTTCGAGGGCTCTTTTGTCCATCTCTTCCTTGCTAAGCCTTGCTTCACCTTTAACATTCTCAAGCGGGAACTTGATTATCTGTCTTACTGTAAGATGCGGATAAAGAGCGTAATTCTGGAAAACAAGACCGACTCCCCTCTTCTCCGGAGGAACATTCGTGACATCATTCTCGCCGAAGTAAAGCTTACCTGAAGTCGGGCTCTCGAGTCCGCAGATCATGTAAAGCAGCGTACTCTTGCCGCAGCCGGACGGGCCGAGGAGACAGACGAGCTTACCGTCAGGTATATCCAGGGTAAAGTCATCTACCGCTGTTACACCCGAGCTCTTCTTGTCTCTTGCGGGGAAAACCTTCGTGAGATTCTCGATCTTTACATTCATGCCTTTAATCCTCCGTATCTTAGGGTTCCAGGAAATATTCGATCTTTATCTTAAACTCTCTAACATCCGTAAGCTGCGCGATTTCCGTGTACTTCGGAAGAACATTATAGTCTCCGCTCTCAGGCGTGATCTCGGGGCCATAGAAAAACACTACATCAAAGCCGTTGCCTACAGCACTGTCATACTTGATACCGTCGAAGCCGTACCCTCTAACGTATTCAGCAACAAGCTGCGTCGCGACATACTCGATAGTCTTCTCCGTCTCATTCGGCTTACCTACCTCGATAGCGAACCTTCTAAGGAAGTCCTGATACACCGCCATCTCGGGGTTGTACTTGGGAGAGAAGATATCTACAGCCTTCTCGTAGATATTAGCCTTGGTCCAGTCAATGACCGTGAGTTCTTTTATAGTCTTAAAGCGTCCTATAAGCACGCGCTCATTCGCACGAAGTCTTCCCTCTTTAAGTGCCGTCGCCTCATCCTCGGCAACATAGAAATACGATATGCCTTCAGGATTCATTCGGCCCGACTGTGAGTTAGTCTTATCTGCAGGTCCGATCGACGCCTCATCGAGGTCGTAGTCCCTGCCTCTTTTAAACTTCGAATCTATAACACGTGCGCGGTAAAGCTCCGTACCGGGCTCGATCTCCTCCTTAAGATTCTTAAGACAAGTCTCATAGAGCTTACGAAGCATGTCCGTACGCCTGTTCGCTTTGCCCTCGCCTCTGGGCGTCAGATCAAAGAAGCGGTTATAGTACTTGCAGTCGTGCTCGAAGTTACGCCAGATTCTGTACTGCTCTTCATCATCACCTTCGGACTCGAGCTTAAGCCTGTACGTCTTCTTATCCACATCCCCTATATTCTCGAAAAGCTTCTTCGTAAGATCGTGCTCCCTGTGGTTCTCCCACTCAAAGAGGATAACGCGGTCATTTAATATATCGAACAAAGACAGATGGTTCTCGCCTTCCTCCTTGGTATCGTCGTAGGCGCGGTCTATACCCATCTTAATGAAAATGCCTAGCTTATCTGTATCTATCTTAGTACCGCTGTTGCTCTTACAGTAAGGACAGGTCTCATCCGAGGCAAATCCGAACTCACGGATAAAAGCATGGAATCTGTCACGCTTAGGGTTAAAACAATTGCTGCAACAGAAATCTTCCATATCAGCCTCCGGTAGTAAATGTAAGCACCATCATGATGCAGAAGAATGCGAGAAATGACAATGTTCCCTTATCCGAATGCTTCTCGGTCTTCATTGAAGGGATATTCTCTTCTATAACAAGGAATGTTATCGCGCCACCAGTCAACGCCATAACAAAAGGAAGTATCGAGGGGAACTTCATTCCGATTATTATCACTGCTATACCAAGGATAGGTTCGATAACACCTGAAAGTACACCCATAAGGAAAGATGTGCTCTTTACCTCACCGCTCTCGTGCAAAGGGGATGAAACAAACGCACCCTCAGGGACATTTTGCAGTGCGATACCGATAGTAAGCGCAGCTGCTGCAGGAAGCGTCACAAATGTTGAAGCATCGAGGTAGCCTGCGAACATAACACCAACCGCCATACCTTCCGGTACATGATGGATCATCTCGGAAAGCATTATTTTATGTGAACTCTTAAGCTTGCTAGAAGGACCTTCCTCAGCCTCCATATAGATATGCTTATGAGGAACCAGCTTATCGAGACCATACTGGAATATGATACCTAGTGAGAATCCCAAAGCGGCCGTCAGTATCCTGCCGTTATGAATCGAAGGATAAAGCAGTGTCCATACTGCACATGCGAGCATAATGCCGCCTGCCATGCCTGTAAATATAAGCTTTATGTCATCGCCGAGTTTCCTGTCAATGACAAAAACGAGTGCAGAACCAAGTATTGTTCCTACGAACGGTATAAGCAAACCGAACAAAACATCCGTATTACTCATGAAGCCCAGGATTCCGTAATGTTCAAGAATAACCTTCAATCCGATGAATACAAGAATGAAACCGCCTGCGGCTTCAGCACCGGACTGATACCTTGTACCGAATGCATTTCCTATATGCACACCTGCACAGGCAAATACGAATGTGATGCAGGCGATGGTAATACAAGCAAATATGGTGTTAAGAAGTTCCGTTGTATTCCAGACTTCAACAGGGACAGCCACCAAAGTAACGCCGACTGCAAGAGCATCTATGGATGTCGCTACAGCAAGTGTCAGCATGGTCCTGAAATTAAATCCGGGCTTTGTCTCCTCTTCTTCGGAAGAGAAAGCTTCCCTGATCATATTCACGCCCAGGAATCCGAGCAAAACTAAAGCTACCCACGGCGCTACCTTATCGATAAAGAACGAGAAATAAGAACTCAGAAGATATCCTGCCATCGGCATGATGAAATGGAAACAACCGAACCATGCACCGCATGTTAAAACCTGCTTAGTGGTTGCCTTCTTTGTCTCTATACCTTTGCAGATCGATACTGCAAAAACGTCCATGGACATGCCTATCGCGAGGAGTATAAGTTCAACTAATCCCATAGTTAGTAATTATACTCCTAAGCGCCTTAAATGTCGCCTTCAAGGCGACCACTCCTCCCTTCATTCACGATAAGCTTAAGCCAACAAACAAAGGGAGGATACGACCATGAAAATGAATCTTACAGAACTGGTATTCATACTCGACAAGAGCGGAAGCATGCACGGACTCGAAGAAGACACGATCGGCGGCTTCAACTCCATGATCGAGAAGCAGAAGAACGTGGACGGACAGTGCCTTGTGTCGTGTGTGCTTTTCGATAACAAAAGCGAGGTCATTTTCGACAGAGAAAACATTAGCGGCATCCCTGAGATGACACGCAAGGACTACGTTCCCGGAGGCTGTACGGCACTTATAGACGCTTTGGGAGGCGCGATCAAGCACATCGGCAACATCCACAAGTACATCCGCGAGGAAGATGTGCCGGAGCACACGATCTTTGTCATCATCACGGACGGCATGGAGAACGCGAGCCACAAGTACACTTCCGGCAAGGTTAAGAAAATGGTGAAGAAAAAAGAGAAGGAATCAGGCTGGGAGTTCCTGTATCTTGCGGCCAACATCGATGCAGTCAGCACAGGAGCTGTAATGGGTTTCAGAGAGGACAGATCCGTAAACTATAAGGCTTCAGCCAAGGGCACGGAGCACCTTTACGAAGCAGTCGGCTGCGCACTCAATTCCATGAGAAGCAATATGGCGGTAGATAAGTGCTGCTTCGAACAGCTCGAAGAGGATGCCCGTTCTTAAGCGGGATAGTACTCGCCGATAAGTGTCTGATCCATGGCGAAGAGAACCTCATTTATCTGATTGATGTCATAAATCTCATTCGTAATGAAGTACTCGACGACCAGGTCGCCTGTATCAGAATCAGAAAGGGCATAACCCGCCTTCATCAGAAGCTCATCCGTCTCATCGAGGGTGAGCTTCAATGCTATGGCAAAGCCTAAGACCGTCACCTTACGAGGATGATAAGATGCATTGCTTCTTATCTTGGAGAAAAGCTTCCTGTCGACGTTAGCCTTCTTATAAGCTTCAACGTCCGTCATCCCCTTCTCATCTATAAGGCGAAGGAGCATCTGGGTGAAGCTCTCATCTTTATGGGTCTTAACGTAGTCTTCTACAGAGGCGTCAGCAGATGCATCAGTGCACTCATACATAGTGGCACCGGCACACTTGTTGGCAACAGCACCGAAGATATTGCCCCGAAGAGGCGCCTTGAAGATCATCCTGTCCTTAACGAATCTATTGACGTCATCGAACAGCTCGTGGCTTATCTGATAGTCGCGCTTGCTGAAGATGACGATATAGACAGTCATGTCGTTTTCTTCGTTATCAAGGAAAGTCGATATGGTTGTAACGGCAACCTCGAGAGCCTCGTCGAAAGGATAACCGTAGACGCCTGCAGAGATCATGGGGAAAGCCACTGTCTCGCAGTTGTTCTCAGAGGCAAGCTTAAGACTGTTCTTATAGCAGGACTCGAGAAGCTCCCTCTCCCCTCTCATACCTCCGCGGTAGATGGGGCCCACAGTATGGATGACATACTTGGCATCGAGGTTATAGCCTGAGGTTATCTTGGCTTCACCCGTATCACATCCGTGAAGCTTTCTGCACTCTTCAAGGAGCTTCGGGCCAGCTGCGCGATGGATCGCACCGTCAACGCCGCCCCCGCCGAGAAGCGAGTTGTTGGCTGCATTAACGATGGCATCGCACTTGAGCCTGGTTATGTCTCCCTGAATGATAAGAAGCGGCATAGTTTAAGGATTGATACCTGCGTATGCGCAGATGCCTGCAAACTCTGCAGAGCCGGAGAATCCGTAGAAGACTTCTGTTCTGGAAGCTCCGTCAGCCATTCTTGTGAGCCAGTAGTTGTAGCCTGCGGGCTCAGGGTCTCTGTCAAGGAATGTCCTGTAGAGTCTTCTTACATACTCTTCGTTAGACATGTTTGTATTCGTAAACTCAGCACTGAAGAAGAAACCATATGCAGCCTGTGTGCCTGTGATCTCTCTTGATGCGAGTCTGTTTGTCCAGTAATCAAGACCTGTCTGGTCAGGAGCACGGTTAAGAGCTACGGAGTAAAGTCTTGAAGCGAAGTTTCTGACAAGTGAACCATCACCGACTCTTACCGTACTTGCATAAGTTACACCGTTAACCTTACAGCAGACATTCGCCATACCGGGCATGATTCCTGTCGCATTACCGACATTATCCACCGTTACCATATTAGGAGTTCCGGACCACCATGTCGTAGGAAGGAGTCTTACGCCGCTGTATGAATATCTCTTGTTATATCCGAGAACGCTGATGCTGCATGTAGCTGCAACCTTTGTTGTTGAACCTACAAGGCAGTTGCCTGAAGGAACAGTAACTGCGATGCTTGAGACATTGACCATACGTACTTCAGCAAGCTGGGAATTATACTGGGATACATTGATCTTGGACTCATCAACACCTGACTGGTTAGAGAACTCACAAGCCTGTGTATTGTTGAAACCTGCAACACCGCAGCATGTGTAAGAAGGATTGATCATCTGTGAATAATGACCTGCGGAACTTGCGAAGCCCTGATTCCAGGAAGTCTTCTCTGAATACCAAAGAGCGATACCGCCCGGGATATTGCCGCCCCAAGCAAGGATCTCGCCGAATGATGCAACATCATAGCTTGAATTCCAGCAATCCTCACCTGTCAACTTAAGATGGAAGTTCGTATAAGTTGCTTCAGCTGCACGAAGCATTGCCATCTCCTCAAGACCTCTGGACCAGCGAAGCGGTACATAGTCAGCCATCGTCAATCCTCTTGCAGGGTTTCTCGGATCGCGGTAACCATTCTGGCAAGCCTCAAGTCTGTAGCTGTTGATCTGGTTAAGGATAGCTTCCTTCGATGTAGTATCGAATGTACCCATCAGCTGAAGGAATACATTACCGGATCTCGGAGCATTAACATTACATCTGTGAGCTCCGCCCGCGATAGCATCAGCGATGATCGCGGCCGAGTCAACTGTATCATCAGCCATTACAATCGACGGAGCAAATGCCGCCGTCGGAATTATCGCAGCGATAAGTGCTGTGGCAATAAATTTCTTAAGTCTTATTATCATGGTCTTCATATTAATCCCCTTAAAAGCAAGCTTACCCGATAATTATAACATTTAATGGCATTTTGGCATAAAAAACAGGCGGGGGTCTCCCGCCTGTTCTAATGATCAATTACAATCCGCTGATCAGTAATCGTAGGACTGAGCCATAGCAGCAAATCCGGAGAGCATTTGACCGATAGTATCGTCAATGTAATCGCAGATAGCCTGAGCGATTGTTGTGTTGGAATCGAGCTTGGAAGGTGTGTCAATCTTAAGATAACCGCAGAACTCGTCGAGGTACTCAACTGTGTTGTTAACTGCAGCACCGAATACGATAACCATATCCTCACCGTTGATATATGTAGCAACAGCGATGTCGCCTGTCATACCGTCGAGGTACTCCTCAACATCTGCATCAAGAAGTGCAAGGTAAGCAGCTGTATCAGAATCTACGAAGGAAGCGATAAGGTCTTCAGCAGCGATATTGAATCTGAGGTAGCCCTCGTTCTTGCCGACATAGTACTCATCAGAGCTGAGATCTTCTACATTAACACCCATCTCATCAAGAGTGTCTGAAAGACCATTCATGATATCCTCTACCTTATCAGCATCTGTGAGTGTGATGTGCATACCGACAACAGCATCAACATCAAGATCAGAGATATCTTCAGGATCATTGATATCATCGATATTCTCGTCCATCTTAGCGAACACTACGATCTCCTCGACATCATCAATCTCGAGAATTGCATCAGCGTCAGGTACATCAACACCGTACATTCCTACTGAAGAACTGAGTGCAGATGTGAAATCATCCTCATGCTCCTCGAGATAATCGTGATCCATGATCATATAAACGCCATCCTCAAGAGCGTCAGTGTCTGTGTCATCATCCTCAGGATCAACTTCCTCAGCGCCCATGCTCTCGCATGCAGAGATGAAATCTTCCTCGGAGATCTTCTTAACCTTTGCACAGCCTGCTACAGAACCGATAACGGATACAGCGAGCAGAACTGCCATAATCTTCTTTGCTTTCATTAGTCTATCCTCCTGCTAATAAATCTTCCTAAATATACTTGACAATTTTACAAAAGTAAAGCGAGATCAGAAACCGTAGTACTCGTAGTCAGCTGCTGCGTCACGGGCTCTGTCGATATAACCGGAAAAAAGACTGGTATAGTCATCAAGAGTCTCGATTATTCCCTCTACAACAACATCACTGTTGGGCATACTTGAAGGATCGTCAACGCCGACGGAATCACAGAAGTCTGAAAGATAAGATGATTCGCAGTTAACAGAAGCACCTGCTACGATAAGGATATTACCATCAGCTACATATACAGCCAAGCTTGCTCCGCCTGTAAGACTCTGTAAAGCATCCATAAACTCCTGAGCCTCCTCATCATCGGGAGCAGAATCAATAAGAGCATCGTAAAAATCGGACTCCATAAATGCATTAATCAGATCTACAGCGTCTACATGAATCTTAAGGAAAAGAGAATCCTTGTTGACCTTGTACTCGGAAGAGCTTAAGTCATCGACATGAACATTGATCTTACGGAGCATATCGTCAATGCCGTCAGCTATATCGTAGAGAACATCCTGATCATACTCATCAAGAGTGATCTGAACACCTGCAATGACCTGGAACTCTACACCCTCAAGATCCTCAGGATCCTCCATACCCTCAACATCGTCGAAGCCTTCCCATCTTCCGAACATAACAGCCCCGTCTATATTGTCAAAATCAACACCAAAGTCCGCGCCTGATATTCTCAGGTAAGGTCCGACCTCAGCAACCTTATCCTCGATGTAATCTCTGTCCATGACAAAAAAGAAGCCGTCATCGAGCATATCCTCATTGAAGGACTCCGTAATGTCATCATCGATTTCATCGAAGTCCATGTCTTCACAAGCTCCGGTAACATCTTCTTCAGTTACGGACTTGACCTTTGAGCACCCTGCAACACCTACCATAAAGGAAAGCGCGAGTGCTGCTGCAACCAATTTCTTCATTTTCATTTTTATATCCTCCCTCTCAATTGGATAACTCATTCAAACAGCGGAGTTGAAAAATATCTTTCCGCCGTATCAGGAAGAACCGTAACGACCGTCTTCCCTGCACCTAATTTCTTCGCAAGCTTAATGGCACCCGCGACATTCGTACCGGAAGAGATACCGCACAGTATTCCCTCCTTCGAAGCGAGCTCCTTACTCATAGTCAAAGCTTCCTCATCCGTGATGATAGCTATATCGTTATAAATAGAAGTATCAAGTATGGGCGGGATAAGTCCGTCGCCGATACCCATCTGAATATGCGTTCCTATGGAGCCGCCGGACAGGATCGCAGCATGCTCAGGCTCAGCGGCCCAAATAACAACATCGGGGTTGGCTTCTCTTAAAGCCTTGCCGATACCCGTGATCGTTCCGCCCGTGCCGATGCCCGAGACAAATCCGTCAACAGGCTTACCTAATGCATCCAGGATCTCGCGAGCAGTCTTCGTGTACTGTGCCTCTACGTTCGCAGGGTTCTCAAACTGCTGCGGGATAAACACATTAGGATCTTCTTCCTTCATCTTATAAGCGATATCGATACACTCCTTGATAGCAAGACCGATATCACCGTCATCGTGTGTGAGAATAACCTCCGCACCATAATGCTCAACGAGCTTTCTTCTCTCGATGCTGACAGAATCCGGCATGATGATCACTGTACGGTAACCTCTAACGGCACCTATAAGAGCAAGTCCTATACCCTGGTTGCCGGAAGTGGGCTCCACGATGACACTGTCGGGTGTAAGGATACCTTCCTTCTCCGCCTTTTCGATCATGTTCAACGCAGTGCGAGTCTTAACGGAACCTCCAACATTAAGGCCCTCGAACTTTACAAGAACCTCGGCACTTCCTTCAGGAACGAGCCTGTTAAGCCTTATAAGAGGCGTATTTCCTACTGCTTCAAGAATGTTATTGCAAACCATTACAACGTTACCGTTACCTTCAATAAGTCTTCGTCCTTAGAACTGTGTCCTGCAAAGATCTCGAACTGTCCGGGCTCGATCACGCGTGTCTCATCGGGGAGCACAACACTGAAAGCCTCGTCCTCAAGCTTGATCTTCACTGTCTTGGACTCACCCGCATCGAGCTCCACCCTCTCGAACCCTGCAAGGTTCTTCACTGCAGTCATAACGGAACTTACAACATCGTTCACGTATACCTGCACCGTCTCGACGCCTCTTCTCTTACCGTTATTTGTAACCGTGACAGACACAGTCTTAGTGCGCTTGTTAAACTTCAGGTCTGAGTACTCATACCATGTATACGACAGTCCCTCTCCGAAAGCGAAAAGCGGCTCCTCCGTGCAGTCTACATAGCGTCCCTCATGCCAGCCCGGAAGCTGGTTGTAGTAAACAGGAACCTGACCTGTAACCACAGGGAAAGAGATAGGAAGTCTTCCCTGGGGATTGATCTTGCCGAAGATCGCCTCTGCCACAGCCTGGCCGCCGAACATGCCGCCGTTGAAAGCACAGATGACAGCATCTGACTTCTCAACGATATCTGTAAGCACCAAAGGCTTGGATGCAACTACGACGGTGATCATCGGAATGTGCAGTGTGGAAAGCACGCGAACAAGAGCTTCCTGCATACCTGAAGGGCGAAGCTCAGCGCGGTCATTATACTCACCGGCCTGATTATAATTATCACCTATCGCGAGAACGATAAGATCACATTCTCTTGCCAAGGAAGCTGCCTCATTGATGAAAGGCATCTCCTTATATGTATCGGTCTTGCGGCTGTTATCGATATAGCACTGCTCCATGAATGCGGGAATACTCTCAAAGTTACCCTTATAGTATTCTCTTCTGTTTACGCTGCAGCCATAAGAATAGCGGATCTCGATACCCTTGTGATCAGCGATGTCACGCATACCCTCAAGGATCGTAACGTAAGGTCTCTGAGGCTCCTTCTCGATACCCGGTACCGGATGTGTAAAGTAAGTCCAGTCTCCGTACTGCGCGCGGATGTCGTCAGCATTAGGACCGATGACTGCGATCCTTCTGATCTTCTTACCTTTACGCACAGGGAGTACACCGTTATTCTTAAGGAGAACTACACTCTCACGTGCGGCTTCAACGGCGGCATTAAGATGAGACCGGCATCCGATACTTCCGGGGATACCCTTCTTCAAAGGCTTCTCCCACAGGTTCAGACGAAGCTTGATAGTAAGTATGTGCTTAACGGCTTCATCAAGATAAGACTCGTCGAGCTTGCCCTTCTTGACCTGATCGATTACAGCCTTGTAGAACTCGAGTGTTGCCATGATCATGTCGTTGCCTGACTTAGCAGCAACACGTGAAGCTTCCTTGTGATCAGCGCATACCTTCTGACGGTTGATAAGCGCATTAACCGTATCCCAGTCAGTAACAACGAATCCGTCGAATCCGAGCTCTTCACGAAGAAGTCCGCGAAGTGCCTTCTCATTAGCTGTAAGAGGAACACCGTCCAAAGAACCGTATGCAGTCATAAATGTAGCAACACCTGCATCAACAGCCTTCTTAAACGGAGGCAGGAACTCGTCCCTTACCTTCCTCATTGTTATCTCTGTATCGTATGAATCACGTCCGCCTGTGGCTTCACCGTAAGCGATAAAGTGCTTGGCACAGGCAAGAACAGCAGTATCGTCACTTAAGTCCTCACCCTGATAGCCCTTGATCATCGCTGCACCGAGCTCACCTGAAAGGAACTTATCCTCACCGAAAGTCTCATTCGTTCTTCCCCACCTAGGGTCTCTTGCAAGACAGAGTATCGGAGAGAATGTCCACTGGATTCCTTCTGTAGCGACTTCTGTAGCGGTGATCTTAGCGATCTTTCTTACGAGGTCCTTGTTCCAGCTGCAAGCCATCGCGAGCTGTGAAGGAAAGATAGTAGCATCTTTATTAAGGCAGTGACCGTGAACAGCATCGATACCGAAGATAGTCGGGATCTTAAGTCTCGACTCTTCAGCGCAGATGCGTGCGAGTTCTTCCATATCTTCGCCAAGAACATTAAGAAAAGATCCTACGCCAAGGCGCGCCCACTTGCGGGCCTCATCCATACCAACGACCGAGACAGGGACCTGCAGCATCTGCGCAGCTTTCTCCTCTACAGTCATCCGGCTGATAAGATCATCTATGAAATTCTTCTTAGGCATTAGGAACCATCCCTTATTATTTTAAAAATAGCTTTTCCTATTCTACACTAAGTTCCGTCTCTGTGCATCGAGAATTTATCCATGGGATAGTTCTTCAGATTATCAAGAACGCCTCTTCCGTCAGCCTTCTCGAGAAGCGACTCTCTGGCCTTCGTAATCTCAGCTTCGGTCTTATGCTTGGACGGACCTCCGACGCAGCCGCCGGGACAGATCATGCCCTCTATAAAATCAGCCTCTATCCTGCCTGCTTTAAGAAGGAGCAAAGCCTTACGACATTCATCGCCGCCGGCGCAGCGCTCGAGTGTGATTGAATCCGTATCGATACCGCGCTCGCGCATTACCTCCATGACAGCATTCGCGACGCCGCCGCTCGTGGCAAATCTCTTGCCCCATACAGAAGCCTCCTGATACTCGTCACCGACAGGCTGGATCTCCATGTCACGCGAGCGGATGAGGGCGCGAAGCTCACCGTATGTAACGGCGTAGTCTGCAGTGCCCGGTATAGTCTTGTCATTCGCCTCCGATTTCTTCGCGATGCAAGGTCCGATGAAGACCGTCACGCAGCCGGGGTGCGTAAGCTTCAAGTAACGGCTGATGGCTACCATCGGTGATACCGTCTGCGACATATTCTCCTTATACTGGTCGGGGAAATGCTTCTTAAGCATGTACTTGAAAGCAGGGCAGCATGACGTCGTCATCTTGCGTCCTTCCTGCAGAGCCTCCGCCCACTCGAGAGCTTCGTAAGCGGCTGTCATATCTCCTCCGAGACCGACCTCGACCATATCAGCGAAGCCCATGTCCATCAAAGTCTTGCGGATGGATGCCATCGTGATATCAGGACCGAACTGTCCCTCTGTCGCAGGAGCCGCCATGGCGATTACTTCTTTTCCCGCGAGTATGTCCTGAATGATATTTACAAGATACGTCTTGGAGCCGATGGCACCGAACGGACAGCTGTGGATGCAGTGACCGCAGTGGATGCACTTTGTCTCGTCTATCTGGCACAGACCGAACTCATCGTAAGTGATGGCACCTACAGGGCACACTCTCTTACAGGGACGGATCTGGTGGATTATCGCCTCATAGGGGCAGGCATTCGCGCACTTACCGCACTCTTTACACTTATGAGGATCGATGTGCATGCGAAGCTCACCCTTGGAGATAGCATCGAACTTACATGAATTAAGACAGGCCTTGCCCAAGCAGAACCTGCAGTTATCCGTAACAACGAAAGACTGCAAAGGACATGAGTCGCACGCAGGGTTAATGACCTGCACTACATTGTGATGCTGCTTATCAGGCTCAGCCGTAGGACACAGACCCTTGGCAAGACGGATCCTCTGGCGGTTGATCTCACGCTCCTTATAAACGCAGCAACGGTACTCGGGCTTAGGTCCGGGACTGATCTTATAGACAAGCTTCTCTTCATTCTCCGGAGTAAGCTCATTCTTCCATGCAAGGCGGCATACCTCTTCAACGATATGGTGCTTAAGCTTTACGATGCCTTCGTCATTCTTAACCATACTTATGTAAACTCCTTTAATTCCGCGCTGCCGTCTTCAATAACGATGTACGAGGGCTTACTTCCCTCCTTAGGGATAGACGGTGAACCCGGATTCATGAATCTTATACCATTCTCGATATAGTCCTTTGTCACATGGGTGTGACCTGAGATGAATACCGTACCTTCACTTATGAGTGCAGGCAGATTCTCACTGTTGTATGTATGTCCGTGTGTAAAGAAGAATGTCGTCTGTCCGCTTACGATATAGATGTAGTCCGCCATACACGGAAACTTCAACACCATCTGGTCGACCTCTGCTTCGCAGTTGCCTCTTACGGCAAGGATCTTATCTGCAAGCGGGTTAAGTATCTCGATAACCTTCTTAGGCTCATAATGTGCGGGAAGATCATTACGCGGTCCGTGATAAAGGATGTCGCCGAGAAGGACGAGTCTGTCTGCCCCCTCGGACTTAAAGACATCAACTGAGCGCTGTGCCCAGCAGCTGTCACCGTGAATGTCGGAAACGACCAAAAACTTCATAAGCTTTGAACTCCAATGCTTTTATCACTTGATTATACTATAATCGTTCTATGACTGATGTATGGAAAAAAACAATCCGCGATGTAGTATTTCTGATACTCGGAGGCTTCGCCTACTATCTTTTCTACAGATTTACGGGACTTGGTATCCCCTGTGCCTTCCACGAGATCACAGGTCTGCCCTGCCCCTCATGCGGCATCTCCCACATGTTCATTCACCTGTTCTCGCTCGACTTCAAGAGTGCTTTCTACGATAACCAATTCCTGTTCTTCACATGGCCTTTGATAGCAATAGAGATCATCTACCTGTTCTACAGAACACTCGAATCCAAGAAGGATCTTCCCCGCTGGAACTTCTTTGCCATCATCATCTTCGGCACCCTCCTCGGCATCTTCGGCGTCCTGAGAATTATCTGCCATTGGTATTGAGAAAATTTAAGACTTGTTAAAGCACTCAACCATTTATGGTAAATCTCACGTAAATATGATATATTCAATTTATTAATGCCATGGAAGGAGAGTTATATCATGGAAAACAATGAAGCACCTCAGTACTATCAGCAGCCTGAAGCTACTTGGAACAACGATGCACCTTCTGGTAACGCTGGAGACGGCAATGCTACAGCATCACTCGTAACAGGTATCCTCGGTATCGTATGCTGCGGACCTTGTGCAATTGCAGCTATCATCCTTTCTCTTAACGCTAAGAAAAAGGGCACAACAAAGTCCGGTATGGCTACAGCAGGTCTCATACTTGGTATCATCGGATGCGTTATCTGGGCTATCGGTATCGTAATGAATATCGTTAATCCTGTAGATTACAGCCAGTACCTCGATTTCTGATCTGACTAACAGTTATCGAACAATGAGAAAGGGAACTCGATCGAGTTCCCTTTTTCTTATGTAAAATGCCTATATGTTAAAGAAATAAAACCAAAACCTTAGGAGGTAAACATTGTGCGAGAACCAAGTCCCGCATCTAGTTGTTCATCGTACACTGGCCTCACCCCTTTCTGTGAAACTGTTTTCTTATGGTTTTATATTACACCCAACTGAAAATGTTGTGTGTTAAACAAAAGTGAATAAAATGAGTTAAAACTGTGGCAACGATAATTTCGCTTTCATATGAAAACGATTAATCACTTAAAGTGAATCTACAAACTGCCTTGCAATTCTTGCAGATCTGCCGCCGCCCCTTATGGCATACTGCTCCGCGGCGATAGCAAGCTTCTCCTCATCCATTGTTATACCGCGAAGCTTCATAAGGCCCTTAACGATCTCAAGATATGTATCTTTATTCGGCTTATCAAACAGGATCCTGATACCGAATCTTTCAGACAGACTCATCTGTTCAGCGATCGTATCAGATGTATGTATCTCATTCTCACGAGCGGAGAACGTCTCCTTGATCATATGGCGCCTGTTGCTCGTCGCATATATCGCGATATTCTTACGCGCACCGGAAGCTGCACCTTCGATAACAGACTTCAAAGAACCGATCCTGTCATCATCAGCATCGAACGAGACATCATCGATAAAGATAATGAACTTCAAAGGCACTTCCGTAAGCATCTGAATAACCTCTGACAGTCCGTGCAGTTCAGACTTCGGAACTTCCACAAGTCGGATACCCTGATCTATGAACAATCGTGCAGCCGACTTAACCGTTGAAGACTTACCCGTACCGGCGTCGCCATAGAGAAGGACATCTTCGAACGGCTTCCCTTCAGAGAATCTCTTCGTATTCTCGATAACGCGACCGCGCTGCTTCTCGTAGCAGAACAGATCATCAACACTGATGGGGTCAGGTGACGTTACAGGCAAAAGCTCGCCACCCTTGATCCTGAAGAAGTGATACTTGGCATACACGCCGTAACCCACAGTCTCTATCTGATCCATCATGGTCATGTAGCGCTTCTTAAAGTCGATATGCGAGGAGCGAAAGTCAGGAAGGTAACCGTCATAGACCATCGCATCCTTAAAGTCAAAAGAAGTATAGTTACCGATCCTGGTAAGAAGGTCGAGCTCCCTCTCAGCCGTAAGCTTAAGAAGCGTGCTCGCTTTAGTGGTCTCCTCTGGTTTGATCACAGAATCGATCCTGTGACGAAGATACGGATTCATATCCTCCGACAGTGCATCCCAGATAGCAGCCGACAGATCCACATCAGGGCGCATCTCATACAGAATAGAAACGAAATGTCCGTAGCTGTCGATCATCTCCTCCATAGAGTACCCGGGCCCCATCTTAAGAAGGAACTCACAAAGACTCTTCAGAGGCTCCTTCTCACGCATATTTCGAAAAAGCGCCAAAGAGCATATCTCTCTTAAAACATCTGACATTAAAGTTCCTCCTCAGCGCTCAAGGCTTCTTCCACTTTACTCTTAAGGTACTCGTAGCGAAGCCTTTTCTCTTCTTTCGCGAAATGCACTTCCCTGCTCTGCACAGGGTTGCTCTCGTACTTAAGGCTCGCCGTCTCTTCCCCGAACTGCTCCGAAGTTAAGTCGAACACGTGCCCGCCCACAACATTATAGCAGTGGTAGTTTCCTCCGGGGCGCAAAATACCGTACACTTCGCCTCCGTATATATCCTGCACGAGAAAAGCCGTGATGGAGCACTGACCCAAAGTCTTGTTGTCCTCACTCCACTCATCCTGCATCCTGGGCGCGCAAGTCTTCCTGCACCATATACCGGAAAGCAGATCGTAGAACTCGCGCGCCGTCCCAACCTTCGCATACTTAGGCTCGACCGGCCTCACGTCCGCCTCCTGCCATCCGTAGAAGTTGTATGTTCTCTTTTCAGATAAATTACTCATAAGTATAATAAGTATGGCATTTTACTTACGTATGTCAACAAGCCGGAGGGATAGAATGGAAAAGAGAAACAACAAGATCCTGCCGTGGGTTACGTTCGCGGCGACGGTGATATATGCGATCGCATATGTACTGATGATGATAGGCTTGGAGATCGAGATCGACACTGTTCCGCTTCGCATCGTAGTATTCACAACGCTCGGATTATCAATCGTAACTATAGTGCTCGCACTCGTTACCGCTAAGATAAACAAAGTGCATGACCCGATGACCGCTCGCGTTGATTCTTTGAGCAGCCGTTATACAACATTCGCAGTCATTCTCTCGATACTTCCTATCTTCATTCAGCTGATACTCTTCTCATTCGTTCCCGCATTCGCTGATCTCGCAGAAGACGATCCCGCGAGGGCGACATTTCTTATGACTGTCATCACGATATACGTAACGGGCTTCCCTATCCTGCTTTTGTCGCTTAGAAAAGTGCCCGCGATGAAGATCGAGAAGCGCAACATGAAGTTCTCCTTCTTCATTCTTTGCATAGCAGTAATGGCGGGCCTGTGCCTCGCAGGCATCTGCATCGGACTTCCCATCGAGCTTTTGCTGACATCACCTTTCGAGGATGCGGCTGAAGCTGCGGAAGATGTCGACAAGCTTGCAGAGATCTTGATGCAATCCTCTTTCTTTGACCGCGTACTCGTAACAGGTGTACTTGCACCCATCTTCGAGGAGCTCATCTTCAGAAAGCTTCTTGTAAGCCGCACCATAAGATACGGCGAGACTTTCAGCATACTGCTGTCGGGCTTCATGTTCGGCCTTTTCCACGGCAACTTCCAGCAGTTCTTTTTCGCGATGTTTGTAGGTATGCTGTTCGCCTTCGTCTTCATAAGAACGGGCAAGGTGATCTACCCTATCCTCATGCACATGACGGTAAATCTGTCAACGTCTATCGTAACGACATCGCTCTACATAAAGCTTATGCCGTACCTCGAGGATGCCGATAACATGCTCGACCTTCCCGCAGACATGCGTTTGTGGTTCCTCGTTCTCATGTTCTGGTTGCTGCTCCTGTTCTCGATCGCACTCACGGGCTTCGTACTGCTGTTCGTGTTCAACAAGAGATTCAAGCCATATAAAAGTCCCAATGAGCCTTCAATGATCAGGATCATCGGGAACAGCATTCAGTCACCTTTGTTCTGGAGCTTTATCGTTATCTGCATCGCAGACTTCGCTTCGGCCTACCTGCCTAACATCGCGAAATACTTTATGAACAACCTTTAATTAGGGCCGTACTCCTCGCGAACCTTATTCGTGAAGCCGTCATTCATCATCTCGATGATGATCGGAACGAGCTGAGGATCGAACTGCGAACCGGAGTTCTTCTTGAACTCTGCGATGATGCTGTCGTAGTCCAAAGCCTTCTGGTACATTCTATCCAAGGACATGACGTCGAAGGCATCCGCTACAGTAGCAATACGTGCGAAAAGCGGTATCTTCTCTCCCTTAAGGCCCTCGGGGTAACCTGTGCCGTCGTATCTCTCATGGTGGTAATGAGCACAGTCTGAGATATTCGGGATGGAAGTAAAGTGCTTAAGCATCTCGGCGCCCTTCAAAGGATGCGTCTTGATTATCTCGTACTCGTCCTGATTAAGGGAGCCGTCGTTTCTTAAGATGTTATCAGGGATACCAATCTTGCCTACATCGTGCAGGAGCGTGCCGTAATACAGATTCTGAAGGTCTTCCTCCTCGAGACCGAGTCTTCGTCCGATTTCCTTGGCATACATAGCAACTCGTACGGAGTGGTTACGTGTATATCTGTCCTTCGCATCGATGAAGTATGTAAACGTCGTGATGGACTGGTTAAGGATCTCGAGGTCGTGATCTCTTTGCTTCTGAAGCTTCTCGATCTTGTTGTGAGACATAATGTGTGAACCGAGATAAATGAACCACAGAAGATACATAATGAAGATCACATATGTAAGAGGCATGCTCTTGGGATCAAGAGGCATTCTTCCCTCGATACGGTAATCTGCAACTGTAAGGACTCCGCCGTGTGAATACAGGACAGCACCGAAGTGGCTCTCATCATCGACCTTAACAAGACTCATCTCCTGATCAGGAGTAAAGTACAGGCAGTTGCCGTCAACGGTATAATCACCGTTCCAGGATGAGTCTATCTCGAACGGACCGTCAAACTCGATCCATACAGACCAGTCAGTAAGCTTACTGGATTCATAATTATTAACGACGAAGGTGTACTCAGCTCCGCAAGGAAGTCCGGGATATCTGTAGACATCTTCCCAGATCTTGCCTTCGGGGTTAAATACAGTCATTACAACTTCCTCAGAATCAGCATCGAAGATTCTGACCTTCTGGGAACTCTTACCGATATACATAAAGTAAGCAAACGTCATCGCGATAAGGAGGACGAGCGTGAGCAGAAGTATACGGTTAATGTTGTAATCTTTATTCTTCATCGTTCGATAAATCTCAATAATTTATTATAGCACCTTTATCAGCCGATGAGACCATCTTCGAGTAACGCTTGAGGTAACCTGTAAGCTCAGGCTTCTCAAGAAGCTTCATCGTCTTCTTTCTCTCCTCGAGCTCCTCATCGGAGATCTTAAGCTCGATCTTATACTCAGGGATGTTGATCGAGATGATGTCGCCGTCCTTGATATATGCGATCGGTCCGCCGGAGATTGCCTCAGGGCTGATGTGTCCGATAGAAGCACCTCTCGTAGCACCGGAGAATCTTCCGTCTGTGATAAGTGCAACATCCTTGTCGAGGCCTGCACCTGCGATAGCAGATGTCGGTGAGAGCATCTCTCTCATACCGGGGCCGCCTGCAGGGCCTTCATATCTGATAACGATAACGTCGCCCTTCTGAACCTTACCTGAGAAGATAAACTCGATGGCATCCTCTTCACTGTCGAAGCATCTTGCCGGTCCCTCATGAACGAGCATCTCGGGATCAACGGCTGATCTTTTAACAACGCAGCCGTCAGGTGCGAGATTACCCTTGAGGATGGCAAGACCGCCCTCCTTCATGAACGGATTATCCAGAGGTCTGATAACTTCAGGGTCCATAACCTGGCTGTACTGAAGATTCTCGCGCATAGTCTTACCTGTAACTGTCATTACATTACCGTAGATAAGACCTTCGTCGAGAAGCACCTTAAGAACTGCATAGATACCGCCTGCCTCATTAAGGTCTTCCATGTATGTCGGGCCAGCAGGAGCGAGGTGGCAGATATTAGGAGTTCTTGCGGAGATCTCGTTGATGTGGTCGAGATCGATCTTTATTCCGCATTCATTGGCGATAGCGGGAATGTGAAGCATGGAATTGGTCGAGCAACCTATAGCCATGTCAGCGGCAATGGCATTCTCGAACGCCTCAGATGTCAAGATGTCTCTGGGACGGATGTTGTTCTTAACGCATTCCATAACCTGCATACCTGCATGCTTAGCGAGGATAAGTCTGTCAGAGTAAGGTGCAGGAATCGTACCGTTGCCGGGAAGACCCATACCGAGAACCTCTGTAAGGCAGTTCATGGAGTTTGCAGTATACATACCTGAGCAAGAACCGCAGGAAGGACAAACCTTATTAACGAATTCTTCGAGCTTCTCTGAATCCATCTTGCCTGCTGCATATGCACCTGTTGCCTCGAACATAGCAGAGAGTGATCTCTTCTTGCCGTCAACCTTACCTGCGAGCATAGGGCCGCCGCTTACAAAGACAGTAGGAAGGTTAAGTCTTGCGGCAGCCATAAGAAGGCCGGGAACATTCTTATCACAGTTAGGAACCATAACAAGTCCGTCAAATCCGTGAGCCATTACCATGGACTCAGTGGAGTCAGCGATAAGATCTCGTGTAACGAGTGAATACTTCATTCCGATATGGCCCATGGCGATACCGTCACAGACAGCGATAGCCGGGAATACGATAGGTGTTCCGCCTGCCATTCTTACGCCTGCCTTAACAGCCTCTACGATCTTATCGATGTTCATGTGACCGGGAACGATCTCGTTATAAGAACTTACGATACCGATAAGAGGTCTTTCCATCTCTTCCTTTGTAAGGCCCAGAGCATGATAAAGCGATCTGTGGGGAGCATTTGCAAAACCGTCAACCAAAGTGTCTTTGATCATAAGAATTATCCTTTCTTCTTTAAGAGCAAAGGGCCGCACTTAAGATAGGTGCAGCCCTTCAACATATCTATAAGCCCGAACTTAATCAGTTGTTGATGAGCTTGTCCTCATCGGACCAGCTGTAGAGCTTTCTGATCTCAGCGCCTACCTTCTCAGCAGGGTGCTCAGAAGCGAGCTTTCTCATAGCCTTGAAGTGAACCTGCTTACCTGCATCGCTCATGTCGAGGAGGAACTCCTTAGCAAATGAACCATCCTGGATATCCTTGAGGACCTTCTTCATAGCCTTCTTTGTGTCATCTGTGATGATCTTAGGACCTGTGATGTAATCACCGTACTCAGCAGTATTGGAGATGGAATATCTCATTCCTGCGAAGCCGCTCTGGTAAATAAGGTCAACGATGAGCTTCATCTCGTGTACGCACTCGAAGTAAGCGTTACGGGGATCGTAACCAGCCTCTACGAGAGTCTCGAAGCCGCACTGCATCAAAGCTGCAACACCGCCGCAGATAACAGCCTGCTCACCGAACAAGTCTGTCTCTGTCTCCTGTCTGAATGTTGTCTCAAGAACACCTGCTCTTGCACCGCCGATACCTGCAGCATAAGCAAGACCCAAGTCCCATGCATCGCCAGTAGCATCCTGCTCTACAGCGATGAGACAAGGAGTACCCTTACCTGCCTGATACTCGGAACGAACTGTGTGTCCCGGAGCCTTAGGGGCGATCATTATTACATTGATGTCGGAAGAAGGTGTAATGCATCCGAAGTGGATGTTGAAGCCGTGTGCGAAAGCGAGTGTCTTACCTGCTGTGAGGTTAGGCTCGATAGACTCCTTATAAAGCTTAGCCTGCTTCTCGTCAGGGATAAGGATCATGATGATATCTGCTGCCTTAACAGCCTCTTCTACGCTCAGAACTGTAAGACCCTGTGACTTAGCCTTCTCAGCACTCTTGGATCCTGCATAGAGACCTACTACTACGTTAACGCCTGAATCCTTGAGGTTCAGAGCATGAGCGTGTCCCTGGGAACCGTAACCGATGATAGCAACTGTCTTGCCATCGAGCTTAGAAAGGTCGCAATCCTTCTCATAAAAAATTCTGCTGTCCTGTGCCATTTTAAAATGTACCTCCAAATTGGTTTTACTTAATTAATCGGATCATTCAGACAAGATGCTGTCAGGGCCGCGCTCTAAGGCCACAATGCCTGTACGGCACATCTCGATGATCCCAAAAGGCTTCATATTGTCGATAAATGCATCGATCTTGTTGGAATCGCCAGTAACTTCGAAGCACATTGCCTGTGACGAATAGTCGACAGTCTTTGCCTTGAATACGTTAACTGCATCCATGATCTGTGCGCGATTATCAAGATCGTTCTTAACCTTGATAAGAAGAAGCTCTCTCTTGATTGCTTCCTCGTTCGACAGTACTTCAACCTTCTTGACATTATATAACTTGGTTAACTGGCTAACAAGTTGCATACGGTCTGTTCTGTCCCCTGACAGAGAGATTGTTATTCTCGAATACTCAGGCGACTCTGTCTCACCCACAGTGAGAGTGTCGATATTGAATCCGCGGCGTGTGAACATGCTTGTGACACGGGTGAGAACACCGTATTTATTCTCGACATAAACAGCGATAACAAAATTATTCTTACTCATGTCTGTTCTCCTCCTCTGTCGCAAGTATCAGTCTGTCGAATGATCCGCCCGGCTTCATCATAGGCATAACCAGATCATCCTTGTCGATCGTAAGATCGATGAGAACGGGACCTTCTGCCTTGGAAGCTTCCTCGAATGCATCCTTGAACTCATCTAAGTTCTCTGCCTTATAGCCCTTGGCGCCGAAGCTCTCGGCAAGCTTAACGAAGTCAGTCTTCCTGTCGAGTGTCGTCTCAGAATATGCCTTGTTATAGAACAATGTCTGCCACTGTCTAACCATTCCGAGAACTCCGTTATTGAAAAGAACAATAGTAACCGGAACATTATATGTAACTGCAGTGGCAAGCTCATTCAGGTTCATACCGAAGCTTCCGTCACCTGTGAACAATACAGTTCTCTTCTTGCTTCCGTAAGCTGCACCGATAGCAGCACCCATACCGAAGCCCATGGTACCGAGACCGCCCGAAGAGATCCATGTTCTCTTCTTTTTGAAGTCATAGTACTGAGCAACCCACATCTGGTGCTGTCCAACGTCTGTTACAACGTCCGTATCCTCATCGTTGATAGCTGCAGCTGCTCTAACCGCATCTCTGGGCAGGAAGTTCTTATACTCCTGTGACGCCTCCTGCTCCATCAGCTTATCAACCTTAGTCATCCAGTTAGGATTACGCTTATAGTCAACAGCATCGATGAGCTTTCTTAAGAAGTCACTGATATCACAAGCACATCCGAGCTCGAGGTCAACGTTCTTACCAAGCTCAGCAAAGTCCGCATCAATCTGGATCTTACGTGCACCCTTGGAGAACTTCTCCGTATCACCAGTAGCACGGTCTGAGAATCTAACACCGATGCCGATGATGAGGTCCGCCTTAGCCATAGCCTTACTTGATGCGTAATGGCCGTGCATACCCTGCATGCCGAGGAATCTTGTAAGCTGTGAAGGAAGCTCAGAAAGGCCCATCATGGAGCAGCCGATAACTGCATCGATCTTGTCAGCAAGCTCAGAGATAAGTGCACCAGCCCCTGCTCTTACAGCACCGCCGCCGAAATAGATATAAGGTCTGTTAGACTCAGCGATAAGAGTTGCAGCATCGTGAACAAGCTTATCGTCAGCAGGCTTAAGAGGCGTCTTCTCTACAGGAGCCTTATATGCGAATTCGCAAACAGCACCCTGAACATCCTTAGGGATATCAACAAGGACAGGACCCGGGCGGCCTGACTTAGCGATTCTAATCGCCTCTCTAATAGTATCTGCAAGATCTTCTACATCATGTACCAGGAAGTTGTGCTTCGTGATAGGAAGCGTGATACCTGTGATATCGATCTCCTGGAAACTGTCTCTTCCGATAAGGGAATTGGATACGTTACCCGTTATGGCAAGAAGAGGTACGGAATCAAGATACGCAGTAGCGATACCCGTGACGAGATTCGTAGCACCCGGGCCTGATGTCGCAAGGACGACACCGATATCACCTGTTGCTCTCGCATAACCGTCGGCAGCATGTGCCGCGCCCTGCTCATGTGCAGCGAGGATATGGGTGATGCGATCGCTCTTCTTGTAAAGCTGATCATAAATATCGATAACGGTACCACCCGGGTAACCGAAGATCGTCTTTATGTTCTGCTCGATAAGCGTCTCAACTACGATTTCCGCTCCTTTGAGTTTCATGACGTTCTCTCCTTTTTCTCAAAAATAAAAGTCTCCTCTTCGCAGCAAGTTAACTTGCACGAAGAAGAGACGAAAAGACTTAATTTCCGCGGTACCACTCTTCTTAGGTCGGCGACCTCACTCAGCGGTGTCTATCAACACCTTTCTCTGTAACGGGAGAACCCGATAAGACCTACTCGAATTAACTTTAAGTCTTACAGCTCCGGGATGACTTATCATTACGCTTCCTGTACCGTCTCGCACCAACCGCCGGCTCTCTTAACAGGGGACACGCATCTTTTTTCCCTTCAGCGCCTTTCTGAATATTAAAACACCTAATAAGCTTTATGTCAACAAAAACGCCGTCAGCCGTAACCTGCGAGGAACTCCTTTGTACGCTCATGCTGAGGGTTGCTTATGATGTCGCTTCCCTGCTCCACGATAACGCCGCCGTCCATGAACACGAGCTTATCTGCGACATCCCTCGCAAAAGCCATCTCATGTGTAACGATGACCATAGTCATCTTCTCCTCGGCAAGCTCTCGTATAACCTTAAGAACGCCCGCCGTAAGCTCAGGGTCGAGTGCCGACGTAGGCTCGTCAAAGAAAAGGATCTCAGGGTTAAGCGCCAAAGCTCTTGCTATGGATACTCTCTGCTGCTGTCCTCCCGAGAGGTTGCAGGGGTAGGAGTCCGCCTTTTCGGACATGTCGAGCTTCTTAAGAAGTGCATCACAGATGGCGTTAGCCTCCTCCTTGCTCTTCTTGTGCACGTGTATGAGCGACTCCGTGATGTTGCGTCTTACGGAGAAGTGCGGGAAAAGGTTGAAGTTCTGGAACACGAGTCCGAACTTGCCTCTTATCTCCTGTATATTTTTCTTGTCTGTGTACTGCGTAAGGCCGGACTGCGAGGTGGATACGAGCTTCTCGCCTGCAATCTTGATCTCGCCCTTGTCGATATACTCAAGTGTAGTCGCGCAGCGAAGAAGCGTGGACTTACCGCCGCCCGAAGGACCGATGACGGCTACGACCTCACCCTTCTTTACCTCAAGGTCGATGCCCTTAAGTACCTCAAGGGAACCGAACGATTTATGTATGTTGTGCATCTCAAGTACGTTCATGCTGTCCCCTTACGAATAGTATCTCATTGATTTCTCGGCACGGTTCATGATGATCTCGATGACACCGTTCATGACATAGTAGAACACACCCGCCACGATGAAAGGCATAACGGAAACCTGCGAGGAAGCGAGGTTCTTTGCCATCGTGAACATCTCGGTTACTGCGAGAACCTGAGCAAGAGACGTGTCCTTAACAAGCGTGATGACTTCATTCGTGACAGACGGCAGGACACGCTTTATAACCTGCGGCAGGATGATCCTGAAGAAAGTCTGCGCCTTGCTGAAGCCTAATATCTGCGCTGCTTCGTACTGACCTACAGGCATGGACTGGATGCCGCCCCTGAAGATCTCTGCGAAGTATGCAGCATAGTTTAAAGAGAAACCTATGATCGTCGCTACAAACCTGTACTTAAACGGTCCTACATCAAGATCCGCGAGCTTTACACCGAAGATGTAATACGGCCCGAAATACACGAGCAGCAGCTGAAGCATAAGCGGCGTGCCTCTCATGACGGATATATATACGCGTACAAGTCCTGCTACGATCTTGTTTTTAGACATACGCCCCCGGGCTACAAGCAGCCCGAGGGGTATGGAAAAAAGCAATGTCAGGAAGAAGATTCCTAAAGTGAATCTTAATCCGCTTGCAAGCTGATTTAATGTCGAAGTCAGCTCAGCCATTAATTATCCGATTGTTGTGATGTCTTCGCCGAACCACTCGTTGGAGATCTGAGCGAGAGTACCGTCTGCAGCCATCTCCTCGAGAGTAGCCTGAACCTGATCACGAAGATCCTCGTTGCCGAGAGCGAAGCCTACACCGTACTCCTCAGAAGCAACAGCCTCATCAAGAACGATAAAGTCTCTGCCGGACTGCTGAATCTCGTAACGTGCAACGATCTCATCCATAACGATAGCGTCGATAGCACCGGACTCAAGCTCGAGCATAGCGTTGAGATAGTCATCAACCTGAACGAGCTCAGCGAAAGAGTTCATAAGATCTGTATTCTCCTCGAGTGCAGCAAGTCCGGAAGAATCCTTCTGAACTGCAACAACAGCACCCTCGAGGTCTGCAAGTGATGCGATAGCGGAATCACTTCTAACTACTACAACCTGGTTGTTGTCCATATAAGCTTCTGTCCAAGCGTACTGATCCTCACGGCCGCTGATTGTAAAGCCGTTCCAGATGCAGTCGATGTTACCGGAGTTGAGCTCCTGGTCCTTGGAATCCCAAGCGATAGGCTGAGCTACGAACTCGAGGCCCAATCTGTCTGCAACCTCTGCTGCGAGGTCAAGGTCAAAACCTGTGTAAGAACCGTCGTCTGCAACGAATCCCATAGGAGGAAACTCTGCGTCGAAGCCAACAACAAACTGTCCGCCTTCTGCAGCGCCTGTGCCTTCAGCCTCACTCTCAGCTGCACAAGCTGTAAGAGGCATAACGAGCATTGTAGCTGCAAGAACCAAAGTCAATAATCTCTTCATGATAAAACCCTTCTTTCTTAAAGCATTTTTCAACACTCGGGTATTTTACCACGAAATACTTTAGTGCGATAGAAAATGTCAGCTTACCTGCGAGACGAGGTCGAGAATAGCGTCTTCCGTGAGCAGCTGCTCTGTCGTTACAGAATATGAATAGCCGCCGTGGATCCAATATGCCACCGCATATCCTCTGATGCTGCCGGAAAGATTGACCGTTCCGATACCATCAACATCTACCCTGCGTCCTACACTGTAGCAGGTGTCACAGTCTGAGATATTTCTCTCGCCCTGGGCCTTTCTTATCGTGCAGATGAGGTTGCCGTCTTCGTCCAAATACTGTATCTCAGCAATATTAAAGCCGTCGTCGTAAACATAGTTGAAATAATAACAGTCAGAACTTCCGTCCACTGAGTCAGGAGCCTCGAAGTCAAACTGTGCGGATCCCTCAAGAGCATCAAGAGACTCAAATGCGAAGCACATATACTCGCATGTTAAGGAGTCACGGCTATACAGATAAGCGTCTTCAACTTCCGGTTCAGCAGCTGTTGTAGGAGCACCGACACACTCACCGCTACCTCCTGACACGGCACCCTGACTGTTATCATCTGTGGCACTGTCGATCTCAGCTACTACACCTTCAATACTCTGATTATGTGCATGGATCTCTTCCGAAGCAGATTTGCTTCTTCCCATGTAATTCATGATCGTTCCGCCTACGAGAATAAGAATAGCCGCAGCCGCGACGATACCTATGATGCCCGAATAGCGGCGGAGTGATGTTACTGTTGCCCTCTTCGCAGGGGCAGCAGTCTCCATAGCCTCTTCTATATACTTGTCGTCAACGTCGCTCATGGCTCTAAGCAGACGTGCAGCATCAATCTTCTTATCCATTGTAACCTTCTTTCTTGAGGAGAACGCTCAAGCTGTCGCGGGATCTTGCAAGGCTCATCTTTACCTTGCTCTTGCCGAAGCCAAACCGCTCCGCTATCTCATTAACGGAATCCCCAAAGAAGTAACGTCTCATAAATATCTTTCTTGCATCTGTCGGGAGAGTCTCAAGGAACTTGTTAAGTATCCTCTTGAGTTCCTCATCCTCTGTCTCATCATCGGTCGCTGTCGCGCCCTGATCAGCTATGCACTCTTCAAGCTCTTCTATCATAAGAGGGACCTCGCCTGCGCCTCTCTTGGCGGCATGCATCTGGTCGTAGCGGTCGAGCGAGAGATTTCTTGTTATCTTGGCAAGAAATGCCTGGAATGCTGTTGGCCTTGTCGGCGGGATTACGCTCCAGGTCTTAAGATATGTATCATTCTCGCACTCTTCGGAATCCTCGTGGCTCTTTAAGATGCCGTAAGCTATGCTTCTTAAGAGCCTGCCGTATTTATCCCTGGTACAAGCAATCGCCTGCTCGTCCCTTGCGAAATACATATCTATAATGAGCTGATCTTCCATGAATAGTATCTATCCTTTGATGAATATCTTTATTCATTATACCATCCTCCTCTCATCCTTTAAGACGGAAGATGATGTTAAGTGGTCACATTAGTATTCCCATTCTTTCTCAAGAAGGGCCGCAAGGTCCGCCGGGATGTTGTTATAGAACACTATTTGCTCAGGTTCCTTGATGCTTTGGGTGATTGGGAACACGCACTCTGCGGCTATGGAATTGACCATTGATATGATCGCGCTTGTTACCCAGTCCTTGGTTGGAATGAAGTTATTAGTTCCGCCAAGCACTAGGAAATCTCTGTAAGGAATGAGGCCGTTCTCGGTAAACAGCTGAATCTTGTCGATGGCATCGTTATCGTAGCCCTTGTCACCTATCTTTCCCATGCACTCGATGATAAAGCACACCTCGAACTCAGGAAGGTAGACCACGAAGTCAGGAAATTTGCACTTACCGTCGAAGTAAACCGCTGGCTCGTACTTAAACTCCAGATCAAGGCTTCTTAGTGTTATCGCAGTGTTCAGCTCAAACCTTGATCGCATATGAAGGTTCTCGAACCAAAGGTCTCCGTAGATTTTCTTGGGGTTCGACTGCGACTGCATCTTGTCCCAGTCTTTCTTAGTGAGGTGATAAGCGGCACTCAGCTGTATATGATACTCGGATGGACTGACTTTAAGCGAAGAAATGATTAGTTTTCTGATTTCCTGATAGTGGGCTCTCAAGTCCGCGAGCCGGCCAGCTTCTTGATTCTTCGCCTTATTAAGTGAGAACGTCCTTACTATCTCATTATCTTGTCCATACTCTCTTACAACGCTCGAATTACCTCTACTTCCTCGATGATAATTAGGAAGCTTCGCTAATTCTTTATCAATAAACAAAACCTTGGCGATCTTATAATCGTCTGAAAATGAAGTTATCATGTTATCTATCCCCTTAGCGGGATGATAAACCGATTCGCGGTCTTATACAAGTGGGAAAGTCTTTTGTTAATGTTTGTGTTAATGTTTTCCTTAAAACATTAACGACTACCTTAACAAACGAGCAAACGTTAATGTACATGTTAATGTTTTTCAAAAACCTTAACAGTTACCTTAACAAAACAATCAAGAAAGGTCGTTCACGCCCTCGACGTAGAAGTCGATATATGCGCGGAGCACAGGATCGTAAAGGGTGGGCTCGCCTGCCTCGACGATGACTTCACCACTGTTAGATTCAAGATCACAGGCAATCAGGTCAACTGAGACATTATTAGCTTCTCCGCTGAAAGATAACTGAGTGCCCGAGAAGACATCGAACTGACCTGATAAGAAAAGATCGACTGTCAGATCAAAAGCCTCTGCAACTCGCGGATCGCAGGCTTCATTCAACTCAGAGATTGAGATGTACTGATCATACATATCACCGTAGAAGTTGCCGTTCATGTTAGTTACAAACTCAGAAGCTGCGGATTCTTCCATCGCAGTCTTGATAGCCAGCTCATAGAAGCCCTCGAGATCCTCGACAGGATAAGTGAGCAATGAATCAGGATTGGAAAGATCAAATACATATCCGCAGTGGATATCGTTGACAAGATGGGCGCGCGCCGCTTCGATAGTTGAAGCATCAGCGTGCTCATCAAGAGATTCAAGATATACAACAGCATCAGGATTGACTGCGCGCGCACCGAGCGTGAAAGCATCTATGATCGATCTTGATTCAGAATCACTTCTGACCTCAACGTTGATGAATCCTAACTCGTTGATGCCTGAATTCAGAGTCTGGAAGCCTGCCGCAATACCTGACAGATAAGCGGCCTGATATATGCGGCCGCTGTAATTGATGAAGTTATTATAGTTGCTGATGTATCCGCCGTACTGGCAGAAGACCACTTCAGGATATTCCTCAGCTGCTTCAGCGAAGGAATACATATAATCAAAATCAACGCAGAAGATAATGTCGCAGCCGTAATCAACAAGATCTTCAACTGCATTTCTCAACTGGTCGTCATCATCCTCAGGAACTTCATCGACTATTCTGAAAGAAGCTACACCGCAGGCTTCACATGCAGCAGCCAAAGCTTCATTCTGCATAAAGGTTACGCCTTCCGTATCCCTCTTATCACCTGCATAAATCGCACCGACAACAAAGTTGCCGTCAGAAGCGACAGGCACTCCTGGCTCAGAGGACTCGATAGTCTCCGTTGTAATGTCAACACAGCCTGTAAGCATACAAGCTGACAAAACACTTAATGCAACAACGGAAACTGCTAACTTCTTCATGTGTTCTCTAACTCGCGGAAAACTATCTTTCCGTCTTCCATGGAATCGATAATGGCAAGCGACTCGACGCGTACGCCTTCTTCTCTTAAAAGATCGCCTCCGCTCTGGAAACCCTTCTCGATAGCAATCAGGGCACCTGCAAGGTTCGCACCCGACTGCTCGACAATATGGATAAGTCCATTCAGTGCATTACCGAGAGCGAGGAAGTCATCTACGAGAAGAATTACATCATCAGGCTGAAGGTACTTCTTGCTTACAACGATATCGAATGTCTGCTTATGCGTATAAGAATAGACAGAAGCCTTGTAAACATCATTCGTTATATTGGAGCTGCCGTACTTCTTGGCATATACCATCGGCACGTGAAGCTGCTGGGCAACAGCGAAAGCAACCGCTATGCCGGAAGCCTCCAATGTAAGCACCTTTGTGATGCCGGCATCCTTATAGAGCCTTGCACCCTCCTTAGCGATAAGAGTCATGAAGTCAGTATCGACCTGCTGGTTAAGAAAGCTTCCAACCTTAAGTACGTTACCTGTAAGAACTTCGCCTTCAGCAAGGATCTTATCTTCAAGTGCTTTCATGTATTACCTCAATCAAAGCTCTGAGTCATCAAACTCTGTCTTCTCATCGGAAGAAACTTCAGTGGGCTTTTCTTCAGCGGGCGCATCGGATTCCTCAGCCTTCTTAGCGTCCTCAGCCTTTGCTTCAGCCTCAGAAGCCTTCTGCTCAGCTTCCTTAGCTTCGCGAGCCTTACGCTCCTCTTCCTTCTTCTGCTCGAGGATCTTATCTGCAAGAGCAAGGTCACCCTCAGCCTCGAAGATAGCCTCGAACTCAGGACCGTCAACCTTATAGTTCTCGATAAGTCTTGAAGCGAGACCTTCGATAGTGGTCTTTCTCTCGATGAGGATCTTCTTTGTATCCTCATAGCACTCGGAGATGATTCTCTGAACTTCCTTATCAATCTCATAAGCTGTCGCATCAGAATAGCTCTGAACCTGACCGAAGGACTGACCTACAAAGATCTCTTCATTCTCGTTACCGAAGACCATGTTACGGAACTTAGGTGACAGACCGAATCTCTTAACCATCGCAGTAGCGATTCTGTTACAGGACTGAAGGTCTGAAGAAGCACCTGTTGATACTTCGCCAAGAAAGATCTCTTCTGCAGCACGTCCGCCGAGGGACATTCTGATATTGTCGAGGAGCATCTTCTCTGTGTGGTAGTCGAGGTCCTCGATAGGCTTATAAGCCGTAAATCCGCCGGCCTGACCTGCAGGAATGATCGTTACACGGTCTACCTTCTCATAATCGGATGTAGCACGCAGAACAACAGCGTGTCCTGCCTCGTGGTAAGCAGTAAGTCTCTTGGTCTTATCTGTAAGCTTCTTGGAATTCTTCTCAGGACCCATCATTACACGGAATGTAGCGTCGTTGATCTCAAGAGGAGTAATCTCCTTCTTGTTACGTCTTGCAGAAAGAAGCGCAGCCTCGTTAAGGAGGTTCTCGAGATCAGCTCCTGTGAAACCTACAGTAGACAGAGCTACTTCACGCAGGCTTACATCCTTGGCAAGCGGCTTACCCTTCGCATGGATCTTAAGGATAGCCTCACGCTCATCAGCATCAGGAGGATTTACCATGATTCTTCTGTCAAATCTTCCGGGTCTGAGCAACGCGGGGTCAAGTACATCGACACGGTTTGTCGCAGCGATGACGATGATATTCGTATTTACATCAAAACCGTCCATCTCAACGAGGATCTGGTTAAGTGTCTGCTCACGCTCGTCCTGTCCGCCACCGATACCGGAACCTCTCTTACGGCCTACAGCATCAATCTCATCGATAAAGATAACAGCGGGCGCTGCCTTCTTAGCATCAGCGAAAAGGCTTCTTACACGTGAAGCTCCTACACCGACGAGCATCTCTACGAAGTCGGAACCTGAGATATAGAAGAACGGGCAGTTAGCTTCACCTGCAACAGCACGTGCAAGCAAAGTCTTACCTGTACCGGGAAGTCCGTGCAGAAGAACACCCTTAGGGATCTTCGCGCCGAGCTCTCTGTACTTCTTGGGATACTTAAGGAAGTCAACGACCTCCGACAGTTCTTCCTTCTCTTCAACAGAACCTGCAACGTCCGTGAACTTGACCTTGATCTCGTTCGGGCTTGTAAGCTTAGCTCTGTTGTTGCCAAAGGAGAATACTCCGTTATCGCCCTTAGTCTGTCTGCTAAGGTTAACGAAGATTATTACTGCAAGAATAACCATACCGAGGATGGACAGACCGTTAAGGATCATTGCCCAGTCGACAGGCTCAGTGTAGTTATAGTTGTCGATAAGACCTTCAGACTTGTACTCATCGAGCTTGTTGATAAGGTCATCCACATACTCGTAAGGTACATTCTGTGTGGTCTGCTGCTTCAGACCCTGAAGGTCTGTATACTCGATCGTTACCGTAGTTCCGTTAACATCGACATTCTCTACCGTGTAATCACTGTTCTCGATGATCTCGACTACATCAGAGAGTGTGGTCTTCTCTACACCGCCGTTACGGTTACCGAACATTACCGTCGAGAAGATCAACAGTATCGCGATCAGTACGATATAGAATAATGCTGTTGCTCCGAACCTAGGCGGTCTGTTAGCCGGGGTCTTGTTCGGTTCTTTGTTTTCAGGGCTGTTGCTCATCATCTATCCTCACTATCTTTACATCTTTGAATTGACGATACTCACCGTCATAGTCCAGGCCGTAACCTACGACGAAGCTGTCCGGTATCGTGAAACAGTTGTAATCCGGAACAAGCTCCACCACTCTTCTGCTCGGCTTGTCAAATGCAGTGCATATCTTTATTGATTTGGGACCGCGCTCACTTAGCATCTGGCGAAGCTTCAGAAGCGTTCTTCCCGTATCTATGATGTCTTCAACTAACAGGACATTCTCACCCTTGATATCGGAAGAGATATCCTTCTTGATTTTAAGCTCACCTGTGGAAGTATCTCCCACATAGCTTGAAACCTGTACAAAATCTATCTTCACGGGCAGGTCGAGATTCCTTACGAGATCTGCGCAGAAAATGAATGCGCCTGTAAGGACACCGATAACAGTAACCGGCTCGCCGTTATAGTCGCGGCTTATCTCGGCAGCAACTTCTTTGACTCTGCTGACTATCTGATCCTCAGGGATCATTACTTCAAGCTTGTCCACCCGTCTCATCCTTTCTTAAGACTTCGAGCATTATCAGCATTTCCTTCACAGGATCGCTTTGCTGCTCAAGCCATTTCTGTCTGGACTTCGAAGACACAAATCCATCTGTGTGGCCTAATCCCGGAACCCACAGGATCCTCCCGCCGGAAGTTACGGCGATCAGATGCTCTCTGGCATCCCTCGGAACCTTCAGATCCGACATCATTTTACGGATATCGGCATTATGCGGACTTCCTGCCTTCCTGATAGTCCCATCAGCCGGACTTACACCGATATCAAGGTCTTCCTCGGCGCAAATCCACGAATAAGTATTATATACTATAGCCTCGCTATTCTCAACGACAGACGCCCTTATCACGAGGTCAGAATCAGGCAATTCAAAGGTTTTTGCCCCCTCCTCGAGCTCATCACGGCTCACATGGATGGCAAAAGCTTCAGGAACCGCAGGAAAACCCATATAAGTAGCCATCGCGCAGCACACAGCCGTCACGCCCTCTTCCCCGCAGAAGCCGAGGAGTCCGCCGCACACGACAGCAGTCCTGCCGAAAGGCATATCCGCATAATGGGTGCCGTCCTTAAGCTTCATAAGGTCCATCACTATATCTACATGCTTCGTCTCGAAGTCCGTAAGATTGCCGAAGACTTCCTCCCACAAAAGCCTTACAACACGCGTTCCGACCGCAGGATGAAGAGCACACACCTCATCCGCCTTCGCGAAAAGGTACTTCCCTTCCTTCACCACACACTTCTTATATGCCTCCGAAGCAGTTACGCTGATAAAGTCCTCATCACGGGAAAGCAGCGTATATGCATCATACACGGCATCTTCAGGAGTCTTAACAGACACCTCCCTTATAAGCGGCATTATGTCGTTACGCCACTTGTTACGCGTCACGTCAGACTCGAGATTTGTCTCGTCCGTCGCATAAGCTGTGCCTCTTTCCTCAAGGTAACTGAGGATCTCCTCCTTCGTCACGCCAAGGAGCGGACGGATAATACCTGGGTCAGATGCCATCGCCGTCAGCCCTTCAAGGCCTGTTCCCCTGAAAAGGTTCATCATAAAAGTCTCGGCAAGGTCGCCCTTATGGTGAGCAGTCGCGATCTTTACACTCTCGCGCTCTGCCCCAAGCTCCTTTGAAGCTTCCAAAGCGCACTCCGCGAAAGCTTCATACCTTAAGATGCGTCCCGTCTCTTCCAGTCCGCGTCCTAGATCTTCAGCCTTCGCCTTTACATCATAGTGGTATGACTTACAGGGAATTCCGAGCTTATCTGCAAGGCTCAATGCCAGGAATTCATCATCCTTGGCGCTCTCCCTGAGTCCATGGTTAACATGCACTGCATAAAGCTTGGGGAAATCCCTCTTATTGGCAACAAGTTCAGAAAGAACACTTATGAGCGCCACTGAATCAGGACCGCCTGACAGACCCGTTACAATACACGAAACACCGACAAGAAGCTTCCTGTCGGTGCAATATTCATAAATCTTTTCAGCAAATCCGGATAGTGCCATCAAAAGTCGCCCGGAAGGTCATCATGCACATCATCGCTGAAGAATGCTTCATTCTCAGACATATCGCCAGGATCATCACCGTCATCCGGCATCGGCTCATCCGGGAAAGGTGCATCCTCAGGAATCGGGGCATCTGCATCCGCGGATTCTTCAAAGTGATAATCACCTGATGCTCTGTCGGATGTTGTAGTTCTTGTATATGCAGATCCGTTAGTCGTAGGATCGATAGGATCTCCGTTACGGTCAACTTCGAAGAACAACGTCTTGGCACCATACCACTTAACATATGCGGTATCAGTCTCACCATGTCTGTTCTTGGCAACGATGAGCTGAGCATCCTCAACCTGAGGCTTCTCGGATGCATCCTTCTTCTTGGAATAGTAAGATGGTCTGTGAATGAAGATAACACAGTCGGCATCCTGCTCGATCGCACCGGAATCTCTGATGTTCGCAAGAGTCGGAATATGCTCGTCATCGTCTCCCGTCTCAGTACCTCTGTTGAGCTGTGACAAGGCAATGACCGGGACCTGAAGCTCCTTGGCAAGAACCTTCAATGAACGGGAGATATCGGCAATCTCATTCTGTCTTGATCCGACGTTACGCTCCGCAGACTTAAGCAGCTGCAGGTAGTCGATGATGACAAGCGAGATAGGCTGTTCTGCCATAAGTTCCTGACACTTAGTCATGATATCCATGGGGTTCGTGTTGGTCTTCTCATCGATATAGATGCTAAGATCCGCGATATCCCCGAGAACTTCACCTAACTGGGCAACCTCTTCACGGTTAACCTCGCCTCGGATGATCTTCTTGTAATTAACTGAAGACTTCGCAGCAAGGATACGGTTCGCGATCTCGGCCTTACTCATCTCGAGTGAGAAGATAGCGACACGCTTGCTGTACATTGTTGCTACGTTGGTAGCGATATTAAGAACAAGTGCGGTCTTACCCATACCAGGTCTTGCAGCAATGATATTAACTGTACCCGGCTTAAAACCGCCTGTAATGTTATCTAGATAAGAGAATCCTGTCTTAACGGCTCTGTTAACAATCTTACCTTCAGCCGCCTCACGAAGCTCACTTAAGTTTCTCTTCAAGATGACGGACAGCTTCTCAAAGCCTGTCGTATCATCCTTGACCTTAAGTTCATTGAGCTTTCCGACACCCAAGTCAACAACATCATTAACAGAAGACTCACGCTTCTTGGCTGTCTTAAGAAGGTCATCAAGAGTAGTGATAAGCCTTCTTGACTGTGAGTTAGAAAGCACAACGTCGATATAAGAATCAAGTGATGACTTTACGCAGTTATAGTTAGCGATATCATAGACAGCCTGATCGCCGCCGACCTTATTGAGATTACCATCAGCTCTGAGCTGCTCGGTAACTTTCGTTCGGTCTGTTTTATCGCCGGCAATATAAAGCTTCAGGATTGCTCCGAAGATAAGCTCATGCTTGGGGTCGACAAAGTCACCCGCTGACACTCTCTTAACTACGGAACTTTCAAGGGATTCCCTGCTGCGCATACAAAGCGCGAGGATAGCCTTCTCAGACTCCTGGGCATTATAAGTTGACCCCGCTACCGAGGTATTGGATTCAGCAAGATTGTCCTGAAGATCGCGGTCTGACATTAAAGAGCCTCAACCTCGACATTGATCTGGCAAGATACCTTAGGATGGAGCTTAATTCTTACTCCGCATGTTCCTACGCTCTTGATGGGAGCTTCAATAACTACCTGCTTCTTCTCGATGTCATAACCATTCTTCTTAAGAAGGTCAGATACATCGGCTGCAGTAACAGCACCGTAGAGCTTTCCGCCCTCGCCACTCTTCATCTTCATTGTGAAAGACTTACCGCCGAGATCCTTGCTCAATTCCAAAGCAGCCTCGTAAGCTCTCTTCTCATGCTCAGCACGTGCGCCCTGCTTGAGCTTAACTTCATTCAAATTAGCAGCTGAAGACTCCTTCGCGAGCTTCTTCTTCAACAGGAAGTTTCTGCCATAACCATCGCTAACTTCCACTACCTGGCCTTCCTTGCCAAGTCCCTTAACATCCTGTAAAAGAATTACTTTCATACATCCCTCCGAAGTGTCTTTAAATTAAAAAATCGGGCACCCCGCAAGGTGCCCGATAATTATATACCATCTGACAGGCTATTTCTATCAGCCTGCATCGTAAGGCAGAAGAGCAACCTGGCGAGCACGCTTGATCGCTGTTGTGAGCTCTCTCTGGTGCTTAGCGCATGTTCCTGTCATTCTTCTGGGGAGGATCTTACCTCTCTCAGAGATATACTTGCCGAGGCGTGCTGTATCGAGGAAATCGATCATCTCAACCTTCTCAGCGCAGAATGAACATGTCTTTCTTCTGTTTCTTCTGGGTCTCATAGGGCTTCCGCCAAACTCGCGGCCGGCCTTAGGTTCTCTAACATTGTTCTCAGCCATTGTTTTTACTCCTTAAAAACTGATGTTTCCCGTATCGTCATCGATGGGGAATGGAAGACTCAACTCGTCGTCAGATCCGGCAAATGAACTGTCGTCACTACTATCCGGAATGATCTGTCTCTGAGGTGCGACGGGCGCCGATGCTGCTGCACCGCTGTTAGGTGCGTCGTCGTAGGATCTGGAATAG
Source organism: Clostridiales bacterium (assembly GCA_017552455.1). Lineage (GTDB taxonomy): Bacteria > Bacillota > Clostridia > Saccharofermentanales > Saccharofermentanaceae > Saccharofermentans. Next base: position 77,814 of record JAFZPX010000053.1, read on the forward strand.
TTGTTATTGTTGTTGTACTGACGGGGCTGGCTTGCGTTGCCGTTACCGTTGCCTGCTGCATTAGCAGAATCTACGAACTCGGCTTCGTCTACCACAACTTCAGTCACATAGCGCTTCTGACCGCTTGCATCATCGAATGTTCTTGTCTGGATACTGCCGACTACTGCGATCTTGGAACCCTTATGGAAATAAGAGCTGATGAAGTTCGCTGTCTGTCTCCAAGCAACACAGCTGATGAAGTCTGCCTGGCGCTGACCGTTGTTATCCTTGAAACGTCTGTCAACCGCAAGTGTGAATCTGCATACAGTAACCTGTGAAGCAGTATTCTTAACTTCAGGATCCTTAGTAAGTCTTCCGACCAAAATTACTTTGTTCATGCTTCTTCCTCCGTAATCGGGGTTTTACTCACCGACGCGGACAACTAAGTAACGAAGAACGCCTGCTGTGATCTTGAGAACACGCTCAAGCTCTCTGGGGAACTCAACGGGTGCTGTGAAAAGAACCTTGAAGTATGTTCCTTCCTTAGCATCATTGATCTCGTAAGCAAGCTTCTTGGTTCCGAGATTGTCGAGAGCATCAACTGTTCCGACGGAAGCGATCTTGGACTGGATGCTCTCGATAAGAGCGTTTACAGTCTCCTCACCCTTCGCGGGATCAAGAACAACTACCAACTGATACTGATTAGCCATAAATATTCACCTCCTTATGGACATTAGGCCCGACACCGAGTATCGAGCAAGGATTATGCTGTTATTAAAAAACAGCAAGGGTGAGAATAGCACAGCAAAAGCCGTAAAGTCAAGTAAAATACTTAATCTGTTCTCTCTTAGTCTCGTAATCTTAGTAATCTGCGTCAATCAAAAACCGTTTTGAGATAATTATAGACGCTCAAATATCATTTGTCTATGATTTTCAAACAATTGTTTGTTACAATTTTCAGCAGAATCTCATAGCCCCGAGATCTTTGATAATGTACGGAAAAAGTATCTCCAGCCAAGCCTTAAGAGCAAGTACAGTATGCTTGTAAGTAAAGAGATCCTCGCCTGCAGGATCGTTGATGGACACGGAAGCGATACTTCCGTCCTCACCCTTCATGACAAGGCCTTTGGAAGCCATATAAGAGCTTAACGAGAACACCCTTCCGTCAAGCTCCGGAAAATTACTTATCAGCTCGAATGCCTGACTGTCGTTGATCGTCAGGATAAGATCGTTCGCATCAAACACCGACACCTCTGCCCTTCTTGCCATGTGGTGTGCTATCGTACCGTCCATGATCTGAGAATAAGCCTTGCAGGCATTCTCGTCAGGAGACGTGCCCTCGATTACAAACAGACCCGCAGACTCAGCATAGAGTTCTGCACCAACCTTCTCATCCTCACAAGAGCAGAAAGGTCCTTTGCGGCGCAGAAGGTCCGTGAATATTCCCTCAGTGATAGCACCGAGGTTTCCGTCGTCATCACTTATAAACAGAACGGAAGCCGTAAAGACATTTTCGAACAGATCGAGAGGAATCTCGCTCATGCCCTCATCTATGTCCTCATAAGCCTTGGAAGGAACGTCGTCGCCGGACTTGCCCGCAGCCTTGGAAAGACGGTTCATGTACGCGACCTCGAGGTCATCGCCCTTGAAGCCCGCCGCAAGGATAATGTCCACTTCCTGCCTGTCGAGAAGCCTTAGCCCGTCGAAAAGCTTATGGGACGCCGCCTCCACGTCACATGTATTGCCGTAAACGCAGAAGTTCAAGTGCGCGGAGAGGATGTCATCGCCTGCCATCTCGGCAAGCTCCTTTACTTCAGAACCTGCGAATATACCGATTCTGGCCGCGGGGTTATCCTTAAGGATCTTCTGAGCCTCAAGAAGGAACGGAGACGCGATGGCAAACAGCTTCTGCTTTTGCTCATCCGTAAGATCCTCCGCATGAGGATTGATCTGTCCGATGTTCTCGGGAAGAGTGATTATCTTAACTTCGCAGCCGGGTGCGTAGTGTCTGTATTTCATACCTGGGGAAGCCGGTACCTGGCCTTTCTGCAGAGCACCTGCATACTCCGAGTGAGTCTTAAGTGCCTCATCTATCATGGCGGATGTGACTGCACCTGGTCTTAAGATGACCGGCACCTCACCTGTTGCATCAACTACAGTGGACTCAAGTCCGACATCACAAAGGCCGCCGTCGATAACGGCATATACATAGCCGTCCATATCATTCATAACGTGAAGCGCTGTCGTGGGAGACGGGCTTCCGGAAAGATTCGCGGAAGGCGCCGCAACGGGACAGCCGCACATCTTCAGGAACTCATTGCAAAGGGGATGTGAAGGCATCCTTATACCGACCGTATCAAGACCTGCTGTTACTTCAGAAGGAACTACGTCCTTCTTCTTCATGATGACAGTAATGGGACCGGGCATGAAAGCATCTATGAGAGCCTGAGCCGCAGGAGTGACCTCACTAACGAGATCACTAATCTGAGACTTATCCCAGATATGGACAATCAGAGGATTGTCTCCGGGTCTTCCCTTCGCCTCGAAGATACGTGATACAGCTTCAGGATTAAGTGCATCCGCGCCGAGGCCGTAAACAGTCTCAGTCGGGAAACCTACAACATTGCCCTCAGACAAAGCCTTGGCGGCATCCTTAAGACCATCCTCGTCGTTTGCACGGATCAGCTTCGTATCGAATATCTTCTTTCTTTCCATCATGAACCTTCCTGTTCCTTCTTCGCTGCCAGATCGACCGTCAGTGCATCGACGATCTCATCCAGGTCACCGCCTAAGATGTCATCAAGTTTGTAAAGTGTCAAGCCTATTCTGTGATCCGTGACTCTTCCGTCATGGTAGTTATAAGTCCTGATTCTCTCGGAACGGTCGCCTGTTCCGACCTGCTCACGCCTGGTCTGATCCTCAGCATCCTTGTCGCCTGACTTCGCGATGGCCCACAGGCGGCTCGTAAGAACAGCCATGGCCTTCTCCTTGTTCGCGAACTGTGAACGCTCATCCTGGCACTGTACAACAAGACCTGTCGGAAGATGCGTGATTCGTATCGCGGATGAAGTCTTATTGATATGCTGACCGCCGGCACCAGAAGATCTGTATCTGTCGATCTTCAAGTCATCGGGATTGATAACAACATCTGTCGCATCCGCTTCAGGCAGTACGGCAACCGTCGCAGTTGATGTATGTATACGTCCTCCGGACTCGGTAACTGGCACTCTCTGTATCCTGTGAACTCCGCTCTCGAACTTAAGACGGCTGTACGCACCGTGTCCTTTAACCTCGAACACGATCTCCTTATAGCCTCCGAGCTCGGTATCGTTATAGTCGATAACACTGATCGCGAATCCTCTTCTCGCGGCATAACCCTGATACATCTTGTAGATCGTGGCAGCACAAAGCGCAGCTTCTTCTCCGCCCGCGCCCGCTCTTATCTCCATGATGACCGACCTGTCGTCACGCGGGTCTCTTTCCTGAAGCATCAGGACTAACTCCTGCTCACTTTCCTCGAGCGACTGCTTACTTGAATTAAGCTGCTCTGAAGCAAGCTTCTTTATCTCTTCGTCGTTCTCCTTGAGAAGCTCGAGTGCCTCCTCGACCTCAGCCTTGGCATCGAAATACCTCTTCACAGCCTCCGCCTTGGGTGTGATCTCAGCTAGCTCCTTGGAAAGCTTAAGATATCTGTCCTGATCCGCGACCACCGAAGGGTCTGATAAAGATGACAGAAGTTCGTCGTATCTACTTGTTATGGAAGCAGCCTTAGTCTCATCAAGCGGCATCCGCTGTTTCCTCCGTAATCTCAGTTTCTTGTGTTTCCGTTGTAGAAACGGGCGGCGTCACATAGACAACTGAAGGATCATCGAATGACGCTCTTATGTATTCTAACAGAGCATCCGCGAGTTCTCTTCCTCCCGCACGCACAATATCCGGAGCGATGGGATCCTCCACGGGCGTTCTTGATATCTCGAAGAACATTGTTGAGTAGTCATCGTATTCCCTGTGGATAAGGATCATGTGCTCTCTGAAAGCATCGATGTTATGTCTTCCGATAAGAAGAACCGGAACGTGGTCATTGACCGCGCAGTCCTGTATCACGCTCCATGTGGCATCAGATATATCATCAGTCGTATTGATAACTATCATCATGTGATCCGCATAATCTCTTTGCTCCACATGACTTATGACATTGCCGTCCGGATCGTAGGCCGTAAAACCGACGTCACCTTCAGTGACAGGCAAAGTAGTCCCATTAGCCTGACCTGCTGTAAGAAGTGTTACATGCTCCTCGATCCCCTCCATATATGGAGGAAGATATCCGATCCAGTAAAGCTGATAATCGAGTTCATTCAAAGCATCGGTAAGTTCTTCGGTTTTCTGCTGGGCAATCTCGCCTCCGAGTCCGACATCGATCTTCCTTACCACATACATCATGTAGAAGATTATGACTGCGCATATGACAGCTATTATGATAGCGATTGGTGCATTACGTCCGTTCATAGAATGGCTTCACATCCTTTATCGCCTGTTTAACATAATCCTCATCCGAAGATGCCACGATAGACTCCACGTTACCAAGAGTGGGAGTTATAAATCTCTTCAAGGTATCGAAGATATACTGTCTCTCATCGCCCTGAGCACTCGTCTCAACACCGATAAGCCATCTCATCATCGAGCCGTCAGCTGTAGCAAGAAGTCTTACCCACACCTTAGACACACGTGTCTCATCAAGTGCGAACTGCTTAAGCATATCCTTAAGACCTGAAGGATACTCAGAGGGCTCGGCAACATGCATGTCAACGGTCTGCTCCGATTCATCGGAAGGCGCCATCTGTCCCTTGATCGACTCGATTAATTCCTTGCCGAAGATAACCTCAGCTGCACCGGGGTTAATGATGACACCGTCTAGCCTCAGGGAAGCCTCAGTTACAACTTCCATCAAGTCCTCGAACGAAGCTTTGACGCCCTTGGGATCTTCACTCTTCTCGGATGTCATAAAAGAACCTGTGTCAGCGTAAGCTACAACAAATCGTCTACCCTTGTTGTCGCCTACCGCGTGGAAGCTGTACCTGCCGTCCGAAGCGGCATCAACGGGAACGATAAACGAAGATGCAGCCGCAAGCTTTAGGACCTCGAGCATCTTCTCTGAGGTGCGCTCCTGGCGCATTTCGTGCATGAGCTTCAGAAGCTCATCGTTACGTATCTCTTCGTGTATAAAGATATCCTGCCCCATTTCTCCTCCTTATGCCGACACGAATGCCGTAAGGCACAGCGCGATCATGATGGGCAGCGTAACGACCATGAACAGCAGCGTAAGAGATACTGTCCTCGCACAGAACTTAGGTGCGCAGTCGTAACGCTCGGAGTAGATAACACTCATCGTACCCGAAGGCAGTGCCGTCATGATTATAAGCGTAATGAGCGTTGCATCAAGAATGGGTACAAATCTCTTTACGAGGATCATCGCAAGAGTCATGAGTGCCGGGAAAAGTATAAGTCTTAAGAAGCACACCACATAAGACTTGCCGTCAGCAAAGAGCTTCTTAATGTCTATCGTGTACAGCGTCGAACCCATGATTATCATCGATAAAGGAAACGTCATGTTGCCTACAAGGTCGATAGCGTTAACCAAAGAAGCGGGAGCTCTCCAAGGGACGATAAACAAAGCTATAGCCATCACGGAAGCGATAGAGACCGGATTCAGATACTCCGATACTGTAGGCTTCTTTCCTGACAAAAGATGCACACCGTATGTGTAGAAGAATACGTTATAGATGAGGTTGTAGATAGCAGCCAGCAAAAGTCCCGGGTCACCGAACAGCGAGTACATAATCGGCATTCCCACGAAGCCTGTGTTGGCAAAGACCGCTGTCGTGATGAATACACGTCTCTCGGCATCCGCGATCTTCGTTCTGAATATCACGATCCTCAATATGATCAGTGTAAGCAGGTAGTACAAACCTGCGCCGAGAGCTACAGCTCCAATCGAACGCATCATGTCAATAGAGAACGTATACTGGCTTGAAGATATGATGGTAAACGGCAGAACAGCCTTGAGAAGAAGGTCGTTCAGAGTCTTTCTGCCTCTGTCATCGATTACTTTTTTCTTAGCGAGGACGAAGCCTATAAAGAGGACTATCGCCATCTCGAAGAAAACAACATAAAGTTGGTTCACTTATCCGCTTCCTTTCCGGATGCGGCCATGGAAGCCTTTACCGCCCGCTTATATTCTTCCAAAAGAATGCGTGCCTCAGTGGATGATCTGGCGGGCTTATATACCCTGCTCGACTTATAAAGGCCTTCAAGCTTCTCGAACGATTCGAAGAAACCTGACTGAAGTCCCGCGAGCATGCCGACTCCCTTCGCGGTCATCTCATCTGATCTTGCACGCGTTATAGTAACGCCGAGAAGGTCGGCCTGTAGCTGCATGAGAAATTCGCATGCACACACTCCGCCGTCGACCTTCATATGTGTTGAAGTTATGCCCGTATCACTCATCATGAGGTCAACGAGTTCAGTTACCTGGTACGCTATGGACTCAACTGCAGCTCTTACAATATGCTCTCTGCCCGTGCCGCCTGTAAGTCCAGTTATAGTTCCTCTCAAGTCCGGATCCCAGTAAGGAGCGCCGAGTCCCGAGAAAGCAGGCACAAGATACACACCGCCGTTGTTCTCAACAGACTCGCAGATAGCGTCGCACTCAGACGGCTCTTCGATAAGCTTCAGGCTGTCCTTGAGCCATGTGATGACGGAGCCTCCCTGGAACACACTTCCCTCGAGGGCGTACACAGTCTTGCCTTCGTAAGACCACGCCGCTGAAGTGAGAAGTCCGTTATCAGAGATCTGCGGCTCCTCGCCTATGTTCATGAGCGTAAAGCAGCCCGTGCCGTAAGTAGTCTTGGCAGAGCCCTTCTCGAAACATGTCTGTCCGAACAACGCTGCAGCCTGGTCGCCCGCGACAGCATTGATATGCGTTCCGTTAAGCGTGAGCAGAGCCTTGCACTCATCGTCGTTGAGGCCAAGCTCCTTCAGCTCATTCTCCTTAATGTCGATCTTGCCGTAATCCGCACAGGAAGGCATGGGATCAGCCAAAGCTATACGGGGGATCTCGAACAGGTCGAGCATCTCCTGTGAGTACTCAAGCTTGTTGATATCGAACAGCATCGTTCTTGAGCAGTTAGAATAATCTGTAAGGAAATTCTTCTTGCCTGTGAGCATATAGACGAGATATCCGTCCACAGTACCGAACTTAAGCTCGCCTGAAAGCGCAGCCTTCTCGGTACCGGGGATATTCTCCAAGATCCATCTCATCTTGGTCGCAGAGAAATAAGGATCAACACGAAGGCCCGTGGTCTTCGAGATCGTCTTCTCCTTCTCCATGATGCGTGGACGTCTGCAGATATCAGCCGTGCGTCTGCACTGCCATACGATCGCATTGCAGTAAGGCTCGCCGGAATCTTTGTTGAAAGCTATAGTTGTCTCACGCTGATTGGTGATGGCAACACAATCGATAACGATGCACGGATTATCGAGAATGACATCTGCCATCGTCTTAAGGACAGAGATATAGATCTCTTTGGCATCGTGCTCGACAAAACCGGGCGCAGGATAATGCTGCGTTATCGTAACCGGACGGGACTTTATGAGGTTCCCGTCCTCGCCGAGCAGGAACGCCTTGGTAGACGTGGTTCCCTGATCTACGGCCAGTATGCTCTCACCCAAACCTATCACCTTCTGTAAAGCCTATTCAGTTCCCTGTACCAATCATTATCGATAGAATCGAGATCTTCCTTCGAGAACCTTACCCTCCAGTTGCCTTCGGGAGTTCCCGGTATGTTCATTCTTGTGTCGCCGCCGTATCCGAGCTGATCCTGGATCGGGATAATGACCGTATTAGCGCGGCTCATCCACAGAGTTCTAATGATAGCACGGCAGGAAGCAGACTTCACGCCGCCATCGCCCCAGTTCTCACCTTCGAATCCGCAGTACTTAAGGCACTCCTTGCGCTCGCGGTCTGAAGCTTCCCACAGCCAGCCGAGCAAGGTGTTGTTATCGTGAGTTCCCGTGTAAGCAACACAGTTCGCATCATAGTTATGAGGCATATAGGAACTGTTGTCATCGGGATTAAACGCAAATTCCATAATCTTCATTCTGGGCAGCTGAACCTCATCGAGGAACTGACCTAAGTCAGGTGTGATCTCACCCAAGTCCTCAGCAATGAGTCTTGAGCGGTCGCCGAATGTCTTATCGAAGACCTTGAAGAAATCCATCTTAGGGCCGTCTACCCACTTACCGGACTTAGCAGTCTTCTCCCCTGCAGGAACTTCCCAGTAAGATGAGAAAGCTCTGAAGTGGTCGATTCTCAGAATATCGTAGAGCTTGAAGTTCTCAGCGAGTCTGTCCATCCACCATGCATAGCCTGTCTCCTTGTGCTTCTTCCAGTCATAGATGGGGTTGCCCCACAGCTGACCGTCAGCAGAGAAGTAATCCGGAGGAACACCTGCACCGCACTCGAAAACAATATCTTCGTAGTCCTTATCAGGATCCTTATCGGGATTCTCTTTGATCCAAACCTTACGTGCAGCCTTCTTCTGAGCTTCGGTAGCCATCTTGAACAGCTCTCTGTGAGCCCATACGTCAGCTGAATCACCGGATACATACATCGGCATGTCTCCGATGATCTGAACGCCCTCAGCGTTGATCTGGGATCTGATGTCATCCCATTCTGTCGAGAACAGATATTGAACGAAGCCGTGGAACTTATAATCCTCTGTTCCCCTGAGCTTGCCTACGGCCTTCTCATCGTAGGAAGCAAGAGCCTTGTCCTCCCACTGCCACCAGGCCTTCTGGTCGAACTGATCCTTAGCTGCCTGATAAAGAGCAACCTCATCAGCCCACTTGGTATCCTTAAGGAACTTATCAACCTTCTTAAGAAGGTCAGCATCAGCTCTGGAGAACGCCTTTCTTAAGAGAGCCTCACGGTCAACTCTTAAGAAATCGTAGTTAACTCTCCACTTATTCTCGTTATACTCGGACTTAACAACGTCCTCTGCAGTCAGAAGACCTATCTTCATGAGTCTTCTGGGGTCAATCAGAAGCCAGTTGCCTGCAAATGCAGAAAAGCTCTGATAAGGGGAATCGCCCATTCCGGGATATGAAAGAGGCAACACCTGCCAGTACTTCATTCCCTGCTTATTAAGCTGCTTGGCAAAAGCCACAGCCTCCTCGCCCAACACTCCTATACCAAAGGGTCCGGGTAAAGATGCGATATGCATAAGTACACCGCCGCCACGTTGCATAATAAATAACCTCCAAATGTGTCGATCAGGGTTCATAAGAACCCACTCGTGAATTATAGCACTAATCAAAAGTGCACTTATAAACAGGAAGTAAACAAAAAAGGAACGCTAATCCTTAAGAAACTCGGCTCTCAAGGCCTTTCTGTTGATTTTGCCGTTGGCATTGAAGAGCATCTGCGCCCGTTTCTCGTACGAAGACGGGATCATATAGTCCTGAAGTCTCTTCGTAAGGGCCTCATTCAGCGCATCCTCCCCGATATTGCCCGAATAGACAAGTATCAGCTTATCTTCACCCTCGTCGAAAAGGCAACAGCAGTACTCGACGCCTTCTACAGCCGTCGCCGCAGCCTCTATCTCACCTAATTCGACTCTGTAGCCTCTAATCTTGATCTGATAGTCCTTGCGGCAGTCGTAAACGAGCTCACCGCGCTCGTTTAAGTGGACAAGGTCACCGGTCCTGTAGATCAACTCGCGGTATCTGTCATTAGCGGGATTCTGTACGAAAGCAGCCTGAGTCTGCACGGGATTACCGTAATAACCGTCACTTAAGCAGGTGCCGCGGACACAAAGCTCGCCGATTACATCCTTTTCCGTGATGACTTTGTTATCATCGCTTAGAAGAATAACCTCGCAGTTCTCGCACGGCTTTCCGATCGGCAGGACTTCAGTCTCATCGAACTTCCTGTCTATCGTGTAGTAAGTACAAGCCTCCGTGCATTCAGTGGGGCCGTAAAGATTCGCGTATGTTGTATCAGGATAATTGGCTATCCAGTAATTAAGCTGCTTAACAGGCATTACCTCGCCACAGAACAGTACAGTCCTTATCGGAGCCTTATCGACATTAGCAAGTATGTCGAGATTGGCAAACAGACTTATAATCGAAGGTATCCAGACAAGCGTATTGATCTGATACTGAAGTATTGTCTTCCACACCCTGACCGGAGCTCTGTAGAGTCTGTTGCTTATAAGGACTGTCGTAGCACCGGTCTTCAACGGCGCATATACATCCTGTATCGACAGATCGAAGTACAGCTGAGCCTGATTGCCGAAGACTGTCGTCTCATCGAATCCGTAGCACTCTGATATCCAGTCGGTAAAATCAACTACTGCCCTGTGATTGATGATCACGCCCTTCGGGTCTCCCGTGGATCCTGACGTGAAAAGCACATAGAGGATATCAGTATCGATTATGTGTTTCCTGACTTCATTGACCGCTTGTATATCTGCAGGTGCATCTATCAGGTCCTCAAACACACAAACTTCTATATCGCTGATGAATCCCCTCACCTGCTCCTCATGCACTTTATCAGTTATCACAAGTGCAGGCTTCAACGTAGTGATTATCTTATTGATCCTTTCCTCGGGCATCTTGGTATCTACAGGAGAATAGAAGTTCCCCGACAACGCCGCACCGATAAAGGAACTTACGAGCGATACGCTCTTTTCCATAAACATGAGGACAGGCTGCTTGAAGATGCCTCTGCTAACTAATCCTGATGCTACATGAGAAGCTTCATCGTAAAGTCCGCTGAACGTTATCTGCCTCTTATCGTCGATGAAGGCAGTCTTATCCGGATACTTGGCTCTGGTATCCTCAAGATAATCGATAACCAAACGTCCCATTAGCTTTCCTTACCCGTTCTCAACAAGATGAAAGAGATCTTCAACAAGCACCGCTTCGGCAACTGAGAAAGGCTCTATTGTCTTACCGTACTTCTCCGAAGCCATTGCAATGAACGTTACTGAACTGAATGAATCCCACTCATCTATATCGAGAAGGTCGGTATCCATATCGATATCCGACTGTGTCTCGAGCATTGCCTTAAGGTCATCGATAAACTGTTCCGAAGTTACCATCACACTATCCTCTTCTTTATGCTTCTTAAAGTCTCGCGCACCCTCTGACGCGCCCTGTTATTCTTTTCCATCTTAACAAAACTTCTGATCTTTCCCTTATACTCTTCATCCAAAGTCGATAAGTATTCACCTGCGCCATCAGGATTCTCAAGAAGCAGATGATCCGTAATAAGATCATACTCACTTATATCGCTTCCCTCGCGCTTATTCTTCTTAAGAGCCTCGACAGTCTTAAAGATTACATCTCCCAACTCCACATGGAATGAAACATCCGGGCACAAACTCTTGATCGCGGAATTATCCAAAGTAAACTCAGGATTCTTATCGTAGATCATGTCCTCATAAAGTTCAGGATAATCCTTCTTCAGGACATCTGCCGGCAAGAACACGAACTTGCCCTCGCAGCCCAATGCCTTCTCTATGGCCTCGAACACTTCGCCGTATGTATATGCTTCATCGTCAGATATGTGATAAGCCTGACCGAAGGCGCTCTCATTCATGAAGAGGGCATCGACCGCAGCACCGAAAATCGAATCGTGACACATCGCGTGCTTTGTCTTGGGATCATCAAATCTTATGACAGGCTTATCCGCAAGCATTCTCGCACAAAGATCGAAAGTATTACGTTTACCTGCGAAGCCCACGGGAATTCTTGTAAGGCCGAATGTCACCGTCGGTCTTATGATCGTCCAGGAAAACGAATACTCGCCTCCATGCATCTGAAGATAAAGCTCCGCCTTTCTCTTATCTATGCCATACTTCCACTTAACATTCTCACCGCATATGGGCTGATCCTCAGATAGATCTGAAGCCGGATGCTCATAAACAGAATCAGTCGAGATATAGATAAACTGCTTGCAGTGTCCGTCAACGATGCGCGCAGTTCTTCTCATCTGCTCCTCGTTAAAGACCAAAGCATCCACGATAACGTCAAATCCGTCCTTTATAGCATCAGCTGCGAACGCATCCTCATACCAGTTACCCTGAATATAATGAACCTTAGATGACGCATCAGCAGGCAAACTTCTTCCCACTACATACACATCGCGTCCCGCATCCGCTGAAGCCTTCGCTATCGCGCCGCCTATAAGGCCGTTACCGCCGACGATCAGTACTTTCATCATCACATCTTCCAGATAACATTCTCCTGAACGACCTGCGCAGGATTACCCATGACCATCGCATGATCCGGCACTGACCTCGTAACCAGAGAACATCCGGCTACAACAGAACTTCTTCCGATCTTAACTCCGGGCATTATGGTGCAGTCTTCGCACAGCCAAGCCTTCTCGCCGATTACCACAGGCCTTGATGTCCTGTAACCTGTCGTATTTATATAGTGATCGCCGTTAGTATCCCTGATCGTTACATCACGTCCCATACCGACGTCACTCATGATCTCTATCTTCTCGCCGCAGATTATCGTCAGTCCCTTGTTGGCATCGCTGAATCCGTTCTTGCCGCCGTGAATGATCAACTCGGCATCATCAAAGATATTGATCTCGCACCCGGCGTCCACGACAAAATCACCGAGCACCTTAAGCGTCGCATTCTTTCCGATATAAAGCTTGGACTCATCGCGGCTTCGCGGGAACTTATCCTTCTGTCCGAACACAAATATACCGTCAAACTCAAGCTTCGCGGATCTGTCTACATTGATCTGGCATCCTCTCGTACAGATGATGCCCTTCCCGTTTCTTAAGTTCTTCAAGCCGCTTAGCTTCAGCGTCTGATACAAAGCCGCAGGGTTAAGCCCGGTGATTTTTATCACTCTCTTCATAACGCCTGCCGCTTTCCTCATACTGCTCTTTTCCTTTTCCTCTCCGCCGTGTTTCTTTACTACTTCATCGAATCTCATCTTCTCAAGATCGTCGAAAAACTCCTGTCGGTTCCCGCCGTACTTCGTCATCGACGACACCAAAGCGGGATTACCTTCCACAGCCCACTCCAAAGGAGTCGCTTCGAAGTTTATCCTCTTCTTCACCTTCTCGAAATACTCCTGCCCCTTCTTCGAGTTCACGAAGACTACGGAAGTGCCCATGTCACTGTTGTGCGCATTACTGTGCTTCTCGATTCCCCAGTAGTCGCCTATAGTGATATCCGCGACTCTCGGGAAGCCTTTGAACTTACACTCGTAGCAAGAAGGTCTGCAGTACAGATGAGACTGAATGTAACCCTTAATAAACCAGCTCGTCTTATATGTATCGAAGTACTCTTCGCCGTTCTCGAACACAAACTTCTGCGTCAGATTCTTCCAGCCGTACTCCTTGGATTTATTCTCAGTGCTTATGATCTTCGAACCATTGATTTGCTCGATATAGTCAAGATACCTTCTCCACACCTTTGGCGAGTTAACACCGGCGCAGATAAGATCAACAGTTATGAGATTCTCATAATCCTTCTGAAGGTAATTCAGAAGTCCTGCGATCTGACACGGCAATCCGCATACAAGTGCTCTATCGCCGTTATCAAGAATCTGCTTCGTCTTCTTATAGAAGCCTTCAGCATTGCTTTGCAAGTCCTTGGATCTTCTTAATCGCTTAAGATCATTCTTATCGTTTGATATGAAGTTCGATACCGAGAAGTCTTCGTTATGAACGGCACCGCCGACGAAGCCCTTCTCGTTATATGTGATATCCGCCAAAGCAGAGAACAAGCCGCCCGATGTACTCGAGAATACGACTTCCACACTCTTATGCTCAGCCGCATAGCAGTCAGGAGAAGCGTTATTGGAACTCTTAGTTCCGCACTCGTTAAGGCAGGGACAGATCTTCTCACAAAGGCCGCAGCCTGTGCATTTATTCTCATCAACATGAGGATACAGGAAGCCCTCGTTATCAGCTGAGAACGAGATTGCTTGTACCGGGCATATATCCCCGCAGGCATTACAGCCCGCGCACTTTACTTTGTCAGTAATGTTGATCATAGACTAATTATAATCGCTCTTCCCTAATTTATCTTTAACCCAGCCCATGAGGAATGCTCTCATATTCCGATCTAATCCAAGTACCCATACGAACACAGCGACAGACACGAGAGATGCGAACAATACAAGCGCGAATCCCGTTATCGTATTAACATCGACGTTCATAGAAAGAATAAATGGCACTACAGCAGATACAGCACCTACAGCAAGACAGCGGCACTCCATCTTCATGATCCTGCCAAGCTCATATCCGACAACGTAGTGAACGAGCAAGGGCTTTACGATGAGACCTAATCCCGCATAAGCGAACATGCTTACCCATGCAAGCGTCACAGGAAGGAAACCCATCTTGAACAGCACATAGATAAGCGGCAGCTGCAGCGAATCAAACAAAGGACTTATGATCGCATTCTCCCTTATCCTTCCCTTGGCATAGATGGGGACATAAAGCGATGTATCGAATGACTGGAACAATCCCTGAACGAGTGCGAGCTGAACGAATGGGATCAGCCCTTCAGGAATCTCATCAAGCCATATATTAAGCGCAGGCTCGACGAGAAGGAACAGCGGCAACACCATGATAAGCATCAGATAGAACGTATACTGTGTGGACGCGAGTGCGAGCTTCTTCGAGCCCTCATAATCCTTGGCAGCATATTTCTTAACTATCTGCGGATTAACTGCAGTTCTGAAGTTACCGATAAAGCTGTTGATAATATCGTTGATCCTTAACGCCAGAGATCTTACAGTAACGACCGCCGGCGCGAAGAACATATTCGTAACTATGGTTACACCCTGATTGGCAAGCGACGCACCCGAACTAGACAGCAGATGCCAGCCCGAGAACGATGCGACTTCCTTAAAGATCTCGCCGTCAAATTCGGGCTTATATCTTGTCTCCGGGAATTTCCTTCTGCAGTAGATCCTGTAGATCATGATCACAGAGATCGTAGCGATGCACATGAGCACTGCATATACTTCAAGCTTGTCGTAATCAAAGATAAGAAGCGCGAATACAAGTGCGACCTTGATAACGGCTTCATAGATACTAATCCACGCATACACATCCATATGCTCATGAGCGATGATGGTCGCGTTATAAGGCACCTGTGTGATCTGGAAGAATGTTCCGATCATAGAGAAATGGAATGCGACGACCGCGGCATGAAGCCTGTCCGGCGGAATAATCAGTTTGTTATAGATAAACCATAGTCCTACTACCTCGCCGACTACGACGATAGCAATTCCGAGAACAACATGAGCGATCATTACAGTCGAGAACAAAGTCTGAAGCCTCGGCTTCTCCTTACCCATCTCGAACGTAAGAAATCTCGAAGTACCGCTGCCGAGAGAATTACTTAAGAACGCAAGAAAAGTAACCGCGCCTCCGACAGTCTGATAGATACCGAAGTCATCCACTCCGAGCACCCGTAGAGTTACTCTGGATGCATACAGCGAGACGACCATGATCAGCATCATTCGCGTATAAAGAAACAGCGTATTGCGGGCGATCCTCTTGTTATTGCTGTCAGCCATCGCTCTGTGCCTGCGCCTTAAGAAAATCTATCGATATTCTCTTCTGCTCCTCAAGAAGCTTCATGTCCTCTTCGGCAACATCAGTGTCGATCCTGTCACCGTAACCGAACGCATTCTCCATAAGGCCAAACGATCCCAGCACTTCCGTTAATCGTCCGAACATGCCCTCGACGTTATACTTCAAATCCGTTCTCGGATACACGCGAAGACAACGGTTATAAAGAATCGTAAATACACTTGCATGGAAAGAATCCGTGCACACTGTATCAGCATTCTTGATAAGCCACAGAAACTCAGATGGTGAAGAAACAAAGTGCTCCTTCTCGTTAATGTCGTTTATGTTGATAACCTTAAGTCCGCGCTCGTTCGCGATGCGCGTTATCTCTTCGTTATACCCTTCAAGAATATCTCCGAGGAAGAAAGCGAGAAGATACTTCCCCTCCACTTCAAACGACGGCTTCGTCATGATCCCGTCCCACGTCGCAGAAGAAAGCAGCAGCGTCGGGTCGAGCACCTTAACGGGGTTCTTTCCCGTGATCATCTCGACGAGGCCGCAGCCCTCGCTCTCCCTGCAGGAGATGGCATGCATCTGTGTAAGACCTTTCCGATGCAATCCGAGGTCTTCTTGAGGAAAAGACGTGAAGCCGAAGCTTGCCGCGTAAGAGGCTCTTTTCGAAGAGGGGATGAAGTCCAAGTAAAAGTACTCAAGCTCATCCGGTATCAGCCCCCAGTTATGCCAAACCTGATCGCTTCCTGCGAAGACACATGAATACCCGCTCCAGTCCATGTCCTTAAGGTCACTTCGGGAAGCGCGGATCATGTTATGAATATACTCACGGGTGAAAGCTCTTCCGCCCTGCTCGTGCATATGACGCTCAAGATATTCGTTGAATCTTGTGTGTCCCATCCTCGCGAGCGGGATCTTAACGGAAGTCTTAAGATCTTTTACAAAGTTCTTCTGCTTACGTTCTTTTACGTCGAGCGTGCTAACTTCAAGCCCAAGCTGCTCGAGAGCCTTCTGCAGCGCGAAGTTCTGGAGTCTGTTTCCAAAACTCGTATTATCCTGGATAGTGACGATCAGAACCTTGCGCGAACTCATATCATTTACGGCACCAGAACAGGCGGTTCATATCGTACTTACAAGGTGCTGTGACAGGAAGGATATCTGGCGGACAATTATCGCCGTCAATAATGCTCACGTCAAAGCCCGCATCCTTCATAAAGCGGTCCGCGTTCATGCCGAACAGTCTTACATGATCGCTCTGACCGAACCTGATAAGTCTGTCCTCTTCGGAAGTCACGGACGGATCCTCATCAACATATTCGATATCCCTGCTCATCGGGAACGAGCAGATCAGCGACCCGCCCGGACGAAGTATGCGGCGAAGCTCCCTTAGAGCTTTCATATAATCATCCACGTGCTCGAGAACGTGGTTACAGAAGATAACGTCATAGGAGTTATCGGGAAGCCCTGTGTCCTGTATATCGAGCTTGAGGTCAGCCTCTGCAAAGAGGTCCGCCGTCGTGCACTTTACACCCTTGAGCTTCATCCAAAGCTTCACGCTTCTCTCGATGGCGAAGTAGAGGATATCCTTCCCCTGAAGAAGGTCCATGTGCTCCTCACACCATAAGATCTCAATCCTATGCCTCGGCAAAGACTCGCACACGGGGCAGCACACATCCTGAGGGATACCCACGAATGTTTTAAGGTCGTAAAACTTGGGATACTCCTGATAGTCGCCCTCGACGAATTCACTGTATTTCAATCCGCAGCAAGGACAGTACAAAGACATATCCTCGGGATGGCGGAGCATCTCTTTACGGTAACGTGAATACAGGCTCTTTCTGTATGTGGATGCGATCGCATTCCAGATAGGACGCGGCATCTTTGCCTTTATGCTTTTACGTGTCTCAGTTCGCATTCTTCCTCCCCGGAGACGCCTTGCAGGTTGCACCGTTTAATACTAGGAGTATTACCCTGCATTTATCGATGAACCTTCCGGATGTTCTCCACAGCTGCTTCTTATCAATCTTAACACCGTAACCATAGCGGTAGAAATCATATTCATAGATCATGTGAAGGTATCTTCTTGCGATATTCGCGTCGAGTTTCGTCTTAAGAGGTTCTCCCTTAAGATGCTCATCACTGAATCTGTAAAGCTCAGGATAGACGTGAAGCAAAGCTTCGATGTGTCTGGTCCAGTTACGCTCATTCGGGTTCGTGATCGAGCCTCTGTGATGTCTGTATCTGTACACAATCTGCGGGATATAAAGCACACGCTGCGCCATAAGGATAGCTATTGGAGCCCACAGCTCGTCTTCGTGAAGAAGTCCCTTCTCGAAGTACATATTGTTATCAAGCATAAATGCTCTTCTGTGAAGGCCCAGCCAAACTGTAGCGGGAAAGTTCATGCATGCATCAAGCTGCTTCTCAATTACCTGCTTGCCCGTGATGACACCGTCACTGCCGCTAAGGCCTCTGTGTATGAAGTATTCTCTTTCTTTCTGTGTGAATGTGCTTCCCTTATCATCAAAGGGCTCGGCATCCCACAGAATGATATCCGAATCGAATTCCTTTACCTTACTGATAACCTCTGCGAAGCGATCCGGGTACACTTCATCATCGGAATCGCAGAAGAATATGTACTCGCCCTTTGCTTCCTTCATGCCGACATTACGCGCCTCGGAAGGACCTTCATTAGTCTTGTGAATGACCTTTATAAACTCATAGCGTGAAGCATAGTCATCTGCCAAAGCAGGCGAGCCGTCAGATGAACCGTCATCGACCAGAATGATCTCCGTCGTCTCTATCCCTTCAGTCTTAAGAAGCGTGTCCAAGCAACGGCCGAGATAGTTCTCGACATTATAGACCGGGATAACGATTGATAAAGACAGATCATTCACGCTCATAACAGTATTTTAACGGACAAATAAGTTAAGTCCTAACACCAATATCTTGTGACTTAGTTTCCTCGCCGTCCGCATCAGACGTTTCTTATCTATTTGACTGCTGTAGCCGTAACGCCAGACTCTGTACTTATAGATCATGCGGACATAACGTTTGGTAAGGTTGCCCTCGATAAGTTCCAGCAAAGGTTCCCCTGCAAGCACCTCATCGTAATAATCATAAAGCGACGGATAGATATGCATCAGCGAATCAACACTTCTTTTACGGTCTGAAGTTCCGGGGTTCATTATCGAGCCTTCGCGGATCCTGTAGATATAAACTTTCTCCGGAAGGTAATGAACGCTCTTTGCTGCGATATATATCTTCGGCAGCAAAAGCTCATCCTCATGTATCAGACCCTTCTCGAAGTAAAGCTTGTTGTCTATAAGGAACTGCCTTCTGTAAGCCGCGAGCCACACCGTAGCCACGAAGTCGCCCGTCTTTCGAAGCTGCGTCTCGAGAAGCTCCTTGCCGGTGTAGGTTGTCTCGATCTTCTCGAGGCCTTCGTGCGCGAAATACCCTCTGTCCTTGGGCATAAGAAGGTTAACGGTCTCGTACTTAAGCTCGGCGTCCCACAGGATGATGTCGTCAGAAGAAGTCTTCGTATGAGCTATTATTTTCGCGAAAAACTCAGGTACCACCATGTCATCGGCGTCGCAGTAGAACACATAATCTCCGTGCGCCTCATGCAAGCCCTTATTACGGGATGCCGACGGGCCTTCGTTCTCCTTGTGGAAGACAGTTATGTTGGAATGCTCTTCGGAATACTTATCGGCAATCTGGGAAGACTTATCCGTAGCGCCGTCATCTATGAGAATGATCTCGGTCTGATCTATCCCTTCCGTCTCAAGAAGCGCGTCAAGACACTCATTAAGATACTGCTCGACGTTATAGAAAGGAATGACTATGGACAGACTCGGGTTCATGCAAGCAACTGATCGATTATCTTGGAAAATTCCTTACAGAAGGCTGCGTTGTTGGAGGGCAGACCATTCTTGTTAAGATCCTTGACGAGCTCATCGTAATGCTCCAGATACTCACCTAACTGATCCATCTGCTCTACAAGCAGGATGCTGTTATAGCACTCCTTGTACTTTCTGGATATCTCGAGCTGATGGTTATCAACGTGCTCACCCAGTTCATGTCTTCTCGGAACAACGATCGGCACCTTGCCAAGTTGGATAACTTCCATGTAGCAGCTCGGGCCTCCGTGGGTTACGACGATGCGGCCTTCTGCATTGAACTTATCCATCTCATGCTGATGATAAAAATGCTGCCACTTGCAGTGCTTGGGTTCATAAGTAGAGAATCCGGACTGAATGACGACCTCTTCGTCGTGAGTCTCAGCCCACTTATCCATATATTCAACCAGTCTCGTGAATGGCTGTTCGTGTGTACCTACAGTAACGAATATCATCAGAATATGCTCCCCAGAACGATGGCCTTAGGAAAGACCTGTTTCATCTCTTCCCACTGAACGATGAACACGTCGGATGCCGGATAGCATAGCTTTGCCGACAGAGAGCCCTTATTGATTCTGTCGAAGGCCTCAATGAAGACCGTCTTAGCACCCATCATCTTGCCGATATAAAAGAACGGAACAGCGGGAGCGGCTCCTGCAGAGATGATGACATCAGGCTTCTCAGCCCTTAAGATCTTGACAGCTCTGTGGGTATTGATTATCAAAGCCTTGAGGCTTCTGTTCGACGGATAGTAAACAGGGTAAATCTTCTCGCCCTGAAGCAAAGTCCTTGAATCTTCTTTATCGAATGTAGCCCAGAACCTGTCTTTATCCTCCCAGAAAGGCTTGAGCATATATAAATGATCAAGATGCCCGCCGGACGAGCAAACCAAACAAACCTTCATAATCCCCCAAAGCAACACTCTTACGAGTGTCACTGATAATCAACATAGTAAAGGTCATAGTACTCCTGAAGCATTTCACCCCGATCTTCAGGACTCATATCACTATTACTTCTAGTATAGTAAAGCTCATTAGAAGCAAAATGCAAATAGTTATAAGTAAAACATTGTGTTAACAATGGAATTTGACAACTGTTATCAACGAGATCGTAAAGCCTGTCGAGCGTCTCATCGCTGTCACGGCTGACTGAAGAAGACAGTGAGGCAGCAAGATCGATGCATCGTTCTGTCTCCTGCTCTCCCATTCCCTCTCTGACAAATACGCCGTATTCGAATCCGGCCGGGACTACGCCGTCCACCATGCAGGCGAACTGAACTCTATCGTACAGATCAGGATCATTAGTCTTAATGTCTTCAAGGATGCTGTAGATATAATCTCCGTAAACGGCAACCGCAGGGCACTCGCCTTCGATAAAGGCTTCAGAAAGCTCATCATAAGAGCCGTAAGCAATATCATCGCTTATCATCTCATCGAGATTCTCGATCCTTGTTATCATCTCACTGTCAGTAAAAGAGACTGCACCGTCAACATCTTCCATGTGATAAAGCCACTGCTCTCCCCACTCATCACCGAGCAAAGGGCTTAAGTAACAGTTAATGACCGTAAACTCGTTAGAAGCCGCGAATCCGACCGGATCGCCTTCATTCCAATTAAGCGGATCATAGATAATGACACTGTAAGACTCGAGAAGCGCCGGGAAAGCGTAGACACCGTCGTCGTAAGTAAATGAACCTATATCGGGAGCCACGTAAGTTAGATCTACGACCAGACCTTCGTCAGCAAGAAGTCTTCCAAGTCTGCAGTCAGCGATGAAAACATCAGGAATATGCTCTGCTCCCATAACAGCAATTGCCGTAAGATCGTAGTCTCTTATACGAGCCCTTTGGCGGACCTCGATATCAGGATGCGCGTCTTCCCATGCTTCAAGTCCGTTATAGACCTGCTCCATCGTATCCTCATTCTGATCAGTCACACCGATATCGACAGTGATATCACCGGGATTATTCGCAGCGCGCACCAAAGCACCCGTCCCCCATATGGCCAAAACCGACACGCAGAAGCATGAAAGCCAGACTAGTAGAGTTTTTCGCGAAGGAAGGATATCCTCAAGCTTCTCGTCCCCTTTTACACTGCAAGCGACAATGAATATCAGAAGCAGCAAAAGATATAAGACGATGCCGTTCATGGCAAGATCTACCGCGAACAGGCAAAGGGCCAGCATAGCTACATGGCATTTTCTCTTCCAAAGGAAGAACATAAATGCCGTCAGCAGCGTCATGACCGCAACGAAAGGAACGACGCCCCTCTCAAGGATGCACCTTACATAAGCACTGTCCAGAATGAAGTACAAAGAGGAGACTGTCTCCCCGTATGAACCCTTGGTGACAATGTAAGTTCCGAATAAAGTGATGGGATACTCTTCGAATGCAAGCAGCCCGTAAAGAAGTCTGTCCTTAAACGTATTGAATCCTGGCAAAGCAAGCCAGAAGCTGCTTAACACACGGAAAGAGAACACCAGAATGTAGTTTACCGCGCATATTATAATGAAGCCGAAGCGCATTCCCGACAGAACGCCGCTCTTAACCTTCCCGCCCGGAATCTTCTTAAAGTGCTTTAAAGCCAGGAATACAGTCAGAACCAGAAGAAGAACAAAGTCCGTCTTTCCTCCGCACCAGATCACGAATCCTGTAAGGCACGCATATCCTGCAAGGCCCAGGGGAGTTACCTTACCGTTCGTTATGACAGCGTATATCAGCGCCATCGTCAGAAGAAAACTCGTATAGGCAGTCTTATATGGGAATCCGAAGGAATTGCCGTGGTTGTTCTCGACCACTCCGGCCAAAGATAAGAAAAAAAGGGCAACGATAACCGCTACCCCCGCATAAAAGATCAACTTTAATGCTTTCTTCATCATTTTGAATGGATACCTTCGAACCTGAGCTTCATGTTCTCATTATGCTGAACGACCCAATCTACAGCCCACTCGGACTCGAACAGGACAACAGGCTCGTCGTCGCGGTCGAGAACGATCATGGATGTGGAAGTCAGCGTTATATCCTTATAGTCAAACGCACCTTCAGCATCAGACTTGACCCATCTGGCTATATTATACGACAAAGGCTGTCTTACAATATCAACACCGTACTCCGTCTTAAGTCTGTACTCAAGAACGTCGAGCTGGAGGATACCTACAACACCCATTACAAAGGTCTCGGTTCCGATGTCAGGCTGCTTATAAAGCTGTACCGCCCCCTCTTCAGAAAGCTGCTCGATACCCTTCAGGAACTGCTTTCTCTTCATGGAGTCCTTAGGGAATACCTTCGCGAAATTCTCCGGCGCGAACACAGGGATCGGGTCGAACTCGAACTTTCTGTTACTTGAGATCAATGTGTCGCCGATTCTGAAGTGACCCGGATCGAAGATACCGATGATGTCGCCTGCGTAAGCCTGCTCTACGATATTTCTGTCCTGAGCCATGAACTGCTGAGGCTGTGCAAGAGTGATCTTCTTGCCAAGTCTCATGTGGTTTACTGTCATGTTCTTCTCGTACTTACCTGAGCAGATACGCAGAAATGCCATTCTGTCTCTGTGGTTCGGGTCCATGTTAGCCTGGATCTTGAAGATGAATCCGGAGAACATCTCGTCAGTAGGAAGAACATCGCCATTATCGTCAGAAACGTGGTGAGGTGCGGGCTCCGGTGCGATCTCAAGGAACTTCTTCAAGAAAGGCTCAACACCGAAGTTTGTGATGGCGGAACCGAAGAATACAGGAGTAAGCTGTCCTGCGAGAACCTTCTCGAGGTCAAACTCGTCTCCTGCCATGTCGAGGAGCTCGATATCGTTTCGAAGCTGCTCGTAGTGAGCTGCTGTCATGTGATCCTTAAGTGTAGGGTCATCAATACCTGAAGTGGACTGAGTAACCATGGAAGCACCGTGGTCTCTGTTGTCCGCGTCAAATAGGAGAACTTCACCTGTTGCTCTCTCATATACGCCCTCGAAGTTACCGTCTGTACCGATAGGCCAGTTGATAGGTGTGGATCTGATACCGAGCACCTTCTCGAGCTCATCTACGAGGTCGAACGGGTTCTTGGCAGCACGGTCCATCTTGTTGATGAAAGTAAAGATCGGGATGCCTCTCTTACGGCAGACCTCGAACAACTTGATGGTCTGTGCCTCGACACCCTTCGCGCCGTCAAGGAGCATGACTGCAGCATCGGCAGCGCACAGTGTACGGTATGTATCCTCAGAGAAGTCCTGGTGTCCGGGAGTATCAAGTATGTTGATGCAGTATCCGTCGTACTCGAACTGCATTACGGAAGACGTAACGGAGATGCCTCTCTGCTTCTCGATCTCCATCCAGTCGGATGTAGCGTGGCGCGAAGCTTTTCGAGCTTTAACAGAACCTGCGAGGTGGATGGCACCTCCGTAGAGCAGGAGCTTCTCAGTCATAGTTGTCTTACCCGCGTCAGGGTGCGATATGATCGCGAATGTTCTTCTTCTCTTTATCTGTTCGACATCAGTCAGAGCCATTAGTTCTTACCTCAGATTGAAAATGTTTTTAGATAGCCGGCGATGGTACCGACGTAAGCGGAGACGGAAGTTCCGAAGAGCCTCTCTCCGACACAAAGGCTGATTATAATACAAATCGACAGAATAGGCACTACCGGCTTTTTGCGGCCTGTAGCAAGCCAGATAATAAGCGTGAGTGCAAGTGCTGCCGCACCTTCCCAAAGGCCGGTATAAAGCATATATACAGCTACGAGCTTGATGAGCTTGCTGTCGATGCCCTTCTTCTTTGCAGAAGTTCTTGCGTAGGAGTACATCATCATGCCGCCTGCGAAGAGCACACAAGCGATAACGCCGTCTGCCGTGTACATCTTCATCTCGGGTACGAAAGGAAGAGCGCCGATCCATACAGCGAGGATAGCCGTTGTGAATCCTTCATGTACTACCTTGCCGTCAATATCGCAGAAAGAGATGCCCATCATGAGCATGGCAAGAAGAAGGTTACGTACCATTACAACATCGATGTAGCCGTGAGCAATTACTACCGCAACGAAAACAACGCCCAGCAACACCTCGGAGATCAGGCATCTGATCGGCACCTTGGAACCGCAGTAGCGGCACTTACCGCCAAGTGCGATATAGGAGATTACCGGGAAAAGGTCTGCTGTACCCAGCTGATGACCGCATGTGTCACAGTGGGAGAAACCGCGTGTCCAGTCCTCGCCTGCAAGAACTCTTCCTGCAGTACAGGTAATGAAGCTTGCAAGTACCGTACCGAATATGAATGCCAGTACTATCGTAAAGACTGCAATGTATGTTATCTCAAAAAGCGGCACCTTATTGTCCTCCCTTTATCAGTCGAGATTAGGATCTTCTGCCAAAGCCTTAGCGTTCTCAGCATTGATCTTGGGATCATAAGAAAGCACAGGCTCGACACTCTTGTCACCCTTGATCCTTCTGGCGATATAGTTGTCTGTGATCTTCTTAACAAGCGGGCTCATGGCGAGTACGCCGATGAGGTTCGGGATCATCATCATTCCGTTGAACGTATCGGAGATATCCCATGCGATGGAAGATGTCATAAGAGCACCGGACAGAACGAGAAGAACGAAGAAGATCCTGTAGATCTTCGTAGCGATAGGAGCATGCTTACCGGCAAGATACTCGACTGCCTTGGAACCGTACTGTGACCAGCCGAGGACTGTTGTGAACGCGAATACGAGGATCGCGAGAGCAACGAACATACGGCCGAGATTTACGTCACCGAACTTAAATACGGAATTAAATGCATCTGCAACGAGGAGTGCATCTGACTCTGTCTCGATATCACCTGTCGTAAGATTGATAACGCCGGATGTAAGAACTACGAGAGCTGTCATTGTACAAACGATGATAGTATCTGCGAACACCTCGAAGATACCCCACAGGCCCTGCTTAACAGGCTCCTTAACGTTGGAGTTACTGTGAACCATAACGGATGAACCGAGACCTGCCTCGTTGGAGAAGACACCTCTCTTACATCCCTGAGTGATGATCGTCTTGAATGCAATACCTGTAGCACCGCCCCATACAGCAGGAGCATTGAAAGCACCTGAGAAGATAGCAGCGAATGCAGGTCCGATCTGATCGAAGTTTACAAGGATGATTGTGATCGAACCGCAAAGGAAGATAAGAACCATGACAGGAACAATCTTCTCGGCTACGTTCGCGATTCTCTGAAGGCCTCCGATGACAACAACACCGACAAGCACCATGAGGACGATACCTACGATGAGCATGTACAGTGTGATGTCAGTTTCGTTAGATGTATAAAGAACCCTGCTCGATAAAGCCTTGATATCGAATGAGGATGTGAAGTTAAGGACGATCTTGTTGACCTGTCCCATGTTACCGATACCGAAAGAAGCGAGTGTGGCGCAGATCGCGAAGATGATCGCAAGCACGCGGCCGACCTTCTTCATATGAGGATAGCTTCCGAGCCCGTCCTGGAGGTAGTACATAGCACCGCCGGACCACTCGTCAGCATGGTTCTTACGTCTGAAGTAAATACCGAGGATGTTCTCGGAATAGTTCGTCATCATACCGAAGATAGCTGCGAACCACATCCAGAATACAGCACCCGGACCTCCTGTGATGATCGCTGCAGATACACCTGCGATGTTACCTACACCGACCGTCGCGGCAAGAGCTGTGCAAAGAGCCTGGAACTGCGAGATAGTCGCCTTGTCTTCCGTATGACCGATAACGTTCTTATTGAGCATGGAACCGATGGTCTTCTTCCACCAGTGTCCGATGTGTGTGAACTGGAACCCCTTCGTAAGGATCGTCATCAGGATACCCGTGATGATAAGCATCCAGACACCTGTCTTGGTCCAGACGAATGAGTTTACTGCGTCGTTAATACGCGCCAAAAGATCAAGCATTAATGCCCTCCAAATTTACATGCTGTTATGCATTTTCTTTCAGTATTTTCTTACGCTCATACATGAGCTTGTCGGCAGCCTTCTCCGCTTCTTCAAGAGAATCCTTTCCGGGAACATACACAGACTTGCCGTGTGCGATCTGCAAAGGTACGGGAAGCTCATTGTTCTCGTTATATTCCTTCACTTTCTTCTCGAAAACCTTAATTCCCTCCTCAAAGTGCTCTTCACACTTCTTCCCTTCAAGCACAACAAAGAACTCGTCGCCGCCGATGCGGAAACACTTTCCGTATTCGCTGAAGGAGTCGGAGATGATAGTGGCCGCGGCGATTATATAACGGTCACCTTCCGCGTGTCCATAATTATCGTTAACCTTCTTAAGGAAGTTGATATCAAACTGGATGACAATATATTTCCCGCTTACAGCCTTATTGATCTCATCCTCAGTCTCAGTAAAGGCAAGTCTGTTATAAAGGCCGGTAAGTCCGTCTTCGTGAGCAAGCTTGTCCTTGATCTCAGCCTGTGCACTCTTCCTTGTGATGCTTAAGAACAGGGAAAGTTCATATGCCGTAAAGACAATGACGAAGTAGAACAGACCTAATCTTGTAAACATCGATGAATCAGATGATTTGAACATATAGTATCTGATCAGGTCGAGAATACCTGCAGCGATAAGAACTCCGAACGCCGCGAACAGTACCATAAGATTCTTCTCTACCTTCTTCGCCTTCTTCAAAGATTTGACGACCATGTACGCGATCAGACATATGCCGATACCGATGATGATATGAGTTACGATGAGAACATCACTATAGTCTCTGCCTAGTCCGAGAACCCAAATGAATGTACCTACAGTATTGATGCCGACCAAAGAGATCATTATCTTCGGAATCATTGAATCAAGCTGCTTTGTGACAGAAGCTACAAACACGATTACAGGGATCGGAAGGAGTATCAGACACAGATAATCCATAACTCTTACGATCGCAGGATTCTCACTTATAAGCTGAGGGATTCTGGAGCCCGAGCTTGTCCAAAGAGCAAGGATTACCGCTATCGCACCAAGCGATACAGTCTCTATGATCCTTCCTGTTTCTTTGTTCAGAATGAATCCGATTATGATCAATGATACTCCGAGAACCATGATAACAAAGCACTCAAGGTAGCTTGCAAAGTTCTTGGCAACCGTGGATCTTACGAATGCTGCACCTTCCTGAATCTTCATGTAGTGGAAAGTCGTAGTATTCTCAGGATACAAAGACTCATAAGTGATACTGAGCTTGGAATCCGATTCAAGAACCGGAAGGTCAACTGCATGTATGCACTCACCGTAATAATCACCGTATATTCTGAGCAGATCCGGATGGAAATCATAGATGATCATATTATCCAGATAAACAGTAAAGAACAGACTTCTGCTCTCAAAGCAAAGGTCTGCTCCTCTTACCTGTTCAGGTGATACTGTCTTTGTAATAGTGGCTCCTTCAGGCGCATACCTTAAGTCGGCAAAGTCGACCGGGGTACCGTCTTCGTAGGTCCAACCGTCAGAGAAGACCTCATCCTTGGGATTCACATTTCCTCCGTCAAGTTTATATGTGAAGAGGAAGAATATGAATATTCCAAGGATGACACAGATTGTCAGATTAAGATCAATCAGTAACCTTCTTCTCATACCGGTCATCTGTAAGCTTTATGCTTACTCTCCTATCTCAGCGTGATAATCCTGTAAAGCCTTTACTCCGATGTGTGTATTGTTCTTAACAGCCTTGATACCGTCAGCGGAAGCCTTGGCAGCTGCCATTGTTGTGATATAAGGAACCTTGTGTCTGATGGATTCCTTACGGATATAGGAGTCGTCATAGACAGAAGTCTTCCCTGCCGGAGTGTTGATGATGAGATCAAGCTCTCCGTTCGTGATCATGTCAGAGATATTAGGACGTCCCTCATAGATCTTCTTAACCTTAGTAACAGGGATACCGTCAGCATTGATCATATCGAATGTACCGCCTGTAGCGAAGATCTTGAAGCCCAACTCATAGAATCCGCGTGCAACTTCAAGAAGGTCACCCTTATCTCTGTCACATACAGAAAGAAGTACGTTGCCGTCCATGGGAAGAACTGTCTGTGTTGCTTCCTGAGCCTTGTAGTAAGCCTCACCAACATTATCAGAAAGACCCAGAACCTCACCTGTAGATCTCATCTCAGGTCCGAGAACAGGGTCAACCTCCTGGAACATGTTGAACGGGAATACAGCTTCCTTAACACCGCAGTGAGAGATCTTCTTGTTCTTAAGATCCTTAACAGGTGAAGGTCTTCCTGTGAT
This sequence comes from Clostridiales bacterium, assembly GCA_017552455.1. Classification (GTDB taxonomy): domain Bacteria; phylum Bacillota; class Clostridia; order Saccharofermentanales; family Saccharofermentanaceae; genus Saccharofermentans. Next base: position 106,538 of record JAFZPX010000053.1, read on the forward strand.
GGAGCTTGTCATGATATCTGTAGCTACCTTAACCATGTTTACGGAAGTAACCTTGGATACGAGCGGTACTGTTCTTGATGCACGGGGGTTAGCCTCGAGAACGTATACAGTACCATCTTCGATAGCGTACTGCATGTTCATGAGACCTACTACATTCATCTCAACAGCGATCTTCTTTGTGTAGTCTCTGATCGTAGCAACCTGCTCATCAGTAAGGTTCTGTGAAGGAAGCATACAAGCGGAGTCACCGGAGTGAACACCTGCAAGCTCGATGTGCTCCATGACTGCAGGAACGAAGCAGTTCTCGCCGTCGGAGATAGCATCTGCCTCACATTCTGTAGCATGATGCAAGAATCTGTCGATGAGGATAGGTCTGTCAGGTGTAACACCTTCTGCAGCAGCCATGTAGATCTTCATCATATCGTCGTCGTGAACGACTTCCATTCCACGCCCGCCGAGAACGTAGGAAGGACGAACCATTACGGGGTAACCGATCTTGTTAGCAATCTCAACAGCCTCTTCAACTGTGGAAGCCATACCTGCCTCAGGCATCGGGATGTTAAGCTTATCCATCATCTCACGGAACAGATCTCTGTCCTCAGCAAGATCGATAGTCTCAGGTGATGTACCGAGGATGTTTACTCCGTACTTCTTAAGGTCAGCAGCAAGGTTCAGAGGTGTCTGACCGCCGAATGAAGCGATAACGCCGAGAGGCTTCTCCTTCTCATAGATAGCGAGAACATCCTCAAGTGTCAAAGGCTCGAAGTAGAGCTTATCGGATGTATCGTAGTCAGTAGAAACCGTCTCAGGGTTGCAGTTAACGATGATGGACTCGAAGCCGAGCTTCTTCAATGCGAGAGCCGCATGTACGCAGCAGTAGTCGAACTCGATACCCTGACCGATTCTGTTAGGGCCGCCGCCTAAGATCATGACCTTCTTATTCTCAGAAGAAGGAGACTTATCCTCAGGAATGTTGTAGGAAGAATAGTAGTAAGCAGCATCCTGTGTTCCGCTTACATGTACGCCTTCCCAAGCTTCCTTGATGCCGTACTGATAACGTGCATTGCGAATATCTTCCTCAGGCACCTCGAGGATCTTGCTTAAGTACTTATCAGCGAATCCGTCGCACTTAGCCTTGCGAAGAACATCCTCAGAAGGAACGCTGCCCTTCATGGCGATGAGCTCATTCTCTTCATCTACGAGCTCCTTCATCTGCTCGAGGAACCAGTGCTTGATCTTTGTAAGCTCGAAGATCTCATCGATGGTAGCTCCCTTACGCAGAGCCTCATAGATAACGAACTGTCTCTCAGATGTGGGATATACGAGCTGAGCGAGGAGCTCTTCCTTGGAAAGCTCGTTAAAGTCCTTAGCAAAGCCTAAGCCGTATCTGTCCTTCTCAAGAGATCTGATTGCCTTCTGGAAAGCTTCCTTATAAGTCTTACCGATGCTCATGACCTCACCTACAGCACGCATCTGTGTGCCGAGCTTGTCGGAAGCACCCTTAAACTTCTCGAATGCCCATCTTGCGAACTTGATTACTACATAGTCGCCGTCAGGTACATACTTATCGAGTGTGCCGTACTTACCGCAAGGGATCTCATCGAGTGAGAGACCGCAAGCGAGAAGTGCGGAAACGAATGCTATCGGGAATCCTGTAGCCTTGGAAGCCAAAGCGGAAGATCTTGATGTTCTCGGGTTGATCTCGATAACTACAGTTCTGTCGGATACGGGATCGTGTGCAAACTGGCAGTTACATCCGCCGATAACCTGGATAGCCTCGACGATCTTATAGGACTGCTCCTGAAGCTTCTGCTGAACATCCTCAGAGATTGTGAGCATAGGAGCGGAACAGAATGAGTCACCTGTATGTACACCGATAGGATCGATGTTCTCGATGAAGCAGACAGTGATCTTGTTATTCTTAGCGTCTCTTACTACCTCGAGCTCGAGCTCTTCCCAACCAGCGATGGACTCTTCTACGAGTACCTGGTGGATGAGTGAAGCCTGAAGACCTCTCTCGCAGACAACCTTAATCTCTTCAACGTTGTAAACGAGGCCGCCGCCGGCACCGCCCATTGTGTAAGCAGGTCTTAAAACTACAGGATAGTGAAGCTCTTCAGCGATCTTCAAAGCTTCCTCTACAGAGTAAGCTTCGTGAGATCTGGGCATCTCGATGCCCAAGGAATCCATCGTGTTCTTGAACTCGATACGGTCCTCACCTCTCTCGATAGCATCAACCTGTACACCGATTACCTGTACACCGTACTTATCGAGAACGCCTGCCTTGGAAAGCTCGGAACAAAGGTTAAGTCCGGACTGACCTCCGAGGTTAGGCAGAAGCGCATCAGGCTTCTCCTTAGCAATGATCTGCTCGATTCTGTTGACGTTCAAAGGCTCGATGTATGTTCTGTCAGCAACATCGGGGTCTGTCATGATCGTAGCAGGGTTACTGTTTACGAGAACGATCTCGTATCCGAGCTTCTTCAGGGCCTTACAAGCCTGTGTACCCGAATAGTCGAACTCGCACGCCTGACCGATGATGATCGGGCCGGAACCGATGATAAGGATCTTGTTGATGTCTTCTCTCTTTGGCATTTGCGTTACCTCTTCTATCTTATATATTTTTACCCAATCAGAATGCTTCTAACCTTAGACTCCATGTCCTCTTTCTCGATAACGTCCTTGTGAAGGACAGGCTTGCTCGAGAGGTCCTTGATAGCCTCAGGAATCTGCAGGCCGCTCTCATCGGAGAGCTCCTTGATAACTTCCTCTACGGACTTACCCTCGGAGAATCCCTCTCCCCTCAAGGCATCCATAACGGAAGCAGAGAACTTGAACGGCGAAGCTGTTGAAGCAAATACAGTCTTCGTCTCATCACCTGATCTCTGGTGATAACGGTTATAGATATTGAAGCCGACAGCTGTATGCGTATCGACAACATGATCTGTTCTGTCATAAACATCGAGTATTGTCTTGGCAACACCCGTCTCATCAGCGAAGCCTCCTACGAAGATCATCTGCATCTTCTTCAAAGTCTTCTCGTCAACCTTGTAGACACCCTCTGTGTTAAGAGCGTTCATCCACTCGCTAACCTGCTTATAGTCACCATCTGTGATCTCGAACAGGGGACGCTCGAGGTTAGATGAGATGAGGATATCCATGGAAGGAGATGTCGTCTTATAGAACTCTCTGTTCCTGTCGTACTTACCGGATGAGAAGAAGTCGCAGAGGACCTTGTTCCTGTTAGAAGCACAGATGAGCTTTCTTACAGGGATACCCATCTGCTTTGCAAACCAGGCAGCAAGGATATTACCGAAGTTTCCTGTAGGAACAACGATATTGATAGCCTCACCCTTCTCGATCTTCTCAGTTCTAAGAAGCTCGATGTAAGAGTAAACGTAGTAAGCGATCTGAGGAGCAAGACGTCCCCAGTTGATGGAGTTCGCAGAGGAAAGCTTGATGCCGCCTGCGAGAAGTTCATCATTGAAAGCCTTGTCAGCGAAGATGTTCTTAACACCTGTCTGCGCATCGTCAAAGCATCCGTTTACTGCGATAACGTGTGTATTGTCACCTGTTGTTGTGATCATCTGAAGCTTCTGAGCTTCGGAAACACCACCCGTAGGATAGAAAACGATGATCTCTGTTCCGGGAAGATCCTTGAAGCCCTCGAGTGCAGCCTTACCCGTATCACCGGATGTAGCTGTGAGGATGCAGATCTTCTTGTTCTCACCTGTCTTCTTCATGGAAGCTGTCATGAGATGAGGGAGCATCTGCAAAGCAACGTCCTTGAAAGCACATGTAGGTCCGTGCCACAGCTCAAGGATGTACTCGCGCTCATTGTAAGAGTTGAGCTGTACGAGCGGAACAGGGTTCTCCCCCCACTTCTCTTCGCTGTATGCTTCTCTTGTATAACCGAGCAGCTCGTCCTCAGAGAAATCGTCGAGATACTTGGAAAGGACTCTCGCGGAGATCTCGCAGAACTGCATGTTCTTCATCTGCTCGATATCGTCATCTGTAAGAACCGGAATGGACTCAGGTACAAAAAGACCGCCATCGGGAGCGATACCCTTGATGATCGCTTCCTGTGCGGAGAACTTACCTTCATATCCTCTTGTGCTTATGTACTTCATTGTGTTACCTCACTCTCAACGTTATTAGGCTGTGTTTCTGACGCCTGTGTCTCGGCCGGCTGGGCTTCGGTCTGCTGTACCTGTTCGGTCTGTTGTGTCTGTTCAGCTACCTGTGTCTGCTCAGTCGCTTGTGTCTCAGTAGTCTGAGCCGTACTGCCCGTTCCGCCGTAATTAGCTGCATATTCTTCGATTATCGCTGCGACTTCCGGATCTGACTTATTCTCATCAAGCTTGGCGATAAGGAAGTCCAATCTCTTCGTCGTATCCGATGCATTCTTTACATTCGCCCATGTCGGGATGATCACGTAGAAGATCAGTGCACAGAGGGCTGCGGCGATTATGAGACCTGTCACGATCTTAACTGTCAGTCTGAGATTATCCGCAGGAGTCCTTACGTTCTCGACATTGACATCATCTGCCATCTCATCGCCGCCGGAACTCGACCTCATCATTACATCGCGGCGCTCCTTCTCAGATGCCATCTTGAAGTCATTCCTTCCGGTGGATGCTCTCATCAGGATGGGAGCCTGCATCGCAGTTCGTGCTGCGGGCTTGTCCGTCCCCTCACCTACCATGGAAGAAATGCTCTTCCTGCTTCTTCTGGCTTCAGGTACCGGATCGGGCTCCTTCTCATCTGCTCTGATCATCTTGATCGCTTCCTGAGCCACAGTCAGGTGCTGCTCTGAAGCAAGTGAATTATTAACTGCGTACTCGATCGCATCGGCAGCTCTCTTGAAGCTCCTCTCTCTTGCGAGACAAAGACCATAAACAAGAGCCGTGTCACCCCAAGTAGGATACTTGGTGATCAACGGCTTCAAAATAATCTGTGCGACGTCTGTACCGTCTTTCTGGGAATTCAAAAGTGCACGATTGAACTGCTTAACGGCATAAGCCTTATCATCTGCGCTCATATCATAGAGGATAAGATCCTTCTCCTCTATGGGGCGGAGCATCAGCGCCAGTTGTCTGTAATCGTGCATAATGTACCTCTCACTTCGCCTATGAGATAGAGGGAACCGGTAACCAGTATCGGTATGCCGTCCTCTTCACTCTTCCGACAGGCTTCGGCTACTGCTTCCTTAGCGCTGTCAAATGTTACAGGCATAATCGAGTTATTATACACTATTCTTATTAATAAAGAAAGGTCAGCGGGCGCCATTGAGCGGGGATTATCCACCCTGACTGCATATACCTGCGCGGGGTTAAGCCCCAATTCCTTATAGGTCTGTATCATACCCTCCACGTTCTTATCGGCCATCACGCCCATAACAACGCGGAATCTCATATCAGCGAACCTTCCCGCACACATCTGTCCCAGTGTAGTCATGAGGCTCTGCGCGCACTGAACGTTATGGCCGCCGTCCAGGATCACTGCAGGCTCGGCCCTGAGAAGCTCAGCTCTTCCCTTCCACCTTGCCTTGGCAATTCCTTCTGCAAGCACGTCTTCGTCTATACCAAGGACATCCTGAAGCACACTTATGGCAAGCGTGGCATTAAGCACCTGATGCCTGCCCTGAAGAGCCGTCACATATTTCCTTCCATACGCTTCGAAAACCATCTTTCCTTCTTCGGTAAAGACAGCACTCTCGGGAGAAGCATCCACGAAAGTAAGCCCTGCTGTTTCCTTCTCGGAAGCAAGCTTTATCAAAGTATCGCGGATCTTATCCTTCTCGCACTCGGCTATGAGCATCTGCGAAGGGTCTGAAGCAAATGCGGGGGCGTCTTTCTTAAAGATTCCCGCTTTCTCAGATGTTATCTCCTCTATCGTGTTACCGAGTCTGTCCTGATGATCAAAGCCTATCGATGTGATAACCGTAGCGACAGGATGATCGAACACATTAGTCGAATCAAGTCTTCCGCCAAGGCCTGTCTCGAGAACGACAATATCCGTCTGCTTCTCCTTGAACCACAGATATCCCAAGGCAGTCATCAACTCAAACTCTGTAGGATGCTCGAAGCCTCTTGAAGTCATATCATCAGACGCTTCCTTTACCATGGCTGAAAGTCTGGCAAGGTCAGCTTCATTAATCTCACCTTCAGTCTCATCTTCGACAAGGCGGTCGAGTCCCTCCTTACCGTCAATGACTCTTAATCGCTCTGAGAAGCGCTCGAGGAAAGGCGATGTGTAGATGCCCACTTTATATCCTGCCTGTGCAAGGCAAGCGCTGATATATGTAACAACAGAGCCTTTACCGTTAGTTCCTGCGATATGAATGACCTTAAGATCCTTCTCAGGGTTGCCGAGAAGTCTGTCGAGTTCCTCCATTCTCTCAAGTCCGAGATTGATCCCGAACTTAGCAGAATCCTTTATAAACTCAGGCACTTGCGTCTGTGACATCTTCTCTCTTTTTTCCTTTCCTTCTAGACGGGTCTGTCGCCTTGAATACGATCCACTTACTCAGAATGAAATTCACAATTATCAGGACGATGTTGCTCACGATCTTAACGATATAGATGCAGGTAACATCGAAACCGAAGATTGAGAACAATACACTGTGCTGCTTAAGTCCAAATATCGAATTCGCCCAGCCGACCATCAACGAGAATAATACCACTTCGATAGTCGCAAAGGTAAACAGTCTTGCAGCCGCGAATCCGAGAAGCTCGAGGAAGTAATTACCGTGTGATCTGAACACGAAGATCCTGTTCGTGGAATGAGCCGTAATGATAGTCACAACCCATGAGACAAACTGCTTAACGATTAATGTCAGATCATACTCAAATCCGAACGGATCAATGATTACAGGTTCCTTCATAAGGAAGTCGATGATAACGAATGATAAGAAGTTGGCAAGTGCCGTAAATATTCCCGCGAACGGATACATCACAAGCTGCCTCATATTCTCCTGTTTGGGCGTCAGACTGTCGCTGCCGAATAGAACTTCTCTTATCGTCACGTTCAGACTCTCTTCGGTCTCGGATTAGACCTGTTATTGATGACCTTCCTTACAGCGTAGGTCATGATAACGATGAATACCGACTGCAGTACGCTTAAGAAGATGAACACATGGAACATGTGTCTGTAAACTCGTTCCGCAGTCTGCTCGACAGTCTTGTACTCATAGAACTTCTGTGTATCAGGATCGTAGTAGTAGAAGCTGCTGTTACCCGAATCATCGTTCATGTAAGCAAGGAATGCACCTTCGTCGTTTACATATCCGTTCATCTCGACTTCGTTGATCACGACAGTACCTTCAGAGAACCCCCTAGGTATATCGACACCGGAAGGCACATCGGTTAACGACAGCACCTGGCCTGTCGTTACGACAGTCGTATTCGGAACATATACATTCGCGATACCGGTCATGGGGTTATAGAAATATAGTGCCGGCTCATCTGTACCGTTATAAACATAGACCAGAACACTTACGACACCCTCCTTCGCGAAAACAGGCACAGCATATCCGTTGATGGTACGTGTCGTCTGTGAGAAGCCTTCAGGAATCTGAAGATTCGTAGGGAATGTCATGAACGTATAAGTTACTCCCTGTGAATCGATGAAGCCGGAGCCTTCAGGGATATAGTTCTCCTGACGGTTAACATAGATTCTGTAGTCTCTCCATCTGATACCGTCCTGCGCAAGCACATGGATCACGACGACATTCTCACCGGATTCAAGCTCATCAGCACCGTCAATATTGACTGTCGCCTGAAGGTTATTCGGGATCGCATTAACGTAGACTCTCTCCACGTCACGGGATACAGTTGCCGAATACTCGGATATCTGAGGATCGAATGAAGGTGTCATGGTGATACCGTCGATCGACAATGATGACAAGGTGGCATCTGTGGATACTCCGTGTGCAACGTTGATCGTCAGTGACTCACCGCCATACGCCTGTACAGTCGTACCATCACTCTTCTTGAATGTTCCTGTGGAATTAATGCTGATAGATGTATCGCCGGAAGCATCAGATCTGGCTCTTAAAGATATCTGAAAGATCATGGTCTGAACATCAGCATGGAAAGGTTCTACTTCAAGACCTGTCTCTTCATCGATTACTTCGACAAAGTCCGCTGATACGGTAATCACATCTGCAGTGTCCGTATCGTATTCGAAGGAATAACCTGATAACACATCAGCTGAAGTAACAGAGACAAAATCGAACTGATCCATATCGTAGCCGATCTCTATCGGACCGAATTCAGATATGTAATCAAACGTATCAAAGCTTATGTTGATGTTGATGATATCGCCGGGATTAACATTCGCATTCTGCGTAGACAGAATAACTTCGACTGACCCGTCTGCCAGAAGGGAGCCTGCGAATACAGAGCAAACAGATACAGCAGCCGCGACAGCTGCCAATGATCTGATAAGACTCCTCTTCTTCACTGCCCCCAACATATACACCCCTTATGGCATCTGCCCGTATGAATCAGGCATACCTGAATATACGGGGATTATAAACTCAAACGGCTCATCGAGCATACCGCATGCGGCATAACTTCTGAAATACCTCTGACCTTCCGTATATGCCATCGAGATATTCTGAGCATACTGGTGATTATACAATCCGTCGTTATTGTTGATAACATCAAACTTCTGGAAGTACAGAGTATTCTGATCAACAGCTATATAACTCTGAGCAATCCAGAGGGCACCGCCCGTAATGGCATCGTTGACGTTATCCCACGGCAGGAGCAATGCAGCTTCAGCATCATCGATAGTCTCGAGATCAGGAGATGATCCCCACATCGCATATCTTGCTCCGTTGATCAAAGCTCCATTCTCGATCGAAGGATCAGGCACTGAACCGATATTGAAGAAGTTGTAGTAACCTTCATATCCGGGAAGCGTACCGGAGCACAAAGCAGACTGGCCGTTATATCCCATCTCCTGAATGATCCTGCTCGACAGAAGATACGGTGATACGCCTGCTGTCTGACCTGCACTGTAGATGATAGATGCATAATCAGGATCTGTCGTATCCATAAAGCTTCCTGCGACCATCGATCTGACACCGTCGATCGACTGAACCGATCCGTTAAATGACAAAGTCTCGAACGAGAAGATGTGAGCCTGATCAAGATAATTTCTCGGATCAAGGAAGTATCTTACCGTCTCGTTGGTAGCAGCATGCCAACCGCCACCGTCATATTCAGGACTTGAAGAGTCTGTCCATGAAGGATTGGAGTAGATATTCGCAAGGCTTCTTGAACCGCTGTCCTCGTAATCAAGAACTGTATAGAAATCCATTCCGGTATTAAACGGAGTGAAGATGTAATTCGGATGTATCGAGTGAAGCAGCCACAATCCGCTTCCGTAGCTTACGGGGAACTGTGACAGAGTATCTTCACAGAAAGTTCCGTTATCGTCACCAATGAGCACATAGATGGTGTAGCAATTAGTGATACCGTCAAACGAACGGACTGTTACCGTCAGTATATTCTCTCCCTGCTGGAACGTGAAATTGCTTCCGAGAGGCACATCCTGTGTACCGGAAGCTGTATCGAGTGTAGCAGTTATCGTAGCGAAGTTACCTTCTCTTGCAGAAGCATTGAGAGTAAGTTCAGGGATTCCCTCTTCACTCATATAACCATAGCTCATATAACGGGTATCGAATTCAGGCGTATATTCAAAGTCTCTTCCCGTTCCCGTATATGCGACATCAAAGTTCTCAAGCACACCGTTCAAAGGAATGAAGGTGAGCTGATCATAACTTACAGTCATGACGTTGTTATTCATATCTTGGATATCGATTTCACGGCTGTAGTTAGCAGGAGATGTCACATCGATAACTGATGCATTCGGATCATCAGCACCTGTATCGATAACAGCAACATAACTGCCGTCGTAATATGCAGCTTCACGGCTCTGTATCATCGTATAACTGACTGAACCTGTATGGTCTTCATTAAGAGCACCTCTCTCGACCTTAACAAAGAACGTATTCGTAACTCCGGTAAGACCAGTATCAGCAGATATCGCATCCGTATCCTGTCTTGCCGCTCTTAAGATCTCGCAGTCCGTACCTTCGAGGTCGTTGCTTCCGATGAAGTTACCATAAGCATCGTAGATCGAGACTCTGATATCTCCGGAGAGATTAACGAAGTTGACGTATGCATTACTGTCACCTGCGTTAAGGACATACCATGAAGCCTGACGGCTCTCACCAATGGAACCTGGCTGAACATTATTGTTAACGAGCGTCATCGTATCAGGCACAAATATCTCACCGCCCGTCAAGACAGTTACTCGTCCGTCAGATGAACGCAGAAGTATAAGCACCTCATGACTTCCAGCACTTACACCGTTACTGTTCCACGCCATCACAAAGTTCTTCGAACCGTCACCGGCATCAGTGATATTGATATTGCCCTGATAGCAGATACCGTCCACGAAGAAGTCTGTTCTTATGCCGTCACCTGTAGTGACGAAGCTTCCTTCAACTTTCCTGATACCGAGTGTTACTCCGTTATCACCTTCCAAAGAAGACGTAAGAACACAATCCGTAAAGCTGTCACCGGGTGTATCGGAGATCTTCGAAGATGCCTTAAGAGAACGGTCTTCGGATGCGAGCATCTCATTGATGACATACATTCTCGAACTGTTCGATAGCATTGTCATCGCATCGTTTACCATATTGGGATCTTCAGAACCGCTGATAACGGAAGCCAGGTCAGATGCAAATGCCGCATCATCCCTCCCTTCGATCAGATAATCGGAACTCGTAAAGATATCCAGAACATAATCGCCTGTTGTATAGAAGCCGGAACCGACTCTGTGTAAAGTAAGCCTGTTAGAATCTGAGTTATCGGTAAGAGCAGAAGCTCGGAGAATGATATCCTCTTCCCTCGAAGTCGGATCACCGTAAGGGACAGACATACCTGCAAGTGATATACCGCCTATGATGATGGCGATAAGCGATACGATCAGTACCGCGCCTGCAATGATGAGATATTCTTTTGTCTTCTTTACCGGTGCTGCCACAAGCTTCCTCTTACATTATCTGTTCAGATCATCGAGTGTAAGACCGAATGAAGGTATGAACTCCTCCATAAAGATCTGCACCTCGGGCAAGTCTATCTTATCAATAGTTTCCTTTGTTGTCGCCATAGCAGATTCAAACTCGGTATTTCCCGCAAGCTTCTCGCGCTGACACTTTATGTATGCGCTGATCTTATCAGCAGCCTTGACGATCCTCTTATACAGCAGACCTTCATCGCCCTCATACACGGGCGACAGCAGACCCATAAAGTAATCCTGCATATAATCGGGAAGCTGTGATACCAAGCTCTCAGCAGACTCATGCTCAACTTCCCTGTACGCACTCTTTATCGTGCTGTTCCTGTATTTGATCGGCGTAGGCATGTCACCTGTGATGATCTCAGTACAGTCGTGATAAAGACCTAACGAACTTGCCTTAAGCGGATCGACCTTCATAACAGTCTTGCCGTCATCGACAAGCTTGTTGTGAATGACAGCCAAAGCTTCAGCTACGACAGCTACGTCGAAGCTGTGTTCCTTGAGATTCTCATAACGGCTGTTCCTCATAAGGGCCCAGCGGTTGATATACTGCATTCTGTCCAATAAAGCGAAGAAACCGTAATTGTTTTCCATATTCCCTCCCTTATACTCTGTAGAGCTCATCGAAGCATGCATTCGCATATGTATCTGTCATACCTGCGATATAGTCGACGACCTTCCTTACCGGAGGGCAGTCAGGCTCAGGGTGCTTCATATAGAACTTTGCAAAACTCTTAATTGCTTCATTGTTAGATGCTTCAGCCTTCTCGATATCATCGACACTTTCCATGAAAGCATTGAAGATAGCCTCGATCTGAAGCTTTACCATATCCTCGTATGTCTTGATCTTCGGAGCCAGATAGATACCGTTCAGATTAGCCTTCAGGTATTCATTCATCGCCTCGAAGTTCTCCTTGGACATACAGATCTCATCTTTGTTAAGACTGCTGTGAACGATATCGCCAACGAGGATGTTGATGATCTCTGAGTTAGTCGTACCGAGTCTCTTGGCAGCCTCGGAGCTGACATGATCGTTACCGCCGATGATACCTGCTCTTCTTGCATCCTCGATATCTCTTCCGACGTATGCGATCTTATCTGCGAATCTTACGACACATGCTTCCAAAGTAGCAGGTCTCGTTCTGTCCTTCTCAGGCTTATTGGAAATCTCTTCCTCTGTCTTGGTTCTGTACGGAGTGAGAGAGTACTCATCATAAGTCTCGCCGCAGTGTGACACGATACCGTCTCTTACTTCGAATGTCAGGTTAAGACCGAACTCACCCGGTCTGTGTTCCTCAAGAACATCAAGAACACGAAGGCTGTGAACCTCATGCTCAAAGTAAAGGCTCGGATCTACAGACTTGATGCACTGGTTAAGAACACGCTCACCTGTATGTCCGTAAGGCGAATGACCGATATCGTGACTCAGTGCGATGGCCTGGATAAGATCGATATTCAGATTAAGTGCACGACCGATGATAGTCGATATGTAGTTAACGTAGATTACATGCTCGATCCTTGAACAGATGTGATCGTTAACGGGATTGAAGAATACCTGTGTCTTGTGACGCAGACGTCTGAAAGACTGTGAGAAGATTATTCTTCCCAAGTCTCGCTCATAGGGACTTCTGATCTCACAGGGATCCTCAGGATTCTTTCTTCCTCTGGAATTAACAGTTCTCATCGCGAACGGAGAAAGATACTTCTCATGCTCATTACGGATGAGCTCGATCTCCTTGAGATCCTTGTAGTTGTTTATAAGATGAGGTTCGATCGGGATATTCCCGAGAGCATCGCCGAAGATATCGAATAAACTGTCCATATCAGTCCCTCCTCTTAAGTCCCGCAGAGTTAGCGAGCATATTCTTCTTCATTCCGTCAAAGTCAACTGTAACGAGCGCATCTCCTGCGACAGGCTCCACCTTCAGGATAACACCATCACCGAATCTGCTGTGTGTGACATTCATTCCTACCTTGAACGCATCGGCACGAAGTCCTTCCTTGGCAGCAGGCTTCTTCTCGAAAGAAGACTTAAGCGCACTGCTTATCTCTCTTCTCGCCTGCTCTCTTGCAGGTGAAGCAACTGTTCTCGAAGAAGTCTCCGTACGAACTTCCCTTGCACCGCCTATCTTATACAGATGCTCGGGATTGATCTCCTTAAGGAATCTCGAAGGCGGGAAACACTGAGTCTGACCGAACAGCATTCTCTGTCTTGTGAGTACAATGAACAGGTCCCTCTTCGCTCTTGTGATAGCTACATACATGAGTCTTCTCTCTTCTTCAAGAGCAGACATATCCGATATCGACTTATAGCCAGGGAAGATTCCGTCCTCGACACCGATCATAAAAACAGCTCCGAACTCAAGCCCCTTGGCACTATGAACGGTCATGAGCTTAACGAAGTCATCTCCTTCATCGTACTCATCACCGGATGCATAGAGAGCTGCATTCTCAAGATAGATGGACAGCAATCCTGCAAGTGTATCAGCAGTGGTTATCTCATCATCAAGATAGACATCATCCTTGTCTTCCGACTTACGCTCCATATCATTCGAAGCTCTGTGATACTTCTCGAATTCACTCGCTTCAGACAAGAGCTCCTTCAGGTTCTCAACCCTGTCGGTCATCTCACCCTTCTTCTCACGCTGATCGATGATCTCCTGTATAATGCCGGACTCAGTCTCGACATAGTCTACAAAATCCTTGAAACTTATGTCTTCAGCAAGCTTCTGACGAAACTGTCCGATAAGGGCCGCGAATTCGATAAGCTTACCAACCGATCTCGACAGATCGGGATAGGCCTGGCAGTTAACGCATACCTCAAACATCGATACACCATCCTGCTCAGCAAGCTGTCTTATCCTGTCGATCGTGGTATCACCGATACCTCTTCTCGGAACATTGATTATCCTCTCAAGTGCGAGGTCGTCGTGACTGTCGTTGATAAGTCTTAAGTAGGAGATAACATCCTTGATCTCCTTACGGTCGTAGAATCGCATGCCTCCGTAGACCTTGAACGGGATCTGCTTCTCACGAAGCGCCGACTCTATCGAACGAGACAATGCGTTGACACGGTAAAGGACTGCGCAGTCCTTATAGCTGCATCTTCCCTTATCAACAAGTCTCTTGATGGTATCTGCGGTCCACCTTGCCTCGAGGTTACCGTTATCGGCGTTCATGACGATGATCTTGCCGCCGTCCTCGCCTTCAGTTCTTAATGCCTTGCTCTTCCTGTGCTTATTGTTCGCGATGACTTCATTGGCCGCATCGAGAATAGTCTTGGTCGATCTGTAGTTCTGTTCGAGCTTGATGACCTTACATCCCGGGAAGTCCTTCTCGAAGTTAAGGATCATGTTAACGTCAGCACCGCGGAACGCATAGATGGACTGGTCATCATCACCTACAACACATACGTTGGTGTGCTTCTTACCGAGAAGCATGACTGCCTCATACTGAGGCTTGTTCGTATCCTGGTACTCATCGACCATGATGTAACGGAACTTATTCCTGTAGAATTCAGCAATCTCCTCATTCTCACGAAGAAGCTTAACGAAGTTGATGAGGATATCATCGAAGTCCATCGAGTTGGTCTCAAGGAGCCTTCTGTCATAGCCTTTATAGACCTCAGCTGCAAGCGTCTTGAATGAATCGCTGCCGGCCAGAGCATCGTACTCCTTATGACCGATCATGTGATTCTTCGCATTGGTGATCTCATACTGGAACAGCCTGGGCTTATATGTCTTCTCAGAGATCTCCAGCGATTCCATAACCTGCTTGACGATCTTAAGCTGATCGTCAGAGTCCAAGATATTAAAGTTCTTGCCGTAGCCGATATCCTCGGCGTGTCTTCTTAAGATCCTCGCGAAGATGCTGTGGAACGTACCGCACCAGATGTACTGGGACCTGTCGCCGACGAGAGTAGAGATTCTCTCCTTCATCTCGTTAGCTGCCTTGTTCGTAAATGTAATGGCAAGGATAGATCCGGGAGCGACCTTAAAGCGCTCCATCATGTATGCGATCCTGTATGTGATAACACGGGTCTTACCGGAACCTGCACCTGCAAGTATGAGCAATGGTCCGTCAAGATGCATTACTGCTTCCTTCTGTTCAGCATTAAGTCCTGACAGAAGTGCATCGGCTCCGCCTGCACCCTGTTCGTTCTCAAGTTCTTCTTCATATAGCGAGTTAAGCTCATCAAACAGATCGAGCCCGTCTTCAGTATTAAAATCAATCACAAATTCTCTCCATCTAACCAGGTAAAAGACATTTTTATTATTATAACAGATGGAGTGTCCTATTAA
The DNA here is from genome assembly GCA_017552455.1 of Clostridiales bacterium. Classification (GTDB taxonomy): domain Bacteria; phylum Bacillota; class Clostridia; order Saccharofermentanales; family Saccharofermentanaceae; genus Saccharofermentans. Next base: position 121,939 of record JAFZPX010000053.1, read on the forward strand.
AAGAACATTTATTTGTTTTTGAGTCTAATTCCCTTAAGCCTCTTCGTCGAGATAATCCAGATAATCTGAGCACATGGAATCGCTCCATTCTTCCACATAAGACTTAAGAAGATCTTCCCGGAAAACATCTTCCGTTACTGCGTAGTATCCCCTCTGGTTAACGGGATTCCATTCGCTCATGAAGAACAGAAGAATATTATCGTAAGATTCCGGTACCTCTTCATCAACATCTACCGCGCATTCCTCCGGTACATCGATGATGCCGCCGTTCTTAGTCAGGCAGAAAAAGAGATTTCCCCATCTTATGTCTTCCTTGAAGATAGTCTTGCAACCGTATTCAGCACCAAGTTTCTCTTTAATGACAGCATCTGCATATGACTCGGAAGTACCGGCTACACGCTCTATGATGGGATCGAGTTCCTCTCGGGAATAAGGTCTGGAGCCTTCAATATGCTCGGTATCGTTACGGTACTCGATGTTGTATTTCACCATGCAAAAACAGAATTCATCGTTTACGCTTACAGGCGTTGGCTCCTTCTGCATATAATTCTCGCCTGATCTCATAGTTATTGAAGTGCCCTGCTCTGTTATGATGATGCTCCTGATATCATTAAAAGGAAGCAGCACAGACTTAAAAAGCTTGTTGTATTTTATTCCCTTTTCGCTTAAGGAAAACGCCATTTATTAACCTCATCTTCTATTCTTGATAGCCGGAATGGCTGTAACGGGAACGAAGATAACGACAGCGGCAATACCTTGGATCATGTTGAAGAATAAAGATCCTGCGGCAGCAGCCGGACCGTACATGAAGGGCAACGACTCGAAGATGAAGTAACCTGCGATCATGATGACCTCGGCAATGACACCGATGAGGATCTTCTTCGGAACGGTAAGCTTGACCTTGCGGATATACAGACCTGCGACATAACCCATCAGCCCCTTGATGATAAACGTAGGGATAATGTACTGTGCATAACCTGCAAGCAGATCAGAAAGTGCCGAACCTATCGCCGCAGGAAGCAAAGCTATGGGACCCAGTATGAACGATGCTATAAGAATTACCGCATCGCCTAAGTTAATATAGCCTATCGCGGTGGGAATTCTTATCTGTGTAGCAACAAATACAAAAGCCGCCATCAAGCCGCAAACGGCCACCTTTCTTAACTTTGTAACATTGTTACTCATAATAACCACCTCTTTTTTCATATTAAAGTGATAGGATTATATATCTTCACTTCTGTACCTTCAATAAATAACCGGCGGAAAATGCCGCCGGCCATTATACTTAATTTTTATAACCGGTTATCACTCCGGAAGAGATCAGCCCTTTACGAGCTCTTCTGTCTCCTGAGCGATAGCGAGCTCTTCGTTTGTAGGGATAACGCATACTGTTACCTTTGAAGAAGGCTTGCTGATGATAGCTTCCTTGCCTCTCAAACCTGCATTCTTCTCTTCATCGAACTCTACGCCAAGGAACTCGAGGTCCTTACACATAGCAGATCTCATAGTATCTGTATTCTCACCGATACCTGCTGTGAAGACGATTACGTCAACACCGCCCATCGCTGCAGCATAGGAACCGATGATCTTCTTGCCCTGATATGCGAACATCTCAAGTGCGAGATGAGCTCTCTCGTTGCCCTCGCTCTCAGCCTTAGCAAGATCACGGAAGTCGGAGCTTACACCTGATACACCGAGCACACCGCTCTTCTTATTGAGAAGAGTATCGATCTCCTCAGGGGCAAGACCTTCTCTCTGCATAAGGAAAGGAACGATTGCAGGATCGATGTCACCTGTTCTTGTACCCATGCAGATACCTGCAAGAGGAGTAAGACCCATTGAAGTATCCTGGCACTTACCGTCCTTAACAGCAGCGAATGAAGAACCGTTACCAAGGTGGCATGTGATGATCTTAAGATCCTCATAGGGCTTACCAAGGAACTCAGCAACTCTGTGGCTTACATATCTGTGAGAAGTTCCGTGGAAACCATATCGACGGATATCATACTTCTCGGAGATTTCATAAGGAAGAGCATATGTATAAACCTTAGCGGGCATTGTCTGATGGAATGCTGTATCGAATACTGCAACTTGAGGTGTACCTGCAGGAAGAACAGACTCACATGCCTCGATACCTGTAAGGTTTGCAGGATTGTGCAAAGGTCCCAGAGGGAAGCAATCCTTAATTACCTTCTTAACATCGTCATTTACAATGACAGACTCGCTGTAGTACTTACCGCCGTGGAGGACTCTGTGACCTACGGCAGAGATCTCGGAAACATCAGAGATAACTCCTGTCTCAGGATCTGTAAGCTGTGAAAGAACGAGCTTTACGGCTACCTTGTGGTTAGGAAGCTCAACATCCTTCTCCAGCTCAACACCCTTGGAACTCTTATAGGAAAGCTTTCCGTCGATACCGATTCTGTCGGCATTACCCTTAGCAAGAACAGTACCTGTCTCCATGTCGAAAAGCTGGAACTTACAGGAAGAACTTCCGCAGTTGATAACTAAAATCTTCATATTTAAACTCCTTAAATAGTAATCAGTTATTAGCCGTTAGCCTTAGCAGCCTGAGCCTGAACAGCAGTGATAGCAACTGTTCCTACGATATCATCTGCATAGCAACCTCTGGATAGGTCGTTAACAGGCATTGCAAGACCCTGGAGAACAGGACCGTAAGCGTTAGCCTTAGCCAGTCTCTGAACGAGCTTATAGCCGATGTTACCTGCCTCGAGAGACGGGAATACGAGAGTGTTGGCGTGACCTGCAACCTTGCTCTCGGGAGCCTTGAGCTTACCTACTGTCTCATCAAGAGCTGCGTCGAGCTGGAGCTCACCGTCAACGATGAGATCAGGCCAGTTCTCATGAGCGATCTTAACTGCCTCAGCAACCTTAGTAACGTCATCATGCTTTGCAGAACCCATTGTGGAGTAAGAAAGCATTGCAACCTTAGCCTGGTGTCCTGTGAACTGCTCGAAAGACTCAGCAGAGAGCTTAGCGATCTCAGCGAGCTTGGGAGAATCGAAGTCTGTGTTTACAGCGCAGTCAGCGAAAACAAATGTGCCGTTATCGCCGAGGTCGCAGTTCGGAACTTCCATAAGGAAGAAGCCGGAAACAGAAGAAACGCCCTTCTTCATCTTGAGAAGCTGCAACGCAGGGCGAATTGTATTACCTGTGGAGTGGCATGCACCGGAAACGGCACCGTCAGCGTCGCCGCACTTGCACATGAGGCAAGCATAGAACATGTAGTCAGTCTCCATGAGCTGCTGAGCCTTTTCTGCTGTAACGCCCTTCTTTGTAGCGCTTGCGATCGCAGCCTCTGTCTCCTCTGCGGAGAGACCCTTCTTCTCCGCTTTAGCCTTAGCTGCAGCAACCATTGTATCTACGCCTCTAAGCTCGAGGAACTTATCGAGGTACTTCTGCTTATTGGGATCATTGAAAGGATCTACGATAGCAGCGCCGCTGATATCAAAACCTGCGCCGTTCTTCTCGATCTCTTCGGGTGTTCCTATGATAATGAGGTTAGCGAGGTCCTCCTTAAGGATCTTCTCTGCCGCCTCGAATGTTCTCTTGTCCATTGACTCGGGAAGTACGATAGTCTGCTTGTCTGACTTTGCCTTAGCCTTGATATCATCAATAATTGCCATAGACGTAATATCTCCTGTTCTATTTATTTTCAATAAAGAAGTATACCCCCAAGGTTAAGTAACGGCAAGGCAAACGTCCAAATTCTCACGGGCGTAGAAAACAAACCTTCCGTCCTCTTCCCTGTATATCATCGACAGCGCCGGACTGCTCGAATAAGTCGCGACCCTTGAACCCTCGAGAATGCATACTCTCTCGTACATATCCATGTCATCGAGCTCAAGCGCGATGTGCATTATATCTGCATAGATGGCGACAGCCTCATCGCCCTGCGTATTGCCGTAGGAATAGTAATACTGCTGCCTTACAAGGCCGTAATTCATTATCTGCATCTTAAGCCAGTTATACGAATCCGAAGGAAGCTCACCTACTTCAGCAAGATGCCTCATCGTGACCACAGACTCCTCCACATCGACTGCAGCCGCGACATTATGGGAATAGACATAGATGCCGTCAGCATATGCATAGGCAAACAGCGGGATATCATCAGAGACGCGCGCTCCAAGTACAAGCTCGAGATTCTTCTGGAAGCTCCCCTCAGGCAGCAGCCCGTTATTCTCAAGGTTACGTATAAGTCTCAAGTCGATTGAGGAGATCATTACACCCGTAAGCTCTGTGTACTCCACAGGGTGGTCCTCGCCGATCTGCTCGAGAGAAGAGAAAGCACCGTCATCATCTCCGGGATTATCGAGAGAGTAGAACGTGCCCTGCTCATAAGTAGCAACACTCAAGGCCTCCTGCCTCATGTTGCCCTCCTCATCGAAAAGCACATTAACAATCTCTTCTATCCTGGCACCGTCGTTAACACTGCCGTACGCCGTGTAATAGTAGATATATGAAGTAAGGAAAGCAGACAGGCCCGTGTTGGACTCACTCTCGAAGTCGTAATACTCGAGGATCTGTTCCTTAAGCTGCATCGCCTTGATCCTGTCTCCGCTTCTTACATACATCATGAGGAGCAAAGCCTGATCTTCGAGACGGTATTCTCCGCTCGACTCGGCATCCTGATAGGAAAGTCTTCCGGCGATCATGTATGAGGACGGGATCAGCAAAGAATCATCATCAACGCCGACCATGAGCTGCTTAGTCCTCATCCACAGGTAATCGGGAACGATACCGTGTGAAGAAGCCATTGATCTGTGCTCGTAGTCAACTATAGGCTGAGTCTCGATATCAAACTTAACTGCACCGCCGTAATATCTTTGGTACAGAAGATATCCGCCTCCGAGGATGATCGCCGCCAAAGCGATGATCACGATTGTTATGATCTTCTTTCTCATAGAATTTGATTATACACAACTCTACATTAAACCGTTATACGTTATAATAGACCAATGAGAGTTATCGGAATAATCGCTGAATTTAATCCTTTTCATAAGGGACATGAATACCTGATACAGGAAGCAAAGCGCCTCGTGGGAGACCCGCGTGCCGTTACCATGACGGTCATGAGCGGACCTTTCACACAGAGGGGTACACTCGCGCTGTCTCCGAAGCATGTAAGAGCCAAAGAAGCACTCGTGTCAGGAGTTGATGTGGCGATAGAACTTCCCTTCACCTTTGCCTGCGCGCCTTCCGAGAGATTTGCCACAGGTGCAGTAGAGCTTCTGTACAGGACCGGAGTCGTAACGGATCTTGCTTTCGGCGTGGACTGTAAGGAGCCTGAGCTTCTCATGGAACTTGCTAAGCTTGAGCCCGACGAAGAAATACTTAAGGAAGCATTAAGCAGCGGAAAATCCTACCCTGCAGCAAGAGCAGAAGCTCTGATCGCAGCCTACTCCGGCGACGCGGACAAGGAGCTTATCAGCGACACCTTAAGGCAGCCGAACTCCATACTCGCATTGGATTACATTAGAGCCGTAACCGCAATGAAGACCGGCTTTAAGATTCACATGATCCCGAGACAGGAAGGCTCATCTGCAACTTCTGCACGCGAGCTTATCTATAAGACTGATACAGGAAGCGTTTCCGCCGTGGCGAATGCACTTAACGGTATCCTTCCCGACAAGGCTCTGTCTGTGATGCTGTCTTCCCTTTCGTGCAAGGAATACTCAATCCCTTGTCTTGATTCATATATGACCGACGCCTCACTTCTTGTAAGAAGGACAGACGACATGAAGCCCTTCGCCTACATGACGGACGGACTCGACGGGTTTATCCGTAACAACATAGATAAGGATCTTCAGACCAAGCACTTCACGATGCCGAGGATCAACAGGGCGATCGCTTCTCTCATGGTCGGACAGAAAGCTTCATATGTGGAAGAAGAGAAGCACGTTCAGTATATCCGCGTGCTCGGATTCAATAACGAAGGCAAATACTGCCTCAAGATTATGGGCAAATGCGCCCGCCTTCCCATCATCAGCAACGCCTCTGATGCCCTCGAACTGTACTCACAGAACCCGAGGCTCAAGCAGCAGTTCGAGCTCGATCTTCTCGCGAATGACATCTACGCCCGCTACACTTCGATGGAACAGGGATACGAGTGGAAACTCCCTCCCGTAAAGGTTAAATAAGAATGCAAAAAACAGACTGCGCAGTTACGCAGTCTGTCTTATTAATCAAATCAAATAAGTCGAGAATTACTTATTAGCAGCCTTTGCTACTCTGGACTTAGCTCTAGCAGCAGCCTGCTTGCTGATGTGGCCCTTTGCAGCAGCCTGATCGAGAGACTTCTGTGTCTTCTTTACGAGCTCTGCGTCAACCTCACCTGCTGCAACTGCAGCCTTAGTGTTCTTGATGACAGTTCTTACAGCTGTCTTCTTTGTCTTATTAGCAACTGTCTTCTTCTTTGTAACTTCAACGCGCTTGATCGCAGACTTGATGTTAGGCATGTTAATTATTTCCTCCGTAAAAATGGATGTTCCTTAAATCACCGCAAGATTTTAACATGAAGTTTTTTAAGGCGCAATAGCTTATTTTTGTGCATTTTCTGCCCCGAAAGCGGTTTTTGTTGCCTCATATATGGCAATTCCGACGGCTGTGGGCAGATTCAGGCTGTCTATATTATGCGTGTGCTCTATCCTGACGGGCTGTCCCTTCTGCGCGAAAGAATCGGGAAGTCCCGTAGCCTCGTTACCGAAGATCAGGGAGAAAGGCCCTTCTATGGCAGTCTTCTGAAGCAATGTGCTTCCGTCAAGCATAAACGGATACAGCTTATTCTCGGGAAATCTTGCCTGATACTTCTCGAAGTCGTCGAAGAGCTCCATCTTCACTCTCGCTCTCGCGCCCATGGAAGCTCTTACCGTCCTCGGGTCAAATGTATCTACTGCAGGAGTGATAACGGCGATGTTCATTATGCCGAAGCCTGCGCAGGTTCTTATGATGGTACCCATGTTGCCCGCATCTGACGGGTTCACGAGAACCACATGCGAGCCGGAAGAGATCTTTTCGAGTTGCTTTCTGATAACGCCGATGACGAAGCAGTTCCCCTTCTTAGAGAGGATGTTAAAAGGCTTCTCGGAAGTCTCGACGGGAATCCCGCGCTTGCCGCAGATCTCGTTTATCTTCGCGATAGTATCTTCAGAATCGAACTTCGGGTGGAGGATGACACCCTCGATCACTTCGGGGCACACATTCAGGTACTCCATCGTGACGGTGGCGCCCAGAGAATATGTGATATCGCTTTCTTTCTTGTAACTTGCTACTTTCATCACGTTGATTTCTAACACTTAACGAGGGCTTACGTCAAGGAATTAATACATTTTTAACGAACTTCGATGAATTTTATTAAAATTGCAGTCCTATAATCAAATCATGAATAAGAACGAGATCCTGCTTTATTCCAAAAGGGGCGCTAACACGAGGAACACTCTTATCGAGGTCCTCGGCGATTCTTATACTCTCATTAACGTATTCGATATCAAGGATGCGATCGACATACTGACGTCGGGATCGGATATCATGGTCGTTATGATCGACTACCCTTCCGAGATTCCCGGGGCGCAGGAGCTCATCGATTTTGTCGATAAGAACAACCGCTCTGTCTTTAACATCCCGATTCTGATCCTGACTTCACAGGAGAAGAAGTTCGCGGATTCGGAGTTCCTGGGAGGACCTGTCGCGGACGTCATGGTAAGACCTTTTGTACCGGCTATCATAAGCAACAGACTTAAGGTCATCATGAAGCAGTTCGACTCGGTATCCTTCGAAGGCTTCTCCCTGATGCTCAAGGCTCTTCCTTCGAACATCTATCTTAAGGACGACAAGGGGCGTTACGTCTTCTGCTCCCAGATATGGAATCACCTCGATACAGGAGACGATCCCGACTGGACGATCAGAGGAAAGACGGATCTTGATATCCGTAAGGACAAACACAATGCTGAGCTCGCGATGGAGTCGGATAGGAAAATGCTCGAGTCGGGCAAGGGGACTTCTTATATAATCAAAGAGATAGGACCTGACGGCAAAGATCAGTATCTCCAGCTTATCAAGGAGCCTCTGTGTCACGAAGACGGACATGTCATGGGCATCATCGCTCTCATCAACGACGTTACCGAGCAGGAGACTTTAAGACGTGAGCTGACAAGGATCTCGATCACAGATACGCTGACAGGCGTCTACAACAGAACCAAGTTCGACAACTTCGTTAAGAACGATCTTGCCAATATGAACTTCCCTGTCACCGTCTTCTCTGCCGACTGCGACCACCTGAAGTACATCAACGACAACTTCGGTCATTTCGCTGGAGATGAATATATCAAGCAGTGCTGCTACGCTTTCAAGGACTGTCTGCCGGAAGGCTCCGAGATTTTCAGGATGGGCGGAGACGAGTTCACGGCTTTGGTTCCTGACACAACGCCGGCACAGGCCGCCGAGATACTTGCTGCCGTCGAGAAGAAACTTTCCGAGACAGTAATCAAGGGAGTCCCGCTTCGCATGTCCATCGGCACTTACACGATGGGCAGCAACCAGGATGACTTCGCGAACTGCATCAAGGAATCCGATGCTTCGATGTATGAGGTTAAGAAGAGACATCACGAGTCTTCTTGACACTTTCGTTTCAATTATTCAAATAAATTTGTAAAAGCACCTTCATATTGGTAATATGAACTTATATTTACTTGGAGGTACATTGAAAAATGGAGAACGAGAACATCAATACAGCACCGGCACCTGCAGGCAACGCTAAGCTTTTTGCATTCCTCAGCTACTTTGGTTTCTTCTGGGTACTCGGCCTTTGCATCGAGCCTGAGAAGTATGATCCCTATGTAAAGAACCACGTTAACGCTGGTATCACACTTTCACTTTGCTGGCTCGTAGCAAGCGCAGTAAACATCATTCCTTTCCTAGGTCAGTTTGTTTCTTGCATCATGATCGTTGCTCTTATGGTATTCACAATCATGGGCTTCATCCAGGCTCTCAGAGGCAAGTATTTCACAGTTCCCCTCGTTGGAGACAAGTTTACTTTCGTTAAGTAATTCTTAACCTGACAACAAGAACTAATGGCGGACAGGACATCCTGTCCGCTTTTTATTTGCGCGTGATGTTATAATACTTTTATTATGAAGATTAAGACCAAGACTTTAAGCTATGAAGAAGTGATGGCTCTGCCTGCCGCCGAGCATCAGAAACCGCGTAAGCCCTCGAAGCTTCTTGCGGGTGTCGCACGCCTCGCATTAGGCGGCGAACTTAAGCAAACGAACTTCTCCTATGAGTCGATAGATATGGAGAAGGCAGGTAACGGTCCCTGGCTCGTTCTTATGAACCACAGTAGCTTCACCGACCTCGCGATCGCCTTCGAAGTTCTTAAAGGTCACCCCTTCAGCATAGTCTGCACATCGGATGCACTCGTAGGCAAAGAATGGTTTATGAGAAGTCTTGGCAATATCCCTACACGTAAATTCGTATCAGACATGACACTCATCGCCGACATGGATCACGCGCTTCATAAGAATAACGCGAGTGTGCTCATGTACCCCGAGGCGGGTTATTCGCTCGACGGTACGACTACAAGGATCCCGAGAAGGATCGGCGTTCTCGTTAAGAAGCTCAAGGTGCCGGTAGTAATGATCACGGCTTACGGAGCTTTTACCCGCGACCCTCTTTACAACAATCTGCAGAAGAGAAACGTCAAGGTCTCGGCGACGGTTAAGTGTCTTCTCAGCGAAGAGGAAGTCAGCTCCTTCAAGATAAGACAGATTGACGAGATAATAGACGAAGCTTTTGACCTCGATTACTTCAAGTGGCAAAAGGACAATGAGGTAAGGGTTACAGAAGATTTTCGCGCGGACGGCCTCGACAGGATACTGTTCAAGTGTCCTCACTGCATGACGGAGGGCAAGACCGAAGGCAAGGGTACGAAGCTTATCTGCCACGAGTGCGGTGTCGAATACGAGCTCGACGAACTCGGGCAGCTTCACTGCAACAATGCCGAGACCATATTTACGCACATCCCTGACTGGTTTGCATGGGAACGCGAGGAGACCCTCGGCGAGATCGTGGACGGCGTATATCTTCTCGATACCGAATGCGACATCGCGATCCTTAAAGACACTAAAGCGCTCTACATGGTCGGCAAGGGACACCTGCGCCACGACAATAACGGCTTCGTGATCGACGGCTGTGACGGCAAGCTGCACTTCGAGCAGTCACCTGCCGCATGCTACAGCGTTAACTCAGATTACTTCTGGTATGAGATCGGCGATATCGTCTCGATAGGAACGAACGACTGTCTTTACTACTGCTTCCCAAAGAAGCCTAATATCGTAGCGAAGACCAGAATCGCCGTTGAAGAGATGTATCAGCTTTATAAGGCTGCTAAGAAAGAAGCTCCGTCTGATACATGAACCTCCTCTCGATCCTCTACTTTCTTCTGATAAGGCCGCTTGAGCTGATATATGAATTGATTTTCTCTTTGAGCTATAAGTTCACAGGAAGCGCAGTGCTGTCTATCGTATTCTTAAGCATTACCGTAGGTCTTCTGTGTCTGCCTCTGTATACGAGAGCTGACGCGCTGCAGGCTGAGGCTAACGCTATCGAGAAGAAACTTAAGCCTTGGAAGACTGAGATCAAGAAGAACTTCAAGGGCGACGAGCAGGTCATGATGCTTCAGGCCTACTACCGCGAGAACAACTATCATCCGCTCATGATGATGAGAAGTTCTATCTCCCTGCTTCTTCAGATTCCCTTCTTCATCTCGGCTTATCACATGTTGTCGTCCTCGGTCGCTTTACAGGGCACTTCATTTGGTCCTATCGCTGATCTCGGTGAACCCGATGGGATCATTAAGATCGGAGCATTCGCGATCAACCTGCTTCCCATCCTGATGACTGCCATCAATATCATCTCAGGAACTATCTACTCTAAAGGCCTCGATAAAAAGGCGAAGATACAGCTTTATGTTACGGCACTTGTCTTCCTCGTTCTTCTGTACAACTCACCTTCTGGACTAGTTCTATATTGGACATTGAACAATGTCTTCTCACTTATTAAGAACATCGTGATGAAGCTCGTGCCTGCTTCCAAGAAACCCAAGGCCGACAAGACTTACAAGAAGGACAAGAACGACACTATCAACTTCGTTCTATATTCACTCAGCATATCTGTATTCATTGGCATACTGATTCCATCAGATCTTATCGCACGTGCGGTGGGAGATTTTCTTACCAACTACAGGACCATCCACATGCCGCACTATATCTGGGTTTCATTCTTCATCTGCCTGGGCTTCTTCTTTGTCTGGGGAGGCATCTACTTCTTCATCGTGAAGAACCGTAAGCTCATCGCAGGCATCATGGTAGCCCTTACAGCATTCGCACTTATCAACTACTTTGCTTTCTATCGTAACAACGGAGATCTTAACCGTTACCTTTATATCAGAACATTCTTCAACGACGAGTTTATGGACGGAGCATTTAATCTCGTAGTCTTCATTCTGGCTGCGGTCCTCATCTTCATCGTGATGCGGCACAAGTCATCGGTATTCAAATATCTTGGTATCGTTGCTATAGTAGGCGTTACTGCTGTATCAGTCGTAAACATGCAGAAGATCTATGAGGTAAACGCTTCTTATTCTTACATCGAGAATCAGCGCGAGTACCCTGAGATAACACTGTCGCAGAACGGACAGAATGTAGTGGTCATCATGCTCGACCGTGCAGTCGGCAGAGTCACTCCCTTCATCATGGAAGAGCTCCCCGAGCTGTACGAGGAATTTGACGGCTTCACTTACTACAGCAACTCACTTTCATACGGGCTTCACACCAATATGGGGGCACCTGCACTTTTCGGCGGGTATGAGTACTCACCTGCAAGGCTTAACGCACGTTCAGACGAGTCACTTCAGGATAAGCATAACGAGGCACTTCGTGTGCTGCCTGTTGTCTTCGGCGAGAACGGGTATGACGTTACGGTGCTTGACCCTTCTTTCGCCGGGTACAGCGAGATTCCGAATCTGTCGATCTACGATGAGTATTCATATGTGAAGGCGTATATCACGAACGGCATCATGAATCCGTTCTTCGAGGAGCAGACTGACGACTGGAACGACTTCATGGAGCGTAATCTGTTCATATTCTCGTTGAGACTCGCGTCTCCTATGTGGGTGCGCGGAATGCTCTACGATGACGGCTACTACAACGACTTGAACCGCCGCCTGTCAGGTGACTCCTATACGCAGATTATAATCGATGCTTCACATGCGGAGGGTCTCAACTTCGACTATCTGAATTCGAGCTTTGCTCTGGTAGGTCTTCCCGAGATAACAACTGTCGACACAAGTAATGATGTCGGCTCGTTCGTGCTTATGGCAAACGATTCCACGCATGAACCTACACTTCTGTCGGAGCCTGATTACACAATCTCACGCGTGGTTGATAACTCGGCGTACGACCAGGCTAACAGCGGACGCTTCTCACTGAATGATATGACCCTGTACCCCGACTCTGCTGAGATGATGGGACAGTATCAGATTCAGGCAGCGGCGTTCGAGATGCTCGGCAACTGGTTTGATCAGCTGCGCGAGCAGGGCGTCTACGACAACACGAGGATCATCATCGTATCTGACCACGGTGCGCCTTTCTGCCTGTTCGGCGATAACGGTGTCGGCGACGGACTTAATGTATGCAACTTCAACTGCCTTATGATGGTCAAGGACTTCGGCGCCACAGGCTTCAATGTATGCGATGACTTCATAATGAATGCAGATACGCCTGCCATCGCAGTAAGCGGAATTATTGACGAGCCTGTAAATCCTTTCACAGGCGCACCAATCGTATCCGAGCTTGATAATGCACAGAGCTTTAGGTACTTCTCTTCCGAGGTGCATAACGTCACTCAGAATAACGGCAACACATTCGTCCCGGGCGACTGGTATTCTTATGATCCTTCGGTTGGCGATATCTATGATCTGTCGGGATGGAGTTACCTCGGGTATCAATGAGAAAAACTACGCCTAAAGGAATAATACTTCTGCTTCTGACGGCCCTGATATGGGGCTCGTCTTTTGTCGCGCAGAGTGTCGGCATCAAGTCAGTAGACGCGTTTACATTCATGGCAGTGCGAACCTGGCTCGGCACACTTGTGCTGCTGCCTGTAGTAATGATCTTCTGCGGCGGACTCACTTCCCTGTTCGAGCGAAAGACTTTACGCGCGGGCCTCATCCTCGGCTTCGTATTCGCGATAGCGCAGAATCTGCAGCAGTTCGCTTTCTACTATTCGACATCAGGAAAGATCGCATTTCTTACGGCATTCTACATGTTTTTCGTGCCGCTGCTCGGGCTTATACTAGGGAAAAAGATCTCGCTCGTAACGTGGATTGCAATCTTTATGGCACTCATAGGAATGTTCCTTCTGTGCGTCGATCCGTCCGACTTTACGTCGATCAACCGCGGCGACATACTCGCGATTTCCTGCGGTGCGGTATATGCCGTGCAGATCATGCTGATTGATAAGTTCACAGGAGAGAACATCAACGGAATCAAGCTGTCCTTCCTGGAGTTCTTCACCGCCGCTGTGCTTACTTCGATCATGATGTTCATATTTGAGAATCCGACCATCGAAGGCATCAAGGCCGCTGCCCCTGCCCTTCTGTATTCTGGTGTCATGAGCTGCGGAATCGCATATACACTTCAGATTATCGGGCAGAAACACGCAAGCCCCGTAGTCGCGTCTTTGCTCATGTGTCTTGAGTCAGTATTCGCAGCCATCGCAGGCTGGGTTCTGCTTCATGAGACGCTGTCCGGACGTGAGATCGCAGGATGCTGCGTAATGTTCGCGGCCATAGTAGTCTCACAACTGTTCGAGAGTATATCTATGCAGAAAAAGAGTTTTGCATTAGAATCAGAACATAAGGTTTTGGAAAAGGAGATAGAAAAATGATCAAATGTAATTGCTGCGGGCGCGAGAATTCCAACTATGCCATCTACTGCGAGGGCTGCGGTTCAGTACTCTCATCTGTATCCGATTCAGCTGATGTAAGCACATCTGCTGCAGAGGGCGTTGAGTCTTTCTCCGCTTCCTCCGCATCCGAACCCGTGTCTGCTGAGTCAGCTTACACACCTACTTATGAGACACCCGCTCAGACTAACAATTCTGAATACGCTCCGCCCGAGTACACATATAATTCGAACCCTGCCCAGACAAACGGCACACAGTTCGACAGCATGTGTATCGCAGGCTTTATATGTTCAATATCAGGTATATTCTGCTGCGCTTTTACTTCCTTAATTGGAGTAATCCTCAGCATCGTCGGACTTATCAGAGTAAGCAAATCAGGCAAAGCAGGAAAGGGCCTCGCTATCGCAGGCATCATTATCGGATCATTCTTTGTCGTGATCTCAATACTGGTTCTGATCTTAAGCAACGGCAGCAGCTATTATTATTCATCAACTTCACACCGCTGATAAAAGGTAATCAGTCAGAGGTTACATCAGCCTCTGACAATACCGTATTCAGTACAGATACGAGTAAACTCCTCTGAGTGTGCAAAACCGTAGAAGACGTCCTGTCTGGAGACGCCTCTGTTAAGTGCATCAACCCAGTTGGCAAGACCCTGTGCATCAGGATCTCTTCCGAGGAGCACCTTATAAAGCTTCGTTACGAATTCAGTGTTGGAATAATTGGCATTAACGAACTCAGGGCTGAAGAAGAAGCCGTAAGCGCAGTTCGTACCTGAGATGGCATGATTCTGAAGCTGGCTTGACCAGTAGTTCTGTCCTGAATAATCAGGTCTTCTTCCGAGGCAGAGTCTGTAAAGTCTTCCGACGAATTCTCTAACCTTAGTTGCTGCATCTACAGTTACGTTCGGACCCTCGGGGCTGGTAGCCGTAAGACCGTACAACAGGCATGTATCAGTAAACTCATAAGACTGGAGAACCTGGTTAACTACGTCCATTCGAGTCATTCCGTTAGCCATCGCATTCAGCCAGGCAGTTCTGCCCGAAGGATCGGGAGATCTTCTGCATAAAGTAACATAGACTGCATTGAGGAACTGCTCGTCGTTCAGGCATCTGTTCTGGAACTCAGCACTGGAGAAAACAGCTCTCGCGAGATCTGCAGGGTTGGTACCCGCATAGATAGCGTCGTTAAAATAGTTCTTCGTAGCATCGTCGGCATGTCTTCCGAGAGCATTCCAGTAAAGCTGCTCTGCGAAAGCCGCAGCATCGGGACGATTGATTCTCGCCGTTACTGTGCCGACCTGGGAGTTGGAATGATTAGCATCGCCTGCAGCTCTGTAGTAAACCGTATAGACACCAACTGTATTGGCACCCGGCAGAGTTGTGAACCATGTAACACCGTCAAGGGAATACTGCATATAGCCGCCGTTAGCGGTACCTGGATGAACCAGATCGTGATACTGGCCGTCGTCGCGAATGCCCTCGATCGGTACAGGCGGGTTAGTAACAGTCGCAGGCGGATTGTCCGCCAGAACCGCTGTGCCCATGGCAAACACAGTAATAACGCCTGTTATCGTCGCGATCAACTTCTTCGTAAGAGCATTCATCATAACTTCCCCCTTAGTATCTTTTAATTATACCATTCTTTCCTTCAGCGCCAGATTCAGTGCCATTTGTCGAAAAGTGGCGCTGGTTTTGGCGCTACAGCGCTCTCAGCGCCAAAAACGGTGACATTTCTTAGAAAGTGGCACTGGAGTTGGCGCTGAGGGAACCGGCGCGGTGCTATAATTAACCCATGAAGACCGGAAAGACAGCAACTCAGATAATCCTTAACGCAGTGATCGTCGTATTGGCGGTGATCGGCATCATACTGATGCTGACCCGCGCGTCGGAAGACGGGTCACTCCAGGCATCAGGAATCGAGAATTTCAAATTCTACACCGTTCTGTCCAACGTATTCTGCGGATTAGTGGCACTTGTCCAGCTTGTCTTCACAGCATTAAAGAAAGATACGACCAAACTCATCCCGCTCAAGCTTGGCGCGGTCTGCGCGACCACCATCACCTTCGTGATCGTCGCATTCTTCTTCGGTCCGCTTTACGGCTGGATACAGTTCTATCAGGGCGGCAACCTCTACTTCCATCTGCTCGAGCCGATCGTGGCAATCATCGAATTCCTCGCGGTAAGAAGAAAGAGCATCCCCTTCAGATATGCCGTCTTCGCTGCGATCCCCACACTTCTGTACGGCATCGGCTATACACTTAACATCCTGATAAACGGCATCGGCGGACCTTGGCCCGACAGCAATGACTTCTATGCATTCTTAAGCTGGGGCTGGACCGTCGGCATCATCATATTCATAAGTATCACTCTCATCGCATTCGGATTAGCCTGCCTGTTCAGAAAACTCAGCAACAGGCAAAGCCTTACTGACTGAAAGACATGAACGCGTTCGAGCATTTCTGCACGGGACACCTTATCATCCTCGGGATAATCGCGCTGTTCGCGGTTGCATTGCCCGTCATCGCACATAGACTCCCCGCGAACAAAGCCGACATACTCATCAAAGCACTCTCCATCATCGCTCTTACTGGCGAGATCTTGCAGGACATACAGCTTACTTACGAGGGCGGCAACATACTCGACTACCTCCCTCTTCACCTTTGTAATCTCGGACTGTTCGTCAACGTGCTCGCGTCATTTACAAAAGGAAAATTCAGGGCATTCCTCTCAGAGGTCTCGCTCGTCCTCATCGCACCGGGCTCCATCTTCGCACTCGTAACTCCCGACTGGAACTACCGCCCGCTTCTTTCGTGGCTTCCCATAATGTGTTTCTTCACACATGCACTGGTACTTATCATCCCTATCATGATGTATGTCAGAGGCTACAGCAAACCCTCATTCAAGCACATCTGGTACCCGTACGCGTTTCTCATCATTACCGCAGTCCCTATCTACATCCTCGACCGCGCCATAGACCGTAACTACATGTTTCTTCTTCGCCCGATAAAAGGAACACCGCTCGCGTGGCTCGAGTCGTTCCTTGGCAACCCGGGCTACCTCGTCGGTGTCCTTGTAATGCTAATATTGGTTCTTGCCGCCGTCTACGGCTTACTTTATGTGTCGAGCCTCTGGCGCTCTACAAGCTCAGCGAAATAACCCTTCTTCTCTATAAGCTCGTCGTAAGTACCCTCTTCGATTATCGCTCCGTCATCCATTACGAGGATACGGTCACAGTTACGGATCGTACTTAAGCGGTGCGCGATGATGATACGTGTGCAGTTAAGCTTATCAAGAGCATCGGAGACCTGCTTCTGAGTCTTGTTATCAAGAGCAGATGTAGCCTCGTCAAAGATAAGGATCTTCGGCTTCGGTGCGATGGCACGTGCGATCATGAGACGCTGCTTCTGGCCGCCGGAGATTCCTCCCTGACCTTCAGAGATTACGGTATTCATGCCCATTGGCATCTCTCTTATGTCGTTAGCGATACCTGCGATCTCGGCTGCCTCCCACGCTTCATCCAAAGTAAGCTGGGGAGCTGAGATAGTGATATTCGAGAAGATGTCACCCTGGAACAGCTGACCGTTCTGGATTACAACGCCGATATGCTTACGAAGTGACCTGGGATCTACCGCCTGCAGATCGTGACTATCGTAGTAGACAGCACCCGTCTCGGGCTTCTCGAAGCCGAGCAGCAGACGAATAAGAGTAGACTTACCGCAGCCTGTACGTCCAACGATAGCGACATACTCGCCCGCCTTGATGCTGAGGTTCAGATCCTCAAGTACATAAGGGCTCTTCTCGTTGTAGCGGAACGTAACGTGGCTTACCTCAATTCGGCCGACGAGACGGTCGACAGGCATCTTCTCCTCAGACACCTCTGGCTCAGCCTTAAGGATAGGCTCAGCAAGCTCAAGTACAGGCCTGATAGAAGCAACGGAAATCGCGATACCTGCAAGTGACGTAAATGCGCCCATAACGTTACCGTAAGCTGCATTAAACGCGATATAGTCACTCTGCGATACATTCGTCATGATAGCAAGGTAATACAGGACTATCGTACCGATAAGTGAGATTGCTGTAGTAAGAACAGAGTTGAGCTTTAAGAACAGCGGCGGGTCGTAGTCGAGTTTTGCACCCTGAGCATAGAGATTACCCCATCTTGCGAATACTCTCTTCTCAGAACCGGACAGTCTGATCTTCTGCACGCCGTTAAGCACTGCATAGCTCATACCTGTCTCCTTCGCACCTAGTTCCATCCTCTTTCTCGAGATACCGATCTGCATGAACGATGAGATCAAACTGATCATGACCGTCAGGATGATAATGATGATCGAAGGAACAACAAGTGCCGGAGCATACTTGAAGATCTGTGTAATATAAAGCAACGACATAAGGCTGCTGATACCGACAGACAGTACACTGTTTATCATCATGCTGCAAAGAGAGTTGATGCTGCTCGCACGGTTGGCAAGTTCACCCGAAGAATAATCACGGAAGAAGCTTACCGGCAGCGAGAGAATTCTCATCATTACGGAAGACTCGACAGACATCGAAGTCTTGGTGTTGATCCTCTCCATCAACAGCGTCTTAACAAGACCGATCAGCAACCCAGAGAAGGAACTTGCGAGCATGAACACACCCATACCGATCATCAGCTGTACGTTGCCACTCCGAAGTACGCTGCCCGTTAAAAGACTTAAGATCTTAGGGCCGATAAAACCGATCAGGACAACCGCCAACGACGCGAGCAAAATCAGTATGATGTCGCTTTCCGAGATACACTTCCACAGGTAAAGGAGCAGGTCCGGGATACCGAGAGGCTTCATGGGAAGCGGCTGGTAGAAACACAGCGCCTCCTTCTCGAAAAGCTTCGCCGTCTTCTTCGTAACTCTTATCTTCTTTCCTGTCGCGGGATCCTTATACACATAGCCGTAGAAATGACCCGGGAGCAATGCCACCGCAGTACCCGTCTCCTTCATGGCACCGAGCATAGGACCGTAAGCATCACTTTGCCAATTCTCTTCGAGGTCCACTTCACGCGTCATGAGACCTGTCGGACGCAGTACATACTCCATCTGCTTACTTGAATCCGTTATGTTCTCGGGAACTTCTACAGGCTTTATGTGGTAGTACTTCAATACTTCATCGAGTGCTTCCTTGGCAATGAGACGCTCGTCGCCGATGCGCTCCTTGTCCCATTTATCCATTACTACACTCGCCATGCGGAAGAATGAGTCTTCCAACATGGTCTGATCGCTTTCCATGCGCTGCTTTATCTGTTTCTCAAACCAGCTCAAGTCTTCCGCCTCCTTTACTCTGAGATAACAAGGTCAGCATATGCGCCGCCCTTGGATATTAATTCGTCGTGAGTACCGCGCTCGACGATAACGCCCTTATCAAGGACGATGATCTCATCACAGTCTCTGATGGTAGAAAGTCTGTGCGCTACTACGATGCAGGTGATGTTTCTTTCCTTAACAGCCTTGACAAGTTCATACTCTGTCTTGGCATCAAGAGCACTGGTCGCTTCATCAAGAATGATGACTGAAGGATCCTGTGCGAGGACTCTCGCGATCTCGAGACGCTGTCTCTGACCGCCTGAGAGATCTTTACCGTTCTCAGTAAGCTTCGCGTTGTATCCGTTCGGACGCTGAAGGATATCGTCATGTATCTGCGCATCTCTTGCAGCAAGGATAACCTCGAAGTCCTGTATCGAGTCATCCCACATACGGATATTGTTAGAGATAGTATCTTCGAACAGAACGATATCCTGGTCTACCATCGCAACAGAACCCGTAAACACATTACGGGGAATCTGTGAGATAGGCTTACCATCGAAGAGAATCTCGCCTGACCACGGTCTGTAAAGACCTGTTATGAGCTTACTTATTGTCGACTTGCCGCAGCCGCTCGCACCTACGATGGCGATACGGTCACCGGGCTTAACGTGCATCGAGAAGTCTGTAACTGCTGCATTACCGAGTCTTGAATAACCGAAGGTAACATTCTTAAGTTCAATCTCGCCTCCGAGCTTGGCATAATACTTATCCGGGATATCATCGCCGTAGAACAGAGCAGGATCGTCAGGATACTCCATAACGTCCTCGACACGCTCCATCGATGTTCTCATCTCCTGAATGGTCTGACCTGCACCGACAAGAACCATCGCAGGTCCCATGAATGCTGACAGGAAGCCCTGGAAGGATGTGATCATACCGATTGTAAACTTACCGTTCATCGTAAGATAAACACCCATGAACATAACGAGCTGATTACTCAGAATACTTATGAACTGCGGGATCAATCCCCACTTGGCATTAAGAGTCGTGTACTTAACTCTTCCCGTATTAACAGAAGCCTGATATCCGCTCCACTTACGGAAGAAACCTAATTCAGCACCTGAAGCCTTGATGGTCTCTGTCATGCTGATACCGGCCATGGTCGTTGATGACAGTTTACCTGCGTCTCTCATCTGAACACGCATTACGTTGATACGTCTGTTGGACATAAGTCTCGCGACTACAAGGTTGACCGTCAGGGAGAAGATACCGATCAAGGTCATGATGACACTGTAGCGGAGCATGATAACGAGATAGAAGATCATCATTATCGTGTTAAGCACGAGAGGCGCCACAGTATTTACTAGCGTTCCCGCGATGGAAGCATTTGTTCCCTGACGCTGCAGAACATCACCCGTCATACGCTGTGAGAAGAACTCCATCGGAAGACGCAGAACCTTCCACATATAAGATGCATTACCTTCGATCGCCATCTTACCGTTGATCTTCAGGTTATAGATTGCCTGTGCCCACAGGACTATCAACTGGAAGACCGCGAGTACGGACATTACCACGATGAACGGATAGAACCATCCGGGAGCCTGACCGTTAAGCAGTCGGTCAAAGAAGATTCGGGACATTACAGGATTGATGACGCCGAACAGATAAGAGATCATCGTCGTCATTACAACGAAGGCGACTGTGACACCTGCGCCCTTAAGCCTCTTCTTCGCGAACTCTATAGTACTCTTACGCTTACCTGAAGGAACAAATGACGGACCGGGTGCAAATGTCAGCACCATACCGGTAAATGACTCATCAAACTGCTCCATCGGAACCTCAACCGTTCCTCTTGCAGGATCGTTGATTACCGCCTTCTTATGCTTGAAGCCGTTCAGTACTACGAAGTGATTGAAATTCCAGTGGATGATGCAAGGATAAGTCGCATTTTCCTTCAAGTCCTCCACTTCCATGCGGTAGCCGTGAACTTCCATACCGTAGTTCTCGGCGGCCAGATAGATATTCTTAAGATTCGATCCGTCACGGCTGACACCGCAGTCATAACGCACCTGCTCCAAAGGTACCCATTTGCTGTAATATGCCAGAACCATGGCAAGAGATGCCGCACCGCACTCAAGAGCCTCAAGCTGCATGACTACGGGGACCTTTGCCACACCATGGGATATCGGTTCTTTTATCTTCTTACCTGCCACTTATCAGCTCCCGTCAATTCCACAAGAAATTCATCGGGGTGGTAGTTTCCAATACCAGCTCACCATCATATTCGCCGTCTCCGAGCCCGAGATAAGACTCATCAAACCTCAACGTCGCGTGAGTGCCGCCAATCGCGTCATCATTGTAAGTAGTTTCAATCACACCCACTTTATCTCCGAGCCTGACGGTCATGCCGGGTCTTACGGCATCTGCACAGTAGGCAGGGATCGCCGCATCAGCAAGTGTCGTTGTCTGATAATCGTTCCAGTCAGCTGCCTCTATATTGAAGATGGTAATCTTGACCTGTACCGTATTCTCGATCGTAGCCGTAGAGGCATACACAATAAATCCTACGAGCAATATCGCAACAGCAGCCAGAACCATCCACAGTCTGGGGCTTGTTACGCGTATATAATCATGAAGCTCTTCCGGAGAAGTTATCTTGTTAAGACTCTTTTGTCTGAAAAGCGGACCGTCCATTCGCAACCCCTTTTTTCAAAATTATTTTATTATTATATTACAAAAGCCACCCAAATACTCCCCTTTGTGATATAAACATATTGTTAAAATCCCGTTGGGAAGGCAGGAAAACTCATGAAACTCAACACCAAGAACACGATGCTTGTAGGTCTCGCATTCATGTCCATCATGGCATTCTGGCAGCTTTACGATAATGTCATACCGCTTCTTCTGACGAACACGTTCCACTTAGACGAGCACTTCACCGGCATGATCATGGCTGCTGATAACGTTCTTGCACTTTTCCTGCTTCCTCTGTTCGGAAAGATCTCAGATAATACACATACAAAGATAGGAAGACGTATGCCTTACATACTCGGCGGAACAGCTGTAACTGCGCTGCTTCTTAACCTCCTTCCCATCATCGACAACGGCACATACGAAGGCCGCCCGGGCTTCTTCTATTCCCTTCACGCCTTCGTCATCATTCTCGGCGTGATCCTCATATCCATGTCTATCTACAGATCCCCCGCCGTAACGCTCATGCCTGACGTCACACCTAAGCCTTTACGTTCACGCGGCAACGCTATCATCAACCTGATGGGTGCAGGCGGCGGAATCATCTACTTGGCCTTCGCTGCACTTACTTTCCCTAAGTCCAAGACAGAAGGCGTCGAGCACGTTGACTACAGGCTTCTGTTTGTATTCATGTCTATCTTCATGATGCTCTGCATCGCCATCATGGTATTCACCGTTAATGAACCTAAGCTCGCTGCTGAGAACGACCGCATCGAGAAGGAACACCCCGAATGGGATCTTACTGAAGAAAACAAGGCAACGGGAACAGCCAAGCTTCCCGCCCCCGTAATGAAGTCAATGATATTCCTTCTTGCTTCAGTTGCACTGTGGTATATCGGCTACAACGCAGTCACCACATGGTTTATCACATACATCAAAGTCATCATGGGAGAAGGTCTAGGCGGAGGCTCCACCTGCTTCCTCGTAGCTAACGCAGGTGCCATCATCTCCTACATTCCCATAGGCGCCGCTGCAGCGAAATGGGGCAGAAAGAACCTCATTTATTTCGGAACGCTTCTGCTGACGGCTTCTTTCGCGCTGAGCTATGCGCTTACGACTACGGCGGCATCAATAACGATACCCATGTACATCACTTTCGCGTGCGTAGGTGTCGCGTGGGCAGCAATCAGCGTCAACTCGCTTCCCATGGCTGTCGAGATGTGTAAGGGCGCAGATGCAGGAAAATATACGGGTTACTACTACGCGGCTTCGATGGCAGGACAGGTTGTGACTCCCGTCCTGGCAGGCCACTTCCTTAAGACGGTTTCTTACAAGTGTCTGTTTATATATGCGGCGCTTTTCGCTTTCTTAAGCTTCGTTACGATGCACTTTGTAAAGCACGGTGACGTTAAGGCAGAGCAGCTTAAGGGACTTGAGAATTTCGAGGATATCTGATCAGCCGATAAGGTTAAGAACAGATACAGTCATGTCGTACTTCTGCCCTACGCCCTCGCCGGAGTTGGGGCCGAACACGATGCAGCAGACGACGTCAACAAGGAAGACTGCCACCAACACGGCACACACGATATAGCTTGCTTTCTTTCCTATCTTGAGAAGCAGAGCTCTTATCATGGGACCGAGAAGATATACGCCCGCGAAGCCGCCTATCGCGAAAGCAACAAGACCTGCAAGGCACACTCTTCCGTTAAGGTTCAGGAACATCTCGTGGTAATCCCAGTAGTGGGAATCGTAGAAGAATTCTATAAGGAAACTCGTTAAGTACTCGAGTATTCCGCACAGCACCATCGTGTACACAAAAAGCTTCGGCTTATTGGCTTTGAAGCGACTTAAGATAACGATGATGAGCGCGCCTCCGAGGCCGTAGATGGGAAGCCACGGACCATAGAGGAAACCGCGGTTATGAAGCGCGTGATCTTTAACGATATGAAGCACTACTTCCCACACCCAGCCTACGAAGCTGAACAGGAAGAACATCGCGATGAAGTCTGTGATCTTATACTTATCTGCCTGATTGAAGTTAGAGCCCGAGATGGCGAAGTCATTAAGTTTGAACTCAGCTTCAGGATCGTCAAAAGCGGTCTCGATGAACAACGAACGGTCGATGTCGGGACGGCTTCTTAAAGTGAAATACATTTGAGTCTCAGTCATTATCGTAAAAGGCTTCGACACCCATGTAGTAGCGAACGGGAACAGTCCGATAATCAGAACTATAAAAACGTCGGCCATATCCATAATGAACATCTTGAACTTATAGCCCTTGGTCATGGCCTTCGACAGGTTCTTGACCTGTGTCCACGACACATCAGGATTCTCCGCGAGAATGTAAGGCACGAAGTAGTACTGATAAGACTTGATAATGCCTCCGATAATGGTCAATCCCCACAGGAAGAGCACAAGATTATGGACCGCCATGACGCGGAATACATGCCAGAATTTGTAATCGGAGAATGGCGACATTATCCTTCGGATCTTCACGTCTTTACGCACATGGCATTCCATCTGATAGCGGATCTGACCCACCAGGAAACCACGTTTTATGAAGTAGATAAACTGCATTACGGCATAGGAGAGGATGACCAGAATAACGAAGACTTCGCCCCTGTTACGCGCGACATACTCTTCGTTGAGCAAGAGGACAGAAAGAAGCCAACCCGCATACGAAGCATTAGCGGTGATGAAAGGCATTACGACGCCTTCCCTGATGAGTTCAGGAATCAGCTGTATAAGCTTGTTAGACATCGCATAATCAGTAACAAACTGAACCGCGTAGTCATCTGTCTGCATTGTTCCTGCTGCATCATCCACGCGGTCGACATCAAGAAACGCATACTGGCCGGAGATACCGAGAAACGAGAAAACAAAGAGTATGCCAATGAGTATTACATAGGCTTTAAGGCCACGCTTGAACAGATCGTTAAACGCACCCTTCCATATTTTTTTGAATTTGAACCCTTCGAACTTATCCACTGCCAGCCCTCGCTATCAGTTATTCAAAGCTTACATCAATAACCATTATCTCACCGTCAGTTCCGATTCTGATCGGCGGACCGTAATAACCCACACCCGCGGTGACAATGATGTCCATGTCATCGATATGCTCAACACCGTATGCATACTCGTTGAACAGGTGGATGAGGATGTTGCCCGGGAAGACCTGGCCGTTGTGCGTATGGCCGCAGAAGACAGCATCCGTACCCGCAGCATTAAGCTCATCAAACTCTACAGGCTCGTGTTCTATTACAAGGATTGGCGTGTTGTGATCACAGCCGCTAAGAAGCTCCTCAGGCGTGAGTCTGTCGGAAGTTCCGTCTCCGGGCTTACGCTCGTCGAGGCGTCCCACAACAGTTACGGCTCCGTCCGCGATCGTCAGAGCTTCGTCATCCAGTATCGTGAACCCGCAGCGGTCCAGAAAGCCACTCATCTCGTCCGTACGGAAAGCCTCTGATATCGGCGACACAGAAAACCCTCCGAAAAGGTTCTCATCCACATCGTGATTACCGCACACAGCATACACACCGTAAGTCGCATGCATATTCGAAAGAGCATCCGAGTAGCGGTCAGGCTCACGAAGACCCATGTAGTTACTTGTAAAGATGTCACCCGCGACAAGTATCAAGTCGGGGTTCTGTTCGTTAACGAGATCGACCATGCGCTCCGTCATCTCGGGAGTGGAGTTGACGCTTAAGTGCAGGTCGGCAATGAGGACGATCCTCATGTCGTTAAGTTCTTGTGCATTAGGTGCTTCGATGGTTATCTGCTCGTTGGTGACCTTGATCTGCTGCGCATGATAAAGACCGTAGACTGACAGTATCAGAGCAGGTATGAAAGCTGCGAAGAGAGAAAAACCGATAAGGCGTGATCTTTTCTTCTTTCGCGCCTTCGCGATAATAACCGCGATGAGGCAGAAAATTAGAACGGCCGGAGCATAGTACATGAAGAATGCGAACCAGACGTTGCCGGCGCCAAGGCACCAGTACTTAAACGGCGATCTCGGAAGATATGCACCGAGCATCGGTATGATCGCGAGGATCGCATAGATGAAGATACGGATCGCACGTGTCTTGCGACCGATCTTCTTTATAGGCTCATTGTTATCCCAGACGTACTCCGTTACTAGCGATACGCCTACCTGAGCGATAAGATAAACGACAAGAAATATTTTCCCCAACATTCTTAATATCGCCTATCAGAATCTTCCGCCGCCACCGCCTGAGTGACCGCCGCCACCGAAGCCGCCTCCGCCGCCGGAGAAGCCTCCGCCTCCGCCGCCTGAAGACTCGTGTCTTATCTTACGTGTCCTTACGAGTTTATCGTTAAAGTCCATACCTTCAGAAGCTGCTTCATATACCTTTGACTTAGGCTTCTTATCAAGGCCCTTAGGTGATGTGCAAAGCCAAGTGATAAGGAATGAGAGCAATGCAGGGATCAAGAGCGTAAAGAACACCATAGAACTTACTGACTCATAGTCGTAGTCATCAAGCTTACCGAAGATATTCTCGAGAGCTCCAAAGTAATCAGCGTCGGACAGCTGCTGTCTTTGCTGATTGAACAGGTGGTAGCATTCATCATCATCGATCGCGAAGTAAGCTGTTCCGTATGTGTAGATCCAGAAGAATCTCTGACCGGGCTCGTCGATCGTAAGATCGATGAAGATACAGATTCCCGAGTTATTGACGAGGCTTGTCTTGATGCACTTATCGGCGTAGTAGTCGCCTGCGTATCTTGCACAGTCCTCATCACTGTTCGTATAACCTCTTCCCTTGTCTCGGGTCGTCACGATAACGACATTGATATCCTCTTCCTTGGAAAGACTTGAAGCCAAGCGCTCGAGTTCATTCTCTTCCGCATTCGTGAAGATATCCGCTTCATCATCAACGATGACATGCTTCTTGGGAGAAGAAGACATGAACAGATAAAAAGCTACGCATCCGAGGACAACAGCGATCATGCATACGATCGCTGTGAACGACATCATGCCCATCTCGCCAAATATACTGACCTTGTTATTCTTTTTCTTTTCCGTGCTGCTCATCCTACGAATCCTCCCATGATGATTCCTGTGATGAATCTGGCGATCACAGCACAGACAGCAAGAGCGACAGAGAAGAACATCGTCTGCTTAACCTTACTTACCGGAGCCTTACCTGCGACTTCGCCGGTCTGACCGTTCATCGCAAAGTAGTAAGACTTTCCAAGATACTTGTACTGCATGAACCATACAGGCAGCAGTGCGTATTCAGCTTTGATATCGTGGTACTTCGTTGAATTAGTCGTTAACTTATATGAATCGTATCTTTTGACCTTGCTCTTTATCTCATTATCGAGATACTCCTTGGCGCGCTCGGCAGCACGCTTACGAAGGTCCTCCTCCGACTGATCATATCTGTCGGCAAAGAATCCAGGAAGATACTTATAGTCGTACTTAACAAGACCTGAATACTTGAAGGGCTCTATCGCCTCCATGAGTGCATCATCGATACGCGTCTCGCCGTCAAGCGGGATCTTCTCCCACTTAACTTCTCCGTCGATCTTGAAGTCATAATCTCTTATGTAAGTGTAGTTACCGGAGCTTGTCGATGTAGTTCCCGTACCGGCTACGTTAACATCACCTGTCACATCAAAAAGCCAGAAAGGTACATAGAGACCGGTAAGCTTACCTATATTCTCTTTACTTACGAACTTAACAGGCGTGTACTTACCGCCCTTGCACCATCTTAAGAAAGCCTGCTCAGCTGATTCTCTGCTGTACTGGAACGGGATGATGTACTTAGGCGTAAATTCACCGTTAAGTCTCTGTCCGATAAGAGCGGGAGAGCCGCAGAAGGGACAGAAGGAAGCGGATGTGGATGAATCAGAAAGTATCTTTCCGCCGCAGGAATTACATACGAATTCCACGTTGTCGGAAGAATGCTCAGCGGCATCTTCGATAGCTTCGAGATGCTCGAGATTCTGCTGTTCCATCGGCTTAGGTTCTTCATCAGCCTTTGGCTCGACGGGCTTGCTTTCAGCCATCATCTCATCTACTGCTTTGGACTCGACTTCATCGAGTGCGAATGTGCCTCCACAGAAGGGGCACTGGAGTTTCTGAGCTCCTGCCGAGAACTTGAGATTGGCGGCACAATGCGGACATTTGATCGTATCTGCCATAGATATGCTCCCTTAAGAAAAATCAACACTAATCTTACATTAAAACCATAAATACTTCTACAAGTTCTCAAATATACGTTATATAATGTGCGAGTCTATATATCGAATGTGGGATAACTATGAAAAGACTTAAGATAACAGCGGTTTTATTGGCATTCATTCTCATCACAAACGCCTGCTCAGATACATTAAGAAGAGCACACGACTATGACGATGAGGAAGAGACTGAGACTGAAGAAACGGAAGATGACGGCATAACTTCTGATCTTCCTGAAGCAAGTGAACCGCTGTCAGAGGAGATTCTTGAAGGCACATGGGTGACCGATACAGGAATGCTATGCTCCTTCGACTTCGAGGATAATACATTCACAGACAGCTACGGCGTCGATTACGACATCCTCGAGGTAAACGATGACAGCATCGAAGTTTGTCTTAAGCTCGCCCGTGGCATCTACGATATGGCGACTCTCGCCATCCCCATTGGCGATAACTTAACCATTGAAGCTTCATACTGTGACGGGGAACTTTATATCCTTGATAACGTCGCTCATAACCTTGATTCAGATGAAGGTCAGGAATTCTCAGAGAGACTCCAAGACAGGCTTTCAGGAAGCACACTGGTGCTGGATATGGGCACGAGCCTTTACTTCGACAGTGATCTTAACTCCATGACAGTAATATCAGCGTACGGCAGTGAGTCTGCGGATATGGAGTTTACCGGCTACTCCGTGATAGTAACGTCAGATACCTCATATGAGATGAATCTGTGGCTCTACGGGGACGATGTAGTAATCATAGGAGCCGGAGAAGTCTCTTATGCAACTAATCCTGCACTTGATATGCCTGCACGTTTCCTCTACTACGACAGAGCTACAGAGTATATCGAGTTGCTCGATTTCACTTCCCGTTCCCCTGCCGGCACAGCCACGCTCGAGACAAGCTCCTATGCTGCCAATATCGCTATCGATGACGGCACTTTCGTTCAGTTTGAAAGACAGCCGGGTGTCTATGTGAATGAAGAAGTAATGTATCAGTACTCGAACGATACCGTCGACAACACGTCTTACCTCATCGATATGAGATCTCCTTTCGCGGCAGAGCTTTTAAGAAGAGCAGAAGTGCTCGATCTTGATGAAGGTGAACTTGCCGAGCGCAGAATAGATTTTGAAGAAGGCTATGTTACGGTCGAGCTTTACGATAACCAGTGGCCCGGCGAATTCGTAAGTGTCTACTCCACCACGGAAGAAGACGATACTGTAGGCAACGACGAGTGGTCTGCCGAGGCTCTTTCCGGGTACTTTGGTGTGCTTCTCACGGGTACGGATTCCACGGAAGAGCATCCTAGTGTAAGGGTATTTTTCGAGTATGATGGAGAGCCTGAAGAGAACCTCGGTATATGGTCCATGAATAACGGAACTTTCTCCACGCCGGTGATGCTGGAGACGACGTTCGAGGACGGCTACGCGTATGCGGATGTGCCGAATTCTGCGGTGTATTTCTTCGGTACTGTGGATGCGGCGGCGCAGCTTACGCAGGAGAGCTTCTTTGATACCGATCCGCAGGACACGATCTTCGGAAGGATCCCCGAGTATGAAGACATCCTCTCTTTGGTCGACATGGAGTACATAACGGAGAGCTGCAACAGTGTCTTCATTGTAGACAGTGCGGAGGACCTCGCTTCCCTCACCTACTATGTCAACGCGTTCCCGAGAGAATACGATGATAATGTCTTCGTCTATGTAGACCTTATCGCGGATATCGATATCTCGGATTATCAGTGGGTGCCGCTCGGCGAGGATAATGAGCTTGGATTCAGGCAGTTCTCGGGTATCTTCGCGGGCAACGGGCACACGATATCGGGACTTACCATCGACAACAACAATGATCATAACGGCTTCTTCGGGGATATCTATTTCTCGACGGTTATCGGTCTTAGCATAGAGGATGCGTATATCACGGGTCCCAACTCGGCGCTGTTCGCATGTGACCTGAGTACGACGGATTTCTATGACTGTCACGCACAGGGCGAGCTTCCGAATAACTTCTCTTCCGGATCAAGCCTCTTCCATGACAATGCCGAGTACGGCAATAACGGTTTCATGGACTGCAGCATCACGGTTGTTAACGGAAGCGGCGAAGAAACTTCGGAGGAATTTACGATCAATCTGCCTCAGGAAGGATCGTGGAATGAGCTCTATGCTCTGTTCTGCCCTAACGATAACGGAAACTACGTTTATGACACCGATTATTTCTTCGGAGATGACGTTCCCTGGGACTAAAATCTTCTTGATTATATAATGTGCCTCACTTATAATTATTTGGTGAGGGTACTGTTCTGATTCTCTCACCGGAAGGCAATTGGAGAAAACTAAGAACAGAGGAACATTTTATGAAGAATCTTGTAAAGAAGTGGACAGAACTGTCAAAGCTTTGGAAGATCCTCTCTATCTCGATTCCAGTAGTTGTTATCGTCGCAGTTATCGTGGTCGTTGTTCTGCTTAACAGCGGAATTCGTGCTACCTCGATGCGACTTCTTCGCATGGAAGGAATCGTGACTCTTGAGGACATCAACGGCAACGAGAAGGCGATAGTTGAGAACATGAGGTTCGCGAACGGCGATGCATTAAGCACAGGCGCAGACAGCCTTGCTTCCATCGCACTCGACGAGCATAAGATCGTTACTCTCGATGAGAACAGCCGTGCACAGTTCAACAGATCAGGCAATGCATTGGAACTTGACCTTACAGCAGGCGGCGTCTTCTTCGAGGTAAACAAGCCTCTTGAAGAAGATGAGTCGTTCGACATCGTAACGTCGACCATGACTGTAGGTATCAGAGGTACATCAGGATATGTAAGCGTCGACACAGACGGCATTGCCACACTCATCCTTACATCAGGTCATGTACACATCATGGGAATTAACCCTACAACAGGCGAGACAAAGCAGCTCGACGTTAATCCCGGTGACAGAGTAAGAGTATACCTGTTCAACGACAGAGCAGTCGGAAGCGTTGACTTCGTTCTTGATGAGCTTACTGAGGAAGATCTCAATGCATTCATCTTAAGCCAGCTCGGCGAGAACCAGACACTTCGTATCACTGTATGTACAGCAACAGGCTGGTCAGAGGATCTCATCCTTGAACTCGGCGGTTATTCTGTAACTGTTGAAGACGAGACAACTGAGACAAGTGAGGTAACAAATACACCTACACCTGAGCCTACAGAGGCTCCTGAGGACACGAATACACCGACGCCGAC
>JAFZPX010000054.1 GCA_017552455.1 Clostridiales bacterium
TCTAGTGGCGAGTATGATCGAATCCGCCTTAAGATGCAGCGGATAGTTGATGCTGCGGGTGTTTATCTTAAGATGCTGAAAGAATAACGTTGCTTATGGTGGTAGCCGCGAGTGTCTGTGCCTTCCAGTGGCTAAACGCGCATGCTGCCGCAACCCCGCTTAGTGACAAAACACAGAACGAGCCTGAGCTGTCACAGCCCGTAGCATCCGTAGGATGTGCGAAGCAGGCTTTACAGCTTGTAGGCTCGTTCTGTTATATCAATGCTGCGGGGGTGCGGGTGATGCCTGATGTGTAGTGACGAATCCCCGCCCACGCCGCCCCTCAAACCGAATAGTTGCGAATGTGTAACTAATCTTGACGCGAATACTTATCCGTTGTAGAATGCAACTAAAGAACAGTTGCAAAGGAGCTGTTTATGGGTAGATTAGAAAAAGCTAAGGAGAGACTGAAGGCAATTCCAAAAGATTATACTTATTCAGAAGTAAGAACGTTGCTTTGTCACATTGGATTTGAGGAGTTTAACAAAGGTAAGACATCAGGGTCTAGAGTAAAGTTTTATAGAAAGAAGGATGGCATAATAATTATGTTGCACAAGCCTCATCCTGGTGACGTAATGAGTGTTGCAAGTACAAGAGATGTTTATGAACAATTGCATAGGATTGGAGAGATATGATGATTAAGACAAATAACATTCTTGAGTATAAGGGATACCATTCAAAGATCGAATTTGATACCGATAGTATGGTGCTTCACGGCAAGATCGAGAATATAGAAGATCTAGTTACTTTTGAATGCAAAGATCCGATGCTTGTTATAGAAGAGTTTCATTCGGCTGTAGACGATTATCTGGTGTTCTGTAAAGAAGTAGGGAAGAAGCCGGCTAAAGAGTATAAGGGAACATTCAATGTGAGAATTGATCCTGAGCTTCATAAGGATCTAGCTACTTTGGCTGTGACAGAATCAACTTCTTTGAATAGCTGCGTAGAAGATGCGATTAGAATGTATCTTCAGCTTAAACATGGACAGCATTGATTGAATAATCCCCGCCCACACCACCCCGGGGTTGGCTGGTTTTCTGATAATAAGAAAGCCGGGCTGCGCCCGGCTGTTGGTTAGTTCTTATATACCAGTTTCTCGTTCTTTTTTAACTTGAACAGGATTACCAATGCTTCTTTTACTGACTTGAACTTCAGTGAGGATTTGCCCGCCGTGTAGTGGATGGGGACTTCTATCGTTCGGTAGTTTCTGCAGTAGAATCTCATCTCTGTCTGGTACATGTGGCCTGTCGACAGGAACTTGTCGAACTCGAATTTCTCGAGGACTTCTTTCTTGAATGCTTCGAAGCCGCTCGTCATGTCCTTGAGTTTCGTACCGAGGACGAGGTTCGACAGGAATGTTCCGCCGCCGCTTAAGATCCTTCTGTAAATAGGATCGTTCTCCAAGCCGCCGCCTTTTATAAATCTTGAACCCCAGACGCAGTCGTAACCTTCTTCGAGCTTCTCGATGAACTGCGGGATCTCAGAAGGCTTGTGGCTTCCGCCGCCGTCCATCTCGATGACCTGCTCAGCGCCGTCTTTCAAGGCCTGCCTGTAGCCTTCCATGTAGCAGCTGATTACGCCTCTGGATTCCTTATAGAATATGCACTTCACTTTCCCCGTGTGCTCGTACGATCTGATGATCTCCTCAGTCCTGTCCTTGGAGTATGAATCGATGACAGGGTAGAGGTAGAGGTTGTCGTAGGGTAAAGCCAGGATCTCATCGATGATGGATCCCATCGTATCCTGCTCGTTCGCGACCGGCATTACGATAATTGTCTTCTTCATGTTAACCGCCTAACTGATCTGCAAGCTTCAGCGCCAATTCGACTACAAGGTCTGAGTTGTAGTGTTCGTGCTCGCCCCATCTTCCGAGAGGGAGGACGTTCTTAGACCTTGCAAACGCGATGAGCTCACTCATTATCTGAGGCTTGTCGATCGTATTTAAAGGATATGCATATTCATTAAGATAGGAGAACTCGACCTGGCCTTCCTTGTAACGCTCCTTGCGGGTCTCCTTCCAGTAGCCGCGGGAGCCGTTGCAGAAGTTGTGCCTTACAAGAATGCGGTGGTAGTCCTTGTCGGGGTCGGGCTCGTAGATCCAGTGCGCCTCTGTCTCGAGGTTCTCGCTGCAGTACGAGATGACGACGCCCGTGTGCTTGAGCTTGCGTATATTTTCGAGCAGGGGGGAGGGCATGCCCTGAATCTTCTCGAAGCAGTTCCACGGTATGGTAGTAACCACTACGTCCGCTTCGTAGGAAGTGCCGTCAGCAAGAGTTATCTTCTTCGCGTTGAGGTCGAGCTCCGTAACGCAGGCGTTGCACTTAAGCTTATCGCCCAAGTTGTCCGCCATCCTCTTCCACAGCTCGCCGTAGCCGTATTTCTTGGGGTAGTAGAAGGAAGCGTGCCCCGGCTGCTTGGCATGCGCCTTATGCTCGAGACACGACCTAAGAACATCCTCGAAACTTACATCCGGCAGCTTATTAAGCCAGTATGTGCCAAGCTCATTGAGGTTGTCGCCGAACATCTTCTGGTTGTACGGAATCATGTAGGAGTCGGAGATGCGGTCTCCTAACTTCCATCTTATCCAGTCGACGAAGGCTTCGGGCTTCGTGGTGCCCGTGACACAGCCCGCGGTCGAGATAGACATCAGGTACTGAAGCTGCGTCTCGATATCCATCTGCCAGATGTTCGCCTCCAGAGGGTGGCTTACCATCTGTCCGTCTACGTGTATTCTGCTGTCGCGCGTGTAAAGGTCCCACTCGTCCTCGGGCATAAATGCGAAAAGAAACTCGTTTACTTTCGGGCGCCTTACGTCGAGAAAATGTCCGCCGCCGATGTCGAGCGGTGAGCCGTCTACGTCCTGCGATCTGCAAAGGCCGCCGGCTTCGGATTCTTTCTCAAGAACTAGAAGGTCAGTGATGCCCTTGTCCTGAAGAGCATTGGCAAGTGTCAGTCCGGCAGGACCGGCTCCGAGGATAAGGATCTTAGTCATGTGTCCTCCGTTCGTGGTGTGGGTGTCGTAACATTGATTATATAACATGTGCTAAAATATTAATAATGAACCAACTAAGGAGTTCGATATGCAAGCTATCATCCTGGCGGCCGGAATGGGCAAGAGGCTTAAGGAACTGACTTCCGACAATACAAAGTGCATGGTCAAGGTCAACGGAGTTACTCTGATCGAGCGTATGCTCCGTCAGATTGAGAGACAGAATGTCTCGCGCATCGTTGTGGTAACAGGCTATCAGGGTCAGAAGTTAAGAGATTACATCGAGACTCTCGGCATCAAGACGCCCGTAGTATTCATCGACAATCCTATCTACGATAAGACAAATAACATTTACTCACTCGCGCTCGCTTCCGATAAGCTGTGCGAGGAGGACACGCTCCTGTTCGAGTCGGATCTGATCTTCGAGGATTCGATTCTTGACGCTCTCGTGCAGGATCCGCGTCCCACGCTCGCGCTCGTAGACAAGTACGAGGCTTGGATGGACGGAACGTGTGTAAAGCTTACGGCTGACGACTGTATCGATGCTTTTATTCCTGGAAAGAAGATTAACTTCGAGAAGACGAGCGAGTACTACAAGACGGTCAATGTCTATAAGTTCTCCAAGGACTTCTCAGTAAACTACTATGTGCCTTTCCTGAAGGCTTATGAGCAGGCTCTTGGTGAGAATGAATACTATGAGCAGGTTCTTCGCGTCATCACGATGCTCGATGAGCCCGTGATCAAGGCGAAGAGACTTACAGGGCAGAAGTGGTACGAGATCGACGATATACAGGATCTTGATATCGCAGAGTCCATATTCACACCCGATCCCGATGAGCGCGTGGCTTTGATGCAGAGCCGTTACGGCGGTTACTGGAGATATCCGAAGCTTCTCGATTTCTGCTATCTGGTTAATCCTTATTTCCCGACGGAGAGGATGAAGGCGGAGATGCGCGCGAACTTCGATGTGCTGCTGACGGAGTATCCTTCGGGCATGAGAGTTAACTCACTGCTCGCTGCCAAGCAGTTTAACGTGCACCAGGAGTCGATTGTTGTAGGTAACGGTGCGGCGGAGCTTATCAAGTCACTGATGAGTCAGCTTCAGGGTAAGACTGGTTTTGTACGCCCGACATTCGAGGAGTATCCGAATCGTTATTCTGATGAGGACGCGGTTGTGTTTGTTCCTGAGAACCGCGATTATTCTTATTCTGCTGACGATGTGATGGTGTTCTTTGATGACAAGGCGATCGATAACCTGATCATCATCAATCCTGATAACCCGAGCGGTAACTATATTCCCAAGGCTGATCTGCTTCGTATGATCGACTGGGCAGGCGGCAAGGGCGTTCGCCTCGTTATCGATGAGTCATTTGTTGACTTCGCAGA
>JAFZPX010000055.1 GCA_017552455.1 Clostridiales bacterium
ATAACTACTTCGCTGCAGGTCACGCATATTCCGCACCTTCGACAGATGCATTCTTCTCGATCGGTTCGCTCTACATGACCAATGATGAATACACAGATGCTGACCTCATCGCATCCGACGATAATCTGTCATTCTACAGAAGAAATACTGTCCTTCCGCTTGCATTCGCAGCTAATGCATCCGCAAGAGACTTCGACTTCTACGCACTCGAGAATGACGTAAACGATAAGAACTACTTCGAATTCCAGAACGACTGGTACGCTTCGCTCTTCGACAGCTTCACAGAAGATTTCTTCATCACGGTCGACGAGTCGAGCGTCACAGAAGAGATTCTCAACGGTACGACCCTCAACATCGGCGATTACAGGGCCGACGACCAGTTCGCTGAAGAGGACATCCAGACAAGTGAAGACGAATCAGAAGCAGCATTCGACCCCGATGAACTGGGTCTCGAAGTAGCTTCCAACTACTACGACACACAGCTCGACGTCTATAGGATCAACGAGAGCCTGCCGATAATTCTTAACTACGAAGTCACAGTCGACAGACCTGACGAGCTTTATGTCAACATAAGTGTTCCGAGAACCAACTCAGGCTGCGAAGTCTACCTGAACGGCATGCTCATCGACACTTATTCCGATGGAACTTTCTATTCGAGCATCTTAAGACTCGGCGCATTCGAGGAAGGGGAGACTGTTCAGCTGTCTATCCTCGCAGATCAGGACTCCTTCACATACCTTGCCGTCAACTTCGCATACTTCGATAACGAGGCCTTCGAGCAGCAGTTTGCCGAGCTCGATACAAGCAAGACATCAATAACAGAGGCTGAGGACGGCTATATCAGCTTCACAGCGAATGTCGCTCAGGGCGATATGATCCTCACATCCATCCCGTATGAGGACGGCTGGGAGGCCTTTGTAGATGGTGTAAAGACAGAGATTACGCCTTATCAGAACGCTCTGATAAGCCTTGACGTCGCTCCCGGCGCCCACGACATCCAGCTGCAGTACACGCCTCCGGGACTTAAGGCCGGTGCGGTGCTCTCAGCAGTAGGAATCGTAGGACTTATCGCCCTCGCGCTCATCGACCGTAAAAATAAAAGATAATTTAACGCATTTTACGATATAATCATCCCTAGCAAATATCCTTTGGGGAGGAAAATATCAAATGAGCGCAGCTGATATATATAAGATCTGGAGCACAGATCCCTTTTTTGACGAGACAACACGTAATGAACTGCTCGCTATCGCTAACGACACAACAGAGATCGAAGACAGATTCTACAAGGATCTCGAGTTCGGTACAGGCGGCCTTAGAGGCATCATCGGTGCAGGTACAAACAGAATCAATGCTTACACTGTAGCCAAGGCTTCCGCAGGTCTTGCAGATTACATCGTAGCTAACGGTGAAGAGGCGAAGAAGAGAGGCGTAGTTATCTGCCACGACTCAAGACACTTCAGCCCTGAGTTCGCACAGGTAGCAGCACAGGTCTTCGCTAATGCAGGCATTCAGGTTTACCTTACAGACGAGCTTCGTCCGGTACCTATGTGCTCATTCTCAGTAAGATACTTCAACGCTTTCGCAGGCGTTATGATCACAGCTTCCCACAACCCGCCTAAGTACAACGGCTACAAGGTTTACGGTGAGGACGGCGGTCAGGTTACAGAGGCAGCTGCAGCAGCTATCCTCGAGAACATGGCTAAGTATGCTGACGTAAGAACAACAAAGATGGCTGACTTCAACGAGGCTCTCGCTTCCGGCATTATCAAGAGATTCGGTCCCGAGGTTGACATCGCTTACACAGAGATGCTTAAGGAGCTCGTAATCGATGCTGAGGCTATCAAGAGACAGGCTGACATCTCAGTCGTTTACACACCTTTGCACGGTTCAGGCAACAAGCCCGTAAGACGTATCCTCAAGTCCATCGGCTTGAACAACGTTTACGTAGTTCCTCAGCAGGAGCTCCCTGACGGCGCTTTCCCTACAGTTAAGACACCTAACCCTGAGGACCCGGCTGCTTTTACACTCGGTATCGAGCTTGCAAAGAAGGTCGGCGCTGACTTGGTATTCGGTACAGACCCTGACTCCGACAGACTCGGAATCGCAGTAAGAACAAAGGACGGCGAGTACAAGGCTCTTACAGGTAACCAGGTTGGCCTCATGCTCCTCGACTACATTCTCGACAGTAAGAAGAAGCTCGGAACACTCGAGAATAAGGCTTTCGCATGTACAACAATCGTTTCCACAAAGCTTTGCAAGGCTGTCTGCGATGCTTACGGCGTTGAGCTTCAGGAGACTCTCACAGGCTTCAAGTACATCGGCGAGAGAATCAAGGTTGACGACGAGTTCGGCGACAAGCACTTCCAGTTCGGTTTCGAGGAGTCTTATGGCTACCTCTCCGGTACATCTGTAAGAGACAAGGATGCTGTTGTTGCAGCAATGCTCGTCTGCGGTATGGCTTGCCAGTCTCAGGATATGGGCGAGACATTGATCGACAGACTTTACAGAATCTACAACAAGTACGGCTACGGCTTCGAGCAGGCAGTATCCTTCACACGTGAGGGTAAGGAAGGTCTCGAGAAGATCAAGAATGGCATGATCGCCATGAGAGAAGAGCTCGAGGCTTGCAAGACTGCTGAGGATGCAGCTAAGCTCATCGGCGGACCTAAGCCTGTTGCAGTACGCGACTATCAGAAGGGCGTAAGATACGACTTCTCTGACGGCGAGGTTAAGACAACAGAGCTCACACTTCCTAAGTCCAACGTTCTTCTTTATGAATTGGGCGGCGACAAGGGACTCGACTGGGCTTGCGCAAGACCTTCCGGTACAGAGCCTAAGCTCAAGATCTACTTCGGTGTTTACGACGCTGACGAGAAGACAGCTTCTGACAGACTTGAGTCCATCAAGTCCGAGATGAGCGCTTTTGTAGAGAATAAGCTCGGATAATGCTGGCCTTTAATCTTCAGCCCATCGCGGTAAGAGGACTTACCGGCATAGGTAACTACACGGCCGAGGTCGCATCCCGACTGATAGCTGAAGATACTGAGCTACACGCATTTGATTTCCTGGGCCGAAACGGCGTCAAGGAGATCTTGGAAGAGAACCTTAAAATGGAATTAGGCGGGAACGATCTGCATATCGTCAGATCGCTCCCGCTTTCTGCGTATATCAGGATGGGCGGTGCAGGGAAGATCATCCCTTATCACACGCTCACCAAGTCCAAGGCGGACCTCACGGTGTTCTTTAATTACTTAACTCCGGGAGGCCTTACGGGGCGCAATGTCATCACGATTTACGACTTGGTGTCCGAGCGTTTCCCTGAGACCATGGATGCCAGAAACCGCCGCCTTCTTCAGGGCCACCTCATGGATTCGGCTTCGCGCGCTTCTGCGATACTTACTATCTCGGAGTTCTCTAAGCGCGAGATCATGGACGTCTTAGGCGTTCCCGAGGAGAAGATCTTCGTTGGCACTTGCGGCGTGGACACTAGCTTCTACACCCCGGGCGAGGGCTTCGAGACCTCCGCCAAGACCGACTACGGCCTCGACGGACGTTACATCCTTTATATGGGCACACTTGAGCCTCGTAAGAACATCCGCACCATAGTGGAGGCCTTTGACTTGATCGCAGCGAAATACCCCGACGTCAAGCTCGTTCTCGCGGGCGGCCGCGGCTGGCAGCCGGAAGAGACGGAGAGTGCCATCGAGCTCAGCCCCGTAAAGGACCGCATCGTAAGGACGGGCTACATCAGCAACGAGGTTAAGCGCGACTTGCTGCGCAATGCTGCTGTTTTCGCTTTTCCCAGTATTTACGAGGGCTTCGGCATGCCCGTTACGGAGGCGATGGCTTGCGGCACGGACTGCGTTGTTTCGGAAAGTTCAAGTCTCGTGGAAATCGCAGGCGGAATGCTTCCGCTCATACCTCCCAAGGATGAGAAGAAGTGGGCGCAGGCCTTTGAAGACAAGCTTTTGCTGCCGTGTACACCCGAACGCAAGGTCAAGCTTCGCAAGCACGCATGCACCTATACATGGGAAAAGGCAGCCGACGCGGCAAGAAGTGCTATTAAACACGCGTATATGGTATAATTGATTAGTTAAGATTAAAAAACATTTTACGGAGAGGAAATATCATGAAAAAAGCTTTAATTACAGGTATCACAGGTCAGGACGGTTCTTATCTTGCAGAGTTCCTGCTCGAGAAGGGCTACGAAGTACACGGACTTATCAGAAGAGCTTCCGTTGTAACGACCGAGAGAATCCAGCATCTCATCGATGCGAATTCCATCATCCTTCATGAGGGTGACCTCTCCGACTCATCGAGCATCTTAAGAGCAGTTAAGGATATCGAGCCCGATGAGATCTATAACCTCGCAGCTCAGTCTCATGTAGGCGTAAGCTTCGAAGCTGCTGAGTACACAGGCGAAGTTGACGCTATTGGCGTACTTCGTATCCTCGAGGCAGTACACATCATGGGTCTCGAGAAGAAGACAAGAATCTACCAGGCTTCCACATCCGAGCTTTACGGCAAGGTTGAGGAGTGCCCTCAGAACGAGAACACACCTTTCCATCCTTTCTCACCCTACGCTGTTGCTAAGCAGTACGGCTTCTGGATGATGAAGGAGTACAGAGAGGCTTACGGAATGTTCTGCGCTAACGGTATCCTGTTCAACCACGAGTCTGAAAGAAGAGGCGAGACATTCGTAACAAGAAAGATCACAAGAGCTGCAGGCCGTATCGCTTGCGGACTTCAGGACCACCTCGAGCTCGGTAACCTCGATTCACTCCGTGACTGGGGTTATGCTAAGGACTACGTAGAGTGCATGTGGCTTATCCTCCAGCAGGAAGAGCCGGACGATTACGTAATCGCTACAGGTGTTCAGCACACAGTTCGTGAGTTCACAACACTCGCTTTCGCTAACGACGGCATCGAGCTTGAGTGGAAGGGCGAGGGCCTCGAGGAGAAGGGCTACGACAAGAAGACGGGCAAGATGCTCGTATGCGTTAACCCTCAGTGGTTCAGACCTACAGACGTTGTTAACCTCTGGGGCGATCCTACAAAGGCTAAGACAAAGCTTGGCTGGAATCCTCAGAAGACATCTTACGAGGAGCTTTGCCGCATCATGGCTGAGCACGACCTCCAGCTTGCTAAGAAGGAAGCCGGCATTTCCTGATGAAAGCGCTTATATTCGGTATCGGAGGATTCGTCGGTAAATATCTTACTGATGAACTGGCAGCCCACGGCTATGAGGTCGCGGGCAGCGATATCGTACCTTACTGTGGTATACATAACGTCGATTACTATGAGGGCGATCTTCTTAATGCGGACTTTGTTGCCGATATCGTAAGCAAGGTTAAGCCCGACGCCATCATAAATCTCGCAGCCGTCTCATCCGTAGGTGCTTCATGGAAGATACCTCAGACGACGATGCAGGTTAATGTCGTAGGTGCGCTTAATATCCTTGAGGCAGCAGGCAAGCATGCCCGTAATGCCAAGATTTTATTCATCGGATCTTCCGAGGAGTATTGTGCCAAGGACGGAAGCATCAACGAGAACGATCCCATCAGTGCCAACAATCCTTACGGAATCTCGAAGGTTGCTCAGGAGCAGTTCGTCGAGTGCTACCGTCAGAGATTTGGTTTGAAGATCCACTATGTAAGACCTTTCAACCACACAGGTATCGGTCAGAAGGATTCATTCGTATTGCCTTCTTTCTGTAAGCAGGCAGCAGGCCTCGAGCTTGCAGGTGAGCCCGGTGAGATCCGCGTAGGAAATTTGACGGCTAAGCGTGATTTCTCTGATGTAAGAGACATCGCACGTGCTTACCGCATGATCCTCGAGAGCGACGATGACCGCGTGATCTTCAACGTCGGAAGCGGAGAAGCTCACGGCCTTGATGAGATGCTTAACTACATCGTAAGTTTGTGTACTGTTGATGTTAAGGTTGTTGTCGATTCGGAAAGATATCGTCCGATCGATACGCCCATCGTTCAGTGCGACAATACTTTGATCAAGGAGAAGCTCGGATGGGAGCCGGAGTATTCTATTTTCGACACTTTGAAGGAAATGTACGAGTACTATCTCAAGAATGAATAAGATAAAAGAAATCTACGAATACAGGCTGATGGTATACAGCCTTGTTAAGAGGGACCTTAGAGGAAAGTACAAGGGCTCGGTGCTGGGCTTTATGTGGACTTTTGTTAACCCTTTGCTGCAGCTTCTCGTTTACAACATGGTCTTCTCGATCATCATGAAGGCGGGAGTGGAGAAGTTCTATCTGTATCTGTTTGTAGGACTTATTCCGTGGCTGTTTTTCTCTGCTGCCATCACAGGCGGCTCGACCTGTATCATCGCGCAGAAGGACCTTATCAAGAAGATAAGATTCCCGCGTGAGATCATCCCCATCTCATTTGTCACATCGCAGTTTGTTAATATGCTGCTGTCTTTTATCGTCGTAATACTTGTCTCGCTGGTATCCGGCGTGCATCTTACTGTCGGCGGTATCCTGTGTTTGCCGGTCATCATGTTGGTCGAATACCTGATGGCTTTGGGCATCGCACTGATCTCATCGTCTCTGACGGTTTATTTCCGTGACTTGGAGCACATTCTTGCAAT
Organism: Clostridiales bacterium; assembly: GCA_017552455.1. Lineage (GTDB taxonomy): Bacteria > Bacillota > Clostridia > Saccharofermentanales > Saccharofermentanaceae > Saccharofermentans. The sequence goes on from JAFZPX010000055.1 coordinate 6,613, forward strand.
CCTCGCGATGGCTTGGCTTTATGCGACTCCTATCTGCTACCCCGAAGAGATGGTTCCTGAGAAGTATCTATCCATCTACAGACTTAATCCCGTCACGCCTATCGTTAACGCATACCGTGACGTTCTTTACTGGGGAAGAACCCCTGACCTTACAACACTTCTTCTTGCTGTCGGCATCGGCCTTGTCACGATCTTCGCGGGCGTACTGATCTTCGGCAGACTGCAAAGAAGATTCGCGGAGGAGCTTTGATATGGAAGACAACGTAGCAATCCGCGTATCGAATCTTACAAAGAAGTTCAAGGTCTACTACGATAAGGGACGCTCTCTTAAGGAGGTCATCCTTTTCCGTAACCGTAATAAGCATGAAGTCCGCACCGTTCTTAACGATGTATCCTTCGATATCAAGAAAGGCGAGGCTGTAGGGCTCATCGGTCACAACGGCTGCGGTAAGTCTACTTTATTGAAGCTCATCTCCGGTATCCTTTATCCGGACGGCGGTTCAGTCGAGATCGCAGGAAGAGTTTCTTCATTGCTCGAGCTCGGTGCTGGTTTCCACCCCGATATGTCCGGCCGCGAGAATATCTATATCAATGCTTCTATCTTTGGTCTGACGAGAGAGGAGATAGAGGCCCGTTTGCAGAGCATCATTGATTTCTCGGAGCTTCACGGATTCATCGATAATCCTGTTCGTACGTACTCTTCAGGTATGTACATGCGTCTGGCTTTCTCAGTCGCGATCAACGTTGATGCTGATGTTCTGCTCATCGACGAGATCCTCGCAGTAGGTGACGCGAACTTCCAGGCTAAGTGCTTCTCTAAGCTTCAGGAGATCAAAGAGAAGGGAACGACGATCGTTATCGTTTCCCACTCACTTTCACAGATTGAGAATATCTGCGACAGATCCATCTGGATCAACGAAGGTGTCATCAAGGCTGACGGCACACCTTTGGCAGTTCATTCTGAGTATCTCGAGTTCATGAACGAGCAGCGCCAGGCTGCAGGCGGCAAGTCTTTGGACATTCCTCCGGAGTATGTTGCTTACATGCAGGAGCGCCGCTATAAGGAGAATCTTAAGCTGTCGATGATCCCTGAGCAGCAGGCTGCTGTCGAAGCTAACGGCGGACAGTACCGCTGGGGTTCAGGTGAAGTTAAGATCACAAGCATCACGGCTTCAGGCCCGGATGGCGTGGGTAAGAGGCTTTTCGAGGTGGGTACGGACGTGTACTTTAAGGTGCACTACCATGTGGAGAAGCCCATCAAGGACGCTGTGTTCGGAATAGGTTTTTTCCGTAATTCCGGCGAGAATCTCTACGGCACAAATACAAGGATCGACGGCCACCCGAACTTCGACCTTAACGAAGACGGCGAGTTTACGATAATCATGCGCAAGATCCCGCTGATGCCCGACCAGTATACAGTCAGCTTCTCGATTGAGTACGGTGACGGCGTTCCGGTTGATTACTGGAAGGATGCGCTCAAGATAGATACTTACAGGCAGACGCCTGACGTCGGCGGCTTCTTTATGGAGCACGACTGGGAATACGAGGCGGAAAGGCAGGACGACAATGGCTGAGAACGGCATCGACGTTAAGAAGATAATGGAGGAGATCCGCGCGAATATTAAGGAGAGTGGGGCAGACAAGATCCCGCTGTCTTTCCAGGACACTTCTTCAGGCGCATCTGCGTCGACACTTGACGAGGCTGTAAGATACCTCGCTTATAATTACGAAGTTACGGCTTACCAGATGCTCGAGGGCAATAAGATCAAGCGTTTCTTCAAGAAGTGTATCCGCAAGGCAGGTTCTTTCTTCGTGCTGCCGATCGTTGCCCAGCAGAATAAGCTCAATTACCACTACTACATGGTCTGCGAGGCTGTTCGTAATCAGAAGAACGAGATCGAGGATCTGCAGAAGACGCTGACTTCTCTTGAGGCCAAGGTCGACGCTTTGGAGAAGAAGGCATGACAGCACGCGAGATGTTCGCCGCGAAGCCCTCTGTCGAGGGCAATGTAGAGCTCCCCGTTAAGTTCGAGGATGTTTCGGTTCTCATGGGCCTTTCCATGGAGGACGAGGTGTCGCGCACTATTGCGTTGATTGAGGAGAACAAGAAGGTTGTCCCTCAGTACACATCCATCGCGAAAAAGCTCGGCGGCTTCTTCTACGGCTTCTACTACAACCCCTGCGTGTACGCGCAGAATGACATCAATGACAAGCTTCTGACTGTGCTCAAGGAATTCCGCGAGCAGGAGAAGATAAAGCAGGATCTGTTCTCTCGTATCAATGTCTTGCAGGACAGGCTGGATGAGTTAAGCAAATGAGGATATTTCAGGTTCTTACAACACTTTCGCGCGGCGATGCGGTAAGTAACGATACTTTGGCGATTCAAAAGCTTCTGATGAACAGCGGCATCAAGTCTGTGGTGTACGCGGAGCACTTGGACCCCAAGTTTATTAGCAAGACTATCAAGCCCTATCACGTTTTGCCGAAGATCAAGAAGAATGATCTGATGCTGTATCACTTGTCGACGGGTACGGTGCTTAATGAGAAGATCAAGGACCTGCCTTGTCGTAAGATCGTAATTTATCACAACATGACTCCGCCGGATTTCTTCGTGCCTTATAGTGGTGCGGCGGCGAAGCTGTGTTCGCAGGGAATAGACGAGGCGATCTCGCTGAAGGACACGTTTGATGCGGGGATTAATGATTCTTCCTTCAATATGCATCAGCTTGAAGGTTACGGCTATAAGTGCCCGATGAAGGTGTGTCCTATCTTGGTTCCTTTTGAAGATTATGCCAAGGAGCCCGATGCTGCTTTGCTTGAGCAGATGGGCGGCCCTGCAGCTACTAATAATCATGAAGTTAAGAATATCCTCTTCGTAGGACGTATCGTTCCTAATAAGAAGCCTGAAGACATCATGACGATGCTTTATGCGTACCGTCAGATGTATAAAGAGCCTGTTCGATTGATTCTGGCGGGCTCCACGCAGGGAATGGAGAAGTATACGGCTAGATTGAGACTGTATGCGAAGAAGCTGGGGCTCGATGATATCGTGTTTACAGGTCACATCACATTCCCGCAGATCTTAGCTTACTACCGCTCGGCTGACGCATTTGTTCAGCTTTCTGAGCACGAGGGCTTCTGTGTGCCGCTTCTGGAGGCTATGTATTTTAAGATCCCGATAATCGCTTTTGATTCCTGTGCCATGCCCGAGACTTTGGGCGGAACAGGTGTGCTGCTGTCTAAGAAGGATCCCGCTTTGATGGGACAGGCGCTGCATGAGGTGCTTTTCGATGAGGAGCTGAGGGCGAAGATCATAGAGGAGCAGAACGAGAGGCTCGAATACTTTAAGTACGAGAACGTATCGAAGATGTTTATGCAGCAGCTGTCGGAATTCAGGGAGGCACTCAAGTGAAGGTCTGTTTTGTAGTCCAAAGGTACGGCCTGGAGGTCAACGGAGGCGCTGAAGCATACACCAGAGAGGTGGCAGAACATTTGTGCGCTTTGCCCGGATATGAGGTCGCTTGCCTCACGACGTGCGCAGTCGATTACCAGTCCTGGAAAAATGAGTACGAACCCGGTGTAACAATGTTAAACGGCGTAAAAGTCGAGCGTTTGAGCAATTCTGCGGAGCGTGACGTCGCGTCGTTCAACAAGCTTAGTGAGAAGGTTTTGGGTGCTGCGGCGGCCCGTCAGCCCCTGTCCAAGGAGAAGGAAGAGGACTGGATGGAGCGCCAGGGACCGTGTTGTCCCTCGCTTCCTAAGAGGCTCGCTGAGATTCGTGACGACTACGATGTTTTTGTGTTCGTATGCTACCTTTACTACACGACTTACTTCGGTCTGCCGGTGGTGGCGGACAAGGCGATATTCATCCCGACGGCTCATGAAGAGACTCCTATTCATCTTGGGATTTTTGAGTCGATGTTTAATCTGCCCGCCGCCTTCTACTACAACACAGTAGAGGAGAAGGAGCTGAC